>NZ_AUJY01000038.1 GCF_000424465.1 Butyrivibrio hungatei NK4A153 | reverse complement strand
TTTAATAGGAAATTTCGCCTTACGGCGAAATCTTTAATTAAAAGGCCCGGACAAGACCGGGCCACGCAAAGCGGAGGTATGCTGAATAACCTGGTTATCAGTCTACCTCATCATAGAAATCATCATCTTCGTGCATGAAGTAATCCATATCAAGGATATCTTCATCGCTCATGTTACGGATTTCTTCCGCCGACATGCCTTCCGGCGGATTTTGGATGTATTTCTCTCTAAGCTTTGCAGCGAGTTCTTTTTCTGTCATGACTTTCCCTCCTGTAGCATGATTTTAGCATGCTACAGTGGACTTTAAAACATGGCTTGGACTAGAAAAGCTATCTTGTCCAGGAGCTCGACACTTGGGACGGCACTTTCCCATAGCCTTTTCATATAAGTCTTCGAGAGAAACGCGTTTATGAGCATAGTACAGCTCTTGAAATAGCATGGTTGTATTACAACTGGGGCATTGCAGAGTGTCATAGCCAAATGCAGCAAGTATTCCTGCACGCCATTTGGTGAAGGATTTAAGAATCTTATGTTTGGAAGGATGGACGAGTCTGCTAAGTTTTTTATCAGACTCTCTGTGTCTGGCATAAACACCATAATACCTGATCATCTTGAATCCTTTTTCAGGTATATGTTGGATTAGTAGCTTTATGAAATCCATGGATGCATGAGTTTCTGTTACTAGAACATCATCCTCGTGACGATTATAGTGGAAGGTTACGGTGTCCTTATCCTTGTTATAACCATCGATGCGTGAGAGGGCTATGACAGGCCTGCCAAGGTAGCGTCCAATGTATTTGGCAACTGTTTTAGAATCGGCAAGATTTGGCTTAGCATGGATATAGAATCCATCTTTCTGATTTTTGTATGAAAGGGCTTTGTCCTTTTTGAACTTAGCTTTTTTAACTGGATCGGTTATTCTTTCTTCTATGAGATTTAGAAGAGCAGTTCTGAATGCCTGCCTCATAAAAGTGTAGTTGAAATGCTGGACATTACGCCAGAAACAATTGTCGCCAATGCCACCTTCAGATAAAAGGCAGTGTATATGAGGATTCCATTGTAAGGACCTGCCAAAAGTATGAAGGACAAGTATGTATCCGGGTGTAAAGTTGAAACTCTTGTTCATCTTGTAGAACATTCGTTGTATAACGCTGCTGGCAGCGTCAAAAAGACAATTCAGAAGATCGCGGTCTTCTAAAAAGTAATGGCGTAATTCTTCGGCAATAGTGAAAACAACGTGGCGATGTTTACAGTTAATGAGTTTGAAAGACATGGCCTGGGCTCTCTCAATAGAGTACTTGGCACCGCAAGAGGGACAGAAACGAGAATGACATCGAAAAGGAACAAACTTAAAATTCCCGCATTTGGGGCAACCATACATGGCCCCGCCAAATGAAGGGTCACCACAGTTGATCATCTTGTCTATGTTTTCCATGACAGATGATCGTGGATGAAGAGTATATTGAACTTCTTCGTAATGGTCGATGAATAATTCTTGTAGAGTATTACGCTTCATAAAACTATTATGAAAGATTTATGGCAAAAAACAACCCCACCCCTCATGATTGAGGGGCAGGGGAGTTGAAGTGCCATAGGCACTTTTTTA
>NZ_AUJY01000037.1 GCF_000424465.1 Butyrivibrio hungatei NK4A153 | reverse complement strand
TAAGTTTGCGCGCCATGGGCGCGCTCTAACGGGTGCAAGTCCCAAACACGCCCAGATAGTGGGAAGTGTATAGCCGAACAGCAAGGGTGTCCATCGTGAGGTGGAATCTGAAGGAAGCTGTAAGCAAATCTCTGGTCCGACGGACAGGAATCACATATAAGGCTAGGCTACGAGAGATAAGTTGGCTTAAAGCAACAAAGTCTAATAACTATCACTTTTGTAGTAGCAGAGTAAATGTGGCGGATATATGGAGAGAAAGAGCGCGCGCCTTAAGCGTGGAGGTCTCACAGGGGTTTCATTAGCCTAGTAACAACGAACTGTGAGAAGTCA
This sequence comes from Butyrivibrio hungatei NK4A153, assembly GCF_000424465.1. Classification (GTDB taxonomy): domain Bacteria; phylum Bacillota; class Clostridia; order Lachnospirales; family Lachnospiraceae; genus Butyrivibrio; species Butyrivibrio hungatei_A. The sequence continues at coordinate 1,534 of NZ_AUJY01000037.1, read as the reverse complement.
GCCGAACCCATAGTAGCGAAGAAGTCTCTGTAATGGAGATGGAGTGAAGGGGTGAACAATCAACAAGTTTGAGTATGTCTCGTATTGCAGAAATGACAACATCTGCCGAATTAATCGGGATAAGGGTGGTCAAATCAAGCGAGACGGAAAGGAAAGAACGCATGGACACAAGTAGTCTAATGGAGCAGATACTTTCTAGCGATAATCTCAACAGAGCATATCTGCAAGTCGTACGAAACAAAGGTGCAGAGGGAGTGGACGGAATGAAGTACACAGAACTCAAGGAACATCTTGCAAAGAACGGCGAAATCATCAAGGAACAGTTGAGGACAAGAAAATATAAACCTCAGCCAGTACGAAGAGTAGAGATACCAAAGCCTGATGGCGGTGTCAGAAACCTAGGAGTACCAACAGTAACAGACAGATTCATACAACAGGCCATAGCACAGGTATTAACACCAATCTATGAGGAACAATTCCATGACCACAGTTATGGATTCAGACCTAATAGATGTGCACAGCAAGCAATCCTAACAGCGCTCGATATGATGAATAATGGTAATGACTGGATTGTAGATATTGACTTGGAAAAGTTCTTCGACACAGTTAATCACGATAAACTTATGACTATCATAGGTAGAACCATAAAAGATGGAGATGTTATTTCTATCGTTAGAAAGTACCTAGTCAGCGGAATCATGATTGATGATGAGTACGAGGACTCCATTGTGGGAACACCACAAGGAGGAAATCTCTCGCCATTACTGGCGAATATCATGTTGAATGAACTAGATAAGGAGATGGAAAAGCGAGGGCTTAACTTTGTAAGATACGCAGACGATTGTATCATCATGGTCGGAAGTGAAATGTCTGCTAATAGAGTCATGAGAAATATCTCGCGATTCATTGAGGAAAAACTAGGTCTCAAGGTCAACATGACCAAGAGTAAAGTGGACAAACCACAAGGACTTAAATATCTTGGATTTGGATTTTACTTTGACTCAAGGGCACATCAGTTTAAGGCAAAGCCGCATGCAAAATCAGTAGCAAAGTTTAATAAGAGAATGAAAGAACTTACTAGCCGTAGTTGGGGCGTTAGCAACAGTTACAAGGTGGAAAAGCTCAATCAGCTCATCAGAGGTTGGATAAACTACTTCAAGATAGGTAGTATGAAAACACTTTGCAAGGAAATGGACTCAAGAATTCGTTTTAGATTGCGTATGTGTATTTGGAAGCATTGGAAAACTCCACAGAATAGAGCTAAGAATTTGATGAAGCTGGACGTACCAAGATGGGCGGCGTATAATATCGCCTACTGCGGAGACAGATATGCAAGACTCGCTCACAATGGATGGGTACAAAAGGCTATAAGTACAAAGAGACTAACCTCATTTGGATTAGTCTCAATGTTAGATTACTACACCGAAAAGTGTGTTACTTGTTAAGTTGATTGAACCGCCGTGTACCGAACGGTACGCACGGTGGTGTGAGAGGTCGGAATTTCTCATTTATGAGAAATTCCTCCTACTCGATT
>NZ_AUJY01000036.1 GCF_000424465.1 Butyrivibrio hungatei NK4A153 | reverse complement strand
TGTAACTACGGTCTGTAATATGGCTCCGTGGTCAAGCGGTCAAGACATCGCCCTTTCACGGCGGTAACACGAGTTCGATTCTCGTCGGAGTCACTTGTTTGTTCTTGTTATATTTAGTTCAAACATTTTATTTTTTCAGGAGCTTTAGCTCAGTTGGTTAGAGCAACCGGCTCATAACCGGTCGGTCCCGGGTTCAAGTCCCTGAAGCTCCACTCGGTTTTATATTAGAACCATCCCAGATAAATAAGGGGTCTTAGCTCAGCTGGGAGAGCATCTGCCTTACAAGCAGAGGGTCACAGGTTCGAGCCCTGTAGGCCCCACTCGCGATATGTGCTATGCATATCGCGAATTTTTTACCATCATAAATATGGTATGCCGGCGTGGCGGAACTGGCAGACGCCCGGGACTTAAAATCCCGTGGGTAGTAATACCCGTACCGGTTCGATCCCGGTCGCCGGCAGTAATGTGTTGAGTCGTAAACTTAGATGCTATCTGAGTTTGCGGCTTTTTTCTTTGTTTTATTCAATGGTTCCATTTTGCTCCAAAAGGGTTCCACGTATTGAAAATACTGAGGTTCAGCGAGATATATTGCGTACAATATTATGCATTGTTTTTGCATGAATATTAACCTATACTTAGAGCATTCATTAGTTGGTTTTCAATACCTTCAGGTTCTGCAACAGTTTCATAGATATAATGTTCTGTCATGGCACGATTTGAATGTCCTAAAGTTTTTTGTAAATAGGCAATATCTACACCTGCGGCGCGTAGTGTTGATGCAACAGTGAAGCGTAATTTGTGGCTTGAAAGATAAGGAACACCTGCATCAGCGCAATATTTTCTAAGACGCTCATTAAAAGTATCATTGTTGATTGTTCTTCCATGGCACATGAAAAGATACTCTCCGTCTGGATTAAGTTCATGTGCTTTTTCAATGATTGCTAAAGCTTCTGGTACCAGATAGATTTCCCTGACAGAAAAATGAGAATTTCCTTTTGGAAGTTTTTCATTTATATGTCTGGGAGCTTTAGTTACTTTCATCTTTTTGGTATCAATTGAGTATACTGATTCTTCAACAAGCTGGTGTTTGATAGTAAGTATATTTCCACGAATATCTTCATATCTGATTGCTCGTAGCTCACCAACTCTGAAGGTTGAGTAAAGCGCAAGTTGAATAGCTAAAGTATATCCATCCTGTTTAATTGATTTTAAGTGTTTTAAAAGAGCATCCCTGTCTTCGAGGTGGAAAGCCTTGTTGATATGCCGTGGCTCCTTAAACTTAAGTTCTGTTGTTCCTATGGATGGAATAAAGTTTAAGGGTATGTATTCATTTTCAGCAGCATATATAAAAACGCCATTTAATGCTGATTTTCGATTTACAAAAGCTTTTCTGGTAATTAGCCCTGGACCAGTCCATCGCTCAAACATATACTTTATGTCTTTCTTCTTGATATCAGCAATCTGCATTTGTGCAATTGGCTCATTTTTAAAGACATTTTTTAGTAATGTAAGATCTTCCTGAATAGTCTTATTGGATTTAACACCATGCCTTATACGCATATCAACCCATTCAAGATAAACTTCTTCAAAAGTATGAGAAAAGAAAAAGTTATAAAGCTTTTCAACTAATTCTTCTCGGCTTTTAGCACTGAATGTAGGATTTTTACTTTTCCATCTTCCATCTGAGCCTTTATAAAATAATTCCTCCTTTGCGCGCGGATGTGCAGTTCTATAGACTTTTTCAACAAGTTTAGTTTTTTTCTTTGAGATCATATTTAAAATCTCGCCGCCATCGCCTGCAACGAGAGTAGCAGATTTTAAAATTTTATTCAATTGAGAAATATCTCTGGATTCTTCTTTATCTTCTTCATTTACGATACATTGAAGTTTCTTAATTTTGAAATTATTGTGATAACTTGATGCAAAAACAGATGGAGGAGTACTTGCAATTGCATCTTTATTGACATTATTCAATTGTAAGCACCTCCTTATCAGTTTTTTATTCATCAGCTTAAGAAATAATTGTTTTTATTTAAAAGTCACATAGGCCTTATATAAGGCTGAGAAAAACATGATTAAAGCCATGAAATATCAATAATTAGGCACATAGGCACGATTTTTGAAATCAATGAAGATTTTATATGGGTAAAAAGAAATTGATTAAAAACGGATGCCTTTCTGCCTTTTAGTTTTTGAAGGGAATATCTTTTAACGTGTGGATAGCGCATATTCCCTTATATCCACGGGCTGTTTTATTATCAATAGACGCATTTTTTAAATATTTGAGCCCAAGTTTATCTGCACGTTGTCGTAGTTCTTTCGAAAAAGAGCTTTCGGAACGAATCTTGATAAGATTGTCATTGCCCCATAGGCAATATGC
>NZ_AUJY01000035.1 GCF_000424465.1 Butyrivibrio hungatei NK4A153 | reverse complement strand
TGTAAACGCTATTATAAAAGTTGACCAGTTTCATCCATATCGCTAGTGAAAAAGTTTACCACCTTGAGTTAAGTCCTTTATGATTTTTAGTGTATGAAAAAATCATGAAGGGAGAAAGGTGATGATAGTCGAAATGGATCTCTACTACCAAATCCGCAGCCGCTATAACGACGGCGAATCCATACGGTCCATTGCCAGAAAGCTGGGTATATCCCGGCAGACCGTTAAAAAGTATTGCAGAGGCGATACGCATCCTGATGAACGGAAACCATATCATCGGGACTCTGAGGTGGTTACTCAGGAAGTGATTGATTTTGCCCGTGCCTGTCTTGAAGAAGATAAGAAAGAAAATCTCTCAAAACAATGGCACACTGCCAAGCGCATTTATGACCGTCTTGTTTTCGAAAAGGGCTTCAGAGGTGCTGAATCAACAATCAGAAAACTGGTTAAAACGCTCAGAGCAGAAATGGACATCTCGCCACAGGCTGACATTCCACTTGAGTACGACCCTGGTGATGCCGGCCAGATTGACTGGGGCGAAGCCACTGCATACATTAACGGGCAGAAAACCAAAGTCCAGTTCTTCTGTGGAAGACTCTGTAACAGCTGTGCTATCTTTGTTCAGGCTTACTACTCACAGAACACGGAATCATTTCTCGAAGCCCAACAAAAGATGTTTGATTTCTTTGGCGGTGTTCCTTTAAGGCTTATCTTCGATAATGCCAAGGTTGCTGTTAAAGAAGGCTTCGGAAAACATGCCAAAGCAACTGATGGATACAAAGCATTTGCTGCCCATTATGCCTTTAAAACTGAATTCTGTAACATAGCAAGTGGAAACGAAAAAGGACTTGTTGAAAACCTGGTTGGTTTCGCAAGAAAGAACTTTATGGTGCCAGTGCCAAGAGTAAAGAGCATCGACGAATTAAACGCCCAGCTCCTTGCCTCCTGTACTGACTATATGAACACCCATAAGGTTACCACTAAATCAGTTTCAGTTAAAGAGGCTTATGAAGTTGAAAGGTACTATCTCCATTCCGTTCCTACTTACAGGTTTGATACCAGCAAGACTGAGACTCCTTCTGTTGGTGATTACTCAACAGTAAGATTTGATAAGAACAACTACTCAGTACCTGTTAAATATCTTAGGAAGGATGTTACTGTAAAAGGCTATGCCAATACAGTGCATATCTATCACAAAGGCGTTCTCATAGCAACTCATGATCGCGCCTATGGAAAGAACAAAACTGAATATCGTCTTGAGCATTACATTGATCTTCTGGAACGTAAGCCAAGGGCTGTGTTCCAGGCTAAACCTGTAAGAGCAACTGTTGACAAGGAACTCCTTGACTGGGGCAAGATGCTTCCCGGTGGTAACAAGGAGATGGTCAAGCTCCTTAGGCTCTGCGTTGATCATGGCGTCGATAAGGTACTCGATATCAAGCGCAGTCTCCCGCCAGGTATTGTACCTACGGTAGATATAGTCCGTAGCCAACTGCGGGAAACACCAGAGTCCAACATCATACATTTCAAGCGTGATGTCAACGTAATCTCTACAGACCTGTCAACTTATGACAAGAAATGCGGGGTAATGCCAAGATGAATGAAGTTAATAAACAAACAATAGAACTATATGCTAAACAACTACGTGTACCAAGCTTTAACAGGTACCCAGATGTCATAAAACAACTCAATAAGGATCAGGGCTATGATGACTTCCTTGTCGCTCTTATGAAGCAGGAACTCGAAGCCCGCACGGAAAGTAACAGACAACGAAAAATCAAATCTGCAAACTTTCCATACCTGAAGACCATTGATGAACTGGACTTCAGCAGATTTGAACATCTCACAGAAGCATTTATAAATGAACTGGCTTCATGCGATTTTGTTGATAACCGCCAGAACATAGTAATGATAGGCAATCCTGGCACCGGAAAGACACATCTTTCAATAGCTCTTGGTATAAAAGCATGTATGCAGGGAATGAACGTCAAGTTCTTTACTGCAGCCAACTTATCCAATGAACTCATAGAAGCTCAAGATAATCACAAGCTTATCCGTCTTGAGAAGCAGATATCAAAAGCAGATCTCCTTATAATCGACGAGCTCAGCTATCTGACATTCAACAGACATCAGTCAGAATTACTGTTCAAGGTAATAGCTGACAGAGCTGAAAGAAAAAGCATCATAGTATCAACAAATTTAAGCTTTTCAGAGTGGACCACCATGTTTGAGAATACAACAATGGTAACAGCTCTGATTGACCGACTTACCTTCAGATCTCATGTGCTCAACATGAACTCAGAGCATCCTTATCGTGCCGAACATGCCGCTAAGGTTACCGCCTCAAAGAGAGGAGGTAAGAAATATGCAGAAAGTTAAGAAAGCTTCCTACAACCAGCTAAAGGAAGTGCTCGAGGAAATGTATGATCACATACATAGCCAGGATCAGGATATCAAGTATCTTTCCAATGAGAATCAATACTTGAGCGATTATATCAAATGGAAGGGGCTTACAGAGGATTTTGAATACTTCAAAGCTCATGCCCATAAGGTTCATCTTGATGAGGACCTGCCATTCGAAAACTATGTATTATAACTAAAGTAACTCGGGGAATGCTGCTATTGCGGTGTTCCCCATAACAAGAAACTTGGTGGTAAACTTTTTCGGTAGCGTTAGTGGTAAACTTTTTCAGTATCGCTACTGGTAAACTTATTCACCAGCGAAAAATGGTCAAATGGTAAAGTTTTTCGCTAGCGAAGTGGTAAACTAATTCGGTAGCGAGTGGTAAACTTTTTCATTGACGTTTACA
>NZ_AUJY01000034.1 GCF_000424465.1 Butyrivibrio hungatei NK4A153 | reverse complement strand
TACTCATGGATATCTTTATTGATCCCCGCATACTCCCTAAACTCTTTTTTCTTCTCTTCAAGAATGTGGCCATACTCATCACGAAGCTTACGCATATTGAGCTTCTGTCCTTTTGGCACCGACTTATAGACTTCCTCTGCTGCCTTATAGATAAGAAGCTGCGCTTCATGCTCACTGTAAAATTTCTTACTGTATCCGCTCTTTTTGTAGGCTTCAAATACTTTCCTGCTCTTGGAATAATCTATAATGGCCTGCTGCCGTTTTTTGTTCTCCGAAAGAAGCGCTTCCTTCTTCTTCATTGAATCCTTAAGTTCCTTGAGTTTCCCACATCTCTCATCGGTGATTTCTTTAAGTTGCTCGTAAGACTCAATTTTATGTTCTTGAAGGAACAGAATTGTCTTTGCCATCTGTTTTGCATTAAAGCGCTTTGCCCAGGTCACATATCCTTTGCCTTTTCCTTCCATGAGCTTTGCTTCAATATCCTTAATAAACTCCAGCTTCTTATCGGTAAAATGCTCTTTCCTTGAATATCTGCCTTTGCTTTTTCTTTCTTTGTACGGAGTTGTTTTTATTATAGACAGACCGTTTTCGAGGCAGATAATATCTGAAATTCTTCTAAGCGCAATTCCTGAAAAGTAGAAATTTCGGAATTTCTTTTTCCCATCCATTGAGATTGCATTGAGTAGGCTAAGCCCTCAGCGCCTTGCTACATTGCTGTAGCAGGTTTCCGAGGACTCGCCCCGAAACCGGACTTACAACTCGTCGCTGTATCCGGCTTCCCATCTATTTCTCAGCTTACTTAAGAATGAATCATCTCATGACATTGTGGACAGACAACCAATGTTTTCCTATTGATTTTTATCATATGGGCATTCCATGGTAAACTGCTGTCCAATTCTTTTAAGGTTCTTACCTGATGCATGACCACATCAGTAGCGTATTTGCCACACCATTCGCAAGTGTTGGCTTTAAGTCTTTTTGCAAGTGACGGATTGTTTTTATACGTCACTGGTTTACTGGAGAACATGATGTCAACTTCGCTGCCTTTTGGAAAGTCATTTCTTGCTAAACTGCCTTTCCAGAATTTTCTGACCTTGTCATTGCCTTTGAAATCTTTATACTTGACGGCAAAGTCCTTATTGAGTCTGTAACGCTCAATTATGTCTGCCTTAGTAGTGCGGTATTTGCAGGCGAAAGTCTTGTACATACTGTATTCCATGATGTAACGAAACTTATGAAGCTTCGACCTGTTGTTGGCTATGGAATAAAAGTTGCATATACCTCTGACTTCGCTGTTGTACTGGTTGAGGATATAGATATCCTGTTTACAGCATAGGCTTTTACGCATCTTGGGCTTCCATATCTCGTCACCGTTCACATATTTGATTTCCATGGCATCAAGCTGTAAGAGCTTCTTCCTAATCAGTTCTGTAGGTGCTTCTAAAACAATGTGCCCACCATAATTTCTTGCATAACATCCACTCTTTGTTTTGCGTTTGAGATTGCTTTGTTTCCTTGCCCTAATATCAAATCCAAGGAATCTCGCCTTGTCGGTAGCGATTGTTATCAAAGTTTTCTCCTGTGACAGTTCTAATTTAAGTACATCATTGAGGAATTTTGAAATGTCCTCTTTAATCTGTCTTGCATCGTCTTTAGAGCCTATTACTCCTATGAGGAAGTCATCAGCATAGCGGGTGTACTGAATTCTTCTAAAGGTCTTGTCCATAGCGTCTGTTCTTGGCATAGAGTGGTAAATTTCATCATGTGCTTTGAGCGTGGATAAAAGCTCTATGCGCTTAGACTCATTTGTCTCCTTTGAGATTTTCTCAATGATTCTATGCCTTTTGTCACCCATTTTTGTATAGCTTTTTAGGATTGTCCGCTTGTTGCCTTTATCAAATTTTTCTTTGTACTCCTTCATGCACTTATCGAACTGGTCGAGATAAATGTTCGCCAGTATTGGGCTGATGATGCCTCCTTGGACAGCTCCGCTGTAAGTATTGTGGTACTGATTGTCCTCCATATATCCTGCGTTAAGAAATTTGCGAATGAGTCGCAGGAATTTTTCATCTTTGATGCGCTTCCTCAGTATAGCTATCATGACATTGTGGTCGATGTTGTCGAAGAAGCCCTTAATGTCTCCTTCTACGAACCACTTACACCTTGTAAAGCGGTTTTGGATTTGGCGTAACGCTGTATGACAGCTTTTGCCTGGTCTGAAACCATGTGATGTGTCCTCAAAACTATCATCATAGATTGCTTCAAGTATCATTCTCATTGCTTCCTGTATCAGCTTGTCATCGATGGATGGTATTCCGAGGGGGCGCAGTTTCCCATTTTTCTTTGGGATATACGTTCTCCTCGCTGGGTTTGGAACATACTTTTCATCTTTCAGACTGTCAATAATTCTGTTAATTCTGTCCAAACTCATGGCATCAATGGTCTGCCCATCGGTGCCTGCGGTCATGTTTCCTTTATTAGCGTATATATTTTGATACGCCATCAAAAGGAAGTCTTGGTTATACAGTATTCTGTATAACCTGTCATAAGAATAGTTGTTTTGAGCTGAATGCTCACGCAAGCTGTTCAATACGTATTCTGGATTTCTCATGATGTCTCGCACATCCTCCTTTCTACCAGTATTGAAACGAAATAGACTGCTTCCCTTCGCCATGTGGGCGTTATTATTCGCTTCCGATTTTACGGCTATCCTTGTCAATTCAAGGTCCTCGGACTACTATGGAAGCTCCGTTACCGTATCGGATATTCAGTGCCTATGCACATAGCCTTTTGGGCGTTCCGACTTAGATAATCCCCATTTAGTAACGAAGTAACAAAACATCAACTGACTGTCGGGTACGATTTCCGTCCGTTCCTACTTATATAGGTGAGCCGTGTATATGTTCCACGTTTCCTGCTCATTTTCTGCAAGTACGATACACGGTATAGCGTTTGTAACTGCCTTCCGCTACAGCCACCACTAATGCCTCTTGGACTGTCCTTTAACCAGTATGGGTTTTACCCTTATGTCAGTTTTTGGTCTCCCTCACTCAGTCGTGGCTTGGCAATTAGCCAACTTGTGGGTTTAATGGCGTGCTATGTTCCCATTAGAATTTCTTCGCTTGGTAAGCCATTGACCATCGGCGTGAAACAACGTGCCGACCGCTTGTTATTGCGGATTTACTTCGCCCCTTATGGGCGCACA
>NZ_AUJY01000033.1 GCF_000424465.1 Butyrivibrio hungatei NK4A153 | reverse complement strand
GGTGCTGACGCAAGTGCACTTACTTATTCCATGGTCGAGACAGCAAAAGCCTGTGGAGTAGATGTTTACTACTACCTCAAGTATCTGTTGATCAAATGTCCATCATCTCAGATGAGCGACGAGGAGCTTGAAAAGCTATCTCCATGGAATCCAGAATGCAAAGAAGCTCTTGATGAGCTGTTCAGGAAACATCAAGATGCTATCTTTGATGCAATGTAATCTTTATCATATGTGAATTGTCAAGGTGCTCCGGGTTCATAAGAACTCGGGGTATATTTTATGGGCAAAAGCCCTTGTACCTGATAACAATGGTGGTTGTTTTACAACCCACCGGATTATTGCGCGCTTACTTTGATGAAGACGTCATTAGTACTGACGTATATGATCCTGATCAAGGGGCAAGAATCATAAAGTATGCGATAACCAGTGATATGGCAAAGTTTTTCTTTTATATGTTCCACGGAAGAGAGGATGTTTATGCAAAGCGTGGAAAGAATGGCGGATACTTTCCGCAATGCGATAATAGATGGAATCGTATTTGCCCGAAGAACAATGATGCTAAGACTTTTTGTGATGATGACTGTCCATATAGAAAATGGAGAAAAATTGAACTTGAAGTAATCGAAAACCATCTTTTAGGTAAGAAGCCTGAATGTGATGATGTAATTGGAGCATATCCTCTTTTTACAGATAATACATGTAGATTTCTTGTGTTTGATTTTGATAATCATGTTAAAGATTCCTATAAAACAGATGATGCTAATACAGATGATCTTTGGAAAAGCGAGGTTGATGCATTAAGGAAAATTTTAAAGTTGAATAATATTGATGCACTTACAGAAAGATCAAGATCCGGAAGAGGTGCTCATATATGGATCTTTTTTGAGAAACCTATTCAAGCTTCTTTGGCAAGGAGCTTTGGTTTTGCTCTGTTGGATAGAGGTGCTGTTTCAATTAATATGCCGTCTTTCAAGTATTACGATAGAATGTATCCCTCACAGGATGTGCTAAGTAAGATTGGAAACTTGGTCGCACTACCGTTACAGGGGCGAGCATTAGAAAATGGCAATAGTGCTTTTATTGATGAAAATTGGAATGCATATCCGGATCAGTGGGAAACATTGAGGAGCATAAGGAAAATTCCGGAGCAGGAAATAATTTCTTTTATTCAGAAATGGAATGAAGGTATTAGTTCCTCCATGGCAATTACTAAATATGCTGATAAGCAGATTCGTCCTTGGAAAAGAGAGGAGAAGTTCAACAGTTCTGATGTAGTAGGGAATGAAATCCATATTGTATTGGATGATGGAATATATGTTGATGCACTTAATCTTTTACCTAATATACAGAATCTGATTAAGCGTATGGCAACAATAGACAATCCAGAGTTTTATACAAATAAAAGGCAGGGGAGATCCAATTATTACAATTTTAAACAGATTTCATTATGGAGTGAAAGTGAAGGTTATATCAAGATTCCGAGGGGAATGTATGATAAGTTAGAGGCCAAGGGTAAGGAATCAGGAATAAAATGTGATATTACCGATAAAAGACAATTCGGCAGACCAATTAGAGTAAGTTTTAACGGAACGCTTAAGGAACAGCAGGAATATGCTGCTGCCAGATTAGAAAAATATGAGAATGGAGTTTTATGTGCGGCGACGGCATTTGGGAAAACTGTTCTCGCAGCATATATGATTGCAAAAAGAAAAGTTAATACTTTGATTCTGCTTCAAAATACTGAGTTATTGCCACAGTGGATAAGCGAGTTTGAAAAATTCCTTGTTATAGATGAAAAACCTCCGAAATATCTAACTAAATCGGGAAGAGAAAAAGTAAGAGAAAGTGTCTTTGGCACATTACAAGCGGGCAATGATAAAACCACAGGAATAATTGATTTTGCTTTGGTTGGTTCAGCGTATCATAAGGGAGAATTCTTCAAAAATATAGATTCTTATGGAATGGTTATCTTTGATGAATGCCATCATGCTGCGTCTAAGCAGGCTCAGGCAGTTCTGAATCGTGTTCGAGCCAAGTATGTATATGGCCTTTCTGCTACTCCCGGAAGAAGTGATAAGCTCGATGATATTGTATATATGATGCTTGGACAGGTAAGGCACAAGTATACTGCTAAAGAGCAAGCCGATGAACAGGGTATTGAACGTCTTTTAATACCGCGTTTTACAAGAGTTGTAAATGTAACAGGAGAAGATCTTGATATTATCAAAGCAGATAAATTGATTGTTGATAGCACAGTGAGAAATGAACAAATCAAAGAGGATGTAAAAGCAGCTATTTCCTTAGGTAGAACACCTTTGATTCTGACGAAGCTTAAAAGACATGTAGATGTTTTGAAAGATGTGCTAAAAGATTGTGCAGATCATATTTTTGTTATCTATGGCGATAATAGCAAGAAAGAAAACACTCAAATCCGTGAGGTGATGACTAGCACTCCTTCTAATGAATCATTGATATTGATAGCCACAGCATCAAAGGTAGGAGAAGGTTTCAATTTTCCGCGATTGGATACTCTTATGCTCGCTGCTCCTGTAAAATATGAAGGTCGCCTGACACAGTATGTAGGTAGATTAAATCGAACATATGAGGGCAAGAAAGATGTGCTTGTTTATGATTATGTTGATAGTCACATTAGGTTTTTTGACCGTCAATATAAAAACCGACTAAAGACATATAAAGAACTTGGTTATAAGATTTATACTCCTCAAGGCCAAACGAAACAGGCAGCTAATGCTATATATGATAGGAAAGACTATGAAGAGGTCTTTTTTAGAGATTTGATTGAGGCAGATAAAAATATTGTTATTTCAAGCCCAAAGCTTATTCGAAGCAAAGTGTTAAAGCTTGTATCTTTGCTAAAACCAAGGCTAGAGGAGGGGATAACAGTTACTGTGATAACCATGGATCCCAATTCTATTGGTTATGAGGATGTCATAGAAAGCTCTTTACTAGTGGATGAACTATGTAAAGGTGGCATAATCGTTAGAAAAACTGAAACTGTTGAAGAGTGCTATGCTGTTATTGATGATCAGATAGTATGGCATGGCGGTATGAACCTACTTGGAAGAGCAGAAGCCTGGGATAATCTTATGAGGGTTGAAAATAATCAGGTTGCAGCTGAATTGTTAGAGATTAGTGAAAAGAGGCTATAGGCTCATGCCTAAAGAACAATATGCACTTATGATGTATATTCACAACTAGGTTCAAAAGTGGGTTCAGAAAAGGCAGGTATAGTTTATCATCGGGAAGGAATTATGGGAGACTATGACGACTTTGATGATTTAGAGGAACTGATAAGCTATATAAAAACAGGGAAAAGATAATGAAAATTGGTATTTCAGCTTGTTCAAACGGACATTTGCCGGAGTGGCAGGATCAGATAACTGAACTTGAACAGGTTTTTGACAACATGAATATTGAAACAGCTCTTTCACCGCATATTATGAGAACTATAGATGAATATAGCGGGACTGATAAGGAAAGAGCCGAAGATCTCATGAAGTTTTACACTGATGATGCGATAGATGCAATCTATGACATTTCCGGCGGAGACTTGGCTAATGGAGTGTTAAAATATTTAGACTATGACGCCATAGCCAAGACCGATAAGACTTTTTGGGGATATAGCGACCTGACAACTGTTATTAACGCCATATACACAATGACGGGCAAGCCGGGAGTTCTTTATCAGATAAAAAATATTATCTGGTCATGCGGAGATGTTCAAAAGCAGAGATTTTCAGATTACATTTTAGGAAAGAATAATGACCTGTTTGATATAAAATACAGCTTTTTGCAAGGAAACGACATGCAAGGTGTGGTTGTAGGCGGCAATATCCGCTGCTTTACTAAGCTTGCAGGAACAAGGTACTGGCCTGATATGAATGGGAAGATATTGCTTCTTGAGGCACTTGGCGGAAAATCCGGGCAGATAGGGACTCTTTTTAACCAATTGGATGATATAGGTGTGTTTGACCAAATATCAGGTGTATTGCTTGGAACTTTCACTAATTACGAAAAAGCAGGACCATCGCTTACTGTATATGATCTTTTGAAAATGCATATCTCAGAGGTGCTTCCCGTAGCATGTACAAGAGATATAGGACATGGCCATGATGCTAAGGCTATCATGATTGGAAAAGAATACAGTATTCATGCGGATACACATAATGGTGAAACATTTGATGTATATCCATAACTAGGGGCAAAAGTGGGTTCAGAAAATAAAGTGAAACCGCCAGCCTCCTTTCTATCTGAGTTTGCGGCTTTTTTCTTTGTTTTATTCAATGGCTTTATTTTGGTTATAATTATTTCTAAATATTTTCATTATTCCAACGATATAAATATTGTAGGCATAAATAAATGATGCAAAGGTATTTGGGAGGTGAAGGGGATGATTAAAATTGATGGTGGAAATAAATATCTGTTTAATTCAAATGATACCTTGGGCTTAGAAAATATCGACACTAACAAGACTGCTATAACAACAAAGAGTGGAGCTCCAAATTGGGCATATATTCCTTCAGCAGGAAGATGCAAAAAAACAAAGGAACAATTGGTATCTGAAATAAAAGATCTTGCAAATAGAGTAGCGCAAGCTAATAATGGAAAAGAAACAGAACAGTTAAATCTAGAGGTTTTAAAACTTCGAGCTGATTATCTATCTGATGTTTCTCCTGATAGGAGGACATTGTATCAGCAAGCAGAAAGAGCGATTAAATCTCAAAACAATAATAAAAAAGGTATACAACATGGAGGCGGAGAATTAACGTTGCTTTATTTTTTGGAGCATGCGGACAAATCGCAAAATTTGTCGGATAAGAGTTTTTCTCTTGCCGGTGGAGCTATGCTTACATTTCCAATATTGACTACTGGTGGATATGGAGTAATTATTGAACGAGGCGGAGTGCAACTATTGGCAGGAGATGATTACGGATGGGGATATGAAATGACTCCTGCGGAATTGAAGAAAAAGGCTGAATTCTATGCTATTTATAATAGTGCCGTAAAAAATGCTCAAAAAGGAATTAAAGAATTGAGAGATTTACCGGACTATTTGGAAGACAAGCCTATATTTGATAGTCTTGCATAACTAAATAATGTAGTTGCCTTTATATGTAAGCGCGCAATAATCCGGTGGGTTGTAAAACAACCACCATTGTTATCAGGTACAAGGGCTTTTGCCCATAAAATATACCCCGAGTTCTTATGAACCCGGAGCACCTTGACAATTCACATATGATAAAGATTACATTGCATCAAAGATAGCATCTTGATGTTTCCTGAACAGCTCATCAAGAGCTTCTTTGCATTCAGGATTCCATGGAGACA
>NZ_AUJY01000032.1 GCF_000424465.1 Butyrivibrio hungatei NK4A153 | reverse complement strand
CAGATGCTCTATCATCTTTATTTCTGTCATATTCCAGTGCCTTATCATAAATATCATTCCAATATTCTTCCAAGTCTTCTGCCGAGAACCGATAACCCGCCTTCAAAAGAAATAAATCTAACGGAAAGTATCCATTATCGCTGTACTCAATTAAAAGTTCAATCAAATCCTGCTTACTCAAAGAATCCAGTATTTCTCTTATGTCACCCTTGTTGTATAAAAAATATCCTTTCTGCCTTAATATCAAATACTTCTAATCAATATATTTTTCACTTCATCTATACACTCTTCCAAATCATTGCAAAAAATATCATAATATCCATCGCTTCTTATTTCTGTCGGATTTCTTTTTGACAATCCCCGCCATATCGGGTTATTAGTCCAGATTTTATAAGAATCCTTACCTACATATACTGCACATACAGTTTTATCATTTAGCAAGAAATAAATATCCTGATTTGTCTTATCCTCATACTTCTTCAAACTTCGATGCCGAATACTAAACTTGGATTCCACTACAACACTTTCAAAAGCACTGTATGCTTCCTCATATTTCTTTTGTAAAAAAGCCGACATCATATTCTTTCTCTCCTCAAGCCAATAGTTATTGGTACATCTTCAACAAAAAAGTCACCACTTACAAACCTCTCGTATATACCATCTAAGTCTTTCTTTATGCCTTCAAAATTCTGGCTAAGATCCAGCGTTCTAACAACTATCTTGTTTCCGCTCATATTATATTCATCATCCGGTTGTATTTGATCTAGTGTCTTTGCATATAGCAGCATTCCCGCCACGCTACAATCGCTCAGACAACCGGCTTCATAGTTTTTCACATATGAAAAAATCTGATACAAATTTCCCGAGTGGACTTTTTCCTTATCAAACTGCATTTGCATATTATGAGTATAATATTTTGCATCAATTATAAGTGTCCCTCTTCCATCTGCCGTCTGAAGTGTAATATCAGTTTTCATATCAGGTAGATGCCTTCTATTTCCTTCTACTGCCCAATCAACTTTTATTGCATTAGCCTTGATATCCTTATGTTCTCTTCTATAATATTCAAGAATAAACTTTTCATATATTTTATGCTCCTGTTGCTCATCTATAAAATCTGAAAGCTTTACTCCGCCCTCCTGTTTAGTATGAATCATACCTTTTATTACCATCTTACATACAGAAATAAGCATCTGATATATCGAGTTATTCTTGTTATAGTTTACCAGCCAATTAATCCTATGCTCATCAATCACGTCAACTTCATGAAAATAATTCATCAAGCCCTTTAATCTCTTTTTTCGTACATTTGAAATATCGGATTTAATTAGAAGTATCGCAGTTGTTTTAATAATTCTGTTGAGATAAGAATTAACAGAAAACTCATCATATTCACAAACAAGCTGATTTTTATATCTTACGCTACTCTTGATTGTCTCAGCTATATCTATTCTTCCTTTGATAGCGTACATCTTCTCCTCAATTGGAACATACTCCTTAAATATCCCCCGCTTAATAATCTTTTCCACTCCGATACATATTATCGCAGCGCATAAATCTCCTATGTTTTTAAACTCTTCGGTTTCAAGGTTCTTGTATCCTTGATCTTGTAAAGATTGAAAAACATAAGAAAGCATGTAGTATATGTTTTTTATTGGTATATTGATTGACATAAGCGCTCACTCCATGTATCAACCTTAGATTTATTATCAAACCAATACTCTTTTACCAAAGGAATAAGTTCATATTTTACGATATTTGACAACGTCTTTTCTCCAATAGAACCTTTAATACAGAAATAACTATGTCCTATGCAGAATCCCTCTCCCAAAGAATCATCCTTCCTGATTTCTTCGTTTAATTCCTTAATGCAATCAATCAAAGCATTAAATTTTTCATTCTTAAGACTCTCTTTGTATTTTTTGAAACCATCTGTATCAAATCCCGGCTTCATATCAAAAAAAGAAAAGCGTCTTCTCAATGCATAATCAAGCATTGCCAAACTTCTATCTGCTGTATTCATTAGTCCAATTATATATACATTTTTAGGCACGGAGAAATACGTTCCGGAATATAAAAGCTGCAATTCATGCCCTCGCTTATCATTTTCTATGAGCATAAATAATTCGCCAAATATCTTGCTCAGATTTCCTCTATTTATTTCGTCAATGATAAAAAAGTAATTATTTTCCTTATCATCTCTGGCTTTATCACAAAATCTTTGAAAGACTCCCGGTTTAGGTTCATACTCTCCTGTTGCAGTCGGTCGTAATCCCTCTATAAAGTCTTCATATGAATAACTTTGGTGGAACTGTACCATCTCAACTTTACTCTTATCAATACATCCAAGTATTGAATATGCAAGGCGTTCGGCTGAAAATGTTTTTCCAACCCCAGGCGCACCTTGAAGAATCACATTTTTCTTATATTCAATGAGCTCCGCTAAATTATAATAATCTTCTTCGCTCATATATACTTCTTCTAAAAAGCGCTTTCCATCATAAGGCTTAAGTTCAGTATTCTTTATATCATCCTGTTCTTCAATTTCAAGTAACCCATTTAACTTCTCAAGAACATCTGCAAATCTGGTAATATCGGTCAACGTTTTCATAGCGGCCTGCCCCGGATATTGCCACTCTCCTTTATGAGTCCACTTAACTTTCCTATAATTACAATAATCTCCAAAATCATTGTTATATTCATAATCCGATTGAACTATTCCTCTTCCCACAATCTTGTGGATTCCCTTTTTAGCATAAACAATGTCCCCAGGCTTAATTTCGTGAACAAACTGCCATGTTGCAAGAGAATCCATAACATAAGACTTATCGGGATCGATATTATTCCTCATAGCTTCTATCATTTCATCTCTAGAATTATATTCCCGAAGATTCCCTATTTCGTGCCAACCTATTCCCATCACACCACTTGAGTAATACTTATCCCACTTATCAGCATTATTTCCCGGAGCATAAAGCCAATAACGTTTTTTATCCGCATTATCATCATCTAATGTATCTTCTGCATTGTTATTTTTCTTATCATCCCACGCCTGCGCAGAAAACTCTGGAAAAGAGCTATAAGGAAATTTATCCGTGTTCAAACTTCCTCTCAAAGACTCGCACAACTCAATATACACTTTTCCTGATGGATACTTGCCATTAAATAAACCTTGATCATTAAGCTTTTTGCGATTATTTGTATCCAAGTTAATATAATAGAAAGGTCGAATCCAATATAGAGCCATCGTAAGATTCCAGCTAGTTCCCTGAAAAGAAGCAGCCTTATCAAATAATTCCGCAACTTCTTCATTATCACCTTTATCCGCACATGCTATTGCCTTTTCAAAAAGTTTCCAAAATGTTCCTATACGCTCATCCGGCGTGTCGTCTGTAAACCATGCCTTCATAGCAAAAAGAACGGGAATGCCTGTAAAATCTTGCGGAACTTCAGCTGATATTCCAAACACCTTTTTATATTGAGTCAGTAAGGCAATTCTAGTTTTGTCAGATGACTGTTTATTAAATCCACCAAAAAAAGTAAACGGATCCATATCCTGAAAAAAGTGCCCATTACTATAATACTTATAATCAATACCTGCGTCTTCATACGCTTTCCTAATCAACTTAACAAATAATTCCCGATTATCTTTGTACTTCAATATTGCGTCAGCAAGCTCGATATAAAAGTCTGTCCATGAATATTTTTTAATAGTATTGTCCATAGAACCCCCTCCTGCGTTTAAATATGTGGCAAATCTACTAGGCATTCAACATAACCATCCGGAACTGACGACAACAACCTGAGCATTCTCGTGTCAGTGAGCGAAATCTGCTAATAGCCAAACTAAAAGGTCTTTAACAGCTTCTCTTAATGCATAGCTTTTCATCGTCTCAACCTTAATTCTTCCCATGACAGTATTTGTACTTTTTTCCGCTCCCACATGGGCATGAAT
Organism: Butyrivibrio hungatei NK4A153; assembly: GCF_000424465.1. Taxonomy (GTDB): domain Bacteria; phylum Bacillota; class Clostridia; order Lachnospirales; family Lachnospiraceae; genus Butyrivibrio; species Butyrivibrio hungatei_A. Next base: position 4,549 of record NZ_AUJY01000032.1, on the reverse strand, counting down.
CATTACGTCCTATTTCTCAATTACTCCCTATCACATTAATCCACATCTCATCCTCTCTTCCGGGTCTGATATCGTGAGTAACCTCATTACCTATCACTGTAAATCCGGCATTCTCCATAACCGGCACAATGCTTTTCTCATTAAAATCAATAAAGCTGCGCTCTCCGCGTTCCTTCACTCCATCGCCATATTTAAAAGACGCGTACATAACACCGCCATCTTTCAAGGAAGCCCTAAGCTTCCCAAGTATCTCAGGCAGTTTCTCTTTTGAAACATGCAATAGTGATGCGCATGCCCATATTCCATCAAACTCATTGTCAAAAGAAATCTCTTCAAATCTCATGTTTAGGACTTCCCTGCCAATGTATGCAGATGCTCTCTTACACATCTCTTCTGATGCGTCAAAAGAAATTACATCAAAGCCAAGATCCATGAAAGCCTTGCTGTCTCTCCCGCTTCCGCACCCAACATCCAAAACTCTTGCATTCTTTGGAAGGAGCGAAGCAAACTTATCCCTCTGATATGACATATCCGCTGCGACACTTCCTTCAAAGAACGAGTCCGCGTTTTTATTATAATACTCTACATTACTATCATTCATAACTTACTGTTTTACTTTCCCCGGTTCCCAAGTGTTTACGTAACCGTTGTTCCTTGCCCAGTCATAGATCATCTTTATTCTTCTTGCAGAATCAGTTGCATCCCTCGTGTTCTTTTCAATCAAAACTTCATTTCGCTCTGAAATCTTATTGAGATAGAAAACCTTTGCAAGCTTATCCCTCTTCTTGTTATTGCATTCAGGGCAAGCCAAAACAAAATTCCAGATCTGATCATCCTTAATAAATGACCACGGAATAAAGTGATCAACCTCAACACTTCGCTTAGTAAGCGTCTTCCCACAATAGAAGCACTTATTCTCAAACTCTTCAAAAAGAATATCCCTATAATAAGCCAAACTACTACGTGTACGCATAGTGCTCTCATCTATCTTGCTTAGGAGATGATCAACAACGCTGTCTTCATTAACCCTCTCAAGAAACTTCGCCCATTCATAATAATTGAGTTTCTCAATGGCAACCTTGTGCTTGCACACAAACTCATACATCCTTGGATTGATGCGAATCCATTCTCCCTTCTTGGAAAAAGAATAGAATAATCCTTGCAGATCGGCATAAAGAGCGCCGACTACATTTTCCTTACATTTAATCTTCACCTTATGACAAATATCAATCTGCATCTCATGTGAAAGACTTTCAAAAGGTATATCATCAAGTATGGCATATTTCTCCTTGCCATAAATAAGCGCTTTCTCAAGCTCCGACTGCCTATTAAGTTTTCCGGGTTTCTTTTGCAGAACGTGGTGCTTTAAAACCAAATTCCAATAGATTTCCGTAAATTTAGAAAAAAGCTGATCAAATGTCAGAACCAACTTGTCATCAGTATTATAAAGATTATCAAGAATCGCCTTAAGAAAACCATACTTATAGCTTGTATCATTCACAGACTTACTCGAAAAAAGAAATGCAAAAGCAGACCACATCTCATCATCTGAGAGAGGTCTGTCTACATATTCAGCTTCCTTTAATGAATATCCTGCTGCCATGTGGGCTCCTATATACGAGAATTACATCCGTGTGCACATTATTTTTTCTTTTTACGCTTTTCACTTTTTTAATTTTTTTCTTTTGTTCCTTTTTATCTATAGGCTCAGCCTGCGATATATCTCCCCCAGTTATTTCCTTCTCCTCACTTGACTCAGCTTTCTTCAATTCTTCTCCAATTTTTATATTATATAATGTCTTTCCGTCAAGATGTTCTAGCTTAATTCTATCTATTTGCTTTTACGAATCATATACTTTATTCTGTAATCGTTTTATTTTTTATGTGGAAAGCGATTCCTTTCTCATTACAGAAGTCAATCACTTCCTTTGCTCTTTCATTGTAGAACTTTTTATGCTCAGGATATCCGGATGTGACATCTTTGCAGTAATTGGTTCTTCCGAAAATGATCTTATCTACGAATCTAACTGCTTTCAGGATTTTCTTCAAATCCTGATCTATTAGATTCGGTGTAGGATAAGGCTCAATGCTAACCCAAGTTTTGCATCCTTTATCGTGAAGTTTTTTTAACGCCACAAGTCTTTCAACATAAGAGGCCGAGCCTGGCTCCATTTTCTTGCGATATTCTTCATCTAACGAAATCAATGTAATACCATACTCATTTTCTTTAGAAAAATCAGCAAGTGTAATTGGTAAAATACCTTTTGTTAACACTGTACACTTAATTCCAGCCGCATTCAGTTTTTTTATAACTGCTATACTCATTTTTTCTATTTCCGGATACCCCATCATGAATGGGTCCGTAGAAAATGATAGATGAACAGACATAATCTTATCTTTCAGTCTTGGAATCTCTTTATCTAAGATTTCCAATGTATTAGATACAAGATATGGCTTAATCCATTCTTCATATGTCTTAATTTGACCAAATCGTTTTTTTAACAAAAAAGCATAGCAGGGATATTTGCAACCATGCGCACACCCCTGCACAAAATTTAATGTATAATCTCCATACTCTACACCCGTTTTATAAAGCATAGATTTTCTCTGTATATGCCCTTCTACTTGCGGCATTCTTAGTAACTCCTATCTGAAAATGTTATTGTTTGACTACGAACTTCAGCACCATAATGTTTCTTCAATGCATCCCATATTTTATTTCTATAATTTCTCGTCGGAAAAACTGGATGATCATATATATATGCAATAACATCACCCTTTGGTACACATGTCTGTCCTCGAAACTTCTTCTGTATATATCCAGCAATATCTTTTAAAGTATAGCAAGATCCATCCGCTATACACTCAATTTCTGTTTCACCAGTTTCAAAATTCATCGTTAATTGACCATAATCATCATTATATATTTTTTTCTTGTCAGAAGATTTGTCCCCAAATGTTTTCCAAGCAATCTCTTTATATAAATCAAAACCACGGTGATGCCCCGTACAATGTATCAAATCATAAACAACAGAATTATGATTATTAAAAAAAGGAAAAGAAGCAACATAATATCTATTCTCTCTGCCACATAAATCCTTTATTATACTTTGAACCTTAAGTTCATATGATTCCCTGCTATTTCCAAACGTAATAAGTTCTTCTATATTTGTTTGATATGTTCTTTCATATTTATTTATCACCTCTTTTTTCTTCGCAACTCTAGCAGCTCTAATCGTATCTGAAACCATATGATTTATAATAACTTCTCCCCAATTTCTCAAAAAAGGCATTAAAGCTTCCCAATCAATATTTGCGTCATACGGATCATAAACTAATAAAAAATTCATTCCTTTAAAAACAGTTTTAAATTGGCTGCTGATCTTATTAAGCAATTCACTAGCATCCATCGAAAATGTTTGAATATTAAAATTCTCAGTTCTTTTTGGAAGTTTTGTATTTAATAAATCAATCTTATTCTCGTCAATATCATTAAAATACAAATAAGCTTGCTTATCTTTATACTTCTTCATAGCTTTTGCTAAAATATTAGCAACTAATAATGCCGTACCTTCTATCACTTCTCCATCTTTTGATTCTCTTCTATACAGCCCACTATTAGACATACAATCTATATATACTATTCCATTACAACTCGAAGATGATAAAAGAATTTCTGCCCACGCCTCAACATATTTTGAAATAATTTCAAACTTTTTAATAGTATGTTTTGATGCGACACTAATAACACTTTTTGCCTTAGAACTAGCCATATCCATCCCTCTCTTTAGAAAAAGCTTTTCGTGATAACCTGCATACTACGTATAGTTTATCACATTGAATGCTATAAATAATATAAAAGCCAAAAGAACTTCATCAATTTTACTCCCTTGAAGATGGCCAGTTTTCATTTTCCACAAACAAGGCAATAATCATTTTTCATATTCTTACCACTCAAGCTCAACCACCTCCCCCGGCTCATAACTTTCCTTAATCTTAGAAAAAAGCTCTTCACGAAATTCCTTAGTTACAGGAAATGCTATATCCTTGTAAATCGTATTTCCTTTTTCATCAACAGTCTTGGTTTTGAAGCTTGGCATTGATACGAAGGTGCCGCCTTTCCTACTTTCTACTATTGAGATATTTCTTACTGAAAAGCTATCTCCAAAAGTTACTGTACAAAGTCCTCTTACATTGTTTGAACTTGCTTCAAGCTTATTTGATTTAATACTTACTTTCATTTCTTTAGTCCTCCTGATAATTATTCTTATTCTCATCCTGCCGGCGCTGAGTGTCGTTGTGGCAAGCAGTGCGTTTGTCCGACAAACGCGTTTTGCGGCTCTTACAACACAGACTCAGTCCGTGAGTTTCGGGAACGTTTATCACGCCCCTCTTTTTCATTTTTGCTTTTATCCTGCAGGTACAACATTTCTAAATTTCGCTTTGCGATCAGATACTCATGGATATCTTTATTGATCCCCGCATACTCCCTAAACTCTTTTTTCTTCTCTTCAAGAATGTGGCCATACTCATCACGAAGCTTACGCAT
>NZ_AUJY01000031.1 GCF_000424465.1 Butyrivibrio hungatei NK4A153 | reverse complement strand
GCATTTTACCGATAAGAAGCTGGAGTTTATTAAGGATATTGAAGCAAAGCTCATGGAAGGAAAAGGCAAAGGATATGTGACCTGGGCAAAGCGCTTTAATGCAAAACAGATGGCTAAGACGGTTCTTTTCCTTCAAGAACATAAAATCGAGTCCTATGAGCAACTCAAAGAAATGACCGATGAGAGAAGCGGGAGGCTCAAAGAACTTAAGGATTCTATGAAGGAGAAGGAAGAACTTCTATCTGAGAACAAAAAGAGGCAGCAGGCCATTATCGATTATTCCACGAACAGGAAAGTGTTTGAAACCTACAAAAAGAGTGGCTACAGTAAGAAATATTACAGTGAGCATGAGGCAGAGCTCCTTATCTATAAGGCAGCAGAGGAAGTCTATAAGTCGGTGCCAAAGTGTCAGAAGCTCAATATGCGTAAGCTTCGTGATGAGTATGGCCACATTCTTGAAGAGAAGAAAAAAGAGTTTAGGGAGTATGCGGGGATCAATAAAGATATCCATGAGTATCTGATCGCAAAGCGAAATTTAGAAATGTTGTACCTGCAGGATAAAAGCAAAAATGAAAAAGAGGGGCGTGATAAACGTTCCCGAAACTCACGGACTGAGTCTGTGTTGTAAGAGCCGCAAAACGCGTTTGTCGGACAAACGCACTGCTTGCCACAACGACACTCAGCGCCGGCAGGATGAGAATAAGAATAATTATCAGGAGGACTAAAGAAATGAAAGTAAGTATTAAATCAAATAAGCTTGAAGCAAGTTCAAACAATGTAAGAGGACTTTGTACAGTAACTTTTGGAGATAGCTTTTCAGTAAGAAATATCTCAATAGTAGAAAGTAGGAAAGGCGGCACCTTCGTATCAATGCCAAGCTTCAAAACCAAGACTGTTGATGAAAAAGGAAATACGATTTACAAGGATATAGCATTTCCTGTAACTAAGGAATTTCGTGAAGAGCTTTTTTCTAAGATTAAGGAAAGTTATGAGCCGGGGGAGGTGGTTGAGCTTGAGTGGTAAGAATATGAAAAATGATTATTGCCTTGTTTGTGGAAAATGAAAACTGGCCATCTTCAAGGGAGTAAAATTGATGAAGTTCTTTTGGCTTTTATATTATTTATAGCATTCAATGTGATAAACTATACGTAGTATGCAGGTTATCACGAAAAGCTTTTTCTAAAGAGAGGGATGGATATGGCTAGTTCTAAGGCAAAAAGTGTTATTAGTGTCGCATCAAAACATACTATTAAAAAGTTTGAAATTATTTCAAAATATGTTGAGGCGTGGGCAGAAATTCTTTTATCATCTTCGAGTTGTAATGGAATAGTATATATAGATTGTATGTCTAATAGTGGGCTGTATAGAAGAGAATCAAAAGATGGAGAAGTGATAGAAGGTACGGCATTATTAGTTGCTAATATTTTAGCAAAAGCTATGAAGAAGTATAAAGATAAGCAAGCTTATTTGTATTTTAATGATATTGACGAGAATAAGATTGATTTATTAAATACAAAACTTCCAAAAAGAACTGAGAATTTTAATATTCAAACATTTTCGATGGATGCTAGTGAATTGCTTAATAAGATCAGCAGCCAATTTAAAACTGTTTTTAAAGGAATGAATTTTTTATTAGTTTATGATCCGTATGACGCAAATATTGATTGGGAAGCTTTAATGCCTTTTTTGAGAAATTGGGGAGAAGTTATTATAAATCATATGGTTTCAGATACGATTAGAGCTGCTAGAGTTGCGAAGAAAAAAGAGGTGATAAATAAATATGAAAGAACATATCAAACAAATATAGAAGAACTTATTACGTTTGGAAATAGCAGGGAATCATATGAACTTAAGGTTCAAAGTATAATAAAGGATTTATGTGGCAGAGAGAATAGATATTATGTTGCTTCTTTTCCTTTTTTTAATAATCATAATTCTGTTGTTTATGATTTGATACATTGTACGGGGCATCACCGTGGTTTTGATTTATATAAAGAGATTGCTTGGAAAACATTTGGGGACAAATCTTCTGACAAGAAAAAAATATATAATGATGATTATGGTCAATTAACGATGAATTTTGAAACTGGTGAAACAGAAATTGAGTGTATAGCGGATGGATCTTGCTATACTTTAAAAGATATTGCTGGATATATACAGAAGAAGTTTCGAGGACAGACATGTGTACCAAAGGGTGATGTTATTGCATATATATATGATCATCCAGTTTTTCCGACGAGAAATTATAGAAATAAAATATGGGATGCATTGAAGAAACATTATGGTGCTGAAGTTCGTAGTCAAACAATAACATTTTCAGATAGGAGTTACTAAGAATGCCGCAAGTAGAAGGGCATATACAGAGAAAATCTATGCTTTATAAAACGGGTGTAGAGTATGGAGATTATACATTAAATTTTGTGCAGGGGTGTGCGCATGGTTGCAAATATCCCTGCTATGCTTTTTTGTTAAAAAAACGATTTGGTCAAATTAAGACATATGAAGAATGGATTAAGCCATATCTTGTATCTAATACATTGGAAATCTTAGATAAAGAGATTCCAAGACTGAAAGATAAGATTATGTCTGTTCATCTATCATTTTCTACGGACCCATTCATGATGGGGTATCCGGAAATAGAAAAAATGAGTATAGCAGTTATAAAAAAACTGAATGCGGCTGGAATTAAGTGTACAGTGTTAACAAAAGGTATTTTACCAATTACACTTGCTGATTTTTCTAAAGAAAATGAGTATGGTATTACATTGATTTCGTTAGATGAAGAATATCGCAAGAAAATGGAGCCAGGCTCGGCCTCTTATGTTGAAAGACTTGTGGCGTTAAAAAAACTTCACGATAAAGGATGCAAAACTTGGGTTAGCATTGAGCCTTATCCTACACCGAATCTAATAGATCAGGATTTGAAGAAAATCCTGAAAGCAGTTAGATTCGTAGATAAGATCATTTTCGGAAGAACCAATTACTGCAAAGATGTCACATCCGGATATCCTGAGCATAAAAAGTTCTACAATGAAAGAGCAAAGGAAGTGATTGACTTCTGTAATGAGAAAGGAATCGCTTTCCACATAAAAAATAAAACGATTACAGAATAAAGTATATGATTCGTAAAAGCAAATAGATAGAATTAAGCTAGAACATCTTGACGGAAAGACATTATATAATATAAAAATTGGAGAAGAATTGAAGAAAGCTGAGTCAAGTGAGGAGAAGGAAATAACTGGGGGAGATATATCGCAGGCTGAGCCTATAGATAAAAAGGAACAAAAGAAAAAAATTAAAAAAGTGAAAAGCGTAAAAAGAAAAAATAATGTGCACACGGATGTAATTCTCGTATATAGGAGCCCACATGGCAGCAGGATATTCATTAAAGGAAGCTGAATATGTAGACAGACCTCTCTCAGATGATGAGATGTGGTCTGCTTTTGCATTTCTTTTTTCGAGTAAGTCTGTGAATGATACAAGCTATAAGTATGGTTTTCTTAAGGCGATTCTTGATAATCTTTATAATACTGATGACAAGTTGGTTCTGACATTTGATCAGCTTTTTTCTAAATTTACGGAAATCTATTGGAATTTGGTTTTAAAGCACCACGTTCTGCAAAAGAAACCCGGAAAACTTAATAGGCAGTCGGAGCTTGAGAAAGCGCTTATTTATGGCAAGGAGAAATATGCCATACTTGATGATATACCTTTTGAAAGTCTTTCACATGAGATGCAGATTGATATTTGTCATAAGGTGAAGATTAAATGTAAGGAAAATGTAGTCGGCGCTCTTTATGCCGATCTGCAAGGATTATTCTATTCTTTTTCCAAGAAGGGAGAATGGATTCGCATCAATCCAAGGATGTATGAGTTTGTGTGCAAGCACAAGGTTGCCATTGAGAAACTCAATTATTATGAATGGGCGAAGTTTCTTGAGAGGGTTAATGAAGACAGCGTTGTTGATCATCTCCTAAGCAAGATAGATGAGAGCACTATGCGTACACGTAGTAGTTTGGCTTATTATAGGGATATTCTTTTTGAAGAGTTTGAGAATAAGTGCTTCTATTGTGGGAAGACGCTTACTAAGCGAAGTGTTGAGGTTGATCACTTTATTCCGTGGTCATTTATTAAGGATGATCAGATCTGGAATTTTGTTTTGGCTTGCCCTGAATGCAATAACAAGAAGAGGGATAAGCTTGCAAAGGTTTTCTATCTCAATAAGATTTCAGAGCGAAATGAAGTTTTGATTGAAAAGAACACGAGGGATGCAACTGATTCTGCAAGAAGAATAAAGATGATCTATGACTGGGCAAGGAACAACGGTTACGTAAACACTTGGGAACCGGGGAAAGTAAAACAGTAAGTTATGAATGATAGTAATGTAGAGTATTATAATAAAAACGCGGACTCGTTCTTTGAAGGAAGTGTCGCAGCGGATATGTCATATCAGAGGGATAAGTTTGCTTCGCTCCTTCCAAAGAATGCAAGAGTTTTGGATGTTGGGTGCGGAAGCGGGAGAGACAGCAAGGCTTTCATGGATCTTGGCTTTGATGTAATTTCTTTTGACGCATCAGAAGAGATGTGTAAGAGAGCATCTGCATACATTGGCAGGGAAGTCCTAAACATGAGATTTGAAGAGATTTCTTTTGACAATGAGTTTGATGGAATATGGGCATGCGCATCACTATTGCATGTTTCAAAAGAGAAACTGCCTGAGATACTTGGGAAGCTTAGGGCTTCCTTGAAAGATGGCGGTGTTATGTACGCGTCTTTTAAATATGGCGATGGAGTGAAGGAACGCGGAGAGCGCAGCTTTATTGATTTTAATGAGAAAAGCATTGTGCCGGTTATGGAGAATGCCGGATTTACAGTGATAGGTAATGAGGTTACTCACGATATCAGACCCGGAAGAGAGGATGAGATGTGGATTAATGTGATAGGGAGTAATTGAGAAATAGGACGTAATGATTCATGCCCATGTGGGAGCGGAAAAAAGTACAAATACTGTCATGGGAAGAATTAAGGTTGAGACGATGAAAAGCTATGCATTAAGAGAAGCTGTTAAAGACCTTTTAGTTTGGCTATTAGCAGATTTCGCTCACTGACACGAGAATGCTCAGGTTGTTGTCGTCAGTTCCGGATGGTTATGTTGAATGCCTAGTAGATTTGCCACATATTTAAACGCAGGAGGGGGTTCTATGGACAATACTATTAAAAAATATTCATGGACAGACTTTTATATCGAGCTTGCTGACGCAATATTGAAGTACAAAGATAATCGGGAATTATTTGTTAAGTTGATTAGGAAAGCGTATGAAGACGCAGGTATTGATTATAAGTATTATAGTAATGGGCACTTTTTTCAGGATATGGATCCGTTTACTTTTTTTGGTGGATTTAATAAACAGTCATCTGACAAAACTAGAATTGCCTTACTGACTCAATATAAAAAGGTGTTTGGAATATCAGCTGAAGTTCCGCAAGATTTTACAGGCATTCCCGTTCTTTTTGCTATGAAGGCATGGTTTACAGACGACACGCCGGATGAGCGTATAGGAACATTTTGGAAACTTTTTGAAAAGGCAATAGCATGTGCGGATAAAGGTGATAATGAAGAAGTTGCGGAATTATTTGATAAGGCTGCTTCTTTTCAGGGAACTAGCTGGAATCTTACGATGGCTCTATATTGGATTCGACCTTTCTATTATATTAACTTGGATACAAATAATCGCAAAAAGCTTAATGATCAAGGTTTATTTAATGGCAAGTATCCATCAGGAAAAGTGTATATTGAGTTGTGCGAGTCTTTGAGAGGAAGTTTGAACACGGATAAATTTCCTTATAGCTCTTTTCCAGAGTTTTCTGCGCAGGCGTGGGATGATAAGAAAAATAACAATGCAGAAGATACATTAGATGATGATAATGCGGATAAAAAACGTTATTGGCTTTATGCTCCGGGAAATAATGCTGATAAGTGGGATAAGTATTACTCAAGTGGTGTGATGGGAATAGGTTGGCACGAAATAGGGAATCTTCGGGAATATAATTCTAGAGATGAAATGATAGAAGCTATGAGGAATAATATCGATCCCGATAAGTCTTATGTTATGGATTCTCTTGCAACATGGCAGTTTGTTCACGAAATTAAGCCTGGGGACATTGTTTATGCTAAAAAGGGAATCCACAAGATTGTGGGAAGAGGAATAGTTCAATCGGATTATGAATATAACAATGATTTTGGAGATTATTGTAATTATAGGAAAGTTAAGTGGACTCATAAAGGAGAGTGGCAATATCCGGGGCAGGCCGCTATGAAAACGTTGACCGATATTACCAGATTTGCAGATGTTCTTGAGAAGTTAAATGGGTTACTTGAAATTGAAGAACAGGATGATATAAAGAATACTGAACTTAAGCCTTATGATGGAAAGCGCTTTTTAGAAGAAGTATATATGAGCGAAGAAGATTATTATAATTTAGCGGAGCTCATTGAATATAAGAAAAATGTGATTCTTCAAGGTGCGCCTGGGGTTGGAAAAACATTTTCAGCCGAACGCCTTGCATATTCAATACTTGGATGTATTGATAAGAGTAAAGTTGAGATGGTACAGTTCCACCAAAGTTATTCATATGAAGACTTTATAGAGGGATTACGACCGACTGCAACAGGAGAGTATGAACCTAAACCGGGAGTCTTTCAAAGATTTTGTGATAAAGCCAGAGATGATAAGGAAAATAATTACTTTTTTATCATTGACGAAATAAATAGAGGAAATCTGAGCAAGATATTTGGCGAATTATTTATGCTCATAGAAAATGATAAGCGAGGGCATGAATTGCAGCTTTTATATTCCGGAACGTATTTCTCCGTGCCTAAAAATGTATATATAATTGGACTAATGAATACAGCAGATAGAAGTTTGGCAATGCTTGATTATGCATTGAGAAGACGCTTTTCTTTTTTTGATATGAAGCCGGGATTTGATACAGATGGTTTCAAAAAATACAAAGAGAGTCTTAAGAATGAAAAATTTAATGCTTTGATTGATTGCATTAAGGAATTAAACGAAGAAATCAGGAAGGATGATTCTTTGGGAGAGGGATTCTGCATAGGACATAGTTATTTCTGTATTAAAGGTTCTATTGGAGAAAAGACGTTGTCAAATATCGTAAAATATGAACTTATTCCTTTGGTAAAAGAGTATTGGTTTGATAATAAATCTAAGGTTGATACATGGAGTGAGCGCTTATGTCAATCAATATACCAATAAAAAACATATACTACATGCTTTCTTATGTTTTTCAATCTTTACAAGATCAAGGATACAAGAACCTTGAAACCGAAGAGTTTAAAAACATAGGAGATTTATGCGCTGCGATAATATGTATCGGAGTGGAAAAGATTATTAAGCGGGGGATATTTAAGGAGTATGTTCCAATTGAGGAGAAGATGTACGCTATCAAAGGAAGAATAGATATAGCTGAGACAATCAAGAGTAGCGTAAGATATAAAAATCAGCTTGTTTGTGAATATGATGAGTTTTCTGTTAATTCTTATCTCAACAGAATTATTAAAACAACTGCGATACTTCTAATTAAATCCGATATTTCAAATGTACGAAAAAAGAGATTAAAGGGCTTGATGAATTATTTTCATGAAGTTGACGTGATTGATGAGCATAGGATTAATTGGCTGGTAAACTATAACAAGAATAACTCGATATATCAGATGCTTATTTCTGTATGTAAGATGGTAATAAAAGGTATGATTCATACTAAACAGGAGGGCGGAGTAAAGCTTTCAGATTTTATAGATGAGCAACAGGAGCATAAAATATATGAAAAGTTTATTCTTGAATATTATAGAAGAGAACATAAGGATATCAAGGCTAATGCAATAAAAGTTGATTGGGCAGTAGAAGGAAATAGAAGGCATCTACCTGATATGAAAACTGATATTACACTTCAGACGGCAGATGGAAGAGGGACACTTATAATTGATGCAAAATATTATACTCATAATATGCAAATGCAGTTTGATAAGGAAAAAGTCCACTCGGGAAATTTGTATCAGATTTTTTCATATGTGAAAAACTATGAAGCCGGTTGTCTGAGCGATTGTAGCGTGGCGGGAATGCTGCTATATGCAAAGACACTAGATCAAATACAACCGGATGATGAATATAATATGAGCGGAAACAAGATAGTTGTTAGAACGCTGGATCTTAGCCAGAATTTTGAAGGCATAAAGAAAGACTTAGATGGTATATACGAGAGGTTTGTAAGTGGTGACTTTTTTGTTGAAGATGTACCAATAACTATTGGCTTGAGGAGAGAAAGAATATGATGTCGGCTTTTTTACAAAAGAAATATGAGGAAGCATACAGTGCTTTTGAAAGTGTTGTAGTGGAATCCAAGTTTAGTATTCGGCATCGAAGTTTGAAGAAGTATGAGGATAAGACAAATCAGGATATTTATTTCTTGCTAAATGATAAAACTGTATGTGCAGTATATGTAGGTAAGGATTCTTATAAAATCTGGACTAATAACCCGATATGGCGGGGATTGTCAAAAAGAAATCCGACAGAAATAAGAAGCGATGGATATTATGATATTTTTTGCAATGATTTGGAAGAGTGTATAGATGAAGTGAAAAATATATTGATTAGAAGTATTTGATATTAAGGCAGAAAGGATATTTTTTATACAACAAGGGTGACATAAGAGAAATACTGGATTCTTTGAGTAAGCAGGATTTGATTGAACTTTTAATTGAGTACAGCGATAATGGATACTTTCCGTTAGATTTATTTCTTTTGAAGGCGGGTTATCGGTTCTCGGCAGAAGACTTGGAAGAATATTGGAATGATATTTATGATAAGGCACTGGAATATGACAGAAATAAAGATGATAGAGCATCTGATCTACTTAGAGATTGCGCAGAGATGTGCTTTGACCAGGCTAAAAAGCTTGAGGATGACGAAAGTAAAAAGAGTATCTGCGATATGCTCATAGATAGTCTTACTGCCGCATCGGAGAGTGATGGCATCGGAATGTACCATGACTCAGAGTGGCTGTACATTGAAATACGCGATGAGATAAGCGATTTTGTTGAAGAAAACTTTTGAGTAGTAATATAAATAAGCATTGGAATGGAGCAGTTTAAAGAAATGCCTGACAATATAGATGTTTTTACCCAAAACAGCATAAGAATCCGCAGCGACCTCGGCGTGATCTATGTGGATCCTTTTCACATGAAGGAGGAGCCGCATGATGCGGATTATGTTTTGATAACGCATTCGCATTACGATCATTTTTCGATTGAGGATATCAGGAAGGTGATCAAAGCGGATACGCTTCTTGTTGTTCCTGAGAAGATGGAGGATGATGCCGGAGAGCTTAAGCCTGATGTAAAAGATATTGTGACGGTTAAGCCCGGCATTTACAAGGAGATAAACGGTCTTGAGATGGAGACTGTTCCTGCTTACAACACGATAAAGCCGTTTCATCCAAAGCGCGCCGAGTGGGTGGGCTATATCCTTAGGGTTAACGGAAAGCGCATTTACATTGCGGGAGATACGGGAGCTACTAAGGAGGCAAGGCAGGTGAAGTGTGATATAGCTCTTTTGCCCATTGGAGGAACGTTTACTATGGATGCTAAGAGAGCTGCGGATCTTGCAAATACAATAAGGCCGGAATACGCCATCCCCGTCCATTACGGCGGACTTGTCGGGAAAAAGAGCGACGCTCAGACTTTTGCTTCGCTTGTAAAGAGCCCTGTGAAGGTTGTTGAGAAGATGCAGTATTTTGATTGAGATAGGAGATTTTAGTTATGACTATGGATGATTTTCTTAAATTGGAATATGGATCTGTTGTTATAAGTAAAAGTAATCCTGAAATAGCAATGAAGGATATAGACTTTTATATAAATGATTTTTCGTAATTTTTTTTAAATGGAGTAATGGTATGAAGGATATAAAGAAAGATCCGTTTGGTGAATATATAAGAAATTTGCCACCGACGCGAAAAGAGTTGGGGCAGGCATGGTCTACTGCAATTGGATTGCAAGATGTAGATGGGCTTAAGCCATCAGAATATCTCTATGAAACAGCAAGAAAGAGTATTGAAGGAGAAATTTCAGTTGATGAAGCAGGTAATCTAATCAATAGCTATTATGAGAGTAAGGATGGTCGACTTGCAGCTGAAACTAGAACAGAAGAAGCTGATAAGGTTTCTGCCAGGATTGCTAAATTACTTTCAGAAAAAGCATTCATTTTTTCTCCGACACAGTATATTTCAATTCATAGGGAACTATTCAATGGCATTTATTCCCATGCAGGAAAAATACGTGATTATAACATCACCAAGAAGGAATGGGTATTGGATGGAGATACTGTTTCTTATGGCGGAGCGATAGATTTGCGGGAAACCTTGGATTATGACTTTTCACAGGAAAGAGATTTTAAGTTTAATGGCCTGACAATGGATGAGACAATTCATCATCTGGCAGTTTTTATTTCCAGATTGTGGCAGATTCATGCTTTTGGTGAAGGTAATACCAGAACTACTGCCGTATTTTTTATCAAGTATTTAAGAATGCTGGGATTTGATGCAGAGAATGATATGTTTGCAGAGAATTCTTGGTATTTTAGAAATGCTTTGGTTAGAGCTAATTATACAAACATTAAAGAAGGAATATATGAGACTACTGAGTTCTTAGAAAAATTCCTTAGAAACCTGCTTTTAGGTGAGAAACACGAACTGCATAATCGAGAGATGCATATACGTGGTGAATTTTTATTGGGTCACGCTGACCCGATAAATGACCCAATAAATGACCCAATAAAACTTGACGAAAGGGAGAGCCGGATTATCGAGTTGTTGCGTGAAGATCCGTCATTAACCAGAGCCGGAATGGCGGAACAGTTAGGTTGCTCAGATTCAACAGTAAAGAGAATCTTGCAGAACTTGGTTGATAAAGGTGCAATCAAGAGAATTGGATCAAATAAAAAGGGCGAGTGGATAATCTTGTAAGGTGTGTCCTCTTGCAATATAGCGATAATCGTAATGTTTTTCCGGAGGTGCCATATGACCGTATCACAATTTGGATAGTAAAAGAGAATATGATAAGTTCCGGCGCAAGGATGTCAAACGAAAGAAGATAAGCTTGGACGTTGTGGCACAGCTACAGTTATGCTTGATAGAAGCATGATGCCTACAAAGAAGCGTGGCTCTATAGGAGAAATCAAGCCTACCGGATGGGTGCAAAAAATGTGTTTGTATATAATATTCAACCCGGGATTTTGTTGGATTATAAGACGGGTGAAGCAAGAGGCCGGCACCCTAAAAGTGTATTAAGTTTGCGTTAAATCCATGTTTTGATAATTGTCTTGATTGTGGTATGATGCTATTATTAATGCGAGGAGTAAGAAAAAAGTAAGTATGGCAGATGAAAACAACAAGATTAGCAATCAAAATGATGCCAAGGTTAAGAAGATTATTGATGATCTGACACTTTTTGATGATGACTTGATGACATTGGTTTTTAACAAGAATATTCCGGCAACAGAGCTGATTTTGAGAATTATTTTGAAGAGAAATATTCGAGTTATTTCGGTTGATGCGCAGGAAGAAATGCGTAGCCCAATTGTTGGTGGAAGAGATATTACGCTTGATATTCATGCTATTGATGAAGATGGCGAGGAAATCAATGTAGAAGTTCAGGGAAGTTCTGAGGGAGCGCATGTACGAAGAGCCAGATTCCATAGCGCGGTTATGGATTCCAGAATGCTCAAGGAGAATGATCCATTTAAGATACTAAAAGATTCTTACGTCATATTTATCTATAAACATGATAAATTTGGCAAGGGACTTCCGATATATAGAGCAGAGAGAGTTATTTCAGAAATTGAAGAACCACTGAATGATGGCTCACATATTGTATATGTAAATGGTAATTACAAGGGAAATGATGAAATTGGAAAACTGATGGCTGATTTCCGTTCAACTTCATCAGATGGCATGAATTATAAAGAGTTAGCTGATGGATTGCATCATTTCAAAGAAACTGAGGAAGGACGTGATGTTATGTGTGAATCAGTAAAGAAATATGCAGAAGAATATGCAAAAGAGTATGCAGAAGAATATGCAAAAGAGTATGCAGAAGAATATGCAAAGGAGTATGCAGAAGAATATGCAACTGATACTAAGATTGAAATGGTTAAAAATCTTATGAGTAATATGAAGTGGACATTGGAGCAGACGTTGAATAATATGGGGGTTTCTGATAATGAACGCTCTATTATTACTAAGCAGCTTCAGAAGTAACTGTATAGATTATATTCGTACTTAAGGCAGTAGGTCATGATTGATCTGCTGTTTTTTGCTATATAAGGGCATTTATGAGATGATAATCCTAATTTGTATGGTTAAGGGGGACTCAATGAAAAAATATATAGCATTTCTTCGTGGTATAAATATTAGCGGTAAAAACAAAATTAGAATGTCTGATTTGAAGTTGGAACTTGAAAATGCAGGGTTTACGCAGGTGTCAACATATTTGAATAGTGGCAATGTTACATTTTTATCTGATGACAATAATCTTAAGAATAGAATTGAAGATATGATTATAAATAGATTTGAACTTCGAATTCCAGTATATGTAGTTGAAGCAGATGTGTTAAATGATATTTTATCTAATGCACCTGAATGGTGGGGGTCAAATAGTAAAGAAAAATATGATAATTTAATTTTTGTTCTTTCAGATGATACACCTGAGCAAATATATGAGATGGTAGGACCACCTTCCGATGAACTTGAAAAAGTGCAAAAGTATAAGAATGTTATATTTTGGACTTTTGATAGACAGCAATATCAAAAATGTAATTGGTGGAAAAAAACTGCAACTAATGAAATTGCAGATAGATTAACAATTAGAACAGCAAATACAGTAAAGAAGGTTTGCAAATAAAATTTGAAGTTAATCGACAAATTCAAGTTTGCCGGAATCAATAATGTAGTAAATAGGCAGCCTTTCGGCGTGGGCAGGGAATTAGGCTCATTCCGAAAGGCTGTTTTTGCCAAAATACGGCACAATCCCAACTCCGAATATCTCCGAATGGCGAACCCAGGGTGACTACTTTTTGACTACTTTTCATGTCCATGATATTCCGAAATATTCCGTAATATTACACGATTGTGTTATTATTTTAATGTCGCGTGATAGAGTAAACACTTTTGTAATCCACCGGTGGTGCGCATTTCAGCGAATAACTCGGAATATCAAGGAGTAGGAATATATGATTAAAATACTGTTTGTCTGCCACGGCACAGCACTCTAAAAACTCTTGAAACCTGCATGAATACTGGGCTTTGGCTCTTGCATAATATGGCTTTAACCCCCGTTTAACCCCTGTTTTTTTAGGGTAAAAAATCTCAATTTGTAATTAAGAAAAAACGAAGAAACACATGATTTTTGCGCTACATAGAGCAGTTATCCGAAAGGATAGCTGTTCATTTTTTTTTAACGGCATATGCTATGAGATTCGGCAAGGGATTTGATGAAAGTAATTTACGTAATATGCGTCGGTTTTATAATATATTTCCAATTCGTGACGCATTGCGTCCTGAATTCAAATAACAGTTCGTAGAAGACTTGAAGGAAAAATTACAGGCTGGTGGGTGCCTACAGTCGGCGTGAATCTCGCTCTTACCATGATTTCCGAGCACTACGAGGTGGTATGGCTATGGCTCGGCGGAGGGAGAAGGAACACTTTAGAATAAAGGTACATGTACCTAAAATCTAAAATGAGGTGTGCTTTATGGTAATTGCAAGACAACGATATTTGGACAAGCTTATTAGTCATATGAATAATGGTCTGATAAAGGCCATTACTGGAATAAGAAGATGCGGAAAGTCTTATAGATGATGCGGCAGTTTTGCTTTGCTTTCCCAAATGCGAACGCATTGCGTTCGGAATTGAGTTGGACTCATTAGCGAAGCCTTATGCGTGTAGAAGATGTAGAATATACTTTGCCGGAAGACAATAAGCAGATTTTTGCTGCAAAGTATTTGCCGTACATGCCAACAAAAGATGAACTTAGACGTGAATTGAATATTGAGGATTTCGAGAAGAAAGACTTAGATTAACAAATCAAAATAGTCCCGATTACATAGAGCAGTTATTTCAGAAAGAGGTAGCTGTTCTTTTTTTGCGCTCATTTTGGGCGGTAACAATTCATTTCATAGGAGGATAAAGAATGGAGTACGAGAAATTCAAAGAACAGTTCGTGGAAGATTTGAAGGAGAGATTGCAGTCTGGTGGCGGGGAGTACCTGGTGGAGCCACATGAGGTTCAGAAGATGAATCAGACCTATGAGGCAGTTACTATCAAGCCGCAGGAAGCAACGATCGGTGTGAATCTCAATCTTACCGAGATCCACGAGCGCTATGAGGGCGGCATGAGTTATGACTCATTGGTAAATGAAGTAGCAGAAAGGGCAGACAGGGCTTTACATGACCGTCCTGATTTCAATTTGGAGGAACTTAATGATTATGACCGGATGAAAGAGAAGCTTTCCATGGAGGTTGTATCTTCCGGGCGAAATGCAGAACTTTTGAAGGGGGTTCCGCACAGAAACATAGAGGATATGGCTGTTGTATATCGCTTCGTGCTTGATATTGACAAAGAAGGCATGGGCTCAATACTTGTAACAAACCAGCTCCTTGATAGCTACGGCATCACTCCGGAACAGCTTCATGCAGATGCGCTGCAGTATGCTCCGGTAATGAGACCTGCTGTCATTCAGACTATGGCAGAGACTCTGCTTGAGATGATGGGGCCTGAAGCAAAAGATATGATCCCTGTTATGCCTGAGAATCCGTTATTTGTTGCATCGGTGCCCGACAAGACTCAGGGTGCAGGCGTCATTGCCTATCAGGATTTTATGGATCAGGCGGCTGAGAGAGTCGGCGGTGACTTCTTTATTTTACCAAGTTCGATCCATGAAGTTTTACTTGTAAAAGACGACGGAAACGTAGATATAAACAACTTGGAAGGCATGGTAAAAGAGGTAAATGAGACGCAGGTCGCTCCTGAAGATGTGCTTACAGACAGCGTTTATCACTATGATTCCAAGGAAAAGCTGTTTGAGCTTGCAGGGAAATATCAGGAGAGGGTTAACGAAAAGAAGCGTGAATCAACCCTCGATAAGCTTGATGCCAAGAAGCGTAAAGAACCGGCGCACGAAAAGAGCACACGTCCTCGTTCCCGTGGCGGCGAGGCTCTTTAATGAAAAGAGGAACAGGCATGAAGCCCGTAGCCTGTAGAAGTTGTCCTTACGGAAGACATCAGCCGTGTATCGGCTGGTGTACCCGTAAGATTTTGGAAGAGATGAGGCAGTTAAAAGAGGAGAAAAGAAAATGACGTTTGATTATTTCTATGGTCGTGAGAGCGACCTTTTTTCATTTAATAGGAAATTTCGCCTTACGGCGAAATCTTTAATTAAAAGGCCCGGACAAGACCGGGCCACGCAAAGCGGAGGTATGCTGAATAACCTGGTTATCAGTCTACCTCATCATAGAAATCATCATCTTCGTGCATGAAGTAATCCATATCAAGGATATCTTCATCGCTCATGTTACGGATTTCTTCCGCCGACATGCCTTCCGGCGGATTTTGGATGTATTTCTCTCTAAGCTTTGCAGCGAGTTCTTTTTCTGTCATGACTTTCCCTCCTGTAGCATGATTTTAGCATGCTACAGTGGACTTTAAAACATGGC
>NZ_AUJY01000030.1 GCF_000424465.1 Butyrivibrio hungatei NK4A153 | reverse complement strand
TACTATGGGTTCGGCTGACTTCTCACAGTTCGTTGTTACTAGGCTAATGAAACCCCTGTGAGACCTCCACGCTTAAGGCGCGCGCTCTTTCTCTCCATATATCCGCCACATTTACTCTGCTACTACAAAAGTGATAGTTATTAGACTTTGTTGCTTTAAGCCAACTTATCTCTCGTAGCCTAGCCTTATATGTGATTCCTGTCCGTCGGACCAGAGATTTGCTTACAGCTTCCTTCAGATTCCACCTCACGATGGACACCCTTGCTGTTCGGCTATACACTTCCCACTATCTGGGCGTGTTTGGGACTTGCACCCGTTAGAGCGCGCCCATGGCGCGCAAACTTAAAAAGGTCTGCGAACATCTCGCAGGCCTTTTTGAATGCACTCACTTCCCCGCCCCCTGTTGGGTGTGGGGAGGTTGAGCGCTTGGTGCATCAGCATTTCCAGATGTCTCTGTTATACTCTTCTATCGTTCTGTCAGATGAGAAGAATCCCGCTTTTGCAATATTTACAAGCATCATCTGTCTCCATCTGTCTCTGTCTTCATATGCCTCAAAAATCTCGTCCTTCTTCTTGATATAGCTTTCAAGGTCGAGAAGAGTCATGAACCAGTCTTTATTTAAGAGCTCATTGTAGAGCCTCTCAAGGTTCTCTTTATGCCCTACTTTCAAACATTTTCTGCTGACAATAAAATCAACCGCCTCTTTTATCACGGGACTTTTCTTGTAATAATCCTTTGATACATAATCGGCTTTCTTGTAATGTTTGATAACTTCGTCAGCGCTCGCGCCAAAAATAAATATGTTATCATCTCCGACAAGCTCGTGAATCTCGACATTTGCTCCGTCATCCGTTCCCAGTGTCACGGCTCCGTTTAGCATAAACTTCATATTACCGGTTCCCGAAGCTTCTTTTGAAGCAAGCGATATCTGCTCAGAAACGTCACAGGCGGGAATAAGCTTCTCGGCATATGATACGTTGTAGTTCTGAGCCATAACGACTTTCATGTACTTATTTACATCTTTGTCGTTATTTATTATTTCCTGAAGCACAAGAATGAGATGAATAATATCTTTTGCAATAACATAAGCGGGAGCTGCCTTTGCACCGAATATAAATGTGATCGGTCTCTTAGGCTTTTTTCCGCCCTTTATCTCAAGATACTTGTGAATTATATAAAGAGCATTCATCTGCTGCCTCTTGTACTCATGCAGCCTCTTTACCTGAATGTCAAAGATTGATTCGGGATCTATCTCGATGTTTTCATGCTCTTTTATAAATGCCGCAAGTTCTTTTTTCTTTAGCATCTTTATCTCATCAAGCTTTTCGAGAGTTATCTGATCATCCTTGTATTCAAGGAGTTTCTCAAGCTTTGTGGCATCTTTTTTAAAGCCGTCTCCGACAACGTCAGAGATAAAATCTGTCAGAGGGCTGTTGCATGAAAAGAGCCATCTTCTGAAAGTTATTCCGTTTGTCTTGTTATTAAATTTATCGGGATAAATCTTATAAAAGTCTTTTAGTTCGCTGTTTTTAAGTATCTCGGTATGTATTGCCGCAACGCCGTTTACCGAGAATCCATAGTGGATATCGATAAATGCCATATGGACTTTCTTTTCTTTATCAATGATCTGAACTTTAGAACTCTTGTACTTAGCCCTTATCCTCTTATCCAGTTCTTTGATATAAGGAACAAGCTGCGGAACTACCTTTTCAAGATACTCAAGAGGCCATGTTTCAAGCGCTTCCGCAAGAATGGTATGATTTGTATATGCACAGGTCTTGCTCACCACGCTTATCGCCTCATCAATATTAAACGCCTTCTCCTCAACAAGTATCCTGATAAGCTCAGGAATTATCATTGTTGGATGCGTATCGTTGATCTGAATCACAGCATGGTTATGAAGCTCGTGCAGATCGTACTGACGCTCCTTCTGTTCTCTGAGAATCAGATGTGCAGCGTTCGATACGAGGAAATACTCCTGATATATCCTAAGGAGATTTCCGGCCACATCCGAGTCATCGGGATACAGGAAAAGAGTGAGATTATTCTTGGTCTTTGTTTTATCGAAGTTAATTCCCTCTTTTACAAGTTTTTCATCTATCGACTCTATATCAAACAGCCTGAGCTTGTTGACACCGGATCTGTATCCGACGATATTCATGTTGTAAAGGCGCGACACTACTTTCTTTCTGCCAAAATAAATATCAAAAGTCGTATCTGTCTTCTCAAGCCAGCTGTTCTTCTCTATCCAGTCATTCTTCTCTTCAACTTGGAGATTATCCTTAAACACCTGCTTAAAAAGTCCAAAATGATAGTTGAGTCCGATTCCCTCCCCGGCAAGTCCGAGAGTTGCTATAGAATCAAGGAAGCATGCGGCAAGCCTTCCGAGACCACCGTTTCCCAGAGACGGCTCAGGCTCGTACTCTTCGATCTTGGCAAGATCTTTGCCGTTTTTTGCCAATATATCTTTTATCCTGTCATAGACACGAAGATTAATAAGATTATTGGAAAGAAGTTTTCCGATCAAAAACTCCATAGAGATGTAGTATATTTTTTTCTCACCGTTATTAAGTTCCGTAACATCCATCAAACGGCTCGTCATTTCCAAAAGCACATAATAAGCTTCACGATCTGTGCAGTCTTTTAACACCTTTCCAAACTGATCTTTTGCAATCCCTTCAAGCTGCTCTTCAAGATTAAGAATCAGTACATCTCGTTGCATATTGGTATGCTTTGACATATTATTATCTCCTTATTCATCCGTATTACGACACCACTTTTTTATAAAACCTTACTTTTATATCTTAACTCTATAAATCCAAAAAGGCTACCGGCGCTAAAAGTACCGATAGCCTTCATATATGTTTATATATTCATATTAATATCAGCGATCAATAGCCTTTGTTCCTTTGTGTCTCTTGATCTTGATACCGCTTCCACCCTTGATGGTCTCTTTTACAAAAGAGTTCACGATGGCGATATAGCCCGTTCTGTTGTCCCTTGTATAATTATCTTCGAATGAAGCAAACTCTTCATCTTCATAAACAAGAGCAACCGCTTTGCCCTGGACAGTCTTCATGATGATTGTTTCTTTTGTTCCGGACCATACATATGTGTAGTCATAATCTTCGCCATCAAGGAAATTCTGCATATCCTTTGTTATTCCGTCAATAGCATCGTCAAAACTCATAATGGCGGATGAATCCTCTTCATCTTCAGAAGATGTCGTAAGAGCATCAACCTCTGCGCCAAGAATAGAATCAAGCTTCTCTTCGGGAGCTTTCGCAACAGGAGCCTTTGCTACAGGAGTCTTAGCTACGGGAGCAATTACAGGCTCGGCTACGGGCTCGCTCTTTATGCTCTTCTCCTCTTTAAATACAGGAACATCGTCAAATGCAAGTCTGTCTTCTTCAGCAGCTGCTGAGATCATTGCATCCATATCCAATGTATCTGTCTTCTCAGGTGAAGCCTTATATGTATCGCTAAACTTTCTAACCTTATCTGCATCTCTGTATACAGGCTCGCTGCTTACAGAAAGAGACTCAAACGCATCGCTGCGGTTCTCAGACTTAATTACATCATCACGCATATCAGAACTAAACTTATCTTCACGTCTGTCTGATCCGAATCTGTCTGAACTTAACTTGTCTTCATATCTGTCAGAACTGAACTTATCATCACGTCTGTCTGAACTAAATCTATCATCACGCCTGTCCGATCCAAATCCGTCCGATCTAAACTTGTCTTCACGTCTGCCGGAACCAAATCTGTCTGATTCAAACTTATCTTCGCGTCTGTCGGAGCCAAATCTGTCTGATTCAAACTTATCTTCGCGTCTGTCGGAACCAAATCTGTCTGATTCAAACTTATCTTCGCGTCTGTCGGAACCAAATCTGTCTGATTCAAACTTATCTTCGCGTCTGTCCGATCTGAATGCATCTCTTCTGTCTGCGTCGCTGCTTACAGAAAGAGACTCAAATGAATCGCTGCTCATCTCTGAACCCAATGTATCCATGCCAAGTGAATCTGTATGAGCAGCAGAAACCTTGATCGGATAATCAGAATCAAATCCGAGTTCTTCTCCCTCAGATCTCATTGCATCCATATTTGCTCTTGCACGTGTTGTATAAGCTCTGGGCTCACGATTTGAATCATCTACCTTTATCTCATCACTGAATCTTCTGCCGGCACCTGAATCTGCAGGCTTAACATCAAATCCAAAATCATCGTTCTTGAGAGAATCGCTGAATTTCTCAGTCTTCTTCTCAGCAAAAGGCTTAACAGTATAATCAGACTCTTCAGCTTTTATAGCATCCTCATATACTCTGTCGGGTCTTGCCGGTGAAGGCTTAACCGTATAATCAAATTCTTCAACCTGTATCCGGTCGTCAAATCTTCTGTCAATTCTTGTTGCGGAAGGATCTGTTGTCTTTCCAAACTCTTCCATCTTGATCTGATCGTCAAATCTTCTGTCGATTCTTACTCCGGAAGACTTCTCGGAAGATGTTCTGTCGAACTCTTCGACTCTTATCTCATCATCAAATCTTCTTCCGACTCTGGGCTCAGAAGGCTTCGCTGCAGATCTGTCGAACTCTTCGATCTTGATCTCATCATCATAGCTTGGATTCTCATCAAAATCGAAATCATCTTCATCTATTATATCTTCATCAAGCGCAGGCTCTTCCATACGCTGAACTGAAGGCTTAACAGGAATGTCAGCCCTCTCACTCTTAACATTATCCCTTGCGGAATTATTTATTTCATCAGAGAACTTAACCGTATCCTTGGGCTTTTCTTCCTTTTGTGCATTCTGAGCGGCCATTTCTTTTTCCTTGGCAAGAAACTCACCTATATAATCAGGAATTTCTTCAGTTTTATTCTCTTCCTCTACTTCTACATCTTTGCTATCGATAGGAATATCAAATACATTTTCGGGCATCTCTGCTTTTATTGCTGCCATCATGGCATCAATATCGGATAAGTTGACATCCTCTACGGGTGTATCAAATGTTGTGTTCGATTTTTTCAAAGACGAATCTCTCATATAATCACCACCTGACATATTTGGCATTGCTTTACTTATATTTACAATTTCTGCCCCCTCCGAGCGGTTCTCTGCTCTGTCTGATTTCATTTGAGTTCCTCCTTTGGAAGCTTCTTTATTATTCTTTATTTCTGAATCCCTCTGTGATGATGAGAACGTCTCCGGTTCAAAATCATCGTCATCCTCCATGTTATTTGCAAGAAGGCCGTCAACAAAAACTGTTGACATATCCTGTTCATTCAAATAGTCCTTATTTCTCATGCCGTCCATGTCTCGTCTCCTTTCGAGCGTCATATATCAAACGATATTTTACCCCGTTTAAATATATTATCATTTATTTCTGTTAGATTTTACAGTAAATTTTCTATAAATTCTTGCTTATCGCGTATTCATTATTAGAAACATTTTGTGTAAAATCTTCCCCATACCAGCATATTACACGGATATTAATAGTACAACAACAAAACATTAACATTCTAACATGAACTGCCATAGAAATCAATGTTAAAACGTTAATGTCTTGTTTTATGGGCTTTTTCGGCCCTCGGTATTCAATTATTCATGTTTATAAAGCTTCTTTTATAACAAGATGTCTCGGAAGTCCTCCTGCCATAATAGGAGTTACTTCGCCAAAGATAAGCGGACGGGCATATTTCTCAAACTGTTCTGTAAGGCCGCATCCGTCGGGCGTGATCCACTCATCGGGAACCATCTTCTCGTAATTTGCTATTGAATGAATGTCGTATGTTCCGTAAGAGCACATATAAGGGCATTCACTGCTCCAGTTGTTATCGGTTCCGCCTGTCTGATACATCATTCTCTTCATGATGATCATCTTGCCGGTCTCGCCTGCGTTTGCAGCGTTAACAGCTTCAAAGCCGCACTGATATGCTTCTCTTACATCTGTAAGTGACGCAATATGTGAAGCCGCTCTCTGAAGTGTGCTAAGCTCAACGGTTCTCGTTCTGAGTCCCAGCTCTGAGGAAAGTTTATCAGAAAGAACTTTGCACGCAGCACTCATCTGCTTATGTCCGAATGCATCAGTTGCTACGTCTCCGCCAAGCTCACATACATAGGTTCCGTCGGCAAGCTTGATTCCTTCTGAAATCGCAATAAGAATGGGTTTCTTCTTATCAGAAAGTTCTTTCATATGTTTCATGAAAGCATCCATATCAAAAGGCTTTTCCGGAAGATATATCGCATCCGGTCCCGTACAGTCATCTGCTTTTGAAAGAGCTGCCGAAGCAGCAAGCCATCCGGCATTCCTTCCCATTATCTCAACGATCACGGTAGCCGGATTTCTTGTATCTGCTGCCTGGTTATCGCGAATAAGCTCTTTTACACTTGTTGCGATATACTTAGCTGCCGATCCGAATCCCGGACAATGATCGGTAACGGGAAGATCGTTGTCTATTGTCTTTGGGATACCTATAAAGCGCTGGGTTTTGCCGTGATCTTTGGCATAATCAGACAGCTGCATTATAGTGTCCATTGAATCATTTCCACCAACATAGAACAATTTATCAATATTGTTCTTTTCAAGAACATCAAAGATCTTCTTGTAATCAGTATCGTCTTTTGAAGCATCCGATAACTTGTATCTGCATGTGCCAAGTACAGAAGCAGGTGTTCTCTTAAGAAGTTCAACATTGGTCGGATCCGACAGATACTTGTCCAGATCGATAATGTTGCCATTTACGAGTCCCTCGATACCGTGTAACATTCCAAAAACTTTTTGTGCTCCAAGTTCTTTTGCCCTGACGTAAGCCCCTGCAACAGAAGCGTTGATTGCTGCCGTAGGCCCGCCGGATTGTCCGATTATGACGTTATTCATGGTTCCCTCCCAACATTAATATAGTTATCTTTAATGATAGCCTCAAAACCACAAAAAGAACAAGTCTTGACTTTTTATCGCCTTTCTTTAGCTACCATTGCAAGCAATATAAAGAACATAGGTGTTGCACACACCATTGAAAAATTCGCAAATGAATATGCCATGTATGAAACAGCAGCTATGAAAGCTATTTCTCTATCTTTTTTGCCAAGTCCGGTCTCTAAAAAGCGCTCTACTACGCGGAAGATCAGATATAAATATGCCAAAAGCCCGTGGAATCCCGTACAAACGAGATAGTCGAGATACTCACTATGTGCGGAAGTAAGTGCAAGGCCGTTAAAGCGCGAAGCAAACTCAGCTGCGGCTTCAGGCTTGGCAGCAAGATAATCGTTAAGCGCATACATATATCTGTTAGGACCGACACCTATAATCTTCTTATCCAAAGGAAGACTTCCGTACAGGTCAAAAGAAAGCTTCCATATATATCCTCTTCCGTTTGCAAGATCACCGTTTCTGCTGATAAACAGGACACACACCAAATAAACCAGCATTACACCTGCCACAATCCAAGGTGCAAGCTTTGCGTCAACGATCTTGCGATCCGGTAAAAATTTTCTTTTAAATGCAAACAAAACGGCAATAAGAGCTGATACCAACATCATAGTGGTTCCGCATGAAATAATCGCCAAAACAACAAGTGTGACATATGCTCCGTAGAGCACTCTTTCAATCTTGTCTTTTGTCGTAAAGAGCATGTATACAGCTATCGGAATGATAATCGCCATATACTCGCTGTACCAGCCGTAGTTTCCAAATGTCGAAACATACAAGCTGTTCTGCGCATCTGCACTGCTTGAAAACATAGAAAGCGGATCGAATCCCGTTCTGTTCAAGATTGCCAGAATTGTCGGAAGCACAGATGAAGCTACGATAACATGCACCACCCATGTGTTATAAAAATAGTATCTGGAAATAAAGAAAAACGACAAGATCATAAGGATTATGGTAAGTGCCCCCATGCCAAATCCGGGAACACCGTAGACTGATTCTTTTATAGAATCCGACAACAATGTTGATATCAGGACCACTCCTCCAAAGATAGCCATTGCAACATCAACCTTAGAAAATGTCCTCTTTCGCAGACTTTCGTCATTTATCTTTTGCAAGTCATCTATTACAGATGTAATGACATAAAGAACAAGAGTGATCCCACACAAAAATAAATAAGCATCTGTCTTGTGTACACTTATATTTTCGTAGGTACCCTTGTTATAGATCGGTATTACAAAAAACACCGAGAGCACGTAAAAAAGTGCGACGTAGTTCTTATATTTTTTCATAATCAACCCCAATTACTCATATTTTTCCCCATCATAAAAACGAAATATGCCGCTTCAGCGACCAAAATCCGGTACAACAAACAGCATCAGGCAAGTTCTGATTCCGTTCGCTATATGTTCAACAGCCCCTTCCAGTTGAACGTAAATAGGTCCCGCTTCATGTTATGAGGCGAGACCTAACATTTTAGCTAGTATATAATATTACACAACTATCCGTGGTTTACAACCATTTATTAACGTTCAACAGTATATAAACTACGAAAAATGAAAATTTGCGCATCTGTTACCATCCACATATCGCAAAATCTTTTCCCATGTGATATTCAGGAAAAAGACATCCCTCAAAGCCTTAATTTATCTTGAAGACTCTGTTGATGCACTGTCAGAAGCCTTCTCTGATGTCTTGGAAGTCTTATCAGATGCTCCTGTTGATGCGCTGTCTGATGCTGTATCGGAAGTCTTGTTTGATGTCTTATCTGATGCACCGGTTGATGCACTCTCAGATGCTTTCTCAGTTGTCTTATCTGAAGCACCTGTTGATGAACCTGCAGAAGCGCTCTCAGATTTCTTCTTATCCTTATCTGCGCTGTTATTTGCGGTTCTGTCTGTTTTATTGTTTGTTGTACTGTCAGTAGCATTGTTAGCAGCCTGTACAGGTGCTGTTCCTGCAGGGCTCTTTACAACCGCATACATTACGTTTGAAGATGCAGCCTGCTCAACATTGGCAGTAACCACACTTGCAATAGTGCTGGTATTATTAAATACCTTGTATGCTCCGCCTGCATAAACGGCAACTATAGAATAATCCATGCCTGCTGTCTGGAAATCTGCAGGAATTCCGATACTGACAGTACCTGCTGTTCCTTCTGTACTGCTTGTAAACTTGCCACCGGCCATCTTTCCGTAATAAACATTTATACAAGGGCCAACCGTTCCGCTAAATGAAGCCGCAACATTGTTTGCAACCGCAACTGCTGCTGAACTCTTTGTTGCATCAGTATCTGCAACCTTTACAAATGATCCTGTTCCGGGAGTAGAAGGTGTAAGTGCCACACCCTGAACTTTCTTTGCAAAATAATAGCCGTCAACCGCTGACTTAACGCCTGCAACAGTTTTATTTACAGGAGCCGTTGCCTCCTTAATCATATTCTCAACTTCTTCCTGAACTTTCTTCTGTCTTGCCTCCTCAGCACGTTCTTCTTCAGTCGGTCCATCATCTTTCTCTTCTCCTGATACTGCAGCAACCGCCTCAGTAACCGGTGTCATAAAGATGGCACCCATCAATCCTGCAACTACAACGTACTTCATAAGCTTTCTAAATTCCATTTTACATTCCTCCTTATTTACGAAAATCAAAATAGAAATGCCTGTATTTTAGATGCTACTCTCATTAAAACTTTTTGCAATTCTTTGGATAGATTCTTTAGATAGATTTAAGATGGATGATTGAAAGTTTATGATTTGTTCAGAGAATGTTTATTATTTTTGGAGGTTTTATCTTGCTTGTTCTGCTTATATTGGAATTTGTTCAATAATAGGCAGTGCATTTTTCATGTCATCGTATCACTATCTCCGCCGTCATCTGCTCACATATAGTATATTTTTATTATAGGCAGTGCGTTTTTCCGGTTCGAATCTGCTCAGATATGTCTTATCTTAATTATGAGCAGAGCCATTTTCCTAGTCACATCTGCTCAATTTTCTACATCTCATAATATAGTCAGTTGAAAAAGCCTCAGTAGCTTTTATTTTTTCTAATCGCAATCCAATATTGTCTGCTCATATGCCCCTTCCCTAAATTATAAGCAGTCCATTCTTTCTTTCAGCAACTGCTCATATTTCCGCATCCCTCTATATAGTCAGTAAAAACCTCTTAATTTTGCCTGCTCATTCCATTGATTTCACAATAATGAGCAGAGAATCCCACAAAATCCGCTCTATTCCGAAATATCCCACTTATAGCAACCACATACATGAAAGTTGATGAACATATGCATGCCTCAAAAGAAAGCATCTGATTTTATTCATATGAAGCACCGTCTTAGCAAATTGCAAGTTTCCTTAGTGAATGGCATAGAAATGCACGACATAGATGTGCTAATCTAATACTTGAACAAAAAACAACATATTTCTAAGTTTAGTTAGCATTCAATCTTTTATTCACTTATTCGTAAATGAATCAAAAGACAGCCGTCCGCTCTACATGTCAAGTACATTAGCACCACAACTTATACATCATAAGGAGAACACATTTTGGAACAGATTCTGATAGTCGAAGACGATTCTACGCTTAACAACGGCCTTTGCCAGGCATTGAAGGATGCGGGCAGGCAGCTTGTTTCGTGTGAATGCATCAGCGAAGCAAAAGAGCAACTGGCTCTTGGCATGGTTACTCTTGCAATTCTTGATATAAATCTTCCGGACGGGAACGGACTTGATCTGTTAAAAGAGATCAAGGACAGCACTCCTGATATTCCTGTAATCATGCTTACCGCAAATGATACGGACAAAGACATTGTGTCAGGCCTCGAACAAGGCGCAGACGATTACATAACAAAGCCATTCTCTCTTGCCGTACTCCGCGCAAGAGTAAATACGCAGCTTCGCAAGGCTCATGCAGGAAAAGACACTGAAAAATATGCAGAAACACCTTATGTTTTTGATTATAAAAACATGATTTTTTCAAATAACGGACAAACCGTGGAGCTTTCCAAAACAGAGCAGCGACTCCTGCGAATCCTCACCGACAACGCAGGCATGACCGTTAAAAGAGATACTCTGATAGACAGACTCTGGACAGGCGATGCAGAATACGTCGATGAGAACGCTCTTTCCGTCACGGTAAAAAGACTCAGAGACAAGCTCTCTGCTCAGGATAAGATCAAAACAATATACGGAATCGGCTACAGTTGGGTAAAACAGAATGGATAATATAATTCTTATAATCGGTATCTTCTTGATTCTCGCAGCCTGCATTATCGCAGTCACCGAAAGGCTTCGCTCCAAGAGAATACTTGATTCTATAGAAAAAATGCTTCATATGGCAATGAACGGTGAATTCCCCGCAGAAACCTTCGATGAAGGAAGGCTCTCCAAGCTTGAATCGGAGCTTGCAGCTTTTTTAAGTTCCTCTTCTATCTCCGCAAAAAACATAGAAAATGAGCGTGACAAGATAAAGTCACTGATCTCAGATATCTCTCATCAGACCAAGACTCCTATCTCAAATCTCATATTATACAGTGAGCTCTTGGAAAACGGCGAGCTTTCCGGCGTTGACCGTTCAAATGCAGAAGCGATCCATGCTCAGGCTGAGAAACTAAGATTCCTCATAGACAGTCTCGTCAAACTATCAAGACTCGAAAACGGAATACTTGCACTGGAACCGCAAGAAGTGCCTTTAATGCCACTTCTTGAAGATTTAGTCCGTCAGTTCGAGGAAAAAGCTGAAAAGAAAGAGCTTAAACTTGAGCTCAATAAAACAGATGCCAAAGCTGTTATCGACGGAAAATGGACACACGAAGCCCTCGCCAATATCGTTGACAACGCCATAAAATACACAGAAAAAGGCTGCATCAAAATAAGCGTCATCCCTTACGAAATGTTCGTGCGCGTAGATATCTCAGACACCGGCATCGGTATTTCCGAAGAAGAACACACCAAGATATTCAAGCGTTTCTACCGCGGAAGCGACGTTAAGCAAAAAGAAGGCGTCGGAATCGGACTCCACCTCGCCCGCGAGATTATTTCCGGCGAAGGCGGCTACATTAAGCTGTCCTCCACTCCAGGCGAAGGATCGACATTCTCAGTATTCCTGCCTCGGTAATAATCTAAATAAACAATCATCCGCTGCCCTGTGTCGCCGAAATACCGTCTGTTACTTCATCTGAAAACACAATATTTACCGGAGGAATTGTATAAAAATATTCTTCACTTCATGATAATATCCCTATCGAAAAACGCAATCCGCGAAATATAGACAGGGTAAAGACTGCTATTTTCCCTGTCTAAAAGTCCCATCTGCCGAAAACAGACAGGGTAAAGACTGCTATTTTCCCTGTCCAAAAATCTCATCTGCTGAAAACAGACAGGGATAAACCCGCTATTTTCCCTGTCCAAAAATCTCATCTGCTGAAAACAGACAGGGATAAACCCGCTATTTTCCCTGTCCAAAAATCTCATCTGCTGAAAACAGACAGGGATAAACCCGCTATTTTCCCTGTCCAAAAATCTCATCTGCTGAAAACAGACAGGAAAGTCTTTATTGATTATGTCAAAACTGTAAGAATCTCCCCTCCATCAGAAAGATTCCGGAAAGATTTTTATGTAATAATCATTTATTATAAGTTACTGCTGTCACCGGTTTATTACTTGATAACAGCAGCACTACATTATAAAGGGAGGGCACATACAATGGGGAGAAAAAGTCAATTTTGCACAATTCTTTTTTACGAGATAAAAAAAATCCTGACCGCTCGCACCGCACTTATCTTATTTATTTTCATTGCGGCATATTCCGTTATTCAAGGAAAAATCCAGGCAAATCAACTTGATAAATTTGATATAGAAACCCGTGATCTGCAGCGCTCAATCGACGAACGCCCCATCAACGATGCGCTGATAGCAGAGACCGCGGAAGCTGCATATAAACTTGGAATGCCGTTTGAATGCTGGGATTATTCAAATTGTATTTACATGAATCTTTCGCACTGGCTAAAGCAAATTGCCGATGACAATTCCAAGCTCACAGACTACAATTCCGAATCCATTTATCAAACAAGAGACAGCTCCGTCAGCGAATCAATGAACTCGATGAAGCTTACAGAAAATGAAAAAGAATACTGGCAAACACAGGAAGAAAATTTAAGCAAGCCAATCATCTGGCATTACACCGAAGAAATAAACGGCATTATTTCCACTTTAATCTCTCTCCCACTTATAATGCTCTTTGCGACTACTCTGCTACTTAGTCAAATTTTTTCAGGAGAGATAAAAGATAAAACGGATCCGCTAATCAAATGCACTGTCGGCGGCTGGGGTGACACATACCTTGCTAAAGTCACAGCCGCCTTTATCTGCACTCTTTTCCTAAATATCGTTATAGAGGCTGTCACAGTACTTACAAGCTTTTTTCTATGGGGAAAAGATACATGGAACATCCCTATACAGCTCTTTATGCCCCTTACTGCGTACTCCATAACGATAGGACAATTTATCCGCGCGCAGCTTATTATGATCACGGCAACCTGTCTGCTCATGACCGCAGTCACATGTTTTTTATCGGAAATCCTAAAAAGCCCCGTAGCAGTAATGAGCGGCGTATTCGGAAGCTTTCTTATAGTTTACATAAGCTCGAATCGCATCCCTTACAGCAGTCGAATGCTCTCACAGCTTTTTTGCCTGCTATCGCCCATGTACATGACCTCAGGATCGGCGCTGCGCGAATACAGGCTGATTGGAGGAAGCGGTCATTACCTTACGGCGCTGCAATTTGCTCCAGTCCTGTACATAGCGATATCAATCACTCTTATCACAAGCGGATATTTTATCTACACAAACAAAAAATAACCCACAATGAGCATTAAAATATTTTGCTCCAAAATCACATATAAGGAGAAAAAAATGGAAATCCTACGCGTTACAGACTTAAAAAAGACCTACGGAACCGGCGATACGGCGGTTGAAGCCTTAAAGGGTGTAAACCTCTCCGTCGAGAAAGGAGAATTTATCGCAATCGTCGGAACATCGGGAAGCGGCAAATCTACTCTTTTGCACATGTTAGGAGGTCTGGACCGCCCGACTTCGGGAACGGTCTCGATTGACGGAAAAGATATTTTTACATTAAAAGACGAAGAACTCACAATTTTCAGAAGAAGAAAAATCGGCTTTGTCTTCCAGTCTTTTAACCTCGTCCCTGTTCTCTCAGTCTATGAGAACATCGTGCTCCCCATAGAACTTGACGGAAACACACCAGATAAAGAGTTTGTGGACACTATCATCGACACTCTCGGACTTTCGGACAAAAGAGATTCCTATCCAAATCAGCTTTCCGGCGGCCAGCAGCAACGTGTCGCAATTGCAAGAGCACTCTCATCAGCGCCGCAAGTAATCTTGGCAGATGAGCCCACAGGCAATCTCGACTCCAAGACAAGTCAGGACGTTATGGGGCTTCTAAAAGTTATGGGCGAGCGCTTTGCACAGACTATCATCGTTATCACACACAACGAAGAAATCGCGCAGACAGCGGACAGAATCATCAGGATTGAAGACGGACTTATCGCAAATAAAGAGGTGCTGACATGGCAAAAGAAAAACGCATAAACGGACCTATGGTCAATAACAAAAAAGTGATCCGAAGTATCGCCGCCAAAACCGTAATGGCAAATCCCGGAAAGAGCCTTGTGGTAGTTCTTTCCATCGCGCTGTGTACATTTATGTTTTCAGCTCTTTTCACCATAAGCGGAAGCCTTATCGCCAAATTCCAAGATGATACCAACAGACAGATTGGCACGTCATGTAACGCAGGCGTAAAGTATCTCAACGAAGAAGAATACAACCGCCTTGTTTCCGACAAAAGTCTCAAAAACGTAACCGGATCAATACATGTGGGAACCGCAGTAAATGACGAGCTAAATAAAATATTTGCGCAAGCGGATTACCACGACGAGGCAAGTGCAAAAAAAAGCTTCTGCTATCCCGAAGTAGGAAGACTTCCCGAAAAGGAAAACGAAATATCCGTAAGCAGTCTGATCTTACAGGCTTTTGACATGAAAGCCGATTCCAAGGAAGACTATGAGAGCCTCTTGGGAAAAAATCTTTCTCTCAAGCTCTCAGGCAAAGACAAAGAACAGACCAAAGATTTCGTCATAGTCGGAATACACACGGGAGATCAAGTCGCAATGGCACAGATAATCGTGGTATCAAAAGAGTTTCAGGAGAAGTTTTCTCCGACTCCCACATCATCCTACTATGATAACGCCGCATCCATGAGTTTTAATGATTGCTTCGGAAGAATCGATGCAGAAGTGGATTTCTTCATCCCTCTCTTTTTCAAATACCAGATTGAAAAAGCAATCAAAAGAAACGGGCTGCCCGAAGATACACAGTATGGTATTAACTGGGGAAGTGTCGGTTCATCTGCGGATTTCGGCACCATCGCATTTGTAGTACTGATGCTGTTTACCATATTCCTGTCCGGATACCTTATCATAAACAACATCTACCGCATCAATGTTTACACGGATATCCGCTCCTACGGACTACTAAAAACAGTCGGAACAAGCAGTAAGCAGCTTAAAAAAATCGTAAACCGGCAGGCATTATATCATTCAGTTCCCGGAATCATCATAGGGATCACAGGCGGAATAGTGGCCGGAAGTCTCCTGCTTCCGATGTTAATGGATGGAATGGCCATTTCCGAATCCATAGATTCCAAAGCCGTTATAAATATATGGATTCTTTTATTCTCTGCGCTCTTTTCCTATGTCACCGTTCGCATCTCGGTCAGAAAAGCAACAAAGCTGGCTTCGGGAGTATCTCCCATAGAAGCGCTTCACTACACGGAAAATAACAGTTTCCGAGGGAGACATCGCAATCATTCGGCCACCTTCACAGCTACACGCTTTGCTTTCAGAAATGTATTTAAGGAAAAGAAAAAGTGCTTTTTCGTGGTGCTCTCTCTGGCTCTTTCAATGACTGTGCTCAGCACTGTGTTCACCCTGCTGATAGGATTTGATGAGAATAAATATATCTCCAATTTTTTGATGACTGACTTTTCCGTTGCCGACGCCACCACTGATAACCTTGCTGTTTCAAATCACGTCTATGACGGGATTACACCATCTTTCCTTGATGAGGTAAAAAAGCTTGCAGGTATTTCGAAGCTCGGAAACGTTTATGCAGAACCTTCCATTCAGAACTTAAATAGCCGTGATTATTCACGTTTCAAAGAAAGATGTAAACGCTATTATAAAAGTTGACCAGTTTCATCCATATCGCTAGTGAAAAAGTTTACCACCTTGAGTTAAGTCCTTTATGATTTTTAGTGTATGAAAAAATCATGAAGGGAGAAAGGTGATGATAGTCGAAATGGATCTCTACTACCAAATCCGCAGCCGCTATAACGACGGCGAATCCATACGGTCCATTGCCAGAAAGCTGGGTATATCCCGGCAGACCGTTAAAAAGTATTGCAGAGGCGATACGCATCCTGATGAACGGAAACCATATCATCGGGACTCTGAGGTGGTTACTCAGGAAGTGATTGATTTTGCCCGTGCCTGTCTTGAAGAAGATAAGAAAGAA
>NZ_AUJY01000029.1 GCF_000424465.1 Butyrivibrio hungatei NK4A153 | reverse complement strand
TCATAAAACTATTATGAAAGATTTATGGCAAAAAACAACCCCACCCCTCATGATTGAGGGGCAGGGGAGTTGAAGTGCCATAGGCACTTTTTTATTTCTCA
This sequence comes from Butyrivibrio hungatei NK4A153, assembly GCF_000424465.1. GTDB lineage: Bacteria > Bacillota > Clostridia > Lachnospirales > Lachnospiraceae > Butyrivibrio > Butyrivibrio hungatei_A. Next base: position 17,304 of record NZ_AUJY01000029.1, on the reverse strand, counting down.
GAATTCCCAAGATGCTCTTCACGGATGAGCATTTCAAGCGACTTTCCGCAGAAGCAAAGATTATGTACGGCCTTCTTCTTGACCGTATGTGTTTATCGGCTGTGAATGACTGGAAGGATGAGAAGGGCAGAGTCTACATCATTTACACAATTGATGAAACATCAGAGAATCTTGGCTGTGGCAACAAGAAGGCAGGAAATGTCCTTGCAGAGCTTGAAAACATCGGACTCATAGAAAAGAAACGTCAGGGTTTGACCAAGCCAAATCTTATATATGTAAAGAATTTTGCTTCTGAAGTGTTAAAAGAGCACTTCCAGAAATGTCAAAATGACACTTCAGGAAATGTCGAAAGTGCTGCATCAGGATATGTCAAAATGACAGCTCAAGAACCGTCAGAAAGACGAACTATTAATACTGATAATAATAAAACTGATATTAGTAAGACTGATTCTATTCCATTCTATTCCGGTGAGATCCGTGTTTATGGAGATATGCCAAAGGTAGAAGGAACGGAAGGAAATGGAAATAGAGCTGAAAAAGAGCTGCTTGATAATCAGATATATGTAAGAGAAAGCATAAGTCTGGATGTTCTGGTCAAAAGATACCCTTGTCATAAGGAACTGCTTGAGCAGATTGCAGCGCTTATTGTTGATGTCCTTTGTTCTACAAAGAAAACTATCTGCGTTGGTAAAGAGGACAAGCCTTCAGCGATAGTGAAGTCACAGTTCGAGAAGCTTAATTCAATGCATATCGAGTACGTGTTAGAGGGGCTTCAGAATAACACTACAAGAGTCAGAAACATGCGGCAGTACCTGATAGCTGCTTTGTATAATGCGCCGCTTACCATGGACGCACATTACGAAGCACTGGTACGGCATGACTTAGCATATGGAAACATAAAGGAGGAAAAATGAGTAAGGCACAAGTTATTGCTTTAGTTAATCAAAAAGGAGGAACAGGCAAGACGCAGAGTACCGAAAACCTTGGAATAGGTCTTGCCAATGAAGGTAAAAAAGTTCTTCTTGTTGATATGGATCCGCAGGGATCGCTTACTATCAGCTTGGGGCATCCAAGAGCTGATGAGCTTCCTGTTACTGTTGCGGATATCATGGCAAAAGTATTACAGGATCAAGTGATAGCACCGGGAGAAGGAATATTGCATCACGAAGAGGGCGTGGATATCATGCCTGCAAATATCTCTTTGTCCGGTATGGAAGTATCTCTGGTAAATGTCATGAGCAGAGAAAAAGTGCTGAAAGAATACATTGATTCTGTAAAAGATAATTACGACTATGTGCTTATCGATTGCATGCCGTCACTTGGAATGCTCACAGTCAATGCTTTGGCGGCGGCAGATAAGCTGGTAATTCCGGTACAGGCTCAGTATCTTTCTGCAAAAGGTCTGGAACAGCTTCTTCAGACAGTAAACAAAGTCAGAAGACAGATAAATCCAAAGCTTAAGATTGATGGAATCTTGCTGACCATGGTTGATAGCAGAACGAACTATGCCAAGGATATCTGTAATCTTATCCGTGGAACTTATGGCAGTAAGCTCAAAGTCTACAAAACAGAGATTCCACATTCTGTAAGGGCTGCTGAGATCAGTGCAGAAGGAAAGAGTATCTTTTCACATGATCCGAAGGGGAGAGTTGCGGAGGCATACAAGAATCTGACAAAGGAGGTACTTAAGAATGAAGAAAGAGCGCTCAAACATTCAGCTGAGCAGTTACGATGATATTTTTGGAGGGAATGACTATGAAAGTACTAAGAGCGAAGCTCAGGGTGATTCTGTTGTGGAGATACCTCTTTCCGACCTTCATCCGTTTAAGGACCATCCCTTTAAAGTCAGAGATGATGAGGAGATGGCTAAGACTGTGGAGAGCGTCAAAGAATACGGAGTTCTCCAGCCTGCCATTGTCAGAGCTGATGAGTCTGGCGGCTACGAGCTTATTTCCGGTCATAGAAGATACCGTGCATCAGAGCTTGCGGGAAAAGAGGCGTTGCCGTGTATCGTAAAAGAGCTTGATGACGACGCGGCTACGATTCTCATGGTTGATAGTAATCTTCAGAGGGAAGAGATATTGCCGAGTGAGAGAGCGTTTGCGTTTAAGATGAAGTTGGAGGCAATAAGACATCAAGGGAAAAAACAAGAATTAACTTCTACACAAGTTGTGGAGAAGTTGTCTGCTGATAAAGTGGGTGAAGAAATTGGAATAAGTAGAGAAAGTGTAAGGCGTTACATTCGTCTGACAAACCTTCTCCCTGAGTTCCTTGATATGGTAGATAACAAAGTTATAGGCTTCAATCCAGCGGTGGAAATATCCTTTCTAAATGAGGCTCAACAAAATGACCTATTGGCTGCCATAGCCTATTCTCAAGCCATTCCATCTTTATCTCAGGCACAGCGTATAAAGAAACTGGCTCTTAACGGAGAGATTACACAGGAAGGTATGAATATTATTCTTTCTGAGGAAAAGAAATCAGAGCTCGACAGAGTTACTTTGAAGAATGATGTTCTGAAGAAGTACTTCCCTAAGTCGTATACTCCAAAGCAGATGGAAGAGACCATCATTAAACTTCTTGATCAGTGGCAGAAGAAACGTAGTAGAGATATGAGTTTATGAGTTTATAGAAATGTGATAGAGACTGATGTTGTTGACACCCTACATTGTAGGACATATACTATTAATTGCAAGGAGTAAGAAATGGTTAGAACATTTATTGAAGTTCCTCTTTTTACAAAAAGATGGAAAGAAATCGGCTTAGATGACAAAGATTTATTGAGACTACAAATAATGCTTTTGAAAGACCCACAGTCAGGACCGGTGATGGAAGGAACTGGAGGTATTAGAAAAGTAAGATTTCCAATCGAAAAACGTGGTAAAAGCGGTAGCATCAGAGTGTGCTATACAGATTTTGAAGAGTATGAAGCAACTTATCTAATTACTGCATTCAAGAAAAACGAACAGGAAAATCTTACTGAAGAAGAAAAGAAAATTCTTAAAAAACTTGTGAAAGCATTGAAAGAAGAGGCCGCTAGAAATAGGAGGTAATCTGATTATGAGTTCATTGTTTGATGATCTGCAAGAAGGATTGCAAGAGGCTATAGATTATGAAAAAGGTTTAGGCAGTGCCAAGACGACAACTTACGTAATCGCACCGATAAAAAAATATACTAATGAAGAAATAAAAAAAGTTAGAAATAGAGCAGGAATGACTCAGACCGTATTTGCTAATTACATGGGAGTTTCCAAGAAAACTGTAGAAGCATGGGAACTTGGAAGAACGCATCCTACAGGTCCGGCATATAGGTTGTTGGATATTTTAGCGAGTGGTAACGCGGAATCTCTTGCTTTTATTTCAAAAGTATGATGATATAAGAGCACGCAATCATAACAACGTAGCTTCAGAAATAACAAGTTGATATTTTATTTGCACTTAAGGTAGTGGATTCTAAAAATCTGCTACCTTTTTTCGTGCCCGGAAAGGAGGAAATTTCATGCAGGAAGAAATAGAAGAAAAAACCGTGCGTCTTGCCATTTCTGGAACAAGACTTACAGGCAGGGCAGTTGCAGCTGCGATTCGAACTTATCTAAGGCACAGAGCCAATGAGAAGCTGGCTTCTATAGATGAGCATATTCAAGGAAAGCAATCTATAGATGAGCTGGTAAAGCAGAATCAGGGAGTCAGTAGCATGGTTGTCGGTGATGCGGGTATCAGAACCTTTGAGAGAATAGCCAAGAAGTATGGTGTAGATTTTGCCATTATTAAAGATAAATCAGAAAAGCCGTCGGTCTATACAGCTTTTTTCAAAGCAAGAGATACCGATGCAATGGAAGCAGTCGTTAATGAATACAGCAAGAAAATGATGAAGATAAAGGATCGTCCGAGTGTACTTGCAAAATTACAGAAATTCATTGAGATTGCGAAGAAATATCCTAAAAAAGAACGACACAGAACACAGGAGAGAGCGCTATGACAAAAAAGCAGAAACGATTCATCCTGCTGAACATTCCCTACGTGCTTGTCGGCGTATTTGCAACAAATCTGGGAGAAGCTTGGAGGATATCAAAGCTTATGGATGCACCAAACGAGATAGGTGCTTTGGCTAAGGTACTGCCTGTTGCTTTAGCCAATCTCATGCCAAGTCTTAATCCCTTTGATCTTATGGTCGGCATTATCTGTGGTATTTTGCTGAAAGTTGTAGTTTATATCAAAGGGAAAAATGCTAAGAAATACCGCCACGGTGCAGAGTATGGGACGGCACGTTGGGGAAAAACACAGGATATAGAGCCGTTTATGGCTCCAAACTTTAAGGATAATATCATCCTTACGCAGACAGAGAGGCTTATGATGAACAGTCGTCCGAAGAGTCCTAAGTATGCAAGAAATAAGAATGTACTTGTAGTCGGTGGTTCCGGTTCAGGTAAAACAAGGTTTTTTCTGATTCCGAATCTTTTGCAAATGCATTCAAGCTATGTGGTCACGGATCCTAAGGGTGACGTGGTCATAAATACAGGAAAGACGTTGCTTAAGCATGGGTATAAGGTGAAGATTTTCAATACCATCAACTTCGTTAAGAGTCAGCATTACGATCCATTTGCATATATTCGTAGTGACAACGATATTCTAAAGCTGGTGAATACGCTTATAGCAAATACGAAGGGCGATGGTAAGGCGGGAGATGAGTTTTGGCAAAAAGCTGAAACTCTTTTATATTGCGCTCTTATCGGATATATCCATTACGAAGCTCCGGAGGAAGAGCAGAACTTCAATACTTTGCTGGAGTTTTTGAATGCATCGGATGTTCGCGAGGATGATGAGGACTATGAGAATCCTGTGGATATGATGATGAAAGAACTGGAAGAAATCAATCCAAAGCATTTTGCGGTAAGGCAGTATAAAAAGTACAAATTGGCGGCAGGAAAGACAGCAAAGTCTATTCTTGTCAGCTGTGGTGCCCGCCTCGCTCCGTTTGACATTGATCAGGTGCGGGAGATTACCATGTATGATGAGTTGGAACTTGATACCTTGGGAGATAGGAAGACAGCGCTGTTTCTTGTAATGAGTGATACCGATCCGACCTTTAATTTCCTTATATCCATGATTTACAGCCAGTTATTCAATCTGCTGTGTGATAAGGCTTATAACGTATATAAGGGAAGACTTCCTGTTCATGTGCGTTGTCTTATTGATGAGACAGCGAACATTGGTCAGATTCCTAATTTGGAAAAGCTCGTAGCAACAATACGAAGTCGTGAGATCAGCGCCTGCCTGTTTCTTCAGGCAAAGTCACAACTCAAAGCAATCTACAAGGAGAACGCTGATACAATCATCGGCAATATGGATTCTCAGCTTTTCCTTGGCGGTACAGAGCCAACCACGTTAAAAGACCTGTCTCAGGCTTTGGGAAAAGAAACTATCGACATGTATTCCACAGGTGAGAGCCGTGGCAACAATCCTTCCTACTCCATGAACTATCAAAAGAGTGGTAAGGATCTCATGACCATAGATGAGCTTGCAGTCATGGATGGCGATAAGTGCATCTTGCAGCTTCGCGGAGTACGACCATTCATGTCGGACAAATACGATGTGACCCAGCATCCACTCTATAAAGAAACCGGTGAGTATGATGACAGGAACAAGTTGGATATACAGAGTTATGTTCATCAGAATCTCAAGGTTAAGAAGGGCGAAATATTTGATGTGGTGAGGATTTAAATGAATACACCTCTTACTATGGTGATAATATATAATTATTATTTGTGGGAGGTGTTCTTATGGGAACGTTGAGGGAAGCTAAGGATATATTTTTTGATAAAGACTGTGTAGATACAATAACACTAATGACTATCAATGAAGATTGCGATTTGCTAGTAGAATTGTTCAAACGACACAGAGATCCTAATTTTGAGCTATCTTCTTTACCGTATTTTGCTTTGTTTTGCATTGAAGCTGCTAATAGATTTGAAGATATGGGGATATCATTGAATACTGATTATGGTGATGTATTTGATATAAAAACAACCAGATTAAGATTGAAATTATTTAATGATAAATTGGGAAAGGTCATTAAACTTATTAATAAGATTGCTTATGATCAAGATCAGCTATTTAGAAATAAACTGCGTTTTAAGTGGCTAGAGAGAAAAAATATGTATTACAATCTTGGTATCTTTTTTTATAAGGGCAGGATAATTGCAAATACTTATTTTCTTATATCTTTGTTTGATCGAAAGAATGGCCATTATACAGAATTGAATGGAACGGACGTTAAGAATTTTGCTGAAGGTATAGGTAGAACTATAGGAAAGATTGCTGATTTTTCAAAATCCATTCAGAAGAATAAGCCAGACATATTAGAGAAAAAACTGCAAATTCAATATAAGGATGTGAATATCAATAAGAAACCTTTAATTAAGATTGAAGGTGAAGATAGAAGTGCTTACAGTTTGTTATTAGTTAATGTTTTGGGAAATATTAACTTCACGATGTATCTCATAGGAGACATTGTAGGTACTAGTGTCTGGAAACTGAGAATTAGATATTTATCGATGTATTATGCAAAAGAGATGCTTGCACGAATTCTTGAAAGAATCCGTGATTCAGAAGTGGCCAAAAGGATTAGCGATTGTATTAATAAACTGAATCCGGTTTTTGACGTGGATTTTCGTAATTGTATGATGCATTACTCGTATTCCAAGGACGGCGTTAATCTAATTAAAGAGGATTATTTTGATATTCAGAATCCACTATTTGGATTGTGCGAAAGCTGTTTTGATGGATTGAGTATAGAGGCTCTAAAAGAAAAGGTGGAAGAGAATCTTGTTTCTATGGGAACAATGATAGAATCATTGTTGGTGATTGATAACTTAAATTTAAAATGTTTTTAATATTATTACTGTTTGGGAGTTACTTGAATGAATACTAATGTAAAAAAAGCAAAAAATAGAAAAAACAATACATTGCTTATTATATTGCTACTTTTACTGATTTTATCACTGTTCTGCGTACTGAAATTTTCAAAAATAGAAATATTGGAATTTCTTCCTGATGGTATTAAAAAGCTGTTCTTATGTCCAAGAGAAAAAACTGACGCATATGAGATATGGTCGTTTATGAATAATCTTAGTTTAGCTTACATTGCCTCATTTATATTCTATATTGTTGTTGATGTTATTCCTATGAAAGTGAAGCAAAAAAAAGCACTGATTATTATTTCAAATAAGTTGATTATCATTTATAAAAATATGAGTTATATCATAAGAGCCGTCTTGTTTGAAATAGGTGAAAAAAAGGAAATTAAGGATATAGAGCTTGCGGATTTAAAAAAGGTGGAAGCAGTTTTCTTTAATACAAGTATAAAATATGCTGACATTACTCATATAAAAAATGGAAAGGATATTAACGTAAAGGATTTTTCATATGAATTATTAGATCAATGCAAGGCTTGTGAGGAGAGAATCAATAAGACTATTGATGAAATCTTTAGTATGCAAATTGCAGGAAATATAAGTGATGAATTAATTGAATTATTATCTGAAATTAGGCAGTCGAGATTATTGCACATGTTATCGCTTTTTAATCATGATAATACTAGAAAAATACCTGGGCACGAAAGTATTGCTATATATTTCGATAAATCATTTTGGGATATGATTATTTATAGAGAAAGATTGAGTAATTATCATTTTGATTTATTAGATTATAGATTTGAAAGTATGTCAGAAGAAGAAATCAATAATGAACGCGAAAAGCGCATTTTTTATTTGGGACGAAGTTCTTTTATGCATGTTCCAGTAGAAAGATTACAAGAGATTTTATCATACATGCCTAATATAAAACTGAATGAACAGAGTTTTAAAAAGCTAAATGGAGTTTTGATGGAGGCATTGATAGTATATGACATTGATAATAAAAAATATGGATATATGCTCTCTATTGCTAAGAATATTGCTGAATATCTTTGTAAATTTGAAGGAATTGAAGAGTATAGAGATATTTCAGTATTGAATTATTTGCAAGTGTTAAGGAGAATAGGAACATATTCAAAAAAGCATTTTCAACCAGCAAGGGATATTATTTCTGACACAAATAAAGGAAAAGAGTATAGACTTGGTGCATTGATAATTTTAAAGAACTTTGCAGAAGCACAAATAGTTTTTGAGGAGTTGGATGAGGACAAGCAAAAACAGATTGCAACTTTTCCAATATATCGACTTTGGGATAATCCTCCAATGCCAGCAAATATAGAACAACCAGATTTTCTTGTGTATGAATAATAAACTGGCTTTTAGATTATGATTAGTAAACTACCAAAGTACAACAAGGATGTTGTGTTTGTCGAGATGTAGAAACTAAAGCCTTAAATCTTTGTAAACATTACTTCTGATATCTTGTATTTGCTAATGCCAGATGCTATATTCAAGACAAATAAGAAACCTATGAAGAGTGCGCGAGGGACAAGCCCTATGACTGCACGACAACCTGCCACATAAGGTGGTAAGGTGCCAAAGCTTGATCGATGGGTGCGGACTATTTCGTAGTTTAGGACTCATCGAGACGATGGGTCTTTTTTGTTGGATTTTTTCTGACGGGAAAGATGTCTTTTGCTGCCTCTTCTTAGTAGAAAAGGAGATATTATTATGAGTAAAAGACAGGTTTATTATCCATTTGATGTTAAGACAGCATTTTTGGTTTATGACGGCGACGAGAATAAACGGCAGACTAAGGACAAAAGCTTTTATGAATGGCTTAAAGCAGAAGGCTTTGGCGAGGTTCGAATCCATACAGACAGTTGTAATGTATATGGCACTTGGTATATTGACGTGGATACAAAGCTATTTACGAGTGCATCAGCGGATATCATACTTGCTCCGATAATAGGTAACACTGGAATATTCATCGAGGACTTTAAGGTAATCTATTACATTTATAAGCGCCATAGAACTTTGATGAAAGAGAGTTACCATGATGGTTTGAGATTAAAAACTTTTGATGAATACAAAGAAGCAAAGGCTCTGTCGGAAATGGCATGGAATTTGAGAAAGCAGATTTATTTTGACCAGCAACCAACTTTTGAAAAATGGTGTCATGATGTAGCCTGTAAAATAATGGAAGATAAGTGGTATAAGGAGCATACCTCAAAGGAAGAGATTCTTGAGGACATGAAAGATAAGTTTGTTGAAAGAGATCTCAGACGTTATTTTGAAGAAAAGGAACTGCCAGCTGAAGTTGCTGGTCAGTGGTGGATAATAACATTCTAAAAAACTTACATAGACCAGTACCCTGGGGACGCCCAGTCCGTACCGGTCTATTATTATGCCCTTTTTTAGCGCAGAAAATCGGCATGAGACGAAACTACCAACCAAATTTTAAAGAAAAGAAAGGAAAGTCCGGGAGCCGACGCTTCCGGACAAGGTAATTAATTATGGCATTTTTTCAGAGTTCAATCACAGTTTTGCAGACACTCGTTGTTGCGCTTGGAGCAGGTCTTGGAGTATGGGGCGTTGTAAATCTTCTTGAGGGATACGGAAACGATAACCCCGGTGCGAAGTCGCAGGGAATGAAGCAGCTCATGGCAGGCGGAGGAGTTTGCCTCATTGGAACACAGCTCATTCCACTTCTTTCCGGATTGTTCTGATAAGCAGCTTGCGGGCAGGCAGCAGGGCAGATCATATACGATGCTTAGGCTGCCGCGCCTGAGGTTCTTATCATAAATCACACCAAAATAAGGAGATCATTGCATGGAAAGAATTTTTGAGCAGATGACCTCTTGGATTAAGGGATGGATTGTTGATGCGCTGATGGTGCTTCTTGAGGGGATGTTCGACAACATCAACAACAGGGTTGGACAGGTGGCTTCGGATGTAGCTACAAGCCCGGCGAATTTTACGCCGGGTGTGTTCAACCTGATGAGAGAAGTATCGAATAATGCGGTTATGCCGATAGCGGGGATGATACTTACGTTTATCGCATGTTATGAGCTGATACAGCTCGTCATTGCACACAACAATCTGGCAAACTTTGAGACCTGGATATTCTTTAAATGGATATTCAAGACCTTTGTAGCAGTAATGCTTATCACTAATTGCTTCGATATCACCATGGCGATATTTGATGTGGCGGGACATGTCATCACCGGCAGCGGAGCTATAATACAGAACTCCACTGCAGTTGATGGCTCAGGACTTGCACAACTTCGCACGACCTTAGAAGGAATGTCAATCGGAGGACTTCTTCCGTTATTTGGAGAAATCTTCATCCTCAGCATAGGAATCAAAATCATGTCTATGATGATATTCCTTGTTATCTACGGTCGAATGATTGAAATCTATCTGATGCTAAGCCTTGCGCCGCTTCCGTTTTCAACCTTTGGAAACAGGGAGCAGAGCCAGATAGGACAGAACTACGTAAAGAGCCTTGCAGCACTTGGATTCCAAGGCTTTCTCATTGTCATATGCGTTGCAATCTACGCAGTTCTCATTCAGAACGTCACAATCTCATCCGATATCAGGGGCTCTTTGTGGGGGATTCTCGGCTACAACATATTGCTGGTGTTTGCTCTGTTCAAGACAGGCACCTTATCCAAGAGAATTTTTTCAGCACAATAAGAGAGGATTACTATGGCAATAAGAGTAAATGTGCCAAGAGATTTATCCAGGGTAAAAGAAAAGGTGGCATTCAATCTGACCAAGCGCCAGCTCATATGCTTTACGCTTGCGGGAATGATTGGACTTCCCACCTTTTTTCTTATAAAAGGCTTTACCGGCAACGTGAGCGCAGCCACCTTTATCATGATGGATGTCATGATGCCGATGTTTTTCATGGCTATGTATGAAAGAAATGGTGAGGCCATTGAACGCATTATCCAGCATTCAATCGACTGGAAAAGGCAAAAGAAAAAGCCCGACGAGGATAAGTATCCTTGGCAGATGTTTAAAAATGGTATCTGCAGAGCCGATGACAATTTCTACAGCAAAACCATGAGGTTTTCGGATATCAATTACAAGCTTGCTACCGATGAGGATCAGCAGGCTATTTTTGACAACTGGAAGAAGTTTCTTAACTTCTTTGACAGCTCGGTTCGCTTTGAGCTTACCTTTGTGAACGTTACAAAGGATGAAGCGAAGTTCTACGAGACAATCCGCATCAAAGAAAGAGACGATGGCTTTGATGATGTCAGGGCAGAGTATTCGGAGATGCTGAACAGGCAGCTTGATAAAGGTAATAACGGTCTTGAGAAGACTAAGTATATCACCTTTGGAATCCGCGCCAAGTCCTTTAAGGAAGCAAGACCGCGTCTTCGCTCCATTGAGAACGACGTCTTTAATAACTTCAAGAAGATGGATGTAAAGGCAAAGCCTCTTAGCGGAAAAGAAAGATTAGAGCTTATCCGCCTGATCAACAGGCTAGGAGGCGATACGAATGATAAGCTGAAATACCCAACAAGGAACACGATAAGGACAAAGACAAGATACGCAACGGTTTCAGCTTTTTCCTATGACGCTCCGACTATGGAGGACAGATTCCTCATGGATCTTCTAAACTCGGACGCATCGCAGGTTATCAGCATTCACCTGCAGTCTATCAATCAGAACGATGCCATCAAGAAGGTAAAAAAGACTATCACCAACATCGACTCTACCAAGATAGATGAGCAGAAGAAAGCGGTTCGCTCCGGGTACGACATGGATCTGATCCCCGGAGATCTCGTGACTTATGGCAAGGATGCAAACAGCTTCTTGCAAGACCTCCAAGATCAGAACGAGCGAATGTTCAGAATGACATTTCTTATCATGAATACCGCAGGTTCCAAGATAGAGCTCAAAAACAACTACCTGCAGACATCGAGTACAGCCCAGCAGTTTAACTGCGACACATACAAGCTGGACTACCGGCAGGAACAGGCACTTTACAGCATTCTGCCACTTGCGAGCGACCTCATCCATATAGACAGAAGTCTTACCACAAGCTCTGTAGGAATCTTCATTCCATTTACCACACAGGAGCTCATGCAGACGGATGATGAAGCTCTTTACTACGGACTCAACGCATTATCACAGAACATCATCATGGGAGATAGAAAGAGCCTTTCCAATCCAAACGGCATGATCCTTGGAAAGCCCGGCTACGGTAAGTCTTTTGCTGCAAAAAGAGAAATGAGTAACGTCATTCTTTCTACAGATGATGACATCATAATCTGTGATCCTGAGCATGAATATTCGGCACTTGTAAAGAAGTTCCGCGGTCAGGTGATCCACGTAAGTCAGAAATCCAAGCAGTACATCAATCCTATGGATATCAACGAGAACTACTCGGATGGCGATAATCCGGTATCTCTTAAGGCAGAGTTTATCTTATCCCTTTTTGAACTTGTTATGGATGGAAAAGGGGGACTTGGTCCCGTGGAAAAGACTGTAATCGACCGCTGCATTCATAAGATTTACGAGAAGTACTTCGAGAATCCTGTACCTGAGAACATGCCAATCCTGGCTGATCTCTATAATGCATTGATGTTGCAGGAGGAAAAAGAAGCTCATGAAGTAGCAACAGCACTTGAAATCTATGTTACAGGTTCCCTTAATGTATTCAACAACCGCACCAACGTAGATATCAATAACCGAATTGTCTGCTATGACATCAAAGATCTTGGAAATCAGCTCAAGAAGATAGGTATGCTCATAGTTCAGGATCAGGTCTGGTGTCGTGTTACCGCCAACAGAAGCGTCGGAAAGGCTACACGCTACTATATGGATGAGTTCCATCTACTACTTCAAGATAAGCAGACAGCCAGCTACAGTGCGGAGATTTACAAGCGTTTCCGTAAGTGGGGCGGCATACCGACAGCTATAACTCAGAACGTAAAAGACCTTCTTAAGTCGCCTGAGGTCGAGAATATATTCGAGAATAGCGAATTTATCTACATGCTAAAGCAGGCACCGAAAGACAAGGAAATACTTGCACAAAGGCTCGGTATCAGTAAGTACCAGATTTCTTATGTCGAGAAGGCAGAAACCGGCGAAGGATTGCTTATATTCGGAAACCTGATATTGCCGTTTAAGGATCAGTTCCCAAATGACTTGGAGCTTTACAAGATTATGACCACAAAGCCAAAGGAAGTTGCCGTCTGGCAGAAAGGAGTATAGCGGTGGATTTTAACCAAGATGAAAACATTGGCGGTGAAGCTTTAGATGAAGGCGTGATAGCCGCCGCTGAAATAAACCGTGAGCTTCAAAAGCAGTATCGGCGTAAGCAGATAAGGAAAAGCTATTATCGAAAAGATCCGGATTCGCCTTATGTAAAGAGCTTTGCCGACAGAATGCAGGAAGCGGCGGAAGGAGTTAAGGACGCAGCCAAAGAAACAGTAAAACAAATAGTGAAAGCCATTAGAGAGCACCCTGTGGTGCTCTTAATTATTGTCATCATATTTTTGTGCCTGTTTTTCCTACATTTCTTGTTATGCGGTTTTGAAGTGATGATATCGAGTTTGGGAGATACAGTTCTTTCAGCTACTTATACGGCTTATGACGAGGACATAACGGGAGTGGATGCAGACTACGTGAAGCTGGAAAGAGAGCTGCAGGAGACTATAGATAGAACCGAAGAGGACTTCCCCGATTACGATGAGTATGTTTACAACCTTGATGAGATAGGTCATAACCCTTATGAGCTGGCATCATACCTGACTGTCAGGTATGAGGACTATAAGCGCAGACAGCTTAAAAGCATAGTGAAGGATCTTTTTAAAGAGCAGTACGACCTTTCCTACGATATCCGTATAGAGACCCGTTCGCGGACTGTAAGGGCAGATGATTATTCCTACGTGGGGACAGAGTACTATACCGTCAATATCCTCACAGTGAACTTGGTAAATAAGAGCCTTGGTGCTGTTATAGCGGGAAAAGGACTTAATGAGGACGAACAGGCAAGGTATGATGTGCTTCTGGCTACTCAGGGAAATAAGTCATATCTTTTTGACGATGTCTATGCGGATTATGAGGATCCTGATGAATATCATCCTGTAGGAGAGGTGTTATCAGATCAGAGTTTTGCGGCAATGATAGCGGAAGGAGAGAAGTATCTGGGACGAGCTTATGTATGGGGAGGATCCAATCCTACAAGCGGATTTGACTGTAGTGGATTTGTCAGCTGGGTTGTGAATCATTGTGGATGGAACATGGGAAGGCTGACAGCAAATGGACTTAAGAATCGCTGCAGCGTGGTCTCACCGGAAGAAGCAAGGCCGGGAGACCTTATTTTTTTCAAAGGAACATATGCAACAAACGGGGCAAGTCACGTTGGCATTTATGTCGGTGACGGCATGATGCTTCACTGCGGAAATCCTATACAGTACACATCCATTAACACAAGGTATTGGGAAAAACACTTTTATTGTTTCGGAAGGCTCCCGTAGAAGGAGGAAATATGCTTGAGAGATTAGAAAAATACAAATCAGAACTGGAAAGGGCAAAGGGTAAACGCGCCGAATGGGATACCAAGGTCAAGGCTCTTGAAAAGAAGGTCTCAGAGGAAGAAAAGACAACCGTCCATGAGATGGTAAAAGCAGCCGACCTTACCCCTGAGGAGCTTTCAAGGCTCATTGCCTATTCAAAGAATCATATGCCGGGAGAAACGCCGGTTAAGACAATCGTAAATTTGGAATCAGGAAATTTTGATACGGAGGACAAAGATGATGAAGAACAGATTTAAGCTGCATGCACTTGCAGCTTCACTTATGATATGGACATTTCCAGTGACGGCACATGCCTATGTTCCGGAAAACGTTGATACATCAGTTATTGATGAAGATAAAGATGCGGTTAAAGATGAGGAAAAAGAAAAAAATAAAGAGGAAGAAGATCACAAGCCTCTTACACCTGAGGGCAACACTACAATTGTTGATGACAATGTAAGCAGTGATAATCACAGCAAGCAGTTTATGACGGTAACAACCAAGAACGGAAACATCTTTTATATCATCGTAGACCGCGATAACACTACAGGAACAAATAATGTTCATTTCCTCAATCAGGTGGATGAGAGAGACCTTATGGACCTTCTAAGTGATGAGGAGAAAAAAGAACTTGAAGCTCAGGTGGGGAGTGAGGTTGAAACACCAGTAGAACCTATTCAGCAAACTCAGCAACCACAGGATATTGTGGCAACAGAGGAACCGGAACTTGAAGTGGTCAAGGAAAAGAAGAAACCAAATCTTTTCCTTGGACTTATTATTGTTCTCGGTCTCGCAGGCGTAGCAGGATTCTACTTCTACAGTAACAGCGAGAGCTTCAAGCGCAGGAAAAACGGCGAAGATCCTGATAGCGATTATGCTGATGATTATATTGATATTCCTGAAGAAAAGGAGGAAGAGTAAATGGAGCAGATAACTTTTGATAAGGAGGCGGCAACTCGCCGCTTCATGACAATCGGGAAGAAAATGGGAACTATGGTAAAAGAGCAGGTGAAGAAGCCATCTGTTCTTAAAAAGCTTGATGCCTATAAAGAAGCGGGAGGTGTTTATGGAAGGATTTGATATTGCGGAGAAAAGACTATCCAAGGAAGAAGAGCTTTCTAATGTAGAGGAGAACATTTTGGAGGAGCATACTATTTTTTCCAAAAAGAACCATCTTAAAGCAGTGGAGGATGCAATTGAAGGGAATGATAATAACTTCGACGGTATCATCAACAACATGCCGGAGGATGTTCCTTCAGAAACTACCGTTAAAAAAGCAAAAGAGTACGAGAAGATGATTGAGAAAAAAGCAGAGGTGGTAAAAGTTGCAAAACCGCACAAACAAGATCTCGGTGAGATTGTCAGATGATGAGCTTGAGCGTATGAGGGCAAAGATGGAAGAAGCGGGAATAACAAACATGAGTAAGTATATGAGGAAGATGCTACTCGACGGATACTGCGTGAGAGTAGATACCAAAGATCTCAGAGAGATGGTATATCTAATTCGTATGTGCTCCAATAATCTCAACCAGTACGCTAAGAAAGCAAACGGTCTTGGTGTCATCTGTGTACCGGATATCAAAGATCTGCAACGGAGGTTTGAAGATATCTGGAAAGGCATGCGGGCGATCCTTAAAAAGTTTGCATCCATCAAGTGATTATGAAAGTAAGTTCATGGAGACATCCTTGCATTTTAAAATTGCAGGAAATAGACTCAATGCAAATGATGGATTAAGGAGGTTTGACATGTGGATTATGAGATTTCTTTTAAAAATATTGGTTTTACCGTTACTGCTGGTTGTCGATGTGGCAACTCTCATTACGAAGGCATCTATATACGTCGGATGCTATGTCGTTGGCTTTGCTGTATGGTTGTGTGGTATCTTCTGTATTCTTTCAATTATATTTAAGATGATTCCATGTGCGATCTTCTTTGCGGCGATACTGATAGTTATGTTTGCGTGTTTGTTCGCGGCAGCCAATATCCAGCTTTTCTTAGAATCAGCTCACAGAGTATTAAAAAGAGTATAAAACTAAATAAATGATATAGACCAAGGGACAGCTTTTCCATAAAGGATGAGTTGTCCCTGTCTTTTTGAAAGGAGAAGAATATGGCGGCAACGAGGCTTATGGCTCTTCATCAGATTAGGGGCAGAACCATCGCAGAGAGCTTAAAGGAACGAATGGATTATACAGAAAATGATCTTAAGACCGAGGCGAAAAAGTATATTTCAACTTATGGCTGTGATATCGAAACTGCGGATGAAGAGTTTCTGCTTTCTCAATCGCAGTACCACAATGGCGTTAGGGATGTCAGAAGGAAAGAAATAATTGCGTATCAGATCAGGCAATCTTTTAAGCCCGGAGAGGTGACGCCGGAGAAAGCAAATGAGATCGGATACGAGCTTGCCATGAGGTTCACCAAGGGAAAATATGCATTTACGGTCTGCACTCATACGGACAAAGCCCATATCCATAATCACATCATCTGTGCGCCCATAAGGGGCGAAGTAAATCCGCAATAACAAGCGGTCGGCACGTTGTTTCACGCCGATGGTCAATGGCTTACCAAGCGAAGAAATTCTAATGGGAACATAGCACGCCATTAAACCCACAAGTTGGCTAATTGCCAAGCCACGACTGAGTGAGGGAGACCAAAAACTGACATAAGGGTAAAACCCATACTGGTTAAAGGACAGTCCAAGAGGCATTAGTGGTGGCTGTAGCGGAAGGCAGTTACAAACGCTATACCGTGTATCGTACTTGCAGAAAATGAGCAGGAAACGTGGAACATATACACGGCTCACCTATATAAGTAGGAACGGACGGAAATCGTACCCGACAGTCAG
>NZ_AUJY01000028.1 GCF_000424465.1 Butyrivibrio hungatei NK4A153 | reverse complement strand
ACACTGTATCATGCGATACCGTGCGCTTATGCGGTATTAACAGTCGTTTCCAGCTGTTATCCCCCAGTATGAGGCAGGTTGCCCACGCGTTACTCACCCGTCCGCCACTAAGATTTAACAAGAATCTGCCGAAGCTTCATCAGCGTTAAATCTCCGTTCGACTTGCATGTGTTAGGCACGCCGCCAGCGTTCATCCTGAGCCAGGATCGAACTCTCACGTTTAAAAGTTTAATCCGGCTAAGAACTTAAGCTTGGCTTTTCGTTCTGTCCGTTAATTTACATTTTTTTCTGAATTATTCTCTTGGAATCTTTCAGGGTTGCATTACTGTTTATTTGTCAAGGTACTTAGTTCTTGCAGCTCAGCGCCGCAACTCATTCATAATAACATAGTTGAAATGCTTTGTCAAGAACTTTTTTAAACTTTTTTCAAAGTTTTTATGAAACCCGCTTAGTTCTGCGGTTTTCAGCCCCTCTCTCAAGCGGGCAAAAGTTATTATAGCAAAGCGTATATACAAATGCAACAACTTTTTTGAGAAATTTTAAAAAAATTTCCGAACACTAGATATTGTGGTTGTGCACTGTTATCAGCACAAAATAGCAGATTGATTATCCTATATAATATCTGCTTTTATACAAAAGTGTCTCTTTTGTATAAAAACTTCGCTCAACTTTTTATTTATTCACAAGAAATATTCCAAGCCAGATGTTTCAAGGCTTTATTCTGTCAAGGCTTTTTTATTTTATTATTTTATTAAAAAAATTGTTGACAAGAATAATCTATCATTTTTATTTTATATGATCTTATATGAAAGAAATTTTTAGATAATCCTTTTTTTGCAAAAAGAGCAAAGAATCACATACATATCAAAACTCATTTACTTGATATAAATTTCCGGACAAACAAAAAACGTTACCAACTGAAATCTTTCAGTCAGTAACGTTTCACTTCAACGGAGAAAGCGGGATTTGAACCCGCGCACCGCGCGAACGGTCTACACCCTTAGCAGGGGCGCCTCTTCAGCCACTTGAGTATTTCTCCATGCCTGAATCCCTCTACCAAATATGGTTTGAATTCTCTTGGCTAACAGCCAAGACGCAAATGTAATTATACAAAGTCGCTTATCCTTTGTCAATTCTTTTATTCGTTTTCTTTATTATAAAGCTTATCCGCTGTTTCATAAAGGTTATTTCCCTTAGAATCAATAACTACGATTGCAGGAAATTTCTCTACTTTAAGCTTTCTGATAGCTTCTGTACCCAGATCGTCATAGGCAACAACTTCCGATTCCACTATCGCCTTTGATAAAAGTGCTCCGGCTCCGCCTATTGCCGCAAAATAAACAGATCCGTTTCTTACGATAGCGTCTGAAACCGCCTTAGATCTTTTACCTTTTCCGATCATTCCGCCAAGTCCCAGATCAAGGAGCTTGGGCGCGTATTTATCCATTCTGCTGGCTGTTGTAGGGCCTGCAGAGCCAATTGGCCTGCCCTCTCTTGCAGGAGAAGGTCCCATATAATAGATAAGATTTCCTTTTATATCTATAGGAAGTTCTTTTCCCTCAGCAAGCGCTTCATCCATTCTCTTATGTGCCGCATCACGGGCTGTATAGATTGTTCCTGTAATATAAACCATATCGCCGGCACTGAGCTCATTTACGACCTCCGCGCTGACAGGAGCCTGTATTTCTTTATTCATGTCAATTCCTTCTCAATTCCTATTATTCTATGATCTAGCAATATCACAAAGTCACGGTAACATGCCTGTTTACGTGGCAACAGATATTAACTGCCACAGGAAGTCCCGCAATATGTGTGGCATATGTGTTTATATTCACCGCAAGAGCCGTCATCTTACCACCAAGTCCGGCAGGGCCGATTCCGGTTTTATTGATTCTCTCAAGCAGTTCTTCTTCCATAGCTTTAATATGCTCTTTGTCAGAATGGCTTCCAACTGGTCTTGTAAGCGCTTCTTTTGCCATCTCTGCACATTTTTCGAATGTACCGCCTATTCCTACACCTACAACCATAGGAGGACATGCATTGGGGCCGGCATCCTTAACAGCACGAACAATCGCTTCCTTGACACCTTCTTCTCCGTCAGCAGGCTTTAACATAAAGACTCTGCTCATGTTCTCACTTCCAAATCCCTTGGGTGCACATGTGATTGTAACTTTATCCCCAGGGACAATGTCATAGTGTACGATTGCCGGTGTATTATCTTTTGTATTTACTCTGATAAGAGGATCTCCGACTACCGACTTTCTAAGGTAGCCTTCCGTATATCCCTGTCTTACGCCTTCATTTATCGCATCTCCAAGATTTCCGCCCGTAAAATGAACCTCCTGACCAATCTTAAAGAAAAGCACCGCCATTCCTGTATCCTGACAGATTGGAATCTGATCGTTAGCCGCAATTTCAAGATTTTCTTCCAGTTGTGAAAATATCTGTTTTCCAAGCTCTGAAACTTCCTCTTTCTGAGCAGACTCAAGAGCTTTTTTCATATCTTCAGAAAGTGTATAGTTCGCATCTATGCACATATTTTTAACCGCTTCGGTAATTTCCGAAACATTGATCTCACGCATTAAATATCCCCTTGTATTAACCGATTATAGTATTCTTTACCTCTACAAGCTCTTCAGCTGAAGGACTTGTGGGCTTCCACAAAATATGCTGTCCGTCGTTCTCATATCTCGGGATTACATGTAAATGGTAGTGCATAACAGTCTGGCCTGCTGCCGCTCCGTTATTCTGAACAAGATTGACTCCGTCGCAGTGAAGCTTCTCTTTTAACATAGAAGCTACAACCTTTCCCGTCTGAACAGCCTTAGCAAGAACATCATCGGGAATCTCAAAAAGATCTGCATAGTGCTTTTTGGGAAGTACCAGCGCATGTCCCTTTGTTGCCGGACCGTTATCAAGAATTACTCTAAAGTCCTCGTTCTCATAAATAGTATTTGACGGAATCTCTCCGTTAGCAATCTTGCAAAAGATGCAGTCACTCATTATGCCAAACCCTCCATTTTTTTGTTGTTCTTAAATATTATTATATTAACAACGCCGAGGACAACTCCCATAAGGAAGCCACCCAAATGTGCCTGAGTATTGGCACCCGGCTGTATAAAGCACGACTGAATAATGTACAATCCGAAAACGATCAGCCTGAATTTCATATTCGCAATATTTCTTTTACATTTACCACCGGAAATAAGCCACAGTGCCAGAAAACCTACGTTCCCCATTATAGCACCGCTTGCGCCGACAGATATTCTGTCTATTCCAAAAAACTGTTCATATCCAAGAGAGAAAAAATTCCCGAATAATCCGGCCATCATATACATAAACAAATAAAACAAGTGTCCGGTATAATTCTCGATCACGCCTCCCAAAAGCACAAGCATAAACATATTGCTGGTCAGGTGATTTATATCCGCATGAAGGAACATTGAGGTAAATGTCCTAAACTTCCCCCAGTTTGAATCAATATCGGACAGCATCAAAGCACCTTTATCATAGATAAGGTATCCGATATCGGTCGTACATAATATGTACATAATAATATTCACCACTACAAGCGCAATCGTAACATACGCAGTCTTATATATTTTTCTCTGCTCTTCCCAGAACTCTTCCTGATTCATCTGGCCCTGAACTTCAGACATTCCTTCCGACATAACTTTCGGTTATTCCTCCATAAGTCCGAAAAGCTGATCCATACTTCTTAGAAGCTTGAAATCGCCTTTCATTTTAATACTTCCATCCATAAATGCCCTCTGGAATGTAATTCTTCCGTCAAGAATGTCCTCAAAGACTCTCTGCTCAGTAGTGATCACAACATCACATTCTCCGCTTTCTCCCGCAGAACAAGTACATCTGCTGTTCTGAACATTTATTACCACAGGCTTAAGCCTTGCATTATCGGTGAAAAGAACTTTAAACACGGCATTTATACCGGCTATCGGCCTAAATGTACTCTGAAGTTTCTTAGCATACTCCTCGGAATTTCCGGCCATAGTTTCATCCTGACCCATCTTATCCCTGAATATGCTTGCAAGCTCCTGAAGATCTTCTTTCTGTTTTTTTACAAATCTGTCATCGGATGCATACTCAGAAAGCTGCTCCGATTCCTGAGGTGTAAGATCTATACTGTTTGCAACGGCAACCTTGTTGATGACCGCGCGATTACTTGCGGGAAAAACAGGCATCTTCTGATTGATCGTCCTGTAAATATTCTCCGCCTTCTTATCTATAATCTTAGAATACTCAGAACTGTTCTCAAGCTTTGTGGTATCTGCAATGTATCCGCAGATTCCTTCGCAAGGAAGTCCTCCGAGCATCTCCCACGCAGCGGAAAGGCTCATCATCCCTTCTCTTTCTCCGTGAGTCGTAGACATCACAACAGGCGCCATGTAGATACTCTTGATCTTCTCCTTGTCACCGTATAACCAACACGCATCAAGGAACTGCATCATATAGCCGCCAACTCCGAACCACTCTACCGTAGACGCCAAGATAACTCCGTCCGCATCCTTAAGAGTATTCGGAAGCGCAGTGATTCCGTTCTTCTGCTCATATAAATTATATTGCTGAACCTTTACATTAAGCTCCTGCAATACTGTTGTAATCTGAGAAATAACATACAAAGTGGGATCGTCAATAATTCCCCTTCCACCGTAATAGATATTTATCTTCATTAGAACCCCTCCAACCGGTTAAGGGTATTATAACATATATTTTTCAGAGTTATCGTAAGTCAAAGCAAATTCGACCTATCTTTATTTCATCACCCTCTTCAATAGGCACTTTCACCTTCGGCCCGAGCCTCAAACCGTTCTTGTATGTACCATTCGTCGATCCGAGATCGGAAACAACAATCTTTTCACCATCTCTGCTGAATCTGCAATGGATTCTTGATATGCTCATATCTTTAATAACTGTATCCACGTAGCCTTCCAGTTTTCCTATCGTGATTGGAAGCTTATCAAGCGGAATCCTGAACGTCTTATCCGCATTTCTGCTGTACAGCGTCATCTCACCCGAATCCTCTTCGGCTAGAAGCGTTGTTTCTTCAGCTGCACACGCACTCACAGATTCTTTTTCCGAAGAAGTTATTTTGATAGGCGCTTTATATGATGCACTGTAATCTCTATATGAAGGAGAATCATAATAATCATCGTCGTCTTCATCATCTTCCCACGAATCTCTTTCTTCATATATTTTGTGTCCTGATTTTTTCAAATCTCCGATACCTGTAAAAAGAGCCACTACCCCCGTCCCCACAGAGGCCAAAATAACTCCGACCGACAAAAGATTCTCCACTTCAGAAAGCACAAAGTTCATCCTTACGTACATGATAACTGCAACAAGCCCTGCAAATAAGAATGCAAAGATAAATTTGCTCCGCGTTCCGAGACCACGACTTTTCTTTTCCACATACTCCTCATCTTCCTCGTCGTCATCTTCATACTCAAACTCATCAGGCTCATCAAAGCTCAGTTCACTTATCTGCGCTTCTTCCTCCTGAACAGGCTCCTCTTTTAGCGCTTCATCTACAAGCTGCGGAAGAAGTATTCCATCTTCTTTAGAAAGCTCACACAGGTTATAAGATATTTCTATAGCCTCCTCATCATCGTGATCTATCAGATCCAGAAGTTTCTCAGTAAACTCGGCAAAAGTCTTCTTCTCTCCCTCAAACGGATAATACATAAATCTGTATTCTCCCGACGATATATTCACATATATGTTTTCCGGTGCAAAAAGAACCCCTTCCTCTCCGAGCAGATACTCGGAAAGCCCTTCAAGCATTTCTTTCAGCTCACGCAAAAAACATTTAAGATCATCCGCACTCATTCCCTTGGAAGAAAACCGGTCTTCCATACTAACCATTGAACTTACTTCATAATATAGAAGCTGCTCAAGATCGATCTTTCTGAGACTGACTGGAAGAAGCTTTTTAATCCTTCCGTTCTCCGCTATCTTAAGCTTGTATCCGCCAAGTTCTTCCTCACTCACTTCATTGCAGGAAGCGATAATATAACTGTGCTTTAAATCTCTGTAATATTTGTATTCCACTTTAGTTTCCATCCTTTAATCAAATACTCTTTGTCCGATATCTTTAAGCCTTGTCATCTTGCGTATATGTTTCACCTGTCCGAGGCACTTCGCCTTTTGCCCCGCTTTAAATTCCCATCCGGATCTTGGTTTCAAAAAATAATTCCCCATTGCTCCGGCTCTTATCCTCGCACTTGCTTCGACCTTTATTTCTTTTCCGGAAGCTCTGCTTTCTACATGTATGACAGGCTTCGTACTTCCAAAATATTTCTTTCCAAGAACTCTGTCTCTTTTTGCAAGCACCGTACTTTCCGGATTATTTCCGTATCTGTCGGCATCAATACTCGCCCTAAACGCAAGGACATAACAGTCCTGCGAAAGAATGCACCTTCCGTAAAGATAATATGAAAACAAAATAAGAAGCGTTATAACGCAGACAGCCATTGGAACCACAAGCGTTGCCTCAACCGTCATATATCCTTTATATTTGCGCAATTGTCGCCACCACCATTCCCGCAGTAATAAAAGGAATAAAAGGATAACTCTTCTTTCTCTTTTCCCTTAAAGCTGCGATTATCACAAGTGAAAACAAACCGCTCACAAAAAACGCGACCGTTATACCAAGCGCGACTCTTTCAATTCCAAACGCAGGTCCCATGCACAAAGTTACCATTCCGTCCCCTAGTCCTATCTGCTTTCCGGTCACATAGTAAAGCACAATGAGTACTACTCCGGGCAAAAGAGCTACCGCCACACTCTCAATGTCATACGAGCCCATTGCAACCTCAAATACAGCACTCCCAACGGAAAGTGCTGCCAATATCCATATCTTCCATGAAGAAATATTCATACTTTTTATGTCTTCGACCGCTATTACAAAAAGAACGATCAATACTACAATCTGAATAATCATAATTTACCTCTATCCGCAGTCACTGCATGGACGCCTTGCACCAACTTCCGAGATTGGAATGGCGTAGATCTTCCTTTTTAGCCCTGCGCAATCAACTCTTCCGTGATACCTGTTTCCGTAATCGGTTATAAACACATCTCCCGCTGTAATTTTCCCGGCACAGTACTCACACGGATAATATTTAGCTCTGTCATTATTTCTGAGTTTATCTATTCCCAACAAACTCGTGCTCTTAACGCTCAGCTTTAAATGCCTGCAACTTATATTCCTGTGATAGACTTCGCCGTGCTCTGTGACATATACCATCTCTTCCTCGCAGGCTCCGTCTCCCCCTGATCCGACAATTTCATACCCCGTCCATGCGTGGGCATAATATCTTCCTTCCACAGGAAACTTAGTAAATCCCGCAATCGGGACCAAGGGCCTAACCTTGTAATTAACAACAATGTCGATAATATCGCCGCTTGTCACATCAGACCTCATATAGCCCAATCCGCCAAGCCCACCGGCTACGCAGCTTTTATCAATACCGCTCCCAAGATATTCCCGCACCTTAGACGATGCATAAGCCACTGAAACAACTCCTTTGGCGACATCCATGCCACTTTCAATCCCTACTGCATCTTCAGCAAAAGAAATATCAAACGCCTTAAGTGCGATCTCATTTCCCACTTGATGGAGCGCCGCTTCAAGATCTGACTGAACTTTTATAACATTGAACATCACCATGAGATTGGCAAAAAAGAAAATAAAAAGAGGAAGTACAAGTGAAGCTTCTACCGTCATGGACGCAGGTAAAGACACTCCTTTTCTCTTTCTGACCGCCCGGAAAAAAGCTTTTTTTATTTTTATATTTTTGGAATTATCAAATATTAAAGAAGTGCCTTTATCTGCCTCCCGACTACTCTTCATATCCGTACACCCTCTCTATCTTCACCTCATAACCAAAACCTGTCCCAACCGTAAGCTCGCCGCAAAAAGTATCAAGGCAATGATCAATCATAAACTCTCCGTTCCCGGCAGTCCTTCGAACATCCATCTCGATAATGTCCATAAGCCTTTTAGTCTTATCTTTTAAATCCGTCATTCCAAGTTTCATCCTAAGATAATCCTTGTAATAAAGACCTTCTCCGCAATCTTTTCTTCCAAGATTTTCTCTGAAAAGAAGCATCTCTCCAAGCCCCAGTTGCCATGTTGAATCACTCTTGAAAAGAGGAACTCTCCCTCCTTCAAGAAGAATATTCACATCCGATACACTCTCCGCAAAAACCCAAGCAAAAATGATGGACCATTTGACCGGGTCCTTAAACTCAGGCGCCATAAGAACCGCAGTAAGTGCACTTGCAACCGCATCCGCCTTACTTTGTTTGGAAGAACATCCAAGCATATACACCCAATTCGACGCTTGCCTCCAGAAGAATAGTGTCTGCGCCATCTTTTCAAGATTTCTGTAATCGCTGTTTTGTCCAAAAATAAGATACTCAAGCTGATACTTAAGAAGCGATTTTTCCAGTTCTCCGCTGTATCTTCCGCACTTTTCGCAAAGATACTCATCTATAAGAAGTTTCTCCGAAGCTGATATTTCCTCATAATCTCGGAGCCCGGTACCTTTATTCACAGTTCTGTTCGAAGCATAATTCGAAAGATCCGCCGCAGCTCTCGATATGTCTATACCACCGGCCGCAAGAGACAATACACCTATTCCCCTCTGTGAATTAACGGCATCCGCAGGATTTCCCAAGCTGACTTCCTCTTCCTCATCGTCCTCGTTTATTTTTGTCGGAAGCTCCAAACTGTCAATTTCCTCTTGATTTTCACGCGCCATCTCATCTACATCAGTCGTATCAAGTCCCGCATCCTTAAGCTTACCGATATTGTCATCTACATCCGTCAACATCCCCTCTGCAGGTTCAGCCGACATGTACGCAAGAATCTGCCTGTTAAGAACCGCTCCGTCATTATCAGTCGCAAAAGAACTTCCGGTAATCCTCGCATCTTTGCAGAACGCCCGCATCATCGTACTTGTTCCCGTCAGCCTTCCGACTGTGCTCGGTTCAAAATTTTTCTGCGCATATTTTCGTAAATGCTCTTCAGTATTTGTTATTGAATGGCTCCCCGTTCCGTACGAAGTATCAACCATAAGAAGCCCATACTGCCGATACAGCTCTCTGCTATACTCAGCAAGGACAGAATTCATGGCTATATCCGCCACACATTCAGTCTTCATCTTCACAGCCCCAATCCTGGCTCCGCTGTATAGAGCCAGAATAAGAGACATGATCATCGTTATCGTAAGGGATAAAAAAACTGTCAGATATCCTTTAGTTCGTAATAACACGTGTATCTTCCCTTATTGCCTTAAAAATATCTTCTACAATTCCGGCAATCTGCTGCTTAAACACAATTACAAGTCCGATAAGAACAACGATAATAAGAATCACTTCAACCGTTCCCATTCCCGACTCATCACTCCAGAACTTGCAGATTCCCTCCTTTATCTTATTCTTGATCTTGTTTGCACCTATCATTAAATAATTCATTTTTTCTCCTTCGTTTTTTACTAAATATATTTTTTAAAAAGAAAGATATGCGGGTATCATAATGATCACCATTACAATGACCAGCATCATTATCATCGGAAGCAAAAGTTTTGTTCCCGCTTCTTCTCCAAGCTTCCTTACTCTGTCCATCTTTTCTTCAAACGCCTTTTGCGATTCTTCCTGCAAAATCTTAAGCATCTCACTGTTTCCTTTTCTGAGGTTCTGCGAAAGAAGCGTGGCAAGCCTCGTGTACTGCCTGCTCTGGCATCTTATTCCAAAGTTTTCATATACTGCCGCCTCGGAAACTCCGCTCGAAAGTTCTCTTATCGCAACAACAATCTCTTCGTAAACATATTGCTTCTTACCGCTGTTTTTACTTTTTCTGAGATAATCCTGCGCAAGTTTTTCAAAGATATTTCTCATAGTCATGCCTGCACCAAGATAGAGAACAAGTTGCGATACCAGCTGCGGATAATCATTCAGCATCTGAAAAGCTCTGTTTTCTATACCCTTCTTTAACTCTTTATCCTTAAGAATGTATGAAGCGGCGCCGCCTATCAGTGTTATAACCAATATCAAAAGGCTGTTGTCTTCTGCTTTTTCCTTCCAGATTATGGCATCATCGTTGTAGCTTTTCGGAAGCTCGACGCTTTCTTTGTTTACGGAACCTTCTTCCGCTTTTTTCAAAAGATCTCTTAGTTCAGAATTGATTTTCTCCTTTGGCGTCATCTCTTTCTTAAAAAGTCTCGCAGGCAGCTGCAGTTCCCAAATTCTGCCGTTGTATTTAAACTCCGCGATAAGATTTACCACAGCTCCCCCTTCGGGAATATTCTCATCTTCAAGCCTTCCGTCATAATGAATCACTTCGTAGTCATCAATGTGCCAGTCGATAATAAACGGATACCCCTCAAGTCTTTCTACAAGCTTAAGATCTTCAGTCACATGATCAAAAGATTCATTATCACCAAGAACAGTCTTCTGCATAACCTCCGAAGCTTCTTCAAACATTTTGTCCGCTTCGCTTTCCGTATAAAGCCGCTCTCCGACTAGGATCTTTGCCTCACCTATTTCCCTTCCGTCCTCATCACATGCAATAAGCTCTGCCTCGTACTCTCCGTCGCCGCCGGTATTTCTTTTAAGCTCCTGAGTCTTGTACACCTCAGTTCCCATCATGGTACTAAGGTACATGAGCGTAGAAAGAAAACTTCCCGCAACCGCCATGATAAGTACGATTGAAATCTTTCGAATATAATATTCAGTTTCAGCCTTTTCAACATTTTTTCTGTTACCGAGAGTTCTCAGATAACTTCTGACTTTTTCACCAAAAGAAAACCTGTCTCTTATCGGTAATCTTTTGAAAACAAAGAGCGCAATTTTCAGGAACTCACGGCTAATTCCGGTTTCCTCCATATCCGAAGGAAGCACCTCTCCTCGCGCCAAGATCCACAAGACAAATATTCCCACCGGGAATATCAAATATAGAAACAACATATAAAACTACCTTTGTTATATTGAGATATTTACAATCTTCTGAGATAAAAGATATGCCGCAAAGTACACGAACATGCAGATTGTCATGAGGATTACTCCCACAACATTGTGATATAACGGGTCAAAAAATCCGTTACCGGTGATACTTATATAGAAGATGATAAAAAACGGAACAATATTCATTATCCCAGCTTCCAAGCGCTTTGAACTTATCAAAACATCGATTTCTTTTTCGACATCCATCTTTCTTGAAATAACCGATATCGTTCTTTCAATAATATCAGTCATGTTTCCGCCGCTCCTTTTCGCCACGGCAAAAACCTCCGCAAACTCCTCTATATCAGCGTTTCCGCTTTCCTTTCCGAGTCTTCCGATAAGTTTCTCAAGCGGTATGTTATTTCCAAGTCCTTTATATATACGCTTTAGTTCCTGACAGATAAGGCTCTTTTTTCCATAAAGAAGTTCCATATCTCTTCCCGCTTCCCTAAATGCGTTCTCAATGGAATATCCCGCCTTAAGGCTTGTGAGTGCAGATGCTATGGCATCTCTGAACTGAATTCCAAGAATCCTTACCCTCTTCATTTTTTCAATTTTCTTTCTATAGAAGAACCACAGTATAACAAGTGGCAAAAGAAATACTACCGCAATCCACGAATCATAAAACAATCTTCCGAAAAGAACCGCGATTCCCGCCCCCTGAACCAGTACTGGCAAATCATTTATCTTCGGTCGGAAGTTTAATACCTGCAGAAAGAAGTTTTTCATTGTTTGAAATGTCACCGACTTTCCTCCATTCACCGGCTATTTTGCCGTCATTATCCATTCCCGTTTCCACAAATCTAAAAAGAGTATTTGTCATAATTCTTCCCGAAACAGGATCGGGTTCTTTCAAAAGCTCGCATATCTCAAGCACTTTCCTCGACCTGTCGCGAAGCCTTCCCAAATGAACTACGATATCAATTCCGGAAGCAATCTGACCTCTTATCGCAGGAAGCGGAATGTCCATTCCCATGAGCACCATCGTCTCAATTCGGGAAAGCATATCTGCCGCGCTGTTGGCATGGCCTGTAGACATCGCCATATGACCTGTATTCATAGCCTGAAGCATATCTACGCACTCGCTTCCTCTGACTTCGCCTACAATGATCCAGTCAGGTCTCATTCGAAGCGAAGACTTGATCAGGTCTCTTATCGTAATCTCCTTGCAGCCTTCCACATTTGCATTTCTTGCTTCAAGTCTTACAAGATTCGGAACTTCCCTGATTTGCAGCTCGGCATTATCCTCAATCGTGATGACTCTTAAGTCCTTTGGAATGTAGTTTGAAAGAGCATTCAGAAAAGTTGTCTTTCCCGAACCGGTACCACCTGAAATAAAAATGTTGTAACCTGCTCTTACAAGCTGCGCAAGATAATCCCTTATGTATGGCGTAAGAGCGCCAAATTCTATAAGCCTTTCCATAGTCATGGGATTTTCGGGAAATCTTCTGATCGTAATAATTGGCCCGTTTAACGCAACCGGACTAAGAACAATATTTACTCTGGATCCATTAGATAATCTTGCATCCACAATTGGCGAAGACTCATTTACAACTCTGTTGCACGAAGCAACTATCTGCTGAACGATATCCTCAAGTTTTTCTTTGGACTCAAATCCCAGTTTCTGCCTGACAATTCTTCCATTCCTCTCGGTGAAGATATTGTCGACGCCGTTTATCATAATCTCCGTAACTTCAGGATCATCAACAAGTTCCTGCAGAATATCAAGTTTTCTTATCGAATGAAATATTCGGAGCCTGAGATTCTTTCTAAGCTCCATTGAGATTGCACGCCCACGCGTACTTACAGATAATTCCCTGTCGATCAGTTCAAACATTTCCTCATCGGAAATATCCTTTGAAAAATCAAGCGACTGCAAAACTTTAGACTTTACATCTTTTTTCAGCTCATCAAAATCACTCACTTACAAGCTCCTCCCTCGCAAGCATTTCACTCGCATAGGTTGAAAGCCCTCCGTAAGAGCCGTCTTTTGGAAAAAGACATCTCACGGTATTCGCAAGCACATCGTCATATCCGTTCTGCCCAAGTACTTTCGTGTACTGCTCAAGCTTATAATTTTCTTCCCTGCTCTCGCCCACAACAGTAAATACTCTTGTGCACATTCTCAGGATATCAAAGAGGCCATCCGGGAACTCGGAAAGATCAAGAACAATGTACTCATATCCCGCGCTTTCAGAAAGCAGCTCTGTAAGCGACTTTATTCTCTCAAAAGTAATTTCCTTTATCTGAGTCGCCGTCTTTGCAGGCGGAACAAAATCAAATCCTCTTGCATTTCTCTTAATCCTCTCAAGATATACAGAAAACTTTCCTTCTTCACACTCGGAGTAATAAAGAAGATCCGTGATATCCTCTTCCGCATCCTGACCCATTATCTCAGTGACCATTGAAAAACTGTCAAAGTTAAGGAGCATTGTTTTACCATGCTTTGAAAGTTCCTCACAAAGTTTTACGGCAAACGCCGTTTGCCCACACCTTGAAAGTGGTGAAAAGAGTCCCAGAAGTTTTACCTTTTCCGAGCCTCTCCCTGCATCAAGATTCCCGATATTACCGGGAATCTTCACACAGAAATCCAAAATGCCATCTATTATCTTTCCCGCAGGAAGATACTTGCTTATATGACATACATTCTTTTCTTCTTCCTGACTTTCGTCCTCGTTCACAGAGGAATTTGCTTCATCAAGCACCAAAATGTTTTTTACAGCTTTGATGCTTCCTCCTTCTAAAAGCGCCGAGTACACACTCTGTGAGAGAACAGAAAGTTCAGGAATCTTCTCTTTTACAAACTCTTTAAAAATCTCTGCATCGGTGAATGAACAGATTTCAAAAGACAAATTCAGATGATCCCTCAAATATTCATCCAGTCTTCTGCAATAATCCTTTTCCGTGTCACAGATCGTAAGTAAAGGTCTGTTCATACAACCACACCTCCTAAGGTAAAAATCGCACTTACGAGAACAGGTACTGCGAAGTGGATAGTCTTTTTCTTATTTCTTTTAAACAAGAGAATCGACAAAGAGATCAGACCGGCTACAAAGAAAGCCATTATGATGCAGGACATTGTGTCCTCAATGGATAGGAAAGACGCTGCTGACATAAAGAGTTTAACATCTCCCGCAGCAATTCCCTTAAGAAGATACACAGGAAGCAATATAGCAAAAGTAATTCCAATCGCTGTCAGACAAGAAATAAGATTATCCTTTCCTGCCAACGCAGATCCCACGATTCCGGCGATCATTCCCGGTATCACCCAGAGATTATAAATCTTATCTCTGTAGAGATCTGTGAATACTGCTCCCGTTAAGAACAATATCAAAATCACGTAAATTAGATTTTCTCCTTTCGTTTTTTTCGAGCTCGCGATTTACAAATTTATCACTTGGGATTTTGTTTGTAAATAGGCAAATTTCTTTTCGGCATTTTGCACAATTAATATTTTTTCCAAACCTTATGAAATAAAATTTTCATTGCATAGTCCGCGTCAGAAGTACGTTATACGATTTGCGCATATCACTGCAACGTTATTTAATATATGTTTTCTCGCACTATCTAATTTAAAATCACCCCATATAAAGTCATAAAATTAATACTCTTAAGATTTTCTTAAGGCCCGATTTTACAAACACTTCTTCCCTTTATCTCGCTAATATAGTATTGTGTAAATACGATTAAATAACTACATAATGAAAAGCTAAAGGGGAAAAGAAATGACAACATCTCAAATCGGAATTATTGTTTCTATTCTCGCCTATCTGGCGATGATGCTCCTTGTTGGTTTCGTAAGTTCAAGAGAGACCAATGATGTCAAAGATTTTTATCTCGGCGGAAGAAAGCTGGGACCGTTTGTAACAGCCATGAGCGCTGAAGCATCGGACATGAGCTCTTACCTGCTTATGGGTGTTCCGGGACTTGCATACTTCTCGGGAATAGCTGATGCAGGTTGGACAGCGTTCGGTCTTATCGTGGGAACCTATCTCAACTGGCTCTTTACTGCCAAGAGGCTTCGCAATTACACTGCAGAAGTCGATGCGATCACGATTCCCGACTATTTCAAAAAGCGCTTTGAAGATAACAGCAATATTATCCTGTGCATCGGCGCGCTCTTTATTCTTGTTTTCTTCGTTCCATATACCGCTTCAGGTTTTTCAGCCTGCGGTAAACTCTTCTCATCACTGTTTGGAGTAAATTATCAGCTTGCCATGATCGTTTCTGCCGTTATCATAGTCGGCTACACTACAACAGGCGGATTTCTTGCAGCATCAAAGACTGACTTCATTCAGTCAATCGTAATGACGATCGCATTATTTTTCGTCGTAGGCTACGGTATTGTTTCAGCCGGCGGAGTGAACGCCGTTATGGAGAATATAGCCGCACTTCCGGGCTTTATAGATGTAAATGCAACATATAACAACGCGGCAAATTCAGCCGATCCTTACGGGCTGTTCTCAAAGATAACAATGTTCTGTTGGGGACTTGGTTATTTCGGAATGCCACATATCCTTCTCAGATTCATGGCTATAAGAAACGCTTCGGAATTAAAGCTTTCAAGAAGAATCGCCTCTGTATGGGTTGTTTTCTCATTAGCAATTGCAGTATTCCTCGGCGTTGTCGGAAGATCGCTTACACAGAGCGGCGCACTTGCATCTCTGATCGATAACGATAACCTTTCAAGTTCAGCTAAGGCCGAAACCCTTATCGTTGTTCTGGCGCAAAAGATAAGTGAGCACAACTTCTTATTTGCTCTTTTGGCAGGACTTGTAATTGCGGGTATCCTTGCATCTACAATGTCAACCGCAGACTCACAGCTGATTGCCGCTTCATCCTCAGTTTCCGAAAACATCATTCAGGAAACTCTCGGAATCAACTTATCCGAAGCCGCAGCCATGCTTACTGCAAGAGCAACACTTATCGCAGTCGCAGTATTAGGCGTCGTTATCGCCTGGGATCCAAACAGCTCTGTCTTTGGAATCGTATCTTTTGCCTGGGCAGGATTTGGTGCAGTGTTTGGACCGTGTATGATACTTTCACTCTATTGGAAACGTATGAACCGTTTCGGTGCTATGGCAGGAATGATATCAGGCGGCGCGATGGTGTTTGTCTGGAAATACTTGGTACGTCCTTTAGGCGGTGTTTGGAATCTGTATGAACTTGCACCGGCGTTCCTTGTAAGTATAATATTTATTTTCATCGTGAGTCTTTTAACCAAAAAGCCATCCGAAACAATCATAGACTCCTTTGAAAAAGTAGAAATAAAATCATAAAAAATAAGCGGGCAACAACGTATCACAAGTTGTCCGCTTTTTAAAATCGAGTAGAAGGCGGTGACTAACCGCCGTCCTCTCACAACACCGTACGTACCGTTCGGTATACGGCGCTTTCAATAGTTGACGTGCACAGACTGATAGGCTGTGGCTAAATCAAAGAAGCCACTGTTTATCAGTCTTTCTTTATTTAACGCCCAAATCACACCCTTATTGTTACTAACGTACCAATACTTCCTGCGACTGTTCGCAATAGTTGCCGCATAGTGTTCTGGAATTCCGAGCTTTACGAGATTTCTAAATTTAGTCCTCGGTAGTTTCCATTGCTTCCATATACACATGCGAATTCTGTGATAGAGCCATCCGTTGATGTCATCTATGTTGTTCTTCATACTGGCAATCCCATAGTAGTTAAGCCAACCTCTGGCGTATACCTTGATTTTCTCGAGACTCGGCTTGATGGACTGTGCGGACTTACGGGAAGATAAATCCCTCAGCCTTGACTTGAACTTTTTCCATGACTTTGTATGAACTCGGACATATATGCCACCTCCGTTCCTTCCCAATGCAAAGCCGAGAAATTTAAAATTTCGGATTGCAAACACACTTACAGTACGGCTTTTCTCGCGGTTAACCGTGAGTTTCAGTTTCTCTTCAAGATATCTCGTACTGCTCTCTAAGAGTCTTTCGGACGCTCTTTTGCTTCTGGCAAGGAGCACGATGTCATCCGCATATCTGATGCAGGGAACACCTCTCTTTAGAAACTCTTGGTCGAACTCGTTGAGGTAGATGTTCGCAAGTAGTGGTGATAAATTGCCCCCCTGCGGCGAACCTTCCTCTGTTTCGATGACCACTCCGTTTTCCATTACTCCACTTTTCAGATAGCGCTTTATGAGCTGTACAACACGCTCATCCTTTACATTCTTTCGAAGAAGATTTATAAGGATTTCGTGATTCAGGGTGTCGAAGTACTTTGATAAGTCAAGCACCACAGCGAATGTGTATCCTTGTTCTGCGTACTCCTTAATTTTTAGTATAGCTCCCTTTGCATCTCTGTTTGGGCGATAGCCATAGCTTCCATCTGAAAACAGCGGTTCATAGATTGGCACTAACTGTTGTGTTATTGCCTGTTGAAGTGTACGGTCTATCACGGTAGGTATGCCAAGCTTACGCACACCACCATCTGGTTTTGGAATCTCAACTCGCCTAACTGGCGACGGAGTGTACTTTCCACGATATATGCGGTCAGTTAGCTCCTGCTGGTGTTCCTTAAGATAAGGAAGAGCCGCTTCGATAGTCATGCCATCGATTCCTGGCGCTCCTTTGTTTGCCTTTACTCTCTTATACGCTCTGTTAAAGTTGTCTTTATACAGTATCGCTTCCAAGAGTTTCGGCTGTGCACTGTCTCTTTCTTTCCATATCCGATTGAATGACCTACGCGCTTTCGCATACCCTTCATGTTCCGCACTATCTCTTTGCGAACAGCCATTGATTTCAATGTTTTCTGCCATTAATGGTCATTCCTCCTTTCTCGGTCATACTTAAGACTCCTATTGATTCGGTCCTTCACCTCTCGGCTACTATGACCTCTGCTGACTTCTGTGCGTTCAGCATTACTTTTGGTAATGGTTACCTCTTTCAAGGCATATCGCAACAGATCTCCCTAGGTACCACACGTTTCTTCCTCTCCATCTATCTGCCTCATTTATCATGCATGATTCCGTGTAGTTATTGGGCTTCGACTTGTGGAGCAGCCTCACCCTCATGCATAACCTTATATGAGATTTCTGTTCGTCAGACCAGAGATTTGCCCATGAGTTAGTATGTTCCTCATATCCAGCTTCCTTCAGATTCCATCTCACGATGGACACCCTTGCCTTCGGCTATATCCTTCCCACTACCGGGTGGATTCGGGACTTTAACCCGTTAGAAACGTGCGCCGCTAGGCGCACT
>NZ_AUJY01000027.1 GCF_000424465.1 Butyrivibrio hungatei NK4A153 | reverse complement strand
CAAGGAAATGGACTCAAGAATTCGTTTTAGATTGCGTATGTGTATTTGGAAGCATTGGAAAACTCCACAGAATAGAGCTAAGAATTTGATGAAGCTGGACGTACCAAGATGGGCGGCGTATAATATCGCCTACTGCGGAGACAGATATGCAAGACTCGCTCACAATGGATGGGTACAAAAGGCTATAAGTACAAAGAGACTAACCTCATTTGGATTAGTCTCAATGTTAGATTACTACACCGAAAAGTGTGTTACTTGTTAAGTTGATTGAACCGCCGTGTACCGAACGGTACGCACGGTGGTGTGAGAGGTCGGAATTTCTCATTTATGAGAAATTCCTCCTACTCGATTGTCTTTATTTGCGATTTAAACAAATGATGTGACAATGGTCATTTATTTATACTGGTCCACATTCTGGGGCGTTATGGGAACAAATGGAACCCAAATATACTTATGGTCTGCGGATACGCCTGAAACAGAAGAAACCGAACCGTTTTTTGCAAGTGAAACAGCACTTTGTACGGCTGCAGCACCCTGTCCTGCGGTATCCTGAAGAACCGTCATATAAAGGTCTCCGCTTCTTACAGCTTCACATCCCTCGTCTGTAGCGTCGATTCCGGCTACAAGTATCTTGTGTGTATCATATCCGTTTTCTTTCATCCATTTGATAGCGCCCATTGCCATAGTGTCGTTATTGCAGATGATACAATCAAATGACTGTCCTGTCTTTTTGAATATATTGAGCTTGTCATATGTTACGTCTTCAACCCAATCACCGTTGTCGACCCATACATAGTTTACATCGACCTTATTGTCAAGGAAGAAGTATTTTACTGCATTTGTACGCTTTGGAGCAGCTGCATGCATCTTTTCACCAACCATGATGATGACATTAAGTGCAGGTGGTTTTCCGAGACCGCTCCAGATATAATCTGCTTGGAATTCTCCGGCATCCTGCTCGTATGAGCCAACATAGACATATTTGTCACTTTTGAGATAGTCAATCTCAGGCTCATTGTTGATGAATACAATTGGAAGATTGCCTGCTGCATTCTCCATCTGAAGTGTGGTGCTTGTATCACATAATCTGCATATGATGGCATCATATCCTTCAGAAGCGGCGTTTGCTATCTGTTGCATCTGTGTTTCTGTATCTTTCTGGCTGTATACGACATCAATTGTTGCGCCAAGTTCTTGGCCCTTTGCAACTATTGAATCGGCAAGTGTATTTAGGAATGAGTCATCGTCAGCGTGAAGCGTCATAAGTATTTTTATACCGTTACCGGAAACCGATCCGGAGCCTGCCTTGCCACAAGCTGTAATTGAAAGAGATAGCAGTATCACGCATAGTAGATAAGCCATTGATCTTTTAATTCGATTTTTCATAATATGTATCTCCTTATCAAATCTTGAACTTCTGAACATAGGATGTAAGCGTTTCTGAAGTATTTGCCAACTCGTGTGAGTTGTCGGCAACGTCCTGACTGTTTTTAGTAATGCTATTAGCCTGTTCAACCATCTTACGACTGGTTTCGAGGATTTCATCCGTGCTTGCAGCCTGTTCTTCGGAGATAGCAGCAACATTGCTTGCAACGTCATCAACCTTCTGCACGTCTTTGATCATGAGGTCGATAAGAGAATTTGATTTTTCAATGTTCTGATAGATCTGATCGAATGTCTGTACTGCTGTATCAATAAGATCGCTGTTGCTTTCAATATTCTTTGCACTTGTCTGAGCCTGAACGACAACGTTGTCGATGGCTTTTCTGACTTCATCGATAAGTTTTGCAATGTTATCGGCACTTGTTGCAGAGTTCTTCGCAAGTTTACCAATCTCGGTAGCAACAACGGCAAATCCCTTTCCGGAATCACCGGCGCGTGCGGCTTCAATAGAAGCATTAAGTGAAAGGAGATTGGTCTGCTCGGCAATTTCAGCGATAAGACCGACAATATTGGTGATCTCTTCGGAAGCTTTTCCTACAGCGTCAATAGAAGTAACAAGCTCGTCATTGCTGCTCTTAATGTACTGCATAGCATCGGCAAGCTGTTCCATGTTGTCGCGGCCCTTCTTACTGATCGCAACAGTTTCTTTCATGCTCTCATTAGCCTGATTTGAATTGTCTCTTGTGTCAGCAACTACCATTGCAAGAGTTGTGGCATTCTGGGCAATCTCGTTAACTGCAACAGCGAGCTGATCGACAGTTGAATTGAGGTTCTTCATAGCTTCTGACTGCGATTGAGATGCTTCGTACATGCTCTTTGATACAATATCGGAATTGTCGGACTGCTCTCTGAGTCTCTTTGACTCGGCATTGATAGCAGTGAGCATATTCCTCATGGAATGAACAAATTCATTTACTTCATCGCCCATGAGACCAATCTCATCATTACTTCTTCCGTGTTTAACGTTGATAGTGAAGTCACCGGCTGACATATCTGTAATGTTCTTGGTAATTCCGCCGAGAGGAGCAATGACTTTGGTAACCATGAGGTTGATAAGTACAACGATAACTATAATTGCAAGTATTCCTGTCACGATAAGAGTGGTAACAAGTCTTGTCACGTCCTTCATGACAATCGATTTGCTTATATATGAGATAAGAACCCAGTCGGTTCCGGCAATCTGCTTAAATGCAACTACATTGTTGGCAAGAGTAACGGTGGAGTAGTCTCTCTCGGCAATCTTGCCTGCTATTGCAGCCATAAGTCTGTCGTTGTCATTTGTGTCAAGTTTGGTTGATACACGGTTCTTGTCACGATGGGCAAGAATAGTGTTATCTGTTATATCAACAAGAAAAGAAGCAGCCTGGTCCATCTTAACCTTGGAGTTGACGATAATACTGATCTGGTCAAGTGACAGATCGGCGGCCATAATCTTAAGGTCTGAAGAGCCGTCATCGATGATACCTGATGCACTTATGACACTTGTGCCGTTTGCATCCTTATATGTATTACCATAGACCATGTTTACGCGGGTCATACCTTGTTTGAACCATTCCTGTTCTGTGACATTACCCGTTTCTTTCGTGGATTCTGATGCTTTGTAGACTTTACCGCTTTGTGATGCGATATACGGACCGTTTTTGCAATAGATATTAAAACCGTAGCAAGCGTTCATCATAGCAGATAATTGTGCATCTGTTGGCTTTGTTTTTTCGACCATTTGCTTAACGGTAGAGAAATTCTGGAGATTTTCGTCGAGCCATGCCTCAATGTTGTCTGCCTGATTGGAAATGGAAGAATTAAGTGCCGATGTTGCCATCTGTGTCATACTCTTACCTGACAGGTATCCTGAAATGAGCACCAAAATAAGAATAGTGGCAACTACAGCAGGGACCAAGAACAATAAAAGCTTGTTTTTGATCTTTGTATGTCTCTTTCCTTTTTTCATTTTAGATAAGTCTCCTTAAGATATAAAAATAGATAAAATTATAGAAGCTTAATAGTTATTGTACACTGTTTGGATTGTTTTTTATATGGAATATTATGAACAATTTCACTTTTTAGCGAATTTTCTTTTCAAAATGTTGATAGTCTTTAGATGAATTCCAGTTTCCTCCCCATGTAAAACCGTGTTCTCTGAAGAGCTTATAGGCAAGATCGTCCTTGTCAATCTTATATGGAAAAGAGGCAGACCTGTCGGTATAGTCCTTGCCGGTAACGGGAGCGATGGTAGTTGTGCCGTTCTTGTACTTTACCTGTGGATTATATAGAGGATTTAAGTCAATCGCGAGTCCTTGAGAGTGTTTGGAGAGCTTATGTCCTTTTGCGATGGGACGATAATTGAAGCAAGAGGTGTTGTTTGCTTCCATAGAAGCCTCGTCATCCGCATTAAACTCGTCGATAAGCTTAATGCTTTCAATCTGATAGTCGTTCTCATATAATTCGTGGAAGATTTCCATGACATCGTCGGCAATTACCTTATTACAGATCATTTCACCGGTCTTTTCTTCACCGTCAAAATTTACATAGCTGATAACACAATATCTGAGTTCGGTAAGTGGGATTTTGCAATCATGAGGATATGATACGTCTGTTATCTTTGATACAATTGAATCCGGAATTTCCTCGTAGTAGAAGCCTTCTTCGAATGTGACTCTTGTGTCATATACGTCTGAATCGTCGGGTAAGTTTGAGTTCGACATGACACTCGAATTGACCGTTTCAGTCGATAATTCTGATGCACTGATCGATGCTCCGGAGGTATTTTCGGAAGAGGCAACTGATGAGCTTTGTTCAAGATTTGAATCAAACGTGGCCGAAGCTGTGATATTTTCCTGTGATTCTACAGAAAGATGGGAATTGGCGTAATCTTCGAGAGTTTCGTGACCTGCAAGATGTCTTGCGGCGAGGGCACAAAAAACGATTATTGCCAAAAGAAGAATAAGATCTTTTACATATTTACTGTTCATTTGGAAATCTCCGATGTTAATTTTATAAATCAATATTACCACATTTATGCTATAATATTTCGAATGGTAGGTAAAAAGAGATGATACGTACAGATAAACTTGTATTTGAATATATCAGAAGAGACGAAGAGGGAAATGTCGAAGGCATTACAAGGGCTGTCGATGATGTCAATATTGACGTCAGACCCGGACAGTTTATAGCGGTTCTCGGACACAACGGATCAGGCAAGTCGACACTTGCCAAACATTTCAACGCTCTTTTGTATCCGACAGAGGGCGAAGTTATCGTTGACGGGAT
Source organism: Butyrivibrio hungatei NK4A153 (assembly GCF_000424465.1). Lineage (GTDB taxonomy): Bacteria > Bacillota > Clostridia > Lachnospirales > Lachnospiraceae > Butyrivibrio > Butyrivibrio hungatei_A. Next base: position 15,398 of record NZ_AUJY01000027.1, on the reverse strand, counting down.
GAACACGAGAAATGGCGAGAAACTGTGGGAAATCAGGCAGGAAGCCGGAATGATCTTTCAGAATCCCGACAATCAGATAATCGGACAGGTTGTCGAAGAGGATGTCGGATTTGGCCCTGAGAATATGGGCGTCCCCACGGAAGAAATCTGGGAGCGTGTTGATGAGAGCCTTAGAGCGGTGAATATGCTTGAATTCAGGAAATCATCACCCAATCATCTTTCGGGTGGCCAGAAACAGAGAGTTTCAATTGCCGGAGTTATCGCTATGCATCCAAAGTGCATTATCATGGACGAACCCACGGCGATGCTCGACCCAAACGGAAGAAAAGATGTCATCAGGGCAGCGAGGGCGCTTAACAGCGTTGAAGGAATAACTGTCATTCTCATAACACATTATATGGAAGAAGTTATTTACGCCGATAAGGTGTTTGTCATGGATAAAGGGCATGTTGAGATGCAGGGCACGCCTAAAGAGATTTTTTCTCAGGTTGAAAAGCTCAAAGAGCTAAGGCTCGGCGTTCCGCAGGTTACTCTTTTGGCACACGAACTTAAAAAGAGCGGTTTGCCGCTTCCTGACGGAATTCTCACAAAAGAGGAGTTTGTCGAGGAACTTAAGAAATTAAAGAGATGATACGGAGAAGGAAATGTCTATAATTCTCGACCATGTAAATTATATATATGATGAAGATACCGCGATGGCGCATGCGGCGCTGACGGACGTGAATATAAAGATTGATGCGGGCGAATTTATCGGGCTTATAGGGCATACGGGTTCGGGCAAATCAACGCTGATCCAGCATATGAACGGTCTTGTTAAGCCTACGAGCGGTACGGTATATTTTGACGGAAAAGATATCAGCGATCCCGAGTTTGATAGGAAAGCGCTCAGAGCCAAGGTGGGACTTGTTTTCCAGTATCCCGAGCACCAGCTTTTTGAAACGGATTGCTTTAAGGATGTTTGTTTTGGACCAAGGAACCTTGGTTTGTCTCAGAAGGAAGTGGAACTTAGAGCTTATGAGGCACTTAAACAGGTTGGCTTTGACGATGACTATTTTTACCAGTCACCGTTTGACCTTTCGGGCGGACAAAAGAGAAGAGTCGCAATAGCCGGCGTTCTTGCAATGAAGCCTGAGATCCTTATCCTTGACGAGCCTACTGCGGGACTTGATCCCAAGGGAAGAGAGGATATCCTCAATCTTGTGAAGAAGCTTCATGATGAAGTCGGCATAACTATCATACTTGTAAGTCACAGCATGGACGATGTTGCGGATTATGTGGACAGAATAATAGTTATGAATAAGGGAAGAGTAGCATTTGACGATGTTCCCAAGGAAGTTTTCAGACACAGACAGGAACTTGAGGCTATAGGTCTTGCGGCTCCGCAGGTTACGTATGTTATGCAGGAGCTTAAGACGGCCGGATTTGATGTTGACATAGATGTCACAACACTTGACGAAGCAAAAAACGAGATATTGAGAGCTTTTTCAAAATAAAAGATATGTAAGGCAAAAAGATGCTTAGAGATATTACATTAGGACAATATTACAGAACTGAATCGATAATACACAGACTGGACCCAAGAGTTAAGATAGTCGGCACGTTTGTTTTCCTTATTGCCATTTTTATGGTAAATAACGCATTGGGATATGTTATCGCGGGACTTTTTCTTGCTATGAACATCAAGCTGTCGAATGTGCCGGTTAAATTTATCTTCAGGGGAATGAAATCTATTTTTTTCCTGCTGATGATATCGGTGCTGTTTAATTTGTTTCTGACTCCCGGAGATCCGATAATTACAATTTGGAAGATAAAGATCACGGATGAGGGCCTTAAACTTGCCGTAAAGATGGCGATAAGACTGGTGTTCCTTATTACAGGTTCATCGCTTATGACGCTTACGACAACGCCAAACAACTTGACTGACGGACTTGAGAGTTTACTTAATCCGCTTAAGCTTGTGCATGTTCCGGTGCATGAAATATCAATGATGATGTCGATCGCGCTTAGATTTATCCCTATTTTGCTCGAGGAGACCGATAAGATTATGAAGGCTCAGATGGCAAGATGCGCGGATTTTGAGACCGGCTCGATCATTAAAAGGGCAAAAAACATGGTACCGCTTTTAGTGCCGCTTTTTATATCGGCATTTAGAAGAGCTATGGATCTTGCGATGGCAATGGAAGCAAGGTGCTACCGCGGCGGCGAGGGCAGGACCAAGATGAAGCCGCTAATTTATCAGAAAAGAGACAGGATTGCATATATTGTGCTTGTTCTTTTCCTTATATTATGTGGTGTGATTGGAAGAATGAAATTCTGAGAGATAATAAAGAAATGGCAAAAAAGCGCAGAATAATGCTGATAGTTTCATATGATGGCACGAATTACAGCGGATGGGCGCTTCAGAGTTCAACCCCTAATACCGTTGAAGGTGTGCTGAACAGGGCAATTCATGGTCTGACCGGAGAGGAAGTTGCGGTAATAGGCGCAAGTAGGACGGATGCAGGCGTTCATGCCTACGGAAATGTCGCTGTTTTTGATACCTGCTCGACGATTCCGGGAGACAGATTCTCTTTTGCCCTGAATCATATACTTCCTGAGGATGTGCGAATTGTTGAGTCGATGGAAGTCGCACCGGAGTTTCATCCGCGTCATTGTGATACAGAGAAAACCTATGAATACAGGGTTTTGAACACCAAGATGCCTGTTCCCGTAAGGCGACTGTATACATATCATTTCAGCATGCCGTTGGATGCGGAAAAGATGCAGGAAGCAGCGAAGTATCTCGTGGGAGAGCATGATTTTACAAGCTTTTGCAATGTTGAATCGCAGGCGGCAAGTCATGTGCGCACAATCAGGGACATCACGGTGGAAAGACACGGCGATGAAGTGATAATCAGCGTTACGGGCAACGGTTTTCTATATAATATGGTCCGCATAATCGCGGGTACGCTCATACTTGTAGGAAGAGGGAAAAAAGAGCCTTCGGAAGTTAAGAAAATGCTTGATAGCAAGGATCGCAAAGCAGCGGGTCCGACAGCACCGCCGGAGGGGTTATTCCTTATAAAATATAAGTTCACGGATGGCGTTCCGATCGTTGGAAATAGTGTTGACAATAAGACTAAATGCGATATATAATATCTTACTGTGTGACGTCATGTCCACTATTAGGTGAAAATGTCATATTGTTGTCCCGGTAAGCTTCAATATGTACATCATATATAATGTGAGAATCAGGTGAAGGGTTTTCACATAAGTAACCAATCAAGTAATTATTTACTGGAGGAAATACAATGAAAACTTATATGCCTAGTGCAACTACAGTCGAGAAGAAGTGGTATGTAGTTGATGCTACCGATATGACACTTGGACGTCTTGCTTCAAACGTAGCAAACGTACTTAGAGGTAAGAACAAGCCCATCTATACTCCTAACATTGATACAGGCGATTATGTGATCGTAATCAATGCTGAGAAGATCAAGGTTTCAGGTAAGAAGCTTGATCAGAAGATGTATTGGCATCACACAGAGTATGTTGGACACCACAAGGAGTTCTCACTCCGTCAGATGATCCAGGACAAGCCTGAAAGAGTTATCGAGCATGCCGTTAAGGGAATGCTTCCTAAGGGATCTCTTGGAAGAGAAATGTACACAAAGCTCCATGTATACGCAGGTGCAGAGCATCCACACGCAGCTCAGAAGCCTGAAGTATTAACATTTTAATCGGAGAGGAGAATAGTAAAAATGGCAAAGTCATCTAATTATTACGGAACAGGTAGAAGAAAGAAATCAATCGCTAGAGTATACCTTGTATCCGGAAATGGAAATATAACAATCAACAAGAGACCTATCGATGAGTATTTCGGACTTGAGACACTCAAGGTTATCGTTAGACAGCCCCTTGTTGCTACAGAGACAACTGAGAAGTTCGACGTTGTAGTAACAGTTAGAGGCGGCGGCACAACAGGCCAGGCCGGTGCTATCAGACACGGTATCGCAAGAGCACTTCTTCAGGCTGACTCAGATGAGTACAGACCTGTACTTAAGAAGGCCGGATACCTTACAAGAGACCCTCGTATGAAGGAAAGAAAGAAGTACGGTTTGAAGAAAGCTCGTCGTGCTCCTCAGTTCTCAAAGAGATAATCTTTCGAGATTCAAAAAGAACTTACAAACCTCAGAAACTCAGTGTTTCTGGGGTTTTTCTTTTATCTATAATTGTATTCAGTTGTGGTGAAACGCAGAAAATTTTGTACCGTAAACAGCGAGTAAACAGCAGGTAGACAGCAAAATTCTCAAGCCTTAGATTTTGTTAATTGCTTCTACCAGAGACTGGATATCAAGGTGTGTGTACACTTTCTCGGTCAGAGACATTGCTCCGGAGTGTCCTACGATTTTCTTGATCATTGTAGGATCCACATGAGCTTCCGCCAGCATTGATATGCAGGTGTGCCTAGTATCATGAGGATTGTGCTCCATACCAAGGTTTTCTATTAGTGGTGTCCAGTAGCTGTCTTTATAGTTCCTGTAGGTGAATTTTTTGTTGTCATCTGTGTGAAGAAGGTATTCACAGTCAGAGGATTCATACCAGGCTTTGTAGAATGGTAGAACCTTATCTGCTATAGGAACCTTTCTGATACCATTTTCAGTCTTACTTAGTATCACATCGAAATACTGTTCTTCAAGATGAACATTTTTCTTTTCCAAATCCAGTAGTTCAGATATTCTACAGCCGTTGTAAATCAGCATCAGTACTGTCTGGTAGAACGGATCATCCTTGAGTTCCCATAGCCTGTCAATCTCAGCTTTTGAAAAGATATCTCTCTCAACCTTGTTTGGATTCTTGTCCTTATACTTGAGGATATCTACAAATTCGGAATAGTCCTTGTTACAGATATCGTTCTTAAGGGCATAATCGTAAAGCTGATTGAAAAGGACTTTGATCTTACGGAGTGTAGGATAATTCTTTCCGCAGGTATCAATGACATTCTGAAGCTCTGCCAGCCTTATATCTCTAAAAGTTTTATTGTAAAGGGTGCCACATACGTTATATGAGGCTGTATACCCATGTACGTTGGATTTAGAGATTGTAGGATACTTTGCTTCAGACCAGGCATTATATACGTCTGTGAATGTCATTTTGGCTGCTTTTGTATCAAATGGATTCTGATGATAATCTGATAGCATTTGCAAGCCTTCCTGCTTGGTTTCAGCATATCCTATGACATTGTACGTCTGCTTTTTGGTACCTTTTTCCGGATCAATGGTCCATCCGGTGGTTACTCTTACCATATAGGGCTTTCTGCGTTTTCCGGACATTTTCATTACACTTCCATATCCGTTTGGTAATTTCAAGTATTATCGACCTCCTTTGATGCTCAGGTAATTTATGAAAAAGGGGATAGTCCCTTAATCACCTTTCTTATCGGGCAATGCTACATTTGCGTAGTATGCAAGTTCTGTTTCAAACCAGTGATTAAATCTATCTTCATTTGATAGGCCTTGTTCAAGGCTCTCTCGTTCATCTGCATATCTTTCCAGAAAAAGGCAGAGATCTGCGTTGTTTTCTGCTATTTCATCGTTTCCCATGAATTTAAGGCTACAGCTCCACTCTTCAGTTTTTGGCGGGCGATTTACGTCTATATTGAAGTGAAGACCTGCTTTTTTATTTAATTCGTTTAGAACATAGAGGACATCTGAGAGTGTATCTAAAGTGATGTTCTTCTTCTGATATCCAATAAGTTCTGCTGGAGAGATGTTAAGAATACTTGCGATCTCATTCAGTATACCTATTGAAGGTTCTATTTCACCGCTTTCATATTTCTGTACGGTACGCATAGTTTTGCCTAGCCTGTTAGCCAACTCAGTCTGACTGAGGTGCTGAGTTTTTCGGGCCTGCTTAATTCTATTTCCAATATCAGATCCATTGTTCATTGTACTGACCTCCTTGTGTGAATTGTAACACGTAGCAATACGAATTGCAAGAACGTATTACGAATTATAAATACATATTTATTGTTGACAAATGAATTATAAAGACGTATTATCAAAATACGAACTGATAATTCGTATTTTGAAAGAAGGGAGGTGAAAAGTATGGAAGACAAAAAGTTATATGTAGAACTACCAAGATTTACCGGTAGAAATGTTCCTATAACTGAGGTTGCCGAGGCAATGCACAAGGATGCACAGTTCGTAAGAATTGGAATCCAGCAGGGGATATTCAAATTTGGATATGCCATGAAGAAAGAGAATTCCAGTGAATACAACTACTATTGTCCAGACAGAAAGGTATGGGAAGAGATTGGATACTTTAGTCCAGAAGCAGTCTAAAATGAAAAAACTCTCTTGCTGGTAACAAGAGAGTGAATGAAAAGCCGGAGCTTTTGTAAATTCGATTAAATAAAGTATAGCAAGGGTTCCGGCCAAGTTCAACAAAAAAGTAAGATTGGAGGAATCAAAATGGAAACAAGCAAACCAGAATTAAAGCTTATCCAAATGTCAGATGTAGAAGCTGAAGAAGTTTCCTGGCTATGGTATCCGTTTATACCATATGGAAAGCTTACCATCATTCAGGGAGATCCCGGAGATGGAAAAACAACTTTTGTACTAAATGCAGCAGCGAAGTTATCAAAAGGAATTTCGTTAGATACAGGTCTGCAGAGTGAGGAACCAATAAACATCATATATCAGACAGCAGAAGACGGACTGGCTGATACGGTAAAGCCAAGACTTGAAGGTGCCGGGGCTGACTGCTCCAAAATCCATGTGATAGATGAGAGTGATAAATCGCTATCAATGGTAGATGAGAGAGTTGAACAGGCAATCATAAGGACTGGAGCAAAACTCTTGATTCTGGATCCACTACAGGCATATCTCGGAGGCGGAATGGATATGAATAGAGCTAACGAAGCAAGAGATATGACTAAGAAGCTGGGAGCTCTGGCGGAGAAGTACAAATGTGCAATCATCCTAATCGGACACATGAACAAAGCTTCCGGAAACAAGGCAGCTTATCGAGGGATGGGATCAATTGACTTCTACGCAGTAGCAAGAAGTGTCCTGCTGGCAGGAAGGATAGAAGGAGAACCGGAACTAAGGGCAATAGTCCAAATAAAGAACAACTTAGCAGCATTTGGACATTCAAAGGCCTTCAGATTATCAGAAAAGGGATTCGAGTGGATTGGAGATTATGAAATAACTGCAGACGAGGTTCTCGGAGGAATTGCACCGAAAGCGAATAAGCAGGAAAAGGCGATAGCTCTTCTGAGAGAATTGGCTAAAGACCATAATATGATCCCAAGTAACGAGGCAGTAGAACTGGCTAAAGAAGAGGATATATCAAAAAGAACTCTGGAGATAGCCAAAAATGAACTTGGGATAAAAGCCAGGAGAATCAACAATACCTGGTACTGGATATTGAAAGAGAACGAATGATAATCAAGACCGCAACAATGTAAGGTATCTGAAGTTACACTCTTAAGATTGCAAGGTTGTAAAAAGATAAAGACACTGCATTGTTGCGGACTAGAAGAAAGGGACGAATGAAAAACGTACAGATATCACAGGAATTATTTATAAGGCTGGTACGATTACTGGTCTTTGAGTTTGATGAAGATACTGATCTGATCAAAAAAGAACTTGAAGACAAGATGGAAAAACTAGTGAGGCATGAAATCTATTCAAAGTTCAAGACAGCACCCACAGAAGAGGAGAAGGAAAAAGCTCGTCAGGACTACCTCGATATGGTGGGGATGCACAAGGATTTTAGATGGTGATTTCCCTTGATGGATTGAACGGGAGCGTGACACGCTCCGGTAATAATCAGCCAAGGAATGAATGATTTGGCAGGCGAGCGGAGCGAGCTTCCCCATAACGTGTCGTTATGGGTAACCCCTTATGGATAATGACATTACACATCATTATCCGGGGGCTCTCCGAGGGGCCTGCCGGCGGCAAAAAAATATTATGAAAGGAGAGTTTGTTTATGATAACAGTAACATTTCACATCTCATGTAAGAAACATTCGCTCACTAAAACGCGAGATGTGGTTTCGGTGAGCAAACACAATCTTCGATTATTTCAAAGTGAAGAGTATAACGAAGAAATGATCGAAGTGGAAGTCGGGAGTGAAGTAAATATTCTCGATGATGTAAAAGAGATTTATGAAAGGGAATTCTCTGAGGCACTTGCGGAATACAACAAAGGTAAAAGAAGTGACAGACAGATTCATGACTATCTGGAGTATGTATCCGAAAGTAAAAAGAATGATGTGGCTACGGAGGTAATTCTCCAAGTAGGGGATAAGGAATTCTGGGCGGATAAGACGAGAGAACAGTGGAATGCAATGAAGCCACTCTTGAGGGAACAGCTTGAATATGTAAAAGAGATAGTTCCGGAATTCAAAATCGCATCGGCGGTAACACACTTGGATGAGGATTCACCTCATATGCACGTAGTAGGAGTTCCGGTAGCAACAGGATACAAACGAGGACTAAGCAAACAGGTGGCAAAAACAAAAGTGTTTGATCAGGAGAGACTAGAAAAAATACAAGATCTAATGCACGATTTTGTAGAGCATCAGATGAAAGACCACCCGGAGATCTTTGGAGATGAAACCTTAAAGCCAAAGGAAAAAGGAAGGAATAGCGACTTCTCAAAAGAATTCTACTTAAGGCTAAAGCAGCAAGAATATGAAAAGCTGGAAGATAAGTGCCAGGAGAAGGAGACACAGATTGAAGCTCTGGACGGAACGGCTAAAGAAATGAAGGAGGACATTGAAAGCACAGTTAACCAATATGTGGACTCAGTGGTAAATACAGAAATGAAAAAGGAATTCATGAGATACGCAACACTCGAAAATCCTAAGACCACACTGGGAAAACTAGTCTCGAAAGCCTTCAGAACATTCAAGGAATGGTGGGATAAGACCAAGAAGCCTGAGGTAGCTGAAAAGGCTAAAACAAGCATTTTGCAAAAGCTAAGAGAAAGCCAGACGATAGTTGATCAGAGGAAGGAGCAGCAAAGTCCAAATCTTAATAGGAATAATCTAAGACCTGAGAGATGAATAACTGATAGTGCAATAGGCAGGGGCGTGAAAACGCCCTTGTTTTATGCACATAATATTGAACAGGATGGTAGATATAGGTATAATTATAAACAGTTGCTACAAAGAAAAAATTTAAGTATTTCTGAATAGATTAACTTTCAGTATTATAGACGATGTTAAGTCGGAGGTAATAATTCTTTTCGAGACATTTTAGGGAACTTTCCTTGCTGATTATCGAAAAAAGTTCCCTATTTTTTATTTGAACTTTAGGGAACTTTTTGATATATTTCTATTAGAAAGGTTCCCTAAAAGGAGAAATCGATGGATAATAAGTTGGAAACAATTAAGAGCCTATTGCAGGATAAAGCTGACCTTCAGGCCCGTCTAAATCTCATACCTTATGACGGCTCACCGGAAGTGAAGGAAAACTCCAGTGGCAAATACTTGTATATAAGAAAAAGAGTAAATGGAAAACTTACATCAACATATGTTGATGTTTATTCAGATAATCTGTATCAGTTGCTTCTTAGGAACGCTAGAGAAGCCAGAGAATTAAAAAAGAGTATTCGAAAAATAGATAAGCAGCTTGCAGAAGTTGGATATAGCCCTACTGAACTATCTGCAGATGTTGTTATGAATTTGGATTTCGCCAGAGCCAATATGAAATCAAATATCTATGATCAGGCTGTGTTGGAGGGAGTAGCAACGACCTTTCCACAGACAGAGGAAATATTGGAAAAAGGTATCGTCAATGGCATGACAGCAGATGATGTGCAAAAAATCCTGAATCTTAAGCATTCTTGGGAGTTTATTCTTGACCAGGATGTTATACAGGCTGAAACTGATTATCATTTACTTTGCCATGTAGCAAAGCTTGTTAATGAAGGATTTTTCTCTTATGGGGGAAAGATACGGAGTGTGCCTGTAACCATAGGCGGAACCAGTTATGTACCGCCTATTCCTATAGAGTCAATGGTTATAGAGAACATAAACGAAATAAGATCATCTGATAAGGTGGATATAGATAAAGCTATAGAATTATGCATGTATTGCATGAAAACGCAGGTCTTCGTTGACGGTAACAAAAGAGCTTCAGTAATATTTGCTAATCATTATCTTATATCCCATGGGCAAGGACTTCTTGTCATACCAGAGAAAGATGTGCCGGAGTTCAAGAAATTATTGGTTGCATACTATGAAGGTGAAGACATCAATGTGATAGCTACTTTTCTTAAAGAAAAATGCTGGAAACGGATGGACTAAAAATAAATTCTGTTATTTTATATTAACAAAATTTCCATAACTATGAAAAAATATGAATTGTGGAAGAAATGTTATCGTTTATATCCGAAGATAAATTGCCACGGAGGAGACAGAGTTTTAAAAGCTCTGTCTCCTTTTTGAAATAATACATTGACGAATATCTATGTATATGCTTTATCAACACATAGATAAACATCTATATAAGGAGAAGATTATGGCCAAATTAGACGAAGTGCTGATATGTAAGGCTCTTGGAGATCCCAACAGAATGGAAATAGTTAAGATGCTTTCTGATCAGGAGAAATGCGGATGTAAGCTTCTTGAAAAGTTTGATATTACACAGCCGACTCTCTCTCATCACATGAAGATACTTGTGGATTCGGGCTTGGTTAAAGACAGGAAAGAAGGTAAGTGGCACTACTATTCAATAAACACGGACATCATGAAGGAATTCTGTGGTTTTATAAAAACTCTCTGTAATGAAACCACCGGCAAGTGCTGTAAGGGAGAACCGTAATGTGGAACTTTATTCAGACTCAGGTCTTTACCATATTCCCATTACATGCTGCATCAAAAGGCAGACAACTGTTATTCCGATCCAGCAACAGCCGCCAAGCAAAATCGGCTTCCCACCTGATTTAATTAGTTTGATTATGTTACTGTTCAAGCCAATAGCAGCCATGGCCATTATTATAAAGAACTTGCTAAGTTCCTTAAGTGGCTTAAAAACATAAGAAGGGACACCTGCTCTCAAGCAAATAGTTGTGATAATTGAAGCAATCACAAAGAAGACTATGAACATCGGAAATGCTCTTCTAAAGCTAAAGCCATTTGTCGAACTTCCATCCTTTTTTGCTTCCCTTGCCCTCAGATACGCAAGTACCAGTGTAATAGGTATGATAGCCAGTGTTCTTGTAAGCTTGACCGTAACTGCCTTATCAAGAGTCTGATTCCCCAGGTTCCACATACTATCCCAGGTTGATGCAGCTGCGGTGACGGAAGAAGTATCATTAACTGCAGTTCCCGCAAAAATACCGAAAGTCTCTCCTGTTGTGATATCAAAACCTATAAGCTTTCCCAGCGAAGGAAAAAGAAGTGCTGCCAGCACGTTAAAGAAAAATATCACAGAAATTGCCTGTGCCACTTCATCATCATCCGCATCAATGACAGGAGCCGTAGCTGCTATTGCTGAGCCGCCGCATATTGATGAGCCAACTCCGATAAGAGTAGCTGTGTTTCCTTTGATATTCATAACCTTATGAAGAATCCATGATAGGATAAGCGATGTTGAAATCGTGCAGATAATTATAGGAAGTGACTGTTTCCCGGTCTGAAGAACGACCGAAAGATTCATACCAAATCCAAGGAGGACAACAGCCTCCTGCAGAATTATCTTTGATGTGAACTTTATTCCATCAGCCGCCTTCCCCTTGTCATTCCAGAACAGGGCTATTATCATGCCCAGAATGATTGCAATCACCGCTCCGCCAACGACAGGGAAGCGCTTTCCCAGGAGCCATGAAGGAACTGCAATAGTGAAGCATACTATTACTCCCATGTAATTCTTTTTCAAAAAATCCATCTCAAGACCTCTCTCTCTTTTTAATCTGTTCTTTCGTAGGTCTTATTATATTCTGTCTTTTGAAAAAGATAAAATTATATATTATTATATATCCATAAACATTTCTTATCGTTAGGGAGGACTGATTATGCTGGATTTCAGAATAGATACTTTCCTCTGCGTTTGCAGACACCTCAATTTCACCAAGGCGGCTAAGGAGCTGAATATTACTCAGCCCGCTGTTTCTCAACACATACATCATCTTGAAAATGAATACGGGACAAAGCTGTTTACTCAGGATGGAAAAAAACTTTTTCTAACTGACAACGGAAAACTCCTGTATAAAAAAATGAATCAGATAAAAAATGATGATGAAAGTCTCAAAGAAATACTTTCACAGAATAACCATGGCTTAAAAGACATCTCTTTTGGTGTCACCATGACCATAGGAGAATACATAATTGCTGATCCGATCAGTGATTACATAAAAAATCACCCGGATACTAATCTTAAGATTACATTTGGCAACACATCGGAGCTTCTTAAAAAACTCTCCGAGGGGGTTATAGATTTTGCACTTGTAGAAGGATATTTTCCTGAAAATGATTATGAAACGCTGCTTTTTAGCAAAGAAGAGTTTGTTTCTGTCTGTTCGGCAAAGCACTCTTTCACTCAGAAACCGCGCGTGATAAAAGATCTCTTTCCCGAGCGAATTCTTATAAGAGAACCCGGTTCAGGAACGCGCAATATATTAGAAAGAGCTCTTGCCTTGAACAATTACTCTACAAGTGATTTTAGGAATTTTATCCAGGTGGAGAACATGCATGCCATAATAAGCCTTATTGAAAAAGACTGTGGCATCACCTTTTTATATAAAGCAGCGGTTGCATCCGGACTGCAGTCCGGATATCTGAAAACAATCCCCCTTGACGACTTTAGGGTAAAACATGATTTTACCTTCATCTGGCCAAAAGATACTGTTTTCAGTGAAGAGATCCGTGCAATATGTGAGGAAATCCTACCGGTGGCATAAACATTTTAGTAAAATGAATAACGATAAGCATACCTATTCTTAAAAAAGCATTTAATGAGGAAGAGATGACCGCACTTGCATCATGGGACATATCAGATCTATGGGCGAACTGGCAGGGCGCATGTATCAATAGTGGAAGCATCTGGTTTAGGGATGTGGATACTGAAAAGAAAGAGTTTAAGATCGTTTCATTGTTTGATCTTAGAGAGGCTGGAGGAGAAATAACGGATTAATTAGAGCTGTGGGTACATTGTGAACCTTTGGTTTAAGTCCCGTGTGCTCCGCTAAGAAAGATATATCGGAAGATAATCTTACAACAGATAAAGATTTAATGAGCAGAAAGTAAAATCAGAGTATTATTTTTGATCGTGGTTATTAAAGTTGCCACCAGCCGCATACAGTAGCCCTGAGCTTTCTACCGTACGCAGCAGGTAAACAGCAACTCGTCCTAGAAATGCCACAAACACAGCACTTAGGACATTGAAAAAGTTCTCAAAGAGATAATCGTTTCACAACGTATTACGTCTTTGTACAATCAAATACGACTTATTACACCTCAGGGCAATTGTCCTGGGGTGTTTTTTATTGAAGTGCGCCTAGCGGCGCACGTTTCTAACGGGTTAAAGTCCCGAATCCACCCGGTAGTGGGAAGGATATAGCCGAAGGCAAGGGTGTCCATCGTGAGATGGAATCTGAAGGAAGCTGGATATGAGGAACATACTAACTCATGGGCAAATCTCTGGTCTGACGAACAGAAATCTCATATAAGGTTATGCATGAGGGTGAGGCTGCTCCACAAGTCGAAGCCCAATAACTACACGGAATCATGCATGATAAATGAGGCAGATAGATGGAGAGGAAGAAACGTGTGGTACCTAGGGAGATCTGTTGCGATATGCCTTGAAAGAGGTAACCATTACCAAAAGTAATGCTGAACGCACAGAAGTCAGCAGAGGTCATAGTAGCCGAGAGGTGAAGGACCGAATCAATAGGAGTCTTAAGTATGACCGAGAAAGGAGGAATGACCATTAATGGCAGAAAACATTGAAATCAATGGCTGTTCGCAAAGAGATAGTGCGGAACATGAAGGGTATGCGAAAGCGCGTAGGTCATTCAATCGGATATGGAAAGAAAGAGACAGTGCACAGCCGAAACTCTTGGAAGCGATACTGTATAAAGACAACTTTAACAGAGCGTATAAGAGAGTAAAGGCAAACAAAGGAGCGCCAGGAATCGATGGCATGACTATCGAAGCGGCTCTTCCTTATCTTAAGGAACACCAGCAGGAGCTAACTGACCGCATATATCGTGGAAAGTACACTCCGTCGCCAGTTAGGCGAGTTGAGATTCCAAAACCAGATGGTGGTGTGCGTAAGCTTGGCATACCTACCGTGATAGACCGTACACTTCAACAGGCAATAACACAACAGTTAGTGCCAATCTATGAACCGCTGTTTTCAGATGGAAGCTATGGCTATCGCCCAAACAGAGATGCAAAGGGAGCTATACTAAAAATTAAGGAGTACGCAGAACAAGGATACACATTCGCTGTGGTGCTTGACTTATCAAAGTACTTCGACACCCTGAATCACGAAATCCTTATAAATCTTCTTCGAAAGAATGTAAAGGATGAGCGTGTTGTACAGCTCATAAAGCGCTATCTGAAAAGTGGAGTAATGGAAAACGGAGTGGTCATCGAAACAGAGGAAGGTTCGCCGCAGGGGGGCAATTTATCACCACTACTTGCGAACATCTACCTCAACGAGTTCGACCAAGAGTTTCTAAAGAGAGGTGTTCCCTGCATCAGATATGCGGATGACATCGTGCTCCTTGCCAGAAGCAAAAGAGCGTCCGAAAGACTCTTAGAGAGCAGTACGAGATATCTTGAAGAGAAACTGAAACTCACGGTTAACCGCGAGAAAAGCCGTACTGTAAGTGTGTTTGCAATCCGAAATTTTAAATTTCTCGGCTTTGCATTGGGAAGGAACGGAGGTGGCATATATGTCCGAGTTCATACAAAGTCATGGAAAAAGTTCAAGTCAAGGCTGAGGGATTTATCTTCCCGTAAGTCCGCACAGTCCATCAAGCCGAGTCTCGAGAAAATCAAGGTATACGCCAGAGGTTGGCTTAACTACTATGGGATTGCCAGTATGAAGAACAACATAGATGACATCAACGGATGGCTCTATCACAGAATTCGCATGTGTATATGGAAGCAATGGAAACTACCGAGGACTAAATTTAGAAATCTCGTAAAGCTCGGAATTCCAGAACACTATGCGGCAACTATTGCGAACAGTCGCAGGAAGTATTGGTACGTTAGTAACAATAAGGGTGTGATTTGGGCGTTAAATAAAGAAAGACTGATAAACAGTGGCTTCTTTGATTTAGCCACAGCCTATCAGTCTGTGCACGTCAACTATTGAAAGCGCCGTATACCGAACGGTACGTACGGTGTTGTGAGAGGACGGCGGTTAGTCACCGCCTTCTACTCGATTT
>NZ_AUJY01000026.1 GCF_000424465.1 Butyrivibrio hungatei NK4A153 | reverse complement strand
AGAGGGACAGAAACGAGAATGACATCGAAAAGGAACAAACTTAAAATTCCCGCATTTGGGGCAACCATACATGGCCCCGCCAAATGAAGGGTCACCACAGTTGATCATCTTGTCTATGTTTTCCATGACAGATGATCGTGGATGAAGAGTATATTGAACTTCTTCGTAATGGTCGATGAATAATTCTTGTAGAGTATTACGCTTCATAAAACTATTATGAAAGATTTATGGCAAAAAACAACCCCACCCCTCATGATTGAGGGGCAGGGGAGTTGAAGTGCCATAGGCACTTTTTTACAGAGCACTTAGAAGTTTTAGTACATATACCACAACAGAGGTCAACAAATGAATGATGAATTATACATGAAAAGAGCCATTGAACTTGCCAAAAAAGGTACAGGCTTTGTCAATCCAAATCCGCTTGTAGGAGCTGTCATAGTAAAAGACGGCGTAATTATAGGTGAAGGATATCACGAAAAATTCGGAGAACTTCACGCAGAGAGAAACGCACTTAAGAACTGCAGTGAGTCTCCTAAAGGAGCGACCATATATGTGACACTTGAGCCGTGCTGCCATCATGGCAAGACACCTCCCTGCACAGAGGCAATCATAGAAAACGGCATAAAGAGAGTTGTCGTGGGCGCACTTGATGTAAATCCACTTGTTGCGGGAAAAGGTGTACAGATACTTCGTAATCACGGAATAGAAGTTGTAACGGGAGTTCTTGCAGACGAGTGTACAGCATTAAACAAAGTCTTTAATAAATATATTTTGAAAGAGCGCCCTTACGTAGTCATGAAATATGCGATGACAGCAGATGGCAAGATTGCGACAGACACAGGCAAATCAAAGTGGATAACCTGTGAAGAATCAAGAAAAGAAGTTCATGTTCTCAGAAACAGACTAATGGGAATAATGGTCGGAGTATCTACCGTTATTGCCGACGATCCGATGTTAAACTGCCGTCTTGATACGCCGCACAGAGATCCCGTCAGGATAATTTGCGATACGAACCTAAGGACACCGCTTGATTCAAAGGTTGTCCGGACAGCAGATACAAATAAGACAATAATAGCTACCGCTTCAGAAGATAAAGAGAAACTTTCCCAATATGAGAAAAAGGGCTGCAAGATAGTAAATGTCCCGATGAACTCTAAGGGAATAGATCTAAACATCCTGATGGAAAAACTTGGAGACCTTGGTATTGACGGAATACTCCTTGAAGGCGGCGGAACACTTAATAACAGCGCGCTTAGAGCACACATAGTTGATGAAGTTTACACATATATGGCACCTAAGATATTCGGAGGAATGGGAAAGAGTCCTGTAACAGGCATTTTTATAGATGAACCGGATGAGGCAATAGAACTTAATGTCACCGATATCTCCCGAATCGGAGATGATCTGCTTATAGAAAGCGAGGTTAAGTATAAATGTTTACCGGAATAATTGAGGAAATGGGGACAGTCAAGAGTATATCTAAAGGCTCTAAGGAAAGCACCCTGTGCATATCGTGTAAAAAGGTTTTGGAAGATGTAAATATCGGTGACAGTATCGCGGTAAACGGCATCTGCCTTACGGTTGTAACTTATACAGACAGCTCTTTTACCTGCGATGTAATGAATGAAACATTCTCAAGATCGAGCCTTATGAAAATCAGAACAGGAAGTCCTGTAAATCTTGAAAGAGCCATGAGCGCCTGCGGCAGATTTGGCGGGCATATGGTCTCGGGACACATAGACGGAACCGGCAAGATAGCTTCGATAAAAAATGACGGTAATGCGGTGTGGTTTGAGATAACAACTTCAGAAAAAATCCTTGGAGGAATTGTAGAAAAAGGCTCGATAGCAATAGACGGGATAAGCCTTACGGTTGCCGGGCTCAGCACTTCATCATTCAGCGTTTCCATAATTCCGCACACTTTAAAGGAAACCATTTTAGGCGCGAAAAAGGTTGGAGATGAAGTAAATCTTGAAACAGACATCATAGGAAAGTACATAAAAAAATTTTGCGACACAAATAAGGATAACGGAAGAATCACAAAAGAATTTCTTTTACAGAATGGGTTTTATTAAGAGGAGGTTATAAGAATGGACAAGAAGCTTTTAGAGAAAGCACTTTCCGACTTAAGAGAAGGAAAAGTCATCGTAGTTGCCGATGATGAGAAAAGAGAAAATGAAGGGGATCTTATTTGCGCTTCCGAAAATGTAACGGGTGAAGCTGTAAACTTTATGGCAAAGTACGGACGCGGGCTTATCTGCATGCCGATAAGCGAAGAAATTGCAAACAGGCTCTGCCTTAATCCCATGGTCAATAACAACACGGATAACCATGAGACGGCATTTACCGTTTCCATAGATCACAAGGATACAACTACGGGAATATCGGCAGATGAAAGAGCTTTGACGGCAAGAATGTGTGCGTCGGATGACTGTAATCCGTATGACTTGAGAAGGCCAGGACATCTTTTTCCCCTTGTTGCCAAGAGCGGCGGTGTTATAGAGAGACAGGGGCATACGGAAGCAACAGTGGATCTTCTTAAACTCGCAGGGCTTAAGGAATGCGGACTGTGCTGCGAGATTATGAAGGATGACGGCTCAATGATGCGCGAGGGCGATCTTAAGGAGTTTGCAAAAGAGCATGACCTTACGTACATAACGGTTGCCGATATCGCTGAGTACAGAAAGATTTACGATAACCTTGTAGAGTGTGTTTCAATCGCAAACATGCCGACTAAATACGGAAAATTCATGGCTCATTGCTACATTAACAAGATAAACGGTGAGCATCACGTGGCGCTTGTTATGGGAGATATCTCAGACGGAGAAGATGTTCTTTGCAGAGTGCATTCCGAGTGCCTTACGGGGGATGTCTTTGGTTCGATGCGATGTGACTGCGGACAGCAGCTTGATAAGGCGATGAAGATGATCGCTGAAGAGGGACGCGGAGTTCTTTTGTACATGCGTCAGGAAGGACGCGGAATCGGGCTTGTAAATAAGCTCAGAGCCTACAAATTGCAGGATGAGGGAGCGGATACCCTTGATGCAAACCTTGCGCTTGGATTCCCCGGAGATATGCGTGAATACTACACAGGAGCACAGATACTTAGAGACCTTGGAATTAAGTCGCTTAATCTTTTGACCAATAATCCGGATAAGGTATATCAGCTTGAAGACTATGGCATGAAGATAACAAAGCGTGTTTCGATAGAGATAGAGGCAAATCCTTTCGATAAGTTCTATCTACAGACCAA
The DNA here is from genome assembly GCF_000424465.1 of Butyrivibrio hungatei NK4A153. GTDB lineage: Bacteria > Bacillota > Clostridia > Lachnospirales > Lachnospiraceae > Butyrivibrio > Butyrivibrio hungatei_A. The sequence continues at coordinate 24,936 of NZ_AUJY01000026.1, read as the reverse complement.
AAAGATTCGAATGGGGCATATCCTGAAGGTGTGACCGATTCGGAAATAGCGATTATATTGAGATTTTAATAAATGGGACCACAATGAACTCAGGGGCTAACATAGTTTTTGCAATTGATAGAGTTTAGTCCCTGACAACATTTAAATACAAATTCATAAGTATTGATAAGGAGAAAAATACATGAGAGTTTATGAAGGAAATCTGGTATCGGAAAAGATTAAAGTAGGTATTGTAGTAGCAAGATTCAATGAATTTATCACGTCAAAGCTCCTCGGTGGTGCGGTTGATGCGCTTAAGAGAGAGAATGTAAATGATGATGACATTGAAGTTGCATGGGTTCCCGGAGCATTTGAGATTCCTCTTATCGCTGACAAGATGGCAAAGAGTGGCAAGTACGATGCCGTTATCTGCCTCGGCGCAGTTATCAGAGGATCGACATCGCACTATGACTACGTTTGCGCGGAAGTTTCAAAAGGAGTTGCGCAGGTCAGCTTAAACAGCGGTATTCCCGTTATGTTCGGTGTCCTCACAACAGACAATATCGAACAGGCAATCGAAAGAGCCGGCACAAAAGCAGGAAACAAGGGCTTTGAATGTGCACAGGGCGCTATTGAGATGGTTAATCTTATCAGAAATTTGGGATAAAAATATATTTGGAAAAATCCGGGATGTAAAAGTCTCGGATTTTTTTGTCTGATCATATATACGGTTACGTATATAATTATTGTTGACTGCTATATACGTTAGCGTATATAATTTGGACAAGAGATATATACGACAACGTATATAATGAGTGCGAGGTAGAAGATATGCTTATAGATGAGTATATAAAAAATAAGAAAATTTCTTTATACAAGTTGGCAGAATTATCCGGAGTATCATATCCGACAGTATATAATTTGGTAAATGGCAAATCTGATATAAATAATTGTGCCTTGGGTAAAGTTTTGCCAATAGCAAAAGCGTTGGATCTGTCAGTGGAAGATTTGGTCTTTTTATGCAATCAGAAATATACATTCACATTATTTAAGAGTGAACAATGCCATTTGGTGAATCGTATGGGCCAGGTCGAGTATGTTATTGAGGTTCTGGAAGATAAGAAGATAGATCGCTTTTGGAGATTATGTTGCTACGCTGAGGCAATGTATATGGTTGCCATGGTTGATTATCTCAGCAGATTAAATGATATCCCAAAGTGTACAAATTACAATTACATCAGAAATCAAAAATTAAAAGAGAAAATCTATCCAATTGATGCGGTTATAGAGAAAAAGCTGACCAATAAAAATTCGCTTCTAAAAAAGATGGAAAAAGATGCTATCCCTGAATTTTTAGCATTCAACATTGTCGAGGGAGATGTGATACATGGCTGATAATGATATCTTTTATTCAAAAGAAAACTTGGATAATTATCTTAAGCAATTAGGCAAAAAATTTAGAAAGCTTAATGGAAAATATACTGATGCGGAAATTATATTGATAGGCGGAGCAGCAATTGTATCAAGATTCAATTTCCGTAATTCAACTACAGATATAGATGCATTTATAAGAGCATCTTCCGTTATGAAAGATGCCATAAATATTGTTGGTGATGAAAATGGATTAAAAAGCGGTTGGCTCAATGATGATTTTAAAAAGACTCGCTCATATTCCGATAAGATACCGCAATATTCAATTCCATATAAAACCTTTTCAAATATTCTTCATGTTAGAACTATGCCCGGAGCATACATTATTGCAATGAAATTAGCTTCGCTACGTCCGTACAAATATGACAGGTCTGATATTATTGGGGTCATCTCAGAAGAAAAAATAAGTAAAGAGGATATCATTACCGCAGTGGAAAATCTTTACGGAAGTGTAGATTCTTTACAACATTCTAAAGAGGCAGTGTCTTTTTTAGATGAAATCTATGGTGCCATAGACTTAAAAAATCTCTATGCCGAAGAACGTAGTGTCGAAAGAAAAAACTTTCAGATTCTTAAAAACGCGGAAGCATATGGAGAACAATTATCTGCTGATAATTTATCAGATGTACTGGAAAGGGCAAAAAAGATAGCATCTGAGAGGAAACAGGAATGAAGTCAAGGATAGATAAAATACGAGAAAGTGAAAAGATATCTCATATAAAAATCTATAATGATGAAGAGTTATACAACACAGATAGTTGGCTTAAAAAGCCAATTAAAACGGTAAAAGATATCGTGCCGCTCCTTTCTGATCATGGTTGCATACGTGTACTTGATCTTGGATGCGGGATAGGAAGGAATAGTATTTATCTAGCTGAACAGTTCAAAGATAAAGGATGTTTAGTTGACTGTGTAGATATTCTTGATATAGCTATTGAAAAGTTAAAACACAATGCAAGTATTCATGATGTTGAGGAAAATATCAACGGGATGGTCTGCACGATTGAACAGTTTAGTGTCCTTGAAAATACTTATGATCTTATTCTAGCTGTATCTGCATTGGAACATGTAGATAGCCGGAAAAGTTTTTTGGATAAATTACTGGAAATAAAAGCGGGAATAAAAAGTCAGGGAATTGTTTGTCTGGTAATAAATTCAGAAGTTACGGAATACAACATGAATACAGAGGAAGTCATAGAGCCGCAATTTGAGGTAAATCTTCCTACCAAGCTTATGCAAGCGTACATCGATGATGCTTTTGCAGGATGGAATACTATAAAGAAAACAATAAGTCCCCAGGAATATGATATTCCCAGAGACTCTGTAATAAGCCACTTATCCACAAAAGTGATTACCTTCGTAGGGCAGGCACCTTGAAAGTAATGCTTTATTAAGTCAAATCTGAATCTTATATTTTTCCAGATAAACTTTATCTTCATCCAAGAAAACGGTCTCTATATATTCGCCTCCGTTAGAAAGAATAGTTTTTTTACTTGCTTCATTTTCAGGAAGGCAACTGACAACGATTTCTTCAAAACCAAAGCTCGAAAGAAAATCTACTGCTTTAGCAAGCATTTTTTTTGCATAACCCTTTCTTCTTTCTGATGGGCGAACAGAATATCCAACATGTCCTGTATAATTCTTCATTCTCTCAGTGAGAACGTTGTGAACCTGCATGCAGCCAACTATTTTCATATCAGTCTTTCTTATGGCCAGAAGCACATTTCCCCAGGCTCCACGCTCATCTGCTTCCCTTCTGGGATTAGCCCACTCAATGCAATGATCAACATATTCTTTTATATTTGGCATTCTTTTCATAGAAAAACATCCGTCAAAAGAAGAATCAGCATCAAGCATTTCCTGTCTATATGCCGCTATTTCTTTTTCAAAATTCATGGAAGGTTCAACAAAAAGAAGTTCTTCATCCGGTAGATTTTCGCTCGGAATATATTCAACGCTGAATTTCTCACATATTATTTTGGACTCTTGATTAAAAGGCATATCTGTCTCATCAAGACATTCTTTGAAAAAACTTGTGTGAACATTGCGCCAATACTCTAGCGACATATTACCTTCGCCTTCTGCATAAGCATGGAATGGTGGTACATCTCCAAAAGGTCTGATATAGACATCATAGTCTTTAATCACACATACAGCCTCATCTTTGCTGTTCAGGATTACACTGTAATCTCCGACCTTTGGAATCTCATCGGTAATATCTTCCATGACATATTCATCATATGAACTTGCGGTTCCAAACTTCTTTCCCTGTAAAACCAATTCTGCAAGCTTATCTGTATCACTTTCTTCGACACCTCCAAAGCCCCATGCTTCGTAAGGTGTGTTTATATCAACATTCTTTTTTGAGCAAAACTCTGCCCATAATTCTTTTTCTGTCATTATGCTATCCTCGTGTTGTTAGTATGTAGAAATGTCAAAAAACAATGTTCAGCTGACTTTATTTAATGTAAGTCATATTGCATCTATATTTTCTTTATCATGATCATTTCCATAGGTTGCTCATATCCCGGAATATCTACGATAAATCCGCCACAATCCTTGTAACCAAGCTTGCGATAAAAATGTTGAGCATCCTCATCGACCTGCGTAGATGTCATGATCATTCCGTAGCCATGTGATTTCATATCCTGTTCCCAGTATTCAATCATCTGCTTTCCGTAGCCTTTACTGCGATAAGTAGAATCAATAAAGAGCATTGTGCAAAACGGCGTATTGTCCCAGAAAAGGTTATATCTAAGCACACCGATAACCTTTTCATCTTCAACATAAACATACCCCTGCTTGCATGCTACCTTTTCATCAAATACCGCTTCAGGTAGATGCTTATCGAGGGAGTACCATGATTCTTTATCTTTGAGTTCAACGAGTCTTATCATAGTTATCCTCCGGAAAAAATTATCTCAATTCATTTTTTACGAATACATCAAATCTGGGCAAAGTAAGTTTTATCATTCCTCTGCCTGAAACATCGATAAGTCCTTTATCTCTAAGCCTTTCCCTGTACTGTGAGAACTCGTTTTTCTTTTGCTTGGTTAGTTCAAGCAGTTCGGAAACAGGCATGACATCTTTTTTCACTATAAATGACATAAACCATTTGTCCTTTTCGGACAGCTCTGACCACATCTTCTTATAAACATAGTGACTAAGTGCTTCATCAAATTTTATAAGTACAGATTCGGTTAATTCATGATTTTTTTCTTCCCAGATGTATTTACCCAAGGCCTGATAAGCAAAGGGATAGCCCTTTGTAATAAGCGCCATATCCATTGCTTTTTCTCTATCGATTCCGAATACCTTTGAATACTTCGCAGCAATTAAAGTAAGGTTTAGCGGTTCCATCTCATATTGCGGTGTTCTGTATAAAAAAGTGAGATTCTTTGCGTTTTTCAAATTGCTGATGTTCTCGTAGAGGCCTGCCATCAGTAGGAAAATAGGCAGTTCTTCTCTTATAAGAATCTGAAAGCTGCTCGCAAATTCTTTCATATAGGCGGTGTTTGACACCTCATCGACAGTTACTAGAACTTTTTTCTTTTTCTTTCGAACTTCTTTCAGCATTATCTCGAGCGCGGATTCAATGTCTGCAACAGGAGATTTGGTCTTGATATTAAGGCCAATTCCGAACTTCGAAAGATTAAGATTTGCATCAACAAATTTTGTCACGAATTCTCTGCTGTCATAGAGCTTGCCTACTAAGCTTTCGAGCATATTTCTCTCAGCGTTCAGTCTTATTACGATCCAGTCCTCTGACATGGAAATCTTTTTCTCAATTGCAGTCATGGTTACAGTCTTACCGCTTCCTCTGGTTCCCGTAAGCATGAAGCAAGTATTCTGCGAATCTTCTTCAGTCATCTCCTGAACAATCTCATCGATTATCAGCTCTCTGCTTATATACTGACTGGGGACTTTTCCAAAATTTATAACAAAAGGATTTCGTTCCATGTGTGGCTCCTTTCTATATACATTTATATACTTTGTGAATGCTTATATACTTCTATATACTTTCGGTTAAATTATATACTTTTATATACTTTGCATCAAATACTCATAGCAGTGAATGATTCATACCACACCCCGCGATAATGAATCCTTATTGCCAGACATAAAATCAATTGAATTTTCAACAGGCGCCTCCGATGATACTATGATTCCATCCCAAGCGGACAGAGAATTACAGAAGTATAGGAGAAAAGATATTATGAAAAAGTTAGCAGCAGCACTATTAACAGTCAGTGTTTTTGGAACAATACTTACAGGATGCGGAAATGCGGAGGTGGCAGAAGCTGAGGCAAATACAGCAGGAGAAGCATCAGCGGAGGCAGGAAGCGAAGCAGGACAGGCTAAAGAAGCGGGAGCAAAGACAACCTACGAGACAGCAAAAGAAAACGGATATATCACTTTTGCAACAGAAGGAACCTACGCGCCGTATTCATTCCACGATGACAGCGACAAGCTCACAGGTTTTGATATAGAAGTTGCACAGGCGATTGCAGATAAGCTCGGCCTTGAAGCAAAGTTTACAGAGACTCAGTGGGACGGAATCATCGCAGGACTTGATGCAGGAAAGTATGATGCCATCGCAAACCAGGTTTCAATCACAGATGAGAGAAAAGAGAAATATCTTTTCTCAGATCCATATACATATGTATACGGTGTAGTTATCGTAAACGGTGACAATACAGATATAAACAGCTTTGAAGAGCTCAAGGGAAAAGACGTTGCGCTCACAGTTACAAGTAACTGGGCAGAACTTGCAGAGAGCTACGGCGGCAAGATCGTTTCAACAAACGGATTTTCAGAGTCAATCCAGCTTGTAATTCAGGGACGCGCAGATGCAACAGTAAATGACAATGTTACATTCCTTGACTATAAGGCAAATCAGCCCGATGCAAATGCCAAGGTTGTAGCAACTTCCGATGAAGCAACAGAATCTGCAATACTTATCAGAAAAGATGACAGCGACCTTCAGGAAGCAGTTAACTCCGCACTCAAAGAGATCAGAGATGACGGAACACTTAAGAGCATTTCAGAAAAGTATTTTGGAGAAGATATAACAGTTGCAAAGTAATATTGCAGACAGACGGAGAAATATATGAGCACAAGACTACTTGATATAATAATAAAGGCGCTACCCAATATCGTATTGGCCGGAATCACAGTTACAATTCCGCTGACACTTATCTCTTTTGCAATCGGAATGATACTGGCAATTGTGGTAGCGGTGGTCAGAGTGCTGAAAATAAAAGTACTCTCTGAATTTTTTAGATTTTATGTGTGGGTATTCAGAGGAACGCCGCTACTTGTACAACTGTTTATCATCTTTTACGGATTGCCGGGAGTAGGGCTTAATATTCCCGCACTTCCGTCAGCTATCATAGCATTTTCGTTAAACGTAGGAGCATACGCTTCCGAGACGATACGAGGAGCGATAATCTCTGTGCCGAAGAGCCAGACAGAAGGAGCGATTGCATGCGGACTCACCTCATGGCAGGCGATATATTTCATAGTCCTTCCGCAAGCGATAAAGGCATGCATCCCCGCTCTTTTCAACACTTTTATCTCGTTGGTAAAAGACACATCACTTGCAGCAAACATCACGATAACCGAGATGTTTATGAAGACACAGAGAATCGTTGCCACAACCTATGAGCCGCTTGCTCTTTACATAGAGGTTGCGCTCATATATCTATTGTTTAGTACGGGACTTACATATTTGCAGAAATATGCGGAGAAGAAGCTAAGCTATAACTCGCGAAAAGTGCAGACCGCATAAGGAGAAAATAAGATGATAAAGCTACAGGGATTGCACAAGTCATATGGAGCAAAAACTATATTAAGCGGAATAGACCTTGAAGTTAATAAAGGAGAGACAGTAGCGATAATCGGACCTTCGGGCGCAGGAAAATCCACAGCCCTTAGATGCATCAACCTCCTTGAAACTCCCGATAAAGGGACGCTTACAATCGGGGAAAAGAGCTACGACCTTGCAAAACTAACGAGCAAAGAAATCCTTGAGATCAGACAGTCGACAGCAATGGTCTTCCAGAATTTCAGCCTTTTTGAAAACAAGACTGCGCTCCAGAATATAACGCTTCCGCTCATCAAGGCAAAAAAGATAAATAAGTATGAAGCGGAAAAGATTGCTATTGAGAATCTTGCTCAGGTAGGTCTGCTTGACTGGAAGGATCACTACCCTTCACAGCTTTCCGGAGGTCAACAGCAAAGAGTGGGCATAGCGCGAGCACTTGCGTTAAATCCCGAAGTGATACTTTTTGACGAGCCTACAAGTGCGCTCGATCCAGAGAAAGTTCAGGACGTACTTGAGATAATAAAAAGAATTTCCAAAGAACAGCACATAACATCTGTGATCGTCACGCATGAGCTTGAATTTGCTCTTGATGTTGCCGATAAGATCATGTTCCTTGCAGACGGAAAAGTAGTTGAAGAAGGAACAGCAAAAGAAGTGCTTAAAAATCCCAAAGACGAGCGAACAGTCAAGTTCCTCGGACATTTTGCGGATAAGCTTGAATATGTGATATAAGATTGAGACCTTATTCCTGTTTTGGAATAGGGTCTTATTTACCACTTTCGCAAATATAAATTGACAACGTACCGTAATAGACGGATAATAGAATCATCATTTAGATATCCGTATTTATATTGTTATACCCAAGAAGTAAGTAATTTGAAGCATTTCAAAGACACAGAACACTAGACTTAAACAACTTGACCTATCAGGGGGAGCATCGTTGAATAAGGAGTTGGGGAAAATAGTATTGATCGGTCCGGTTTACCCATATAAAGGTGGGATTTCACATTATACAGGGCTTATGTTCAGAGCCTTATCTAAGAAGTATGATGTAACTCTGCTATCTTATTCATTCCAATACCCTAAAATTTTATATAAAAAAGAACAACGGGATTATTCCAATGATACGTTTAAAATTGACAACACGCAGTATGTGATAAATACAGCAAATCCCGTAAATTGGATTGCTACTGCAAACAAGATAAATAAATTGAAACCTGATTTAGTTATCATTCAGTGGTGGCATCCATACTTTGCTCCGTGTTATCAGGCAATTGCCGGACACATTAAGGATTCTAAAGTACTATTTATATGTCATAACGTCTTTCCACATGAAAGATTTCCTTTAGATAAATGGCTCACAAAGAGAACCTTGAAAAAAGGGAATTGCTATATCGTTCAATCAAGTCAGGATGAAAATGATCTAAAAACTATTATTCCAAATGCAAATTATATACGTGCGGTTCATCCGACATATAACGCATTTAAGATGCAGAACATGTCAAAAGAGAAAGCGAGAGAGCTTCTGAAAATTAGGCCAGAGGAAAAGATTCTTCTTTTTTTTGGATTTGTACGGAAATATAAAGGACTTACTTACCTTATCAAAGCAATGTCACAGATAAAAGAAAAACTGTCTGACTGTAAACTACTTGTTGTAGGTGACTTTGGTGATGATAAAGAGGAGTACATCGAACTTATAGACCAACTCGCTGTTAAAGATGTGATTGATATTTATGATGGATATATTCCGGACAAAGAAGTTGAGAAATTCTTTGCAGCATGTGATGTAGTAGTTCTTCCATATACATCAGCCACACAAAGTGGGATTGTACAGATAGCATATGGATTTGAAAAGCCTGTTATTGCAACAAATGTTGGAGGATTGCCGGATGTTGTGACGGACGGAAAAACAGGATATCTTGTTAAAACGGAAGATTCGGAGGCTCTGACAGAAGCCATAACAAATTTCTTTAAAAATGATAAAGCACGTGACTTTCAGCTAGGAGTAAGTCAGGAGAATGTGCGTTTTTCATGGGACAGAATGAACGAAAATATAGAAAGGCTATTCAATATAGAAAATAATGAAAAAAACTGATCTGTTCACAAAGCTAATGCCGTATTTGTCAAGCTATAGGTTAAACAGGTGGTTTGGATATAAGAATTTTAATCCTATGACGCTTACTTATTCAGTGACAGCAGCATGTCAATCACGATGCAAGACCTGCCAAATTGGAGAGATGTTTTGTCAGGATCCTACTAGAAAAGATAGGGACTTAAAGCTTGATGAGATTGAGAAAATTTTTAAATCTATGAAGCCTATATATTTCTTCAATATGAGTGGTGGAGAGCCCTTCCTTAGGGATGATCTTCCGGAGATTGTAGCGCTTGCTTGTAAATATCTTAAGCCGAGAGTGGTGCACAGTCCGACTAATGCAATTTTATCTGACAAGATTATCAATAATACAGAAAGAATTATTCAGATAGTAAGGGCATACGATCCAACTGTTCCTGTGACTATTAAACCATCTATTGATGGTGTTGGTTCGAAGCATGATGAAATACGCGGTGTTAAAGGTAATTTTGAAAAACTACTGCAAACAATAGAAGGGCTCAAAAAACTTGAAGAAAAATATGATAACTTCCATCTTGAACTTGGAACAGTAATTTCAAATTTCAATATTAATGATCTTGATGAGATTGAGGACTTTGTACATTCTCTAGGAATTGAGAGCTATAGAAATGAAGTTGCGGAGTGTCGGACAGAGTTTTTTAATCTGACAGACCCAATAACACCTCCGGCGGATGTTTACCAGCGTCTGATAAAAGATTTTTCCAGAAAGATTGAGGAAAATATAGGCAAGAAGAAGAGACTTGCCAGAACTACAGAAGCTATGCGAGTTGTTTACTATGAGCTTGCCGGAAGGATTCTTGCCGAGAAACGTCAAGTTATTCCCTGCTATGCGGGAGTATCAAATGTCCATATCAACTTCGATGGTGGTGTTTGGCCATGCTGCGTTCTTGGTTATGATAAGCAGATGGGGAATCTTAGAGATTATAACTATGATTTTCAGAAACTTTGGCATTCAAAAGAAGCTAAAGAAGTCAGAAAGTATATAAAAGGAAAGAACTGCGCTTGCCCGTTGGCAAATCAGGCATATAGTAATGAACTAATGCACTTTCCTACATTGGTGAAGGCTGGGGTTAAGGCGATACAGTTTGGATTGAAATAATAGAAAGAGATTGAAGAAAAAATGAGGGTTTTAGTGACCGGAGGAACGGGGTTTGTAGGAAGCTGCTTGGTTCCAGAGTTAGTAAAGCGTGGATATGAAGTAGTTTGCCTAGTAAGAAGCATAGAAAAAGGTAAAAAAATTTTTGGAGATACAGTCACTTTTATTGAAGGGGATGTGACAGATCCTTTTGCGCTTAAGGCGATTCCTAATAACATTGAGTATGCAATACATTTGGCTGCTGTTGGACATGTATCCGCCGTGACGGAAGAGTCTTACAAATTATTTGTTGGTGTAAATGAAAGTGGTACGAAGAACATTATAGATGAACTGAGTTCACGAAAGAATTTCGAAAGATTTGTTCATTTTAGTAGTACAGCAGCAATGGGACTAATAGGAATACCGATTCAGGATGAGAATTCAATTCCAAATCCGGTTACTCCATATCAGAAGAGTAAGAATAGAAGCGAAAAGATTGTTGCGCAAGCTGCAAGTGAAGGATTCCCGACTGTAGTTATACGTCCATGCATGATATATGGTGTTGGCGGATATGGTGAGTTTTATAAGTTTTGCAGATTGATGAAAAAGGGGGCGTTTCCAAAGGTTGGTTTAGGAAAAAATCTGACTCCACTAGTATATGTTACTGATGTAGTAAATGCAGCAATTCTTGCTATGGAAAAAGGAACTGTTGGTGAAACATATATAGTAGCTTCTGAGTCCTCAATTAAGATGGATGATTTCAGAAAACTAGTAGTAAAAAGCATTGGTGTGAGGTCTCCATATTTTTATGTTCCGGCATGGGTTGCATTGTTTGGAGCAAAATTAATAGAGCTTATTAGTGCACGTATTGGTAAAGAACCAATTGCAACCGTGACCAATATTAGGTCTACTATAATGGATAGGACTTTTGATATTAGTAAGGCTAAGAAAGAATTGGGATATAATCCTATGGTGAATTTTGAGGAAGGGATAAAGAAAACTGTAGAATGGTATAAGGATCAAGGGAAACTATAGATAACACTTACCCTGCTAGTTATAATGACTGTATTAATAGTATATGTAATGAAGTAGAAATATTTATAGCAAAGAATGATGTTGAGTGGGCTTTTTTAGACTACTTTGGTATTTTAGTATATCGAAAAGAAAAACATACTTAGAGTGTTAAGGCTTGAAGTGGATGAAAGTATGAATTGAATGACGAGTTTCTCTATAAAACACGAAATGATTCAGAAAGGGTGTGAATTATGAAAACGGACTCAGAGTGAAAGATTTTCATACAATGAAAATTGTTGCAAGTATGTAAACGTATGATGCACATAAGTCGGATATCGAGTTGATGAGTATGTAGAGCTATGCATAAGGCAAGAAGTAATGCTAGAGCGCAAAGTTATATATGCAGATGAAGACATGAATCTGTTTTAAGGCAGGTTAAAAAGGAAAATATTAAGATTTACGTTCTTTCGGAGTATTATTTTTACAATACGTGAAATACTATCATCAGTATTGTTTTAGAGACATTAGTCTTCATAAGAATAACATGACGTTTGATAATGTGGGATGGATAGCTTCATATATTGATATGCTGAAGAACGATAATGTATTGGGCTGGATTAAGGCTATGTATGGCGGGGAGAGTATTCTAATAGCACCGTAAAGACGGTGTATTCATATTTGTTTTATTATGTTAGGGAGCATTCCTGTAATTCATAAATAGCGCCAATTGAATAAAAAAGAACCTCAAGGTAAGATTGAGATGCATCTTGGCGGATGTAACAAAACAATCAGACACCGGAGGTTCCACATGAATTATACACAGAATGAAAAAATCGAACAAGTAACAGATTCAACATTAGTAATCGGTATTGATATCGGAAGCCAGACACATTATGCCAGAGCTTTTGATAACAGAGGCCGAGAGCTTACAAGAAAGGTTTTCTCATTCGGGAATGACATTGAAGGATTCAACACATTTAATCAGTGGGCTGAAAATATAAAGACAGAAAAGAATAAGACCAAAGTTATGATAGGCTGTGAGCCTACGGGTCACTACTGGTTTGCTTTTGCGAAGTATGTAGGTGAACATGATAAGACATTAGTAATGGTCAACCCTTTCTCCGTCAAGAAGATCAAAGAACTGGATGATAACAGCCCTAAGAAAACAGATGCTAAGGATCCAAAGACAATAGCAAAGCTGGTAATAGATGGAAGGTATTCAATTCCATACATGCCAGAAGGCATTTATGCTGAGATAAGAGATTTGGTATACAGCCGTGACAGGATAGTTAAGCAGCATAACATATCTGCTAACAGAATCCAGAGATGGCTTGCAATACACTTCCCTGAGTACTTAGGGATTTACACAAGGTTTGATGCTACAAGTGGTCTGGCGGTGCTTGAAAAAGCACCTCTGCCTAAAGATGTAATAGCGCTTGGAGTAAGCGGAATCAGAAAGATCTGGCATGATAAAAAGATGCGTGGCCGTGGTGTAACTGAAGATAGGGCAAAGACCCTGGTAGAAGCTGCGCACAATAGTGTCGGACTTGATGGTGGAGCCGGAACAAGAAGCGAATTATACATGCTGCTTGAAGAGCACAGGCTTTGGATTTCACAGTTAGAGGCTGTTGAAAAGGCAATTGTACAAACAGTCCTAAAAGTGGATCACGTGGAGAAGTTACTCGCCATTAAAGGAGTAGGGGTAATTACAATAGCAGGATTCATTGCTGAGGTAGGTGATATCAGACGTTTTAAGTCACCTAAACAGATACAGAAATATGCAGGACTTGAGCTTGTAGAAAACAGCTCAGGAAAGCATAAAGGAAGATCTAGGATCAGCAAGCGAGGAAGACGGAAGCTCAGAAGAATACTGTATCAGGTAATGATTCCATTACTTGCCAGTAACAAAGAGTTCAGAGGAATCTATGATTACTACGTTACCAGAGTTAAGAATCCGCTAAAGCGTAGACAGGCAATGATTGCCGTTAGCTGCAAGTTAATCCGTGTATTCTATGCGGTATTAACAAAAGGTATGGATTATGACAGGTTCAAGATGATGTCAGATATCCATCGTAATAGCGAGCTTATAGCCGCTTAAGCAACAACTAGTACTGTAAACAGGTAAGCGTCCGCCATGATTGGTGCTGTGAAACAGGAATGCAAAAGTATATACAACAGAGTAGAGCCAGTAGCTGCGTTGACATTTTTTATAGGGCTATGACCCTGAGGTGGGAGCATGAGCAGCACCCGACTATGGATAAACAGAACGAAGGAATTTAGGACTCGTCAGAGGACGATGATCCTGGTAGACATGAGAGGTTAGTTACTGTAGGTGAAGAGGGAGAAAAGAAGGCCATCATAAAGAAAAAACAATGACGTTCTTCTTTTTGTACCATTTATCATCAGAAATGGGCTCATAGAAGCCACTTCATATCCAGATAACCCTACTTTGGGATATATATGTAACTCGTAAACTGTTTAACAAATGCCGTATTTACTAGGTTTTTTTGTTAAACATCAACAAAAGAAAATAGAGAGAAAATCAAATGATATATATCGTATTTTTTTCTACTCCGTATAAAGAAAAAAACAAGACTGATGGAGGGGCAAATTTTGCTAGAAGAATAATTAGAAGAATGGCGGAGTATGATAAAAAACAAAAATTTACCGTTTTATATCCAGATTGGTATGAAATTAGTAATACAAGCGAACCGGTCTTATGCAAATACATCAATATTGTTTGGGTTAAGGTTAGTTCTATTCTTGACTATGATTTTAAAAGAGGAGATATCCTTTTTTATCCACTAATTTATAAGGTGCGAGACTTTAAAGAAATAGTACTTTTAAAGAAGAAAAATAGTTCAATCAAGGTATTTGTAACAATTCATGATCTTCGTTGGCTTAAATATGAATGGGATAAAGATGAAAAATATTACTACCAAGGAATGTCAAAACTACTATTTTTGTCACCGGTATTGAAAAGGTTGGCTTATTTTGTAGTAAGAAGTCTTTTTCAAAAAAGAATTGTAGTTAAATGTTTAAAAAATGTTGACAAGATATTTACTGTCTCTAACTATTCCATGCAAGAAATTATAATGCTTTATCCCCGTGCACCTGTAAAATACTATTATGCAAACGATGTTGATGCAATAAACAATGTCGGATGTTGTGATGTTGCAAATGACTATGTTTTATTTGTGAGTGGCGGGAGGCGTGTAAAGAATTTAATACATGCATTAAAGGGGTTTCAGATATATAAACAAAAAAATCCGGAAAGTTTATTGAGAATGTATGTCACAGGCATAGGGGATGAGCTATTCGATAGACTATGCGATGGTGCTAGAGTAAACCAAAAAGTAAAAGGGGAAATTGACCATGATCAGTATGTATCAAATATACAATTGGCGAAACTCTATAATGGATGTAAGTTTCTTCTATATACTACAAAAAGCGAGGGGTTTGGACTTCCAATTTTGGAGGCAGCATATTATGGAAAAACATCTATAGCGTCAAACATCACTGCTGTTCCTGAAGTTCTAGGTGCAGCAGTAAGATATGTAGAACCAAATGATGATGCTGCTATAGCAGAAGAAATATTCTTTTTATGTGATGATAATAATCTTAAGGAATATGAAAATCGGATAAAGACAGGAATAGAGCTGGCTATAAGACGTATCGAGTATGAGCAGGAAATGTTTGTTAAGGATATATTATTCTAGGTACTTTTTAGGAAGGAAGTTTTAATATTGAAAGTCATAGCATTTTATTTGCCACAATTTCATCCTATTCCAGAGAATGATAAGTTGTGGGGAACTGGATTTACGGAGTGGACAAATGTAAAAAAAGCAAAAAAATATAAAGATGATCAATACCAGCCTAGAGAGCCACTAAATGATAACTATTATGACCTTCGGGACATTAGTGTTATTAGGTGGCAAACTGAACTTGCTAAAGAATATGGTATATATGGTTTTTGTATTTATCATTACTGGTTTAATGGTAAGTTGTTGCTTGAGAAACCATTAGAAATGATGCTAGAGGCTAAAGACATAAAATTTCCTTATTGCATATGTTGGGCAAATGAGAATTGGACAAATCAATGGAAAGCTAATACAAACTATGAGGTTTTTTTTGAGCAAAAGTATGGTAATCGTAATGATTGGGAGAACCATTTTGAGTATTTGTATCAGTTTTTTATTGATGATAGATACATAAAGATTAATGGTAAACCGTTACTTGTAATATATAGGCCGGATATCATAGAAAATATTGATGAAATGCTTTATTTTTGGAATGAAAAAGCTAAAGAGTATGGCTTAAAAGGTTTATGCTTTGCATATCAGAAAGTTGATGAGGCTTTCTTTAATTTTGAGAATGGGAAAGATAAAATGTTTGATTATCACATTGAATATCAGCCGTCATCTGTTATGAATTGGGCTCAATCGAAAAAAATGAAAAAAATAGTTGAGATTAAACGCAAAGTTTTTAGGTGGTTGGGAGAACATCTTGATACAAATGTTTTCACTACTATTATTGTAAAAACTGGGGGAATGGCGAGGGATTATGACAAAGACTGGACCGCAATTTTGAAACATGAGCCAAAATCTAGAAAAGATGTTCCGTGTGCGTTTGTTGATTGGGATAATACTCCTAGAAGAGGGCGTAGAGGGATATACTATAAAAATGTTTCTTGCAAATCATTTGGCGCATATTTTAAAGAATTAATAAAAAAAGCAGAAAAGCAATATGCCAAGGATTTTTTGTTTGTGTTTGCTTGGAATGAATGGGCTGAAGGGGGATATTTAGAACCTGATAAAAAGAATAGATATGGATATCTTGAAGCAATTAAAGAGGCTTTAGTAAATGCTGATTCTATATTCGAAAATTATTGATTTTTGCTTTTGAACATGACTAATAAAAATATGGGGAGCTAGTAATGGGGGTAAATATAGATAGTATCCTTTTTGTATCACATGAATTTGGAGTTGGAGGAGCTACTAGAAGTTTGATTTCGTTAATCAAGGGAATAAACTATATCTTTCCTGAGATACAATGTCAGGTATTAGTTCCATTAAAACACGGAAAAAAGAATAAAGCTTGTGATTTATTTGAACAAAATGGTGTTAGATATAAAAATATGCTTTATAGGAATGATTATAAAAAAGTTACAGATGGCTATTCTTTTAAATATTTCATATATGATCTTATAAATCAGTTTGCAGTTAATAAAATTGGGAAATACATTAGTAAAGAACATTTTAGTTTAATATGTAGTAATTCGACCGCAGTAAGTGTAGGTGGGGCTGCGGCGATTAATAAAAGGATTCCACATATACAATATATCAGAGAAATGATGGAAGAAGATTTCCAGATTGAATATAGAGATAAAGGACTTATTAAAGATATTATAGAGAAATCAGATGGGGTGGTTTTTAACTCGGGATTTGTTAGAGAAAAATATATAGCGTTATATGATATTCAAAGTGAAGTAATGTTTCATGTGGGAATAAATGTTCAAGAATTCTACTATGAAAAACATGATCTTTTTAAGAAGAAAAATATAAATATTATACAAATAGGTACTTTTAAAGATGGGAAAGGAACTAAAAATTCAATAGAGATTATGAAAAGATTGCGAGATCATGGCGCTGATAATTTTGTAATGACTTTTGTGGGAGGAGGAGATAATAAGTATATTGATGAAATGAAAAGTCTCATAACGAAATATGAATTAGAGCAGAATATTAAAATAGTCGATTATACAAATTGCATAAAT
This sequence comes from Butyrivibrio hungatei NK4A153, assembly GCF_000424465.1. Lineage (GTDB taxonomy): Bacteria > Bacillota > Clostridia > Lachnospirales > Lachnospiraceae > Butyrivibrio > Butyrivibrio hungatei_A. The sequence continues at coordinate 7,703 of NZ_AUJY01000026.1, read as the reverse complement.
CAATATCTGAATGATGCAGATATATTCATAATGAACTCTTTTTCAGAAGGATTTGGAAGAGTTACAGTAGAGGCAATGGCAGCTGGATGCTTAGTTCTTGCTAGGAATGCAGGCGGCACAAAAGAAATAGTTACGGATGGAAATACAGGATTGCTTTTTAATAATGAAGATGAAGCAGCTGACAAAATAGTAGAAGTGTTGGCTGAAAAAGAAAAATATATAGAAGTAGCATTAAGAGGCCAGAAATATGCAATGGATAATTATGGCGAAATAAAAACTGCTAAGTTATTTATGGATTTTTGCATGAGTCAACTAAAAAACGTTAATTCATCATTAGAATAATAGTGAAGAAATATATGGGAGTAAAATCTGTGCTAAGAAACCACTTTATAGAGAAGAGACGTATTCTTTTATTGATGATTTTGTTTCATGCGGTTATATGCATTGGAATTACTATGATTGGAAAACCATTACATACTACCACTGATGAGCTAGGAGCCCTTGTCAGTTCAGCTAAAATAGCTGGACTAGATTGGTCAGGGGTAATACAAAATTGTGGATATTATGGATTTGGATGGTACTGGAGTTTTTTTTGGGTGTTTAAAATAACTGATAATCCTTTTGTTATATATCAGATTATTAGAGTATTAACTGCTATTCTGAGGATAGCTATAGTTCCAATAGCTTATTATATATCAAATAATCTCTTTCATAACGATGAAAAAGATTCACAAATACTAGCTTTTGTTGCGCCAATGCTGTGCTATTCTGGACTTGGTAACCTGTCGAATGATATTGCTTTAGAGACGTTTTTTTGGATTTTATTACTTATTTTGTGTCAATTTATTCACGAAGAAGAGATGCATAAAAGATTTATGCTTTCTGGAGCAATATTAGTAATAAGCATGTATACGCTAACGATACATACGCGAGCATTAGTACCTTGTATAGCTATAGCGATATTGATGGTTTTTTTTTCGTTTTTTTATAAACGATACGGATTATTATTTTTAGTGGTTTTGTCAGTAATATTTAAATATATAATTGAAAAATTTATCGCTATATATCAATTAGAAGTATGGAACAATGGTGGTGACAAGTTAAGAAATGCTACCGTAATAGTAAAAATGCCAATGAATCTATTTGATCCTATAACATGGAATGTGTGGCTTGATATGGTTCTAGGCATGTTATCTTCTGAGCAGATGATTACTTGCGGAGTGTTTGCCATTAGTGAAATAGTGATTGTTTTCTTTTTGTATGGAATTATCTTCCAAAGAAAAAAAATCAATGTTGATTATTTTGTTTTTTTTGTGGTGCCTATTATGTGTATAGGAGCAGTTATTTTATCATTGCTTTTTTCGGGATGGGCTACTAGTATGTATGATGTTTGGGAAAAAAAAGATGTGAACGTATACTATGCATTTAAGTCTTTATGTAATGTTCGATATTGGGGAGTATTTGCTTCACCATTATTGTTTGCGTCATTATCATGGCTATTCAATCATGTTGAAAAAATGAGGATTGTTTTAAGATATAGCTTGGCAATAATGATTTTTAATACTATCTTTTTTTCTTTTGTGATAATTCCTTTGGTAAATAGAAACAGTGATGCAGCTTCTTTGTTTGCAGGAATAACAGGATATAAAAGAGGGGATAATTTAGATAATAATTATTACTATTGTTTAGTACTAATTGGGTTAGCGATAAGTGTTTTTGTTGGATTCTTATTGTATATCGAAAAAAAGCAGTATGCAATTATAGCTCTTACTATACTACTTTGTTGCGAGATGTATAATAAAACATTTAATTATGATTTGGATGTTAGAGGTAAGGTGTTCGCTGGTATTGATGCATCATATAAAATGAAAGAAGTAATTGAGAATTCAAATATAACAATAGGTGATATTTATATAAACGAATCTTCTGATAAAGATAATAATTGGAAAATATATGCAGTTGCACAATTTTATTTTAATAGGTATAAAGTTGTAGATATGATTCCAGAAAATATAAAAGAAAACGACATTATTATTTCTACATATGAAGATAGTAATATTCTAAAAAAATATAAAGGTATTACTGAGTATAAGATGGATAATAATGAATACTGGTATACATTTTTATCTATATAATAGCCTAAATGGTGTGTGAATTATTTAAGGAAAGGATGGAGTTTGCTTAAATGAAGAAGCTTTTACTCATAGTTCCACATCAAGATGATGAAATTAATATTTTTGGAACAATTAATTCAAGAGCGGTGAAAGAACAAATAGAAACATCTGTGATATTTGTGACTAATGGAGATTATTATTCTGAAAAGACTAAGAAAAGGATGATGGAGGCAGCTGATTCTTGCAAGTTACAGGGAATTAGTCATGTATATTATCTAGGCTACGGTGTGGGAAGTGGAGATAATTGTTGTAAACATATTTATGATACAAGAGAAAAAGATGAAATTGTTATATCAAAAGCTGGAAAAGATAAAACATATGGAGTGGGGAATTCTGTCGATTTTGCAATGCTTTTTAGAGGAAAGCACAGTCCATATAAATTTAGCTCATTAAAAAATGATTTAAAAAGCTGCATAAAGAAAGTCAATCCCGATATAATAATATGCAATGATTATGACAGTCATCCGGATCATAGAATGGTATCTATTATTTCTGATGAAATTATAGGTGAATTAGTCAAAGAAAACAGCAGTTTTAAACCAATATATTTAAAAAAATTTTCCTACGTTGGAGTATGGAGTGGTATAGCAGATTATTTTACTAGGCCAATGAAAGAAACAACTGAAATTGCTTTTCATGAATCAGATAGTTCTTTTTTTAATTATTATGATACCAAGATGGCAGTAAGGATAAATGTTAATAAGGAAATGTATCCAATGCTATTTTGGAAATCACCAGTATATCAATGGTTAAAAATCTATAAGTCGCAAGCAGCAGTTTTGCATTTTCCACAAATTGTAAATGCGGATGCTATATATTATTACAAGCCGACATATAATTTGGCATTGAGGGCTAGAATAGAGGTGTCTTCTGGTAATCCGACTTTTTTAAATGACTTCAAATATATAGATAGTAGTAACATATGTAGTATGCATGATAGTTCTAAGGATTATTTATGTTGTACATGGGTTCCAGATGCTAAAGATGAAAAAAAAAGTATTATCATATATTTTGAAGAAAGTGTAAATGTTAAGTATGTGGTATTTCATCAATCTTTGAAAACTAGCGAGTATATAAGTAGGATATCTATTGAAGCGGGGCGATGGAAGAAACAAATATCATTAACAGGCAAGCTTGTTGAAGCTGTTTCTATACAAATAGATGAATTGGTTTCATCGGTAAAAATATGCATTCTTCAAAACTGTAGTGAATGTTGCGGTTTTAGAGAAATTGAAGTGTATGATAAGGAGTACGTTTTTGGCTGGGAGGATTCAATTTTTTTGCCATATAATTTGGATAAAAAAACACTATTTTCAGTACGGTTAGATTTTTTTGAGTTACTTTTTAAGCTTGATATGTTTTGGGAATTTAGATGTAAAAAAATAATTTTAAAATATGCGCCTAGCATAATTAGGGCTGTGATAGATGATCCCGAGCGAATAAGAGCGATAGCTACCGAGAGGATTCTTCCTGTAGGCTCATTAAAGAAAAATAAAAGGAATGAGAAAGTAATTGTATCTCTCACAAGCTATCCTCAAAGATTTAATACACTTTATCTGACTATTCGAAGTTTACTGCATCAAAGTTATAAACCTGACATGATAATTTTATATCTTGGAGAGGATTCAAAAGGAGTCATGTTGCCTCCGGAAATAGTAAGGCTAAAAAAGAAGGGATTAGAAATACAATATTGTAATGGAAATGTCAAATCTTATAAGAAAATATACTATGCTTTAAAAGATTTTCCACATTCAATAGTAATTACTGTTGATGATGATTTGTTATATGAAAGAGATATGATAAAACAGCTTTTACAATCATATCAAAAATATCCTGATTGTATTTCAGCTAAAAGAGTACATCGGATGAGAAAAACAAAGAATAATATATTACTTAATTATGATAATTGGGACTATGAATATACGAAATGTGTAGTTCCTTGTCATTCACTATTAGCAACAACCGGTGCTGGAACATTATTTCCGCCGGGGGTTTTCACAAAGGTAGATTTCAATATAGAAAATGCTATGAAATTATGTCCAAGCGCAGATGACATTTGGATTAAATTTCTTGCATTAACGAGCAACACTAAAATTGTATTTGTTCCAGGAAAACAGATTATGCCAAAAGAAATAATAAAAGAAAGTGAGGGGGCACTTAAGATTATTAATTGTTTACATGGCGGAAATGATAAGAGCATTATGCTTGCACAGGATTATTTTGGAATTAATTTGTGTGATTATGCCATATGGCATGAATAATAATACTAATGTTGATTATTATTAGATGGCGTATACATGAAATACAAATTGTACATTACTAAATTTTTCCATATAAAATTGGACTTGCACCTTGGAAATTAAATAGTTTAGCTAAAATAAAAGCATATGTAGCTTGCACTACGCATATATCTTGACAAATCAGCAAGGAAGTCATTAATGAATGACTACATTTGAACTCCGGTGAAATTGAAGTTTTTGCATATATTTTCAAACATGACATGGAGTATAAGTTCCATAGCATGCGAGAGGATTATATCTTCCATTGCATCCACAAGGAAGAAGAATTCTTCCAGTGTGCGCAAATCCTTATTTTGGCGATTGGTTATTGCCAGTAACATATATTTGTAAATACAATTGCTATATGTGCTGTTGGTGCATCATATAAGAGACTTCTGCATTTTACAACAAGGTTAAGAGTTTATTTGCAGGCCTTGAAAAACAACTCTATATTTCAGCGTTTACCATAAATGCGGATAATCTTTTTCCATCATAAATGTATCTGACTTTTGAACTTTTCTTTACCATGGTGTTAAAGATCTTTTAGTTTGTCACCCGAGTAGATCTCAGCTCAGGTTGCTGTTTATAGTTCCTGATGGCTCAAAGGGGCTAATGCTACCCATTACCATCATTTTTGAAATATGGAATTACGTTCGTTGTATCTTGCAAATTTTATATGGGACGGGTATCACAGGGGGAAGAACAATCTCGTCACTGGGGCTGTGGATTGTAACAGTGTTTTTACCTTTAGAGATATCAATACCAACTGAGGTTATTAAAATACTGCTTTGAGATGTATTAGCAATGGTTAATTCCAGTTTCCTCATTGCCATTTTTATTCTAACAGCTTAAGTAATAAGAAGATGACATTCGGCCTGAAGGGCAGGAATATCAACTATGTAATAGTAGTTTTGTTGTTTGAATGGCCTGTTCAAGCTTTTATATATGGAGAAAACAAATAAATGAGCAAATCTGGATATAGATATTTGTTACAGAATATAGGGATATTGACATTTGGTTTTTTGTCAACCAAAATTTTGGCGTTTTTTCTTGTTCCATTTTATACCAGAATACTTACGCCAACGGAATATGGTATATACGAGTTGATTTCAACAATTGTTACCATTTTGATACCTATTCTATCGCTAAATATTCAAGAGGGAGTTTTAAGATTTTCATTGGATACAAGTCTTGAACAACAAAAAGAGATTTTTTCGCTTGGCCTACAAACGGTTCTTGTTAGTACAATATTGTTATTTATTGGAGTGTTATTAAACCATTACTTTCAGCTAGTAACAATTATTGATGAATATTGTTTTTTTTTCATTCTTATGTTCAATGTTAATGCGGTTAGCCAATTGGTTTATAGTTTTATTAGGGGAATTGATAGAATAAAAGATTTCGCAATAGCAGGCGTGGTTTCAAGCGTTGTTGGGCTGTCAATGAATATTTTGTTGTTAGCTGTTTTGAAATGGGGACTTTGGGGCTATTTTATAGCAGGAATTCTATCTGGAATAGCCGCTATAATATATTTGACATTAAGGGCTAGGTTATGGAGTTATATAGTTGTTAAGAAATCAAATAATCATATAAGGTTTTTAGTTTTTAAATATAGTGTTCCTACTATATTTAATTCCATAGGATGGTGGGTGACTGATGCTTCTGATAGATTAGTGGTTACGTCGATTGTAGGTGTTGAGGCAAATGGTATATATTCTATCGCTTACAAAATACCTTCAGTACTATGTGTTTTACAGACGATTTTTAACAGGGCTTGGTTATTGTCCTCGGTTAAGGAATATGATCCAAGTGACAAAAGTGGTTTTTTTTCTAGAACATACAATATATATAATTCTGTAATGGTAATAGTTTGTGCAGTGATAGTCATTTTTTCAAAACAAATATCTAGGCTTCTTTTCGCCAAGGATTTTTTTGATGCATGGATTTACACTCCATTTTTGACTATTTCAGTTGTGTTTGGAGCAATGGCAGGACTAATGGAGGGAGTGTTCTGTGCTGCAAAAGATACTAAACTAAATGGTATTACGACTGTGATAGGGGCTGTTATTAATCTTTTACTTAGTATAGCAATGGTTAGATGTATTGGACCTATGGGAGCAGCAGTATCAACTTTGATAACTTATATCTTTATATGGTGTGTGCGTCTTTTCTTCGTAAGAAAATATATTTTATTTAAAATGTATATTGTCAGAGACGTTGTCAGCTATATTTTACTTATATTGATATCGGTTTTTTTATTTGTATTTGAAAATGCTTCTCAATACTTCGCTATTAGCTTTATGGTGATTGGCGTTCTTATGATTTTATATCGACAGGAGTATATTCATTTAGTGGGAGAGATTTTCAAAGTAGTACATGAATTAGAGCATAAAAAGTTGGATCATTAAAGCGTTAAAAATGTCGTGAAAACGCAGAATGGTTATTATTTAGTTTGAATTTACTATTATTTTTCATAAACAAGGAAGGGGAACTGTATAATGTTTAGTATTAAAAAAAATAAGTGGAATGGGAGTGCAAATTACTGGGAAAATAGATACAAAAAAGGGGGGAATAGTGGTGCGGGTTCTTATAATAGATTGGCGGATTTTAAGGCGGAGATAGTTAATGGGCTTATTGAGGACGCTAATATTTCAACGGTTATTGAATGGGGATGTGGTGATGGTAATCAATTGTCTTTAATGAAGTATCCCCAGTATATAGGATATGATGTATCAAAAACTGCAATAGAATTATGCAAAAAGAAATATACTAATGATAATACAAAACAGTTTTATTGGACTGGTGATAAAATATTTAGCCCATCTATGGCAGATATGGTTGTTTCATTAGATGTCATATTTCATTTGGTTGAAGATGATGTATTTGAGGATTATATGAAAAAAATTTTTGAATCTTGTAAAAAAATGTTGGTAATTTATTCGTCAAACATTGATGATAATTATGTTGAGGGAAACCACTGTAGAAATAGGAAGTTTACAGACTGGATACAAAGTCATAAGCAGTATTCTGAAAACTGGGAACTGTATAAATATATTAAAAATAAGTATCCATTTGATGGTATTGACGGAGAAAATACTTCCATTTCAGATTTCTATATATATGTTAAAAAAGAAGAATATATGTAAGCGCTAAATTTGTCAAACGGCGAATTGAGAGCGGGGGTTATTGCAAATTGATTTCTGCGATTTCTCCGCTTGAACGGCGCAGTCTTTTCGCTAACAGCATGATT
>NZ_AUJY01000025.1 GCF_000424465.1 Butyrivibrio hungatei NK4A153 | reverse complement strand
CGGCTTGGGGACAGCATAAGCCTTTTGGCGAAGTCGCTTGATCGCACTGTATAAAGAATACTTTTTGATGCCGTTACATAAGCACCACTGTTCATCACTAAGACCGCTCTGGCGGCATTGAGTGACGAGTTTGTACCACTCATCAAGTGTTCTACGTTGTTCTTTGCTTGAATCTGACATAATAAACCTCCGGGATGTGACACCAAAGTGTTGTCTATTAGTCTTAATACATAGACCACTTAAGTGACACCAAAATGTAGTTTATAGTTCAGATTCATTATGAAGGATTAACAGATGGTTTTATATCCGTCGAAATATTTTGCGCTTACTTTAGAGAAGCTGCAGAGAAGTTTATGAAAGATTTAGAGAGGGACATATAAAAGCAGCTACCTCATTTGAGATAACTGCTCTATGTAATAGGCGATTATTATATTTCAGCTTGAACGATATGCCCGAAGTTCAACTCATCTTTATATAAATCATAAATATAAGCAGAGCTTTCACGATAAAGCCCTGTTTCTACATCTTGAAGCTTATCAAAAACCTCTGATTCATAAAAGAAGTTCATAGCCTCGTCATATTCTACGTTCTGATCTTTCGAGATCATTTCAACAATATCCTGAATAGCATACTCTATTAGTTGCTTTTTCTCATTCATAACTAATTTTCCTCAATAATGAAATAGCTGCAGGTGTATGGAATGAATACTGTGAAGATGTTTTTTTATATATCATGCCTTTAAGAAGCGTATCAAAATCTATAACTTCTTCTTCATATTGTCTAAACAGCATTGCCATATTATCATCCGCAACAGGTCCAATTACGATATCATACTTAGAATCGAAATTGCACAATGGATCTGAATAATTCTCAAAGCCTCTATTCCTATTATTCATTACAAAACGAGCCCAATCTTCCGTTGTTTCTTCACCAAAATTTTTGATTCTAAGACTAGAGGAATCCAAAAAAGAATCATATAGTTCCTCCATTTCTCCGGCAAAGAGCTTGTAAATCTTCAACCACATTATCAAATGATAAAAGATGCTCTTCCTCATAGAAATCCTTCAGGAACTCTATTCCCTTGAAATCTCGAAGATATCTATATGCTTCTTTAACATTCAAATTAAAAGCTTCAGCAAACTCATTAACACATGCAATTGTATAATTTATCAATCTTCTCTGATAGCTCATAGCATTTCCTCTTCTAACAATCTTCTATTTAATAATACCATTACCTATTGTATTTATCTACTTGTTTGGTCTTTCTGCAATCATCAAAAAGCAGCTTCTCTCTTGAAATAACTGCTCCAAAAATCAAAACCACGGTGTTGATTGTCAAGTAAAATTGACCCTCCCCCCTCCCCGGGTCAATTTTAAGTGTAAATCAATATATCGCCGTCTTCATATTAAAAAGAAAGAGGCGATTACTTGCTTTGTGGCTTTTTCACCTCTTCCTAAAAACACAATATTTTAATTGCTCTATATAATCTTATTCCAAACTCAATCCTTTAAGAAATCTCTTTAAATCTCTTTTTGAATAGCACACACCGATTATCTTTACCGATGCATTTTCTATATCTATCCAAAAATAAACCATATAATTCCGCACTTTGATTTTTCTAATACCTTCACTGTGCCATGGTTCATCCTCTACCAAAAACTGCCTCTCAGGATTACTGCTTATTGTTTGAAATGCCTCCTGAAGTTCATCAACAAACACTTCCGCAGCACCTGGCTCTTGGAGATCCACTGCAATATAATATGCAATATCACGAATTTGTTCTTCTGCTTGCGGCGTCACTATAATGCAATAATTATTCACCTAGTCCACTCCTTAATGCTGCTTCTTACATCTGCAAGCACATCTTCCGCACTTCTGCCCTCATTAGCTTTAGCCTGCTCAAGTCCTTTTCCCATCATTGCATCAAATCCTTCTTTTGTCATTTCATCCAATGCAACAGGCGCCTTATGAAGTGTAAGTGAAAACGGAATTCCTTTTGTCATTATGATCTGTTTATAAAGCATATTTATAACAACAGAAGCCGGCACGCCAAGCTCATTAAGAATACTCTCCGCCTCTTCTTTTACATCAGGTTCAACTCTTGCCAATACATTTGCTGTTTTTGCCATAAAGCTCACCTCCTTCTTAATTGTATTCTAACGTATAACTAATCGATATACAAGTCTCAAAAGTCCACCAAATAAATCCCCACCCCAATCATCAACATTAGGAATCTGTAGACGTCATCTGCCAGCACAAGTCGAACGGCGAAGTAATTCCCCTCCGCTTCCGACTGATGAACGAAGATGGCCAATATGAAAATTATACGATAAAAGGTTATAGAACAATTACCCATCCGGGGCCTTATACTACTCCGGACGGGCTCTATGTTTCTTACTCCACATTTGTTTTTGAATGTGTTGTTGTCGTACTTGATTACAAGCGGAAGGTACGGTTATATTTTGAGACACATAACAGTAAGTGGCGGATTGCGATATAAGTTTCATCTATCACCAAAATCATCTTCCGATAAAATCACACTTATAAGCTCCGCGCTGATAATTCAGCACTACTCCACTATCAATGTTTTAGTTGCCTATATATATCTTCGCGCTCATCTTGACTTAAATCCCTTAAATATATGGCATATTCATTTGGATATCCACCCACAAAAGTCATATGCTCCATATTTCTTTGAGATGGATCCGTTATCCAAAGAACAGGCTCTCCATGAAAATCATCGATGTATTTAAGTATTTCATTCTTGTATGTTACTTCCATCACTTACTACCTTGTCCGTTTCTTTGTCCATACCTCAACCAAAAAAATCATCTATCTTCTCAACTGAATCCAAAATCTCTGTTTCATCAACACCAACGTTTCTTGCAATCTCTGCTGACGCCTTAAGCCGCTCGGATATATCCAGGCTAAATGCATTTGCAAGTAACTCATCAAAAACTTTGCTTCTTTCTTGAATCTCATCCCTATATTTATCAAGCTTAGCTTCAAGCTCAGCATCAACTGTGGCTTGATATTCAATATACTGATTCAGAATTTCTGACTCACGCTTGTACAGTGAATATCGGCCATATTCAAAGGCAAGCATAGCCACACTCTGATTAAACTGTGCCAGATCTTCTCCAAGAAGAATCGCACTATACGATGTAATAAGCTTTATCATTGCTTCCAACAACAGCCACAGACACTTCTCGGTGTAATCCACTTCGGATATAATTCCTTTGCTTACATCCTTAGACAGCTTCCTAACCTCTTTAGCTATCCGGCTTATGGCTTCACACTTCTCTTTTGAAATCCCGTTTTTATCAAGCAATTTCACAGAAATATCAACGTAATCAGCATAAGCCTCAAAGACCTCGACACTATATTGCTGACCGGCAGGAAGAATCGCAAGATCTGAGATCTTACTCGCAATATCAATCCAATCTTGTTTATCGAACTCCTTAATATTTTTCCCTGAAGCTATTTTGCCAAGAATAGCAAATGTTGCAATGGTACCGATTCTTATGCGTTTCAACTGCTCAGGACTATCATCATTCATATATGCCAAAACAGTCTCTTGTGCCTTTGCGATTCCATTCATAGCCTTTTGGATATTCGCACCGATTTCTGTATCCTTCAGATAATCTAATGTAATATCCTTCAATAATTCTTCAATCATGACTCTCACCCTCTGCGACAATTTGCTTACAATACAATGCCGATAATGTCTTTGTAAGATTAACCATAGCCCCCAGCTTATTCTTATCATCATCGCTGAACGTCGTATAATCTCCGCTGAACAACGAAAGGCAATCTTGGAAGTTTGAATTCAATCCCGTTCTCACATCATTTGTACGTGTCAGTATCTCAGAGATCTTGCCATCCATCTCTTTTATAGCCTCAATATTGCGCTTAACAGCCTCAATCTCCTCATTTTTCTCTTTATTTAGTTTTGCTCTATTTTTGGAAAAAAGAAGTATAGAAGTAAGAAGCGTTGCTCCTGCTATAGTCCAGCCAACAGGTCCTGCCAAAGCCAAAAGAGCCTGCCCTCCGGCTATGCCTGTTCCGCCTGCAGTCAACGCACCTCCACCAAGCCATGCCAAAGCAGCTTTTGTTGCAGCAGCTCCGGTCAAAGTTGATATTGCAGTTCCTGTCGAAGACACTCCAAAAGTAGTTGCAATCCACATAGCCGCTGTCGGGGCCATAAAAGCAACACTGGCGCCGGCAGCAAGTCCGGCTCCCGCACCGCCTGCTGCCATCCTAGCGGCATCTACTTCTTTCTTTGCAAACTCACATGCATCTGTGAACTGCTTTCTATTGACATTAATCTCTTCAAAATCTGTATCAAAACTCTTGGGATGATTAGCAATGCTGTTGACAAGGAGTTCAACGTTATTGATTGAATCAATAGCTCTGCATCTCTCAACATATAATTGCATACCTTTATCATTCATAAGAGTGTAGGAATCGTTATATTCGGTAATGGAGCTTTCAAGCATCCTATCAAGCTCTGTCAGCTTATTGGTAATATCTTCCTTAGCTTCCATAGCCTTATCTTTGACTTCCACTGCTTTCTCTGAAATAACCGCACTAGATTTCTTAAGAGCCTCACTGCCTTTCTTAGATATATTGGATGAGAATTCTTTAATCTGATCAGCATTGATCTTTATTCCCGGCTTTGCTGATTCTTCAACCTTAGCTCCGCACTTAGGACAAAAAGCTACACCAAAACCCAAATTAGAACCACATGATTTACACTTCATAAGAACCCTCCTATGCAATTAGAATATAATCTAAAGATGTTCTTTTTTATTAGTGACTCAATATGTAAAATGATTTTCTTTATCATTGAGAACTCTTTTTACATATTGTAGTTTGCAATATCCCAATATTTAAGATTACCTCTATCTATCCGAATATCTCTATGTGTTATTTTTCCTCTAGCGCCTAATACACAGTATTCTCGTCCTCTGTAACTTTCTCCGAACACATCTGTATCAATAATCTCATATTCCTCTTCAGGATTACTTTTACTTATAACAACAGATCCATATTCCAATTTAAGAAATTCATCCATAGTCATAACTAAAATCTCCTATCTCAATCAAAATACTGCATCTTCTCAACAACCTTCACAGGGCTCTTTACAAGCGAAGCAAAAGTCTGAGCGTCGCTCTTTTTCCCGACAAGTCCGCCGTAGTGGACGGGGATGGCGTATTCCGGCCTTATTGTATTTGCAAGATCCGCAGCTCTTTTGGCATCCATCGTAAATGTTCCTCCAATGGGCAAAAGAGCTATATCACACTTCACCTGCCTTGCCTCCTTCGTAGCTCCCGTATCTCCCGCGATGTAAATGCGCTTTCCGTTAACCCTAAGGATATAGCCAACCCACTCGGCGCGCTTTGGATGAAACGGCTTTATCGTGTTGTAAGCAGGAACAGTCTCCATCTCAAGACCGTTTATCTCCTTGTAAATGCCGGGCTTAACCGTCACAATATCTTTTACATCAGGCTTAAGCTCTCCGGCGTCATCCTCCATCTTCTCAGGAACAACAAGAATCGTCTCCGCTTTGATCACCTTCCTGATATCCTCAATCGAAAAATGCTCGTAATGCGAATGCGTTATCAAAACATAATCCGCATCATGCGGCTCCTCCTTCATGTGAAAAGGATCCACATAGATCATGCCGAGGTCGCTTCGGATTCTTATGCTGTTTTGGGTAAAAACATCTATGTTGTCCGGCATTTCTTTAAACTGCTCCATTCCAATGCTTATTTATATTACTACTCAAAAGTTTTCTTCAACAAAATCGCTTATCTCATCGCGTATTTCAATGTACAGCCACTCTGAGTCGTGGTACATTCCGATGCCATCACTCTCCGATGCGGCAGTAAGACAATCTATGAGCATATCGCAGATACTCTTTTTACTTTCGTCATCCTCAAGCTTTTTAGCCTGTTCAAAGCACATCTCTGCGCAATCTCTAAGTAGATCAGACGCTCTATCATCTTTATTTCTGTCATATTCCAGTGCCTTATCATAAATATCATTCCAATATTCTTCCAAGTCTTCTGCCGAGAACCGATAATCCGCCTTCAAAAGAAATAAATCTAACGGAAAATATCCATTATCGCTGTACTCAATCAAAAGTTCAATCAAATCCTGCTTACTCAATGAATCCAATATTTCTCTTATGTCGCTCATGTTGTATAAAAATATATCCTTTCTGCAAATACATTAATTTCAGCTAGAGCATATTATAGACACCAAAATGTTGTCTACTGGTTTAAATTGGCAATACAGGTGTGACACTAAAATATGGCCTCCTTATATCTGTATTGATTTACACTTAAAATTGACCGGGTACAATTTTACTTGACAATCAACAGAGGAACAGCTGTAAAATCAGCTTGCCGTCATATTCAGCAGCACGTTCTTCTAATAATCTATACATACTCCATTCCAGCACTTATATTTTTCATCGTTTCTTGCAATTCGCTACGTGTCACATTTTTATTCTTTCTTAGATAACTAAGTACATTCAGTCTCTGCTTGTCCGTTTTCATTATCGCTAATGCACTTGCAATAAAATCTTTGTCATCACATATTTCTGCAATTGCATTTACGAATGTCTCCTGAAACATAATATCATTATGTACTGTGCTAAGAATGCCATTCTTCCGCCTATGTTTTATAAAACCGCACAATTCTATCATTGGCATAGCTGTAGCACCAATTTCATCTTTTTCCGCTTCTGTCAACACTTCATTACATTCATCTTCGAACGCCAACCATTCATCCTCTGTTTTAAGATTCTTCATTCTGGCAATAAATTCTTCTCTTGTCATAAATCCCTTTCACCAAATTATCTTTGTGCCTTCAAAAGTCCACCAAATAAATCCCCACCCCGATCTGCTTAAACGACCCTTTCTGCGAGATTTGCGTTATCTTGGCCTTGAGGAACTTACCGGCGTCCATGAGCCGCGCAAAAACAATATTGTCCTTCTCAGGAACATATCCGAGTTTCTTCTTGTCCTCATTCAGTATAAGGATGGCATTGCTATCGAACTTATTATCCTCGCGTTGCAGTGTAAGCACATCCCCAACCTTGATTGTATCCAGAACCGAACTGTCCTCAAGATGCGTAGTTCCCGCTATATATGAATCAAAAAGATGAATCTCCCTGATAAGGGGTTTTATGATATCGCCGAGCTCATGACTTTCAATAGCGGCAACGGCACTTTCTTTTTTCTCAACTATTTCATCTGCCATGTTATCTTCACCCCGCTTCCCAGAATCACTTCAAGAGCATCGTCGAGCTGATCGCTGTATTTCTCATATGACTGCAGCTCTTCCTTAAGCTCCTCTTTTTTAGAATCCACTGCGTCCGCATCGGTCAAAAGAAATTTATACTGATAAGGGTCTGTCTCTGTGATCTTCGTAATTTCTTCCTCTATCGCCTTTATCTTCTCATCCAGATTCGGAATATCAATAACACCGCTACAGGCGCCAAGATTCTCAAGAGCCTTTGCGACAAGCACTTCCAATTCCCTAAGTTCCTTAAGATTATTACAATCGTAACAGACTACAACTCTATTCCATAAATCCATAAGCTCCTCAGAACCGGCCACAGACGGATTGATATCGGGATGAATCTTCTTTACAAGACGATGATAAATACGCTTTATCTCCAGCGCATCCTTCTCCGTGATATTCCAGTCTTTCAATGAAGAATCATGCTCTTTTACCATATCATCGAGCTGCGCCTTGAATTCAGCCATTTCCTTTTCCAGATATTCCTGCATCAGCTTCTGGTCAACAACTTTTCCGTGATTTAGCGCCGCCTGGCAATACTCGATCGTCTTCTTTTTCTGTATGCACTCTATCTTTTTACGGAACACCTCCAGAATAAGGTCGCCAAATTCCCTGACATACGCCCTGTGATACTGAAAAGCCTCCTTCCTAAGATTATCCCTTCTCGTGATCAGCTCTTCGTATCTCGCATATGAAGTATTCTCGCCCCTTATCATCTCACCCATTAGCAACCACCTCAAATCCGTAAAGCTCGTCATAGACAGATGTAAGTTTCACGCCGTCTGCCATAGCATCCTTATAGAAATCATCTCTTGAGTGATACCACTTGTCACCAAAGCACACTACGCACTCATCGCCTTCCATCACCGATTCAAGCTGCAGTTCCTGCTCATTGTAAAAAAATCTGATCTTGTGCGGAAACTTAAGAAGATAATACATGTCATAGAAATCAAACATCTCTTCATCAAATTCGATAAGCTCATACAAGTCGTGTAGTAGTCATCAGCATTGGCTTGCTTCTGACTCTATACTACACGGCGAGGTGTACATTAAAAATACCAGGTCAATTTTGCATTTTGGGTTTTTGGCATTTTGGCCTTTTTAGCGTTTGGAGCTTTAACAAGCATTAGCAAGTCAAATTTATATGAGTCAAATATTCTAAAAAATCTTAATGTGAAAGAATTGCGACTATCTCTTTAGCTATCTGTCTTACTTCATCTTCAGTATTTGCTTTCCCCAGGGATATTCGTATTGTCCCCTCAGCATACTTTTGAGGAACTCCTATAGCTTCAATAACATGAGAAATCTGTGTATCCTTACCATTGCAAGCAGAACCCGTAGATACAAAGATTTTTTTCAAATCTAATCTATGTAGCAGCATTTCTCCACTTGCATCTGCAAAAGACAAACTTACATTTCCAGGTAATTGATTAGTCCCATTCCTAACAAAATCCACTCTGGCATTACGTAAATCTTTTATAAGCAAATTTTCTAGATTTTTTAAATGCTCGGTATTAGCTGATATTGCCTCAACATTTTTTCTTAGTGCAACCGCCATTCCTACAATAGAAGCGATATCCTCTGTTCCAGCTCGCATCCCCATTTCTTGAGATCCACCAGAATGGAACTGATCTAACAAGCCTCCTTTATGATACAAAAACCCTATCCCCTTAGGCCCGTTAAATTTGTGCGCTGATGCTGATAAAAAATCAACTCCGAGTTCTTTTACATTTATTTCGATATGTCCCAATGCCTGAACAGCATCTGTATGAAACATTACCCCATGATTATGAGCTACTTCACATAACTCTTTTATTGGCTCAATCGTTCCAATTTCATTATTTGCATACATTACGGAAACAAGAGTTGTCTCACTAGATGCATATACTTCTTTCTTCTCAGAAAGAATAATCTCTAATTCCTCAGGATGAATAATCCCCTGCGGATCAGCTTTCAGCATACGCACATCGCATCTATTGTCTCTACTCTCAATTTTACACGTATTTAAGACTGCATGATGTTCGATATTAGATGTTATCACATGTCTTATATCAGTTGGAAACCCAAATTTCCGTATCACCCAGTTATCGCTCTCCGTACCACCGGATGTAAAAAAAATTTCTTCTGGTTCCGCTCCTATACAATCAGCGATCTCCATCCGCGCATTTTTAAGAGCCATTTTAGGTCTTTTTGCAAAGAAATATGGCTGCGAAGCATTTCCATAATCATCCAACATATACTGCTTCATAGCTTCAAAGGCATCACTATCAAGTTTTGTTGTCGCGGCATTATCCGCATAAATATATTCTTTCATATTTATCCTTACTGGAATAAAGAACAGCCTTCATCTTTAAATTCTTCTATTTTATCCTTCAACTCTTCCTCTGTAACTTCTAAATACTCCGCCAAACAGCTTAAACAGTAAAAGTCTTTTGCATTTTTATTTATAAGTTTTTTTGTAAGACCAACCTCATTCTTTGAAATATCTTTACCGCATACATAACAAATAGACATATGAAACCACCTTATTCTTCAAATTGTGATGAAACGGTAAAGTTAGGGATATCCTTCCCTTGAAATTCTACATCAAGAATTCCCAATTGATACTTTATTGTATCCCTCATCTTTCTTGCCCGATCTAAACAATAACGTTTAAAATCACGAACAGATATATCTCCAGATGTCTGTACATTCGGAAATAATAATTTTAGATAGGCAGTTGCTATCCTTTTTACCGCTTCTGTATCTCTCGTATCTGCAGCCTCTGGAACCTGGATTAATTCATCAACTACAGCCCTGTAACTCATATCATTTCTTAATTCATGCATGATTGAACAGAAATACTCTGAATTCAATGCCCAGCCGGAAACCTTTAAATCATCATTCATCCTCGGAATATTCCATCCCTTAATAAATCCATGAAATCGATCGATTAATGCCGATTCATGGAAGACTTTAGGCAACTCCTCAAACATATTACTATAACCATCAGCGTCCATAATTTCTTTACGTATATTACCGCAAAGGATCATCCCAGCATCAGCAGTTCCTTCATGATTTCCAACAGTGTAGATACCCGACTCAAGGTATCCCTTTAACGCTGCCCTCATCTCGTCAACATCTGTAAATGAAATAGTTTGAACTTCGTCCAAGGTTATAAAGTCATTTGCTGCTACCAAACCTTCCATATGTTTGCTTTGATCATAAAACATCTTAGCACGACTCATAACACCGCCATTAGACAACCAGCCATATCTACTTACACGACCATATAAATATGATTTACCGGTCCCTTTGGGCGCCAACTCAACTAAATTCAATCTCTTTTCGATAAAAGGTAATAATCTAGTAAGCATTGTCAGTTTTTTTTCTGTATCACCTTCATATCCTGCAGGATTATAATCAACTGCACCAAGCAGTACATCAATCCATTCATCAACGGTAAACTCGTTACGCGCTTCTTTATAATAGTCTAAGTCAATATGATACGGACAAAATGTTTTAAACGATGCAAGTTTTATCTTCCCTTGCTTCCCATCTTTGGATTTACTTCCTCTTTTCTCATATTCAAAAGACCAGTCAAAATCATCAGGAGCACGGTACCCCAATTCAACCATCCCCCATGTTTCATGCTGACCTATTAAATCCTCTTTACATTCCTGCCATACGGAATCTTCAATCATTGTGTCTTTATAAGACAGTCCAAAATCTGGCAAAGCAAACGATACTTCGCTTGTCTTAATATTTATATCCACAGACACCTTTGCTAAGAATTTAACTCTTTCCTGTTCAATTACAACACGGTTCTTTATCGAATTCCAATCTTCCTTTTTGGGTAAGTATTTTTTTATAAATTCGGTTACCTGCTCGGTGTCAAAATTCCCCTCTTCATCTTCAAACTTCTTTAAAATCCAATCTCTCATGAAAGAAGGAAGACTTAATGCATTAAAGAAATTGCTTTTTTTTAAGTCCTTATAAACGACCATTTCGTCAAAACAATTTCTAAGCCTATCGTCAATCATCAGAATACCTCCACGTCTATATCAAATCATCAAAATCAGAGTTAATTGAAGCACTCTTTCCAACAGCCTTGAGTGTTATATGAGAAACCAAATCTTCCCCTATATATATATCTGCTTCAACCGTGCCCGCCTTCTTTATTTCAGGCACAAGAACTTTATAATGATTCTCATCAATCAATTCAGTTGCATACTTTTTCCCTTTATACTCCACAAACAACTGCTGTGAAATCGATTTATTTACAAATAGTGTAATTGTTGCACCAGTTTTATAATCTGCCTTTATTACAGTATCAACGACTTTTATCACTATGCTAGAATCTCTGAGTGACAAGGTAATAACAGGAACCACCACTTCTTCTAAAGAAGCACCACCATGCACCTCAACATTGGCTGCACGGCTACCTTTAAATCTTCCATAGTCTGCCAGAACAATATACCCGTTTTCTTCTGTTGCAAAAGGCAAGTCATAATCTGGAAATGCCTTACAGCATCTTCCGGAATGTTCTCCTTTTGTATCAGAATCGTACTTTTCTTCCTTTTTTCTTAAAACTGCTAATCTTGATGCTCCGTGGTCGCTAGCTATAACATACCGATCATATTTTCTAAGCCCGAGATCTGTTGCGGCTTCATCAATAGCATCGGAAATTATCTGCAATTCCTTTGCCAAATGGATTGAATACTGATTACTAGGTCCATACTTATAGCCGCCACTCTCATTATGTTTTGTATCGTCTAACATTTCTATTTTTCTTTTTGATTCTTCTGGCCAAACCTCATAGAAATGTTTATTAATAACGGTAAGCGTCGGCAAATCTGCACGACCAACATTAACAGATACAGCCAATCCTCTCTTCTGTGCTAATCCGACAATAAAACTAAGGTACTCTACCCCCAGTGCATCTATCCAACATAAATAACTTCCATTTGTCTCGATTGACGTAACAAGTTCATCTCGGGTTCTAAGTCGATTATATTCACGGCTAACAGCCAACTCATCAACCTTCTGTAAGAACTCTGGATCTATTTTATTAAGGACTTTTTGCATCTTATATTTCTGAAAATAGTCCGTTAGCAGTTCATTCAGGGCATCCCCGCTGAAGTGGTATTCCTTCAAGTACAATGCCAAATCCGGATATATTTCTTCCAAATTTGCAGGCAATCCATGCTGCGCAATATCTGCAATGATTTCCTCGCGTTCAACTCTTGTGTTATCCGTCAACTTATAAATGCTTTCTTCAGCGTTAAATCTGTTGTTTGAAACAAAAACTGCTATGTCAGCTTCAGGATATTGGTTTACAAGTTTTTTTCTGGAAACGTAGTATTCTCCAAACATTTTGGCTGTATGCGGAATATCGGAGATTGCATTAAGCACTTCAATCTTGAATTCATCAAAACTACCTGCTTTTTCCAGAACATATTTTAAATATGAGTTTTTTTCTTTTTCTCTGTTAATAAATAAAAATACATAATACAGCCAGTTCGGATAACTTGCCCCAGCTATCCTTTGATAAAAATCGTCTAGCGAAACATCAAAATGATGCGCATCAAAAACTCCAGAAACAGACTTGTACTGGTGCATCTCATCAAGTAATTCCGTCCAGTTTTCTTCGGTTCCGTAACTTTTAGGCATATCAAAGCTTTTATCTACTTTTTTTATTGCTTCATACGGGTTTTGGACCTTTTGTACATAATACAAAGAGTTAGGGAAGTCTAACAAAGTATTCACACATATTTTTTCTTCATTGCCTTCTTCCGCAATATGCAATGCAGCTGCAATCCCTGTAACAGGATACATCTTCAATTCCATAGAAGAAAACATAAAGCTTAGCGACGACTCTGTATTATCTGAAAACGCAATTTGCCTGTCTTTTAATCTTATATCCCCCTTTAATATTACCTGCAATTGCTGTGTAATGCCTCGAAGAAGGAATACTGCATGAGCACTTCCAAGGTTAAAGGAAGTTAATTCACTAATCACTTCCAAAGCCTTATTTGTCCCTTCTAGCGCCAAATACTCACCCAATCCAATTATAACAAGCTTATTAGACTGACAATCAATATCAGCCATACGGAGAGTTTCCTTCAATTTGTCTAAATCGGGTTTTTTATCTTCCGAACGACAGAACTTACTCATACAGATAAATTCAACCTCACCCAACTCGACAAGTTTTGACTTTATTTCTTTATAATCACTGTCACCAACTGCTAGGAAAAAAGGTTTATAAATATTTGATTTGAAGTAACTCTCTATTGCTGACATTGACATAGAATTATTCGCCTCCGTTAATTATTTCGACACCCAGCTTCATGTTTTCTTTAACTTGTTTGATTAAATATTTTTTTAGTTCATCGTTATCCATATCTTGAATCTTAGCAATGACTTTGTCGCTTCCACCTGCATTATACTCAGCATTAGCTAAGCTATGAATTTTCGATTGAACTTCCGGATGAGTATCCCACTCATAAGGTTCCACTGCCAGTTTTTCAAGAGCATCTCTTACCTTATTCAAGTCTGTGAGTATAGCTTTATAACTTCCAAGAAGACTTACAAATGCATCATCAATCATCTTGGAATCATTAAGTCGAGAGTAAAACTCTGTTGTTTGCAGATATGATAATGTCTTTTCAATCTCAGATTCAGTTGATGTCGCACGGTTAAGTGTTTCAAAAGCTTTTTTAGCATCATCATATTCCGTTTTATCCACCATTTTCATAATTGGTGTTCTATTTTTTGCAGACCAATCAGCAGGACTCTTTGTTCCTGTCTTAGTTTTCCAAAGTTCAAACATTTGTGTTTTTTTCTGGCTTTTTCTGTATTCTTCTGCAACTTTTTTTACAACAGAATTTGCATCTGTTTTAGACTTCTTAAAGATTCCGATCAAATCTTGAGTTTTAAGTTTCGGAATATCTTCATCCTCGAGATCTTCCAGATAATCTGCATATATGCTCTTAAAATAATCAGATTCTTTTTCAAAATACTCTTTTATTTCATCTTGTTTGCTTATAAGTTCATCTGTATAAGTCTTTAGATGATCCGGCAGAATCTCTTCATCTTTTACAATATTTAGTAAGAACTCGAAACTCTTTTCCAAAGTCGGCAACAATGCCTGAATTCCTTCACAAGAGCACATAACGAACTTAAGCTTATCTTTCCATTCATCAAAGGCCGCTTTCTTTGAATTAGCACTTGTTCCCAAAATAGCATTTGTACACTTAACAAAAGAGTAATCTACTATAAGCGTTTTTATCTGTTCTTTCCCGGTTTCTGCGTTCCATAAACTAGAATACTGTACGCTAAACAGACCGCTAATGTCCTTAAGCAGATTATCATTAGCACCTATCTCATTTGCCAATTCAAGCAATTTCCCATGTTCAAAATCCTTTAAGAACAGTCGCATTCCTTTTTGGCAATTTTCAACAGTAAGTAAATCATGTAACTGCTCTCCCAAATTAGTTTTGACCAAAGATGCTGCGCCTATTGTAATTGCTATTTTATGGGCTTCGCTTCCCTCTTTTTGAACAAGTTCAATATACTTTTGTACGATATCATAAGCGCCCGTCGTATCTACATCTTCTAGTGACCAAACCGGCAGCCCAAATAATTGCATCCTATTTTTAACATTCATAGCTGCTTGCATTGCAGAAGAGCAGGAATTAGGTGCAATATCCCAGGCCTTCTCTGTAGTTTCATAGAAAGCCTTCTCTTCCGGAGTCATTTTAACAATATATGTTGGATCCGGATTTTTACTAATATAATTACCAATCATTTCCGACAGCTTATCTACTGTCATAGGCTCATGGCTGCCGCTTGTATCACAGTATCTATATGGTTCTCCACCATACTCTTTCAAAAGGAATCCTGTTAAAAACGCAGATAAATTACTTGGCGCAAATCCATAATTATCCTGAAGATAATCGTAAATTTCACCAATGGAAATCTGACCATCAAGTGAAAATTGATTATTAACTAGCTTTTCGACTGATCTTTTTATTTCGGAAATGTTTTGAGCACTGGTGGCTGGATTAGTCCAATAATCATCAACGTCCCAAACGGCTTGAAGCACCGCTTTTTCTGCATTTACAACCGTTCCGTTGGTTTTCTTTATAATGCCACACTTTGCAGCTGCTTTTGCTTGTGTCAACTTAAGCTGATTTTCTGTTAAGCCACGAGAAAAGTCGAAAATATAGCTATGTTTACTAATAACATATGACTGCAGAGAATTAGCTACCGCCTGTCCTCCGATTACCTTTTCTCCCTCCTTGCAATCAGCATGGTAAATAATAAATGGACCATTATAAATTCTGTTTTTCCAAATAATTGATAGAACCTGCGCAGCTTTATTAGCATTTTCTTTAGCTGACTGATTGTTATTTCCCTGGTAATAAAGCGACATTGCCGAATATTCAATATATGAGTTAAAGTCCTCTTCTCCTAACGGAGTTGAAAGGGCGTCTATAAAAAGAATATTCTTATATTCGTCTTTCTCAGCCGCCTCTTTAATCATTCTTCGTAATGAAACAGCTTCATCATCATCTTTAGCAAGAGCCAATACCGCATTCATGTGCCAAGGACTTTCCTTATCCTTCATGGCATTTATAATCTTGGTAAAGTCTGCAGTTGTAACCGTAACTACTGTTCCATCCGTAAGGTTATCCGCAAAGCGAAGTTTTAAGGCTGGACTTAACGATAAAGCGGTAGAAAGCCTTCCTTCAGATACCAGTTTTGCCGTAGTACTAGTTTGCTTAACAGTTTTTTTGTACTCATCAATTTTAGCCTGATCTCCAGCTAAGACGGCAGCCCCATATGCATATTTATTATCACCTATAGGGTTCATAACTAATATGCCATTTTGATTGAGCGCTTTGGCTATATTTTTGCAAGTAACGTCTAGTCCCGACGATATTCCCTCAAAAGCATAGCTAATATTCTGTTCTGTAGGCTTTAACAGTTCAATTGTTCCACCTAACCGCTTATCTATAGCCTGCATTATCAAAATTGTCTTTAATACTCTTTTTTCGTCATCTCGTAGATTCTGCTGCTGAGGAAATGTATCCAAAATCATCCGGATATCAGACGTTAAGTCATCTCTTCCTTTCTCATAAAAGAAATTCCAAAGCATATCAATAGTCAAGAGCGGATAATCATCGTCCGGGCCTGTGTTTTCGATAAACCACTGAAATGCATGGGTTCCCTCTGTATCAGAAGTTTTTATAAAGTCGAACATACTTCTCTGATTTGACTGAAATGAAGATGCAATATTTTTCAGAACGAGAGCAGCCATTGGGTGCAACGGCATAATATCCTTTATCACATTGGGATTAGTAATCTTTGCAGCCTTCATTACCTCACGTCTAGAATCCGTAAGACGTCCATTTAAATCATTTGCGCAAATATCCCACGTCTCTTTAGCCGCCTGCTTAACATTGAAAGCATGTCCAATCAAATCGAATGCAATATTATCTGGTAAGGTTATTTGCGAAAAATCGAACCTCTGGCGAACAACAGACCATGCCTGATCTTCACTATTAATTATTGAATCCGTCTGATGTGTTACTACGATAAAGTAGAATGGAACTTCCTCACACAATGCAACAATCTTCTGAAATTCATCTAACGAGTTTCTATTTTGTTTAAAAAAGCCACTGAACTCATCCCAAACCAACACTATTTTTGCGTCATTATGCGCAATAATATCCTTGATCCAGTTCTTAAGCTTATCAGCATCAAGAGACATCGCTGTTATACCTTCTTTATCAGCCATGTTGAAAATATTATCCATCAGACTCTTGATGTCAGTATTTTTCCTGAGTGCATTCAAAACTTCATCAGCAGAATTCTGCGAAAAAGCTGAATTCCATTCAGGTTTTTTTAGTAATTCATTGAAAAAATTTTTATGAGCAGGATCATCTATCCAAGCAATAACACTTTCCTTTAAAGTATTCTCGCCTCGGTATGTTATCCTGTCATCCGATTCTATTGCAACCTTAACGCTCTCCTGAACTGCAAAAAACAAGTCTCTCGGGGTTGTAATTCCTCCCGATGCATAACGATATGCTGTTATTATTTTTCTATCTTTATGCCCTAATATCTTCTGTAATAAATCATTATTATTTTTCAGAGGTTCATACATATCCCAGTATTCTTTCACTTCATCCTCTGACACTTCCAGTATTTTCTTTAAGGCATATGCACACTGTGATTTTCCTGTTCCATATGCGCCGTGAATCCATACCGAGCGCTTAGTAGTACCGCCCAACATTCTTTCAACATTTTTTAATAACGTGATAAACGTTTCATGTGGATATGTATTTTTCCAAGGAGCGCCTGCTTCAATTGCTGAGTCATCAATGCAAGGGAAGTACTTTTCATCAATATCAAAAAACTGGCGGTATTTTCCCAATTCTTCAGTAGCCATTACAATTCCTCCTCACACAACTTCAACACATCCATAGAAGTTTTATCTTTTATTGTTATTTTGTCCAAATCATTTGTAAATGAAGCATCAATATAATCCGGATATTTTGCGGACAATCCAAGTAAAACGGATTTCATTTCTTCATAATCAAGACCGTATATTAATGTAGGGCTAATGCCAGTACGCTCAATTCCTGTATTCATTAACCAGGCCAACGTGAACTCTCGATAGTCATTACATTTCTCTGCAAATTTAACTAGGGAATACAGTAAAACTATGTTATCTGATATAAAACACTTTGACCTAACCACAGAATCTATCTGACGGCCCTTGTCTAATGTGCTGCCCCATCCCAAAACTGTTCCTAATGGGGTTTCACAAAACCTTTTATAGGCATTAATAACGGATGTCGCATCATTTTTGCTTACACCATCTGCCATTAATAGCTCACTGAGCTTTTCTCGTTCATAAAATACCCCAACATCAAGGTTGTTAATATACCATGTAAATTGTGCATTATACGCCAGGTTAGCTAAAATCAATCCCCATAGTACATTACTTTGCCAACCAATTTTTTGGCCCAGACTGAATAAATCAGTTGTTACATTTTTGCTATTGAGAATTCCAGCATCCCTCAGAAAATGTTGGAACATCTTAACCTGATTAGGTCCAAGTCCATTGAATTCCCAATAATCATTTCCCTGTTCAAAGAAGTCTCTAATCCAGTCCAGTTTAGGAGCATGATTAGCAAATGAATTTATACTTCCTTCTTTCACTTTTGACCCTCCTGTCGATGTTCTTAATGAATGGAATGCTAAGCATCCATCGTCTATTTCATGGCACTGACCACAATGCAAACAATTTGTTATCTCTAATCCATTTTTAAATGAAATACATCCAAAACGGCAGTTTGTTTCACACACGCGGCACCCAACACAATGTGCTGCCTTATGAAATACCTGCTTAAACTTCTTTATCTCGGTAGGTATTTGTTTTGCTAATTTTGCATCGAATGATACCTTATATCCGTTTTCAACTTCCTCAAAATAATACGTGAAAGGAATATCTCCCAAAGTCTTTATCCATTGTCTCCAATCCGTTCGAGGGTTGGTGACAGTAATAACGCACTTTCCGTCTGTTATTTCATCTTTATAGTGTTGTTCGTTAATTGTTAAATCTCTTCCGTTCTTTCTGGCATTCCAACCACCACACGAAACATATGAATCCAGCTTTTGTTCATTTCCTTGATCACGTCGGTTCATCTCCTTAATCATTTCTATATAAGGAGTTATTTCTTTACGGTAAGACGTATATTGAACATAGTCGCCCTTGTTTCCCCCCATTGGACAGAATAGACATCCAGCTCTTGAATTTCCTTTTTTATATGCCTCATTAATTGGCAAATTATATCGTAATAAATAGAGCCATACTTCCGCCGATGTCCAATCTAATATCGCATTAAAGCTAAACTGTCCTTTCTGTTTCTTCCCAAAGTTTTCGTATTCATATTCGCTTCTTGCTGTACTTTCATGCTTTCGCACACCAACATAGTCTAGCCCTACGTAATCATCTTTACCGGTTATTTCACGAAGTTTCAGTGTTTGCGGAGTACTTTTATGAACACTGCAACACCAACGTAACACTCTCGCAGGAGGTCCAAATAATCTCCATGATTCACATGGCTTAAAGTGCGATTTGGAAATATAAAATGGTATTTCGTTTTCTTCACATGATTTTTTAATAATATCTACAGTTTTGTATGTATCAGGGAACTCCATTCCCGTATCGCCAAATACGACCACAAAACTTTTTTTGGGTAGTGCTTTTCTAACTAAATCTAGTAGCACCTCACTGTCTTTTCCGCCTGAAAAAGCCACATGAAAAATATCCAGCTTGTTTTTATATTTTTCATAACTTGCAACAATTTTCTTTACTGTACTGCCCTCTACCACATCCATTAAATCCTGGTTAGCCAGAATCATAGATTTTAAATCTATAGGCTTAAGCTCGCCACCTTGTGGCTCAGGTTCAATAGTATTCCCATTTTCATCAGTCGTAAGAATAATCTCTGGAGCGTGATACAGGTCTCCACCCTTTAATTTAGCTACGTGTTTACCCCTATATAAATAATTTACTGACTCTGCCCACATATATGGAATGTCATTCTGTTTCTCATATTTCCAATATTTATCAAATCCAAGCATATCTAATTCTTGAGCATACACCGGTCTTGGCTCTTTTGAAAAAAGTGTAGGTGTAGAATTAAGCAATATGCCCCCTGTGCTCTCATCGTATGTATATGAATACATGATTATAATCTCCCTTCACGGATTTCACCTGATTTCACAATCAAATCATCCATGTTGTTATATGATTTTTTCAGCATCAGTCCTGAAGAAATCAAATAATCAAAAATGTCTTTCTCATTCAAATTGACGTTTGAACGAGCCACCGCTTCTGCCATCAGTTCATGATAAGATACCTCACACTCTTTGCGAACTATGGCACCTGCATTTTTAGAATTAGGCGTTACGCAGGCATAGTAAAACAATCTGCTAAATCTCCTGCAATAACTTTCCAAAAGAAAAAGATTCCAAGGGAAACCACAGTATGGAAGAGTGGCAAATGAAGAGAATTCCTTCATTCCCATTACATTCCCTATTATCATCTTATCTAAAACTGTATCAATCTTTTCTATGTCAAATGAAACCTTTCTATCTTCAACAAAAGAATCCCTATCCACTCTTACCATTGCAGAGTTAGCAGCTTCAACAACAACCGGATATCTTATTGTTCCTGTAAGATCTATCATCAGCTGATTTAATTCCTCAATAGTACATACATCTTTGGATCTACAATACTTAACTATTTCAGAAGAAATATCGTTTTTTTCACCAGCTCTCGTCACTGCTTTCCCATTTTTGGAAAAACGATCTTTTATACGATAAAAAACAAGGTCATTTAAAGCAGTTTCAGATAATTCATAATTCTCTGCTACTATGTCATCTGAAATAATCTCCTCAAACGAGGCACTTCCTTTCTCATCACACAAAGTTGCCGCTTTATTTTCTATTTCTTCTAACTGACTATCAGATATAATAAAGTTTTCAGTTCTAGTATATGTTTCAAAGGAATTCCAAACGAAGTTTTCCCCAACACTCAAAGCATATTTAATTTTGTTAAGCGGTACAAAGAGCAATAACTGACTTAATTCGTCAAAAGTTCTTAAAGTTGCCTCTGCCCAAACATAATTAATATCTCTGCATAATGCCTCTTTCTCGGTGCAACGTGATTCTCGGGTCACAAAATATCCTGCTTTATACTGATACTTTGTGTCTTCTATCATAAGAATTTCCTTCAACATTTCTTCCGAGATAATGCGTTCTTCAAATAACCAGTCTTCATTTGCCAGGAAAAGCATTTCATAATAAAAAATAGTTTCCCCTAATTCGATCTGTTGATTGATAACTTTATTAATACGAGAAATGGCATCTTTACTAATTACATAAATTTTCCCAGAATACTCCACTCCTGCATTTTTAATTAAATTTGTAAGTTCTACTACATCATCAATGCATTCTTCCCCTATATCGCTAAAAAAGTTTTTTCTAAACTTCATTAGTTCTATGGGTGAAAAATAATTAAATCCATACGGAAAATGTAACTCTAAAACTTGCTTTATTTCCTCTTGTTCAGCTATAGCATGTTCGTCAACTTCTACATCAACTACCTCCGACTTTTCTGTCAGAATAGTCCTTTCTGTATCAACCGTATTATCCTCAAGATACATCTTATAAAGAGCAATTGCCCTTTGTACTATAGCCTTATCTTCTTTATAAACAATGTTAAACGATCTATCAGCGAGCATTTTATACATTGAAGTAATAAAGCCTTTTGCATCGTCTTGTTCCCATATGGTCTTATCTATAATATTGTGGCGAACGCAAAAGCCAGAGATGCTATCCAGCGTTTCAATAATTTCTTCTGCTGAATACTTTTTTATTTCTTTATTATGTATCCAAGTAATAAATTCATTGCTTGGCATCTTTCTATCATTCATTTCGTCACCGGCCATCACATGTGCAGTCGAAAGAATATTATCAAATTCTTTTCTGTCGTCTTTATACAGCTGAACCATTTTTTCAAACATAGAAGATGTGGTAAGCGTAGGTCTATTTGGAAAAAAAGCGTGTGCAATTGGAGATAATTGCATGGTTATTCCATTAACATTTCTATAAACATCATCAATCTCCAAGCCCTTTTTTATCGCCATGTTGCGTAGTCTCAAAGATAGGTCACTTATCAACTCATTTTTATTTTCATGATTATCTTCAATTTTCCAAAATGTCTCAATCAATAATGCCGTCTCATATTGATCCCACTTGACTCTCATAGCTGCATTTACTATCGGATATTCAGCATTACATCCGAGTTAGCCTCTATACTGATCCGACGCATTACCTTTCTAAAAAATACAGGATTAGATTATCAATCACTATCTGGGCCATACTCCATTATGTCATCAATCTTGCAATCCAAGACAGCGCATATTTTACGTAAGGCCTCAGAACTAACATCTTTATCTTTCCCCATCTGAGTCATTACATAGTGACTGACACCTGCTTGCTTTTCCAAATCCTTACGATCCATATCCTTATCAAGTAAGATGTGCCACAATTTCTTATAGCTGACTGCCATAAGTATATCCTCCGCTTACTGAAAACACGCTTGTAGTTCCTATAACATGCCAGGATATATTGTATCACAAATCTTTAAAAAATCATACTTGGAATTTGATTTTTTCTAGTGCAGGCATTTTATTAAGCATATTATTATTCGCATTTTCGTTCTCCTTGGCACTCCAAATAATACGGACAAGTCAAGCAACATTGCCCACATCGTTTCTCCTGAATTCTCCATTTTCTTCGAAGCCAATATATAAATCTTCTCATCGTCTGCGTCCTCCACGATTGTTCATCTTCATAAGTTCTGCCAATACTGCAAACGGAAAAATTAAAAAACAAAGGATAATCATATGTTACCTCCAGGCTTCCGCCATACGTTTTCTTCTTACATCACCAATATACATTCCGACCTGTACGTTAAAAACGCCAGCTCACAGGTATTTAAAGGGCATTAAAAAAGTGCCGGCATTTCTACCGACAGCTCTTATTAATTTCTATTCAATCCGTACTCAGGATTTCTTGTACAAAGTTTATTCTTGTAGATACCCTCTACTCTGATTGCTTCCTTATCAGCAACATTCTTCGGAAGGATTCGAAGAATTGTAAACTGAAAGTCATAATAAGCATCCGGATATTTTCTAAGATGTTCTTTAATATCAACATCCCCTCCGTGGTGAGTTTTGTAATACTCCGTCCATCGTCCAAGGATACCATCATCGTTATAGGTTGAGCCCACATATTGCTTGTTTCTCTTTGTATCGCAGATTAGATAGATACCATTTACATTCTTCAAAGCTTCTATCCACTTGCGATATC
Source organism: Butyrivibrio hungatei NK4A153 (assembly GCF_000424465.1). Lineage (GTDB taxonomy): Bacteria > Bacillota > Clostridia > Lachnospirales > Lachnospiraceae > Butyrivibrio > Butyrivibrio hungatei_A. The sequence goes on along the minus strand of NZ_AUJY01000025.1, from coordinate 7,060 downwards.
TAATTTCTCCATCTACGATGTCTCCAAGATCCGCATAAGAAAGAATCATTTCTTCATATCCTGGGAACTCTATTTCATTACGATTTGAAATCGAAAGTACTTCTTTGTCATTGTTAGCCCACTGAAACCATGATCTTGTTGCCTGTTCCCAATCAATGACAAGCTTCTTATCCATGTCACTCATAACATCCAGCTTTTGCATTTTGTAATAAATGTGATCATCAGCAAAATGTTCAGGATATGGATAGTCCTCCGGCATTAGAGATGCTACTTCAGATCCTGCGACAGACTCAATAATTTCATACATACCAATGAACAAAGCTTCTGTCTTATTTGTTCCCATGAATGCTGCAATGTATTTGCAATTATCAAAGCAATTCTTTGACTGCGTGGACTGATATGCCTCAATCCTTCCTCGATTGTAAACATCACGTACATCCTCTTTGTTCAACGGATGCCGAACCAATTTTGTTTGCTCAATATCTACACCGTACTCTTTAAAAATAGATGATAAATGCATCTTTCACTACACCCCTAATCCTTATTTCATACTCTTCGTATATTCAGCCACATACTCCTTCAGCTGATCAACCACTTCTTCCGGGCCAACAAGTTTCACCTTCGGTCCCATACCAAATAACCATCCAAAGAAATGCTGACTGACATTTACATCCACATAGAACTCGCTGTGATTCTCATCCACAGGACGGAACGTAATATCCTTCCCAAATCTATCCAGGAACACTCCACACATACTGTTTTCAAATTGGATCTTTACCTTTTTCTTTGGCCCGCCATACATACCAAAGGTTGCCTTAGAGATGTTGGCCATGTCATATTCTTTGAACTCTTTCTGACCGGTTCGTTTCTCATCCGTGATAGAAATTCGCATCATCTTATCGACACGGTAACTCTTCACTTTGCCGTCCCAATCATCATAGGCAATCATGTAATAGTTCTCGTCTACCCAGGTAAGTCCCCAAGGGCTGAGCACAAACCATTCTCCATTACGACGAGCAACGAGCTTCTTGTTGATATCCCACTTGTAGTATTTGAACCGGATCTTCTTATTCTCGTTGATGGCTGTATAAACCTCATCCACGTTATAGAATACACTCTCATTCATTGTCTTTACACGATTATCGATGAATACCTGACGCTGCAGAGTCTTTCCCTGATGTTCACTAACAAAGCCCTTAATCTTACCAATCAGTTCTCTGGACTTTGTCTGAGTGATGAACTTTGAAGATTGGATTGCATCTACGAGAAGCTTCACCTCAGCCAATTCAAACTCACGGCTACCGACATGATAATACGTTTCACGACCGATCTACTCTTTGATAATCTCAATCCCGAACTTCTCTGTCATATCCGCAAAGTCCGCATAGATACTCTTTCGTTCAGCAGTCACATCATACTTCTCTAGCTCATCCATAATCTGTGACATGGTAAGAGCATAATCATCATCGGTTTTCTCCAGCATCACTCTCATCAGGTATGTGAATTTGAATTTCTGATTTGTTCCTCATGACATATATTTCTGCCTCCTTCAGTTCAAATATTAGGAACAATCTCTATTGTTCCCTCAATCTTATCTACATCGTAAATAAAATAACCTTCTCTCCGTTGCCACATTTGTCCCCCATCTCTTCCTAAAAAGAACTGTTTCTCCCCAACAACATCCCAAAACACACTGACTCCTCTATCCACTATATATAACTCTAGGAGATCCTTTCTAATTAGGAGTTCGCCGTGTTTATCACCAATAATTCTGGTGTCAAACGCAGCAAGCTGGCCATTATAAAAGAAAGCACCATCCACTGATTTCTGATAAAGACCAAGCGCCGAAATAATATCTCCAGTAGGGATGTAATATGATGTTGTCTCATCTTGGGAAGCATCATACTGCCCCTCCCACATATCATCAATTGTCGCAGGAATTGCTTTGACTTCGCATTCGCCAAAGTCATAATCATCTTCCAAGAACTCACTATTATACCCAGGACTCCAAGCATACTCTCTTGAAAATAATGTATAACAGTCCCTGGTAGTATTCATTCCAGAATGCTTTCTTAGATAACCCGATGTTTGCAACAACTCTATTGATACACCCTGGGAAGCATCTGCAATATGCATTGCGGATATGGCCCAAATATGTTGTTCTCCATGTGGCAACGATAAAGCAAAAGTTTCTGCTCCAGGTACTTCTTTCTTTAGTTCCTGATATAAATATATTGAAACCCATTCCACTCCATCTCGATCTTTTCGAATAAATCTATCCGGAAAGGACTGGTACATTTCATCATCACCTTGAATCCAGGCATTTATCCCTGTATCAGATGAATCAGAATCAATAAAACGCCCCTCATTCAGTATTGCTTCCTCAAATACAGGAAAAGTACTTCTATCTGGTTTTATCCTAGAATTTAATGTAGGATCAAAATCTCTTACATATGGATTCCAAGGCCCCGAATAATCTTTCCCAGTTTCATCATTCCAGTTTCCATTAGTTACTTTCAACTGATCGGATAAACGCGCTAGAATATTGTACATTGCTATCCATTCATATTTCTTTCCAATACGCTCAATCCTTTTAAGCTGGTTCCTGTCGAAATCAGCTCTCTCTGTGTCATATTGTCCAAATAGCTGGTTAGTGTATCCAAGTTCTTTAATTATGTATTCTAGTGCGTAGTAGTATACATTTTTTATATCAACGCCAACAAAATAATGTAGGGCTGATTGGAATACGTATCTTCCAAAATCTCCATACATTCCTACTCCTTTGACATCAAGATCAAACTTCATTGAATACAACAATCTCCACATGCCACTTTCATGATATTTTTCATTGTCATAGTCAACAATCTCTGCTTTGGGTATGGGTTCTGAAGAATATGGTGGCACAATTCTTTCTTTTTCAAAAAGGCCGCATCTATCCGGATTTTCATATATGAATCGTTCGATAATTAATCGAGCGTAATCTCTCAGAAGAATATCTGGATATACGCTTTCTTTGCCAAACACATCGGAATAAACAAAAACAGCAAGATGTTCAAATTCTTCCTTCAGCGTTTGTGAACGTTTCATAACCGCACCAAAAACAATTCCATATAAACGCTGAATTATATATGGATCATCTACATTTTTAAACTTCTCCAAAATAACTGAGCAAAGACTGAATCGATCCTTCAAAATTTCAATCATCGCTTTTGAAATGCGATCACGCAAAGTCCTATTAGAAGACGAAAGCATCCAAGCAAAAAGCCCCAATAATAGTTCTACGGATTTATCCGAAAGCCCACTTAACTTGTTCCCTGATTCTATGTAATATGCCAAGCTAATTATTCTGTCATTTTCTGTCAATTCATTTATAGCTATAGTCCATAAGTAATCACGCTTACTCAACGAATATCTATTTAATAACTCAAAAAGACCATCCGCATTTAAAATTGAGTTTTCTTTTGTTGCACACTCAATAAAAATTGACCATACGGCACCTCTCTCAATACCATATTTATTTATTAATTCGATAATCTGCGTCAATGAATATTGCGGATTTCTCCAAGTAAACGTTTTTAAATAATCATCAATTATCCTATCTCTATCCCACTCATCTTCTATAGCATCGATTATATCTATGCATTCCTCATTGTTTTTGATAGCATACAAAGAACAGACCATGGCAAAGATAGATTCATTTCCATAATCGGTAACATTCCCATTAGAATCAATTTTAAACAACTCATTTAGGCAATAATCTTTAAGGCATTCTATCGAGACATGTCTTTCAACAATTCTAGAAGCGCGGATATAGTCTTCAAGTAAGTTATACCCAATATAGTAGTGCTCCTCTCCATCTCTTACATAAGATGTCAATACTCCAGCGCGTTCAATTGCGTTAATATAAGCCACTTTATCAGCCACACCATACAACCGCCAGATTTCCATTCCCAGCAATTTTCTCTTAGTAGTTGACCCCTTCCCAGATATGTCTACATATTCGAACAGTAAATCTTTTAATAGTCGATATGGTTCCTTGTGATTAGCAGCTCTAGATGCCTCTTTATCAGCCTGTTCCAAAACGGTTGTAATCAGAGATATCAATCCATGCTCTTCACCTGTATATGTCTGACAAAACCATGTAAGAAACAACGGGTTACACATCTCCTGCTGAAGATAAAACTCCGGGGAAGCAGGAACACCATAATTTGACAAAAACTCAAAAATTGGTTCTGGGGAATCATCCTCCAAACCAATATGTTTAATAGATGCTATTCTCCCTGCTTTTAAATCATCCTGAACTTTGTCACTGTACAGAATCTGTTCAAATCCACTGCGTAGCGACACAACCAGACGGAGGTTATTATACTGCCCAATAATCGTTATAAGGCGATTTAACCCCTCTACCCAAATGTCCTTGTCTCGAGATTCGTTAATAGCATCAATAAAAATAATTGCATGCTCATTTCGTTCATAAGCAATCTCATCCATTACACCCAATAAAGCATCAAATGATTCATTAGCATCGATCTTCACCAGCCCATTCATCATCTGCATTTCAACCGGTTCATCGGATGTAAATGTTTGGCCAAGCATCAGTAAAGCATTTTTCCCTTCACTCAACTCACTCTTTGCTGATATTGCTAATAACTGAGATTTTCCTGTCCCCATCTCTCCCGTAACAAGCAAGGTCTGACTACAAAGCAAACTCTTTTCGAACCTGGTTATTGTCAATTGTTCGATGCTTTTTAAAATGACCTTAACGACATACAGTTCACTCCTCAACTCATTAAATCGATCTGAACCAGGAGTTTCTTTGGCTATAGCTCCTTCAATTACAGCTATTGATTCTGTCAACGCCGTTAGCTCTTCTTTGTTTGAGTCTTCTAATAATTCTTTCCACTTAAATACATCTGAAACTGATCCAATTTGCACATCGGGTAAATTCTCAATCTCATTAATAAGATTATTAATTATTCCTTTATAGTTCCCATCACAACGCCATTTAATGTCTTTTAGCGCTTCTATTACGTCCGCTTTTTTTCTATTTAGTAATGAAATACCTTCTTCATTATTTAGAAAAAGTGACATCTTCCTTTTGGCATCCGTATCAATGTTAAATTTGTCATTATACCTACGTCCCAAATTATCTAATGCCATTTTTAGATTTAGCTCAAACCAACTTTTTTCAAGTTTATCTATGCCAAAATAGCAAGCAAGTATAGACGGAAACTCCAACGCACCGTACAAGATGCTTTGCCCAGTAATTGGAACTAAATCTATGCCTGCATCCATTAATGCTTTTTCAATGTCGATGTATGATTTTGTGGTAGTTGTTACATCCTTATTACAGTAAAGATAGATTTTATCAAGTGTTCCACCATAATGTTCTATCGCTGTTTTCATGGATGCTTTAATCTGGTCATATCCTATATTGCCATCGAAATATTTTGCCTGAAAACTAATCATTTCATTACCATCCTGAGAATGCACCGGCGCAACTTCAACTCCAGGATGATTTGGATCAGAATGAACTACCTCACATATATCTGCATATTTTCTGCAAAATAAAGAGCGGCAAAGATTTTCAAAAGCTGTTCTTTTATCTGGATTTATGTCATCAAAATGACTCCAAGTCAATTTGTATTGATTAGCAGAAATCATTTATAAGCCCCCTTCGAGATTACGGTATTTTTATTTTCCTATTTTATCTGCGCAAATTCTACAAAGAAATAATTTCATTGGCATTATATCGTACATGATTGGATCAAACTTCTTTGTTTCACAAATTAGCAAAAAATGCATGGGTGCGCATCAAAAAAACATGAAGTCCTGCGGAACATTTTCAAAAAAATATGGGCATCTGCCCAAATAACGTAAGCGCAATCTTATAAAATATCTTCATTACGTTGAATGCGCCGTCACTGATAAATGTTGTGCCAAACTTAAAAAGAACCAATCGCGTCCACTTTCATTTTGGCCCCAAAAAGATATTGAATACTAATAAAATCACAAGGGGCTGATTAATTTCACAGCCCCTTTATTAAAAGATACTACAGAGTTGGGCGAATATCGTAAAACAAATTAACCAAGATTATTATTGGTAGATCTATCAGGATTAGAAACAGGTGTATCAACACCATTTATATTCCTTATATGATAATTTTCATATTTGCCACTTTTAATCGAATTAACAAATTGAATACGACTCATATTGCTACCCGTATAGTTATCATGAAATGTCATATTTCTACCAGTTGAAGACTCACTTGTAACTGATATTCTTTTACTCATAAATACCCCCTCCTTTCTTTCAGATGAGATAATAAATACGACACCCGCCCAACTATATATAGTTGCCTGAACATTTGTTCTATACAATATATGATAAATCAAAAGAAGATACATGTCAAACCAAATATAATATTTGACTATGATAAGCTCAATCTTTTAATCCCTTACCACTCAAGCTCAGCCACTTCCCCCGACTCATAACTTTCCTTAATCTTCGAAAAAAGCTCTTCACGAAACTCCTTAGTAACAGGAAAAGCGATATCCTTAAAAATCGGATTTCCTTCTTCATCAACAGTCTTAGTCTTGAAACTTGGCATCGATACAAAGGTACCACCCTTCTTGCTTTCTACGATTGAGATATTTCTTACTGCGAAGCAATCTCCAAAAGTTACTGTACAAAGACCTCTTACATTGTTTGAACTTGCTTCAAGCTTATTTGCTTTAATGCTTACTTTCATTACTTTAATCCTCCTGATAATTTTTCTTCTTTTCATCCTGCCGGCGCTGAGGGTCGTTGTGGCAAGCAGTGCGTTTGTCCGACAAACGCGTTTTGCGGCTCTTACAACACAGACTCAGTCCGTGAGTTTCGGGTACGTTTATCACGACCCTCTTTTTCATTTTTGCTTTGATCCTGGCGATACAACATTTCCAAATTGCGCTTTGCAATCAGGTACTCATGGATATCTTTATTGATCCCCGCATACTCCCTAAACTCTTTTTTCTTCTCTTCAAGAATGTGGCCATACTCATCACGAAGCTTACGCAT
>NZ_AUJY01000024.1 GCF_000424465.1 Butyrivibrio hungatei NK4A153 | reverse complement strand
AGTTCGGTCCCTATCCGGCGCGGGCGTAGGATATCTGAGAGGAGCTGTCCTTAGTACGAGAGGACCGGGATGGACGGACCGCTGGTGTATCAGCTGCATCGCCAGATGCATAAGGCTGGGTAGCCACGTCCGGACGGGATAAACGCTGAAGGCATCTAAGCGTGAAGCCCCCCTCAAGATGAGATATCCCTGCTTCGGCAGTAAGACCCCTTGTAGAGTACGAGGTTAGATAGGCACAAGGTGTAAGCATGGTAACATGTTCAGCTGATGTGTACTAATAGGTCGAGGGCTTATCCAAAAGATAGGTGTATAGATAAATCTGGAAGAGATAATTCAGTGTTCGGTTTTGAAAGTGCAAATCTTTTTTTAATTATTAATTTAAAGTATAAAAAAGTTATTAATGAAAACTAAAAAGATGGTCAACTGCCCGTCTTTTTAGTTTTTTTGTATTTATTTTCAGAAAACTATGCTATACTAATTAAAGATATACTTAATCTGATAGTTTTCGATTTTTTGAATCTTTCTAAGCGAAAAATCCTAATCTATTATATTTACACGTGAGGTGAGAGAATGGAATCAAAAATCCTGCTTGAAAACGGAACTAATGAATTGGAGGTCCTTGAGTTTAAGATTGATGACCATTGCTATGGAATCAATGTTGCTAAGATCAAGGAAATAATTGTCTATCAGGAGGTTACACCGGTACCTAATGCTCATCCGAGTATTGAAGGAATATTCATGCCACGTGACACCATGATTACGGCGATTGACCTAAGGAACTGTTTACAGCGTGGTGCTTCTCAGCCCGGTGGATTATTTATTATTACAAACTTCAATAAGCTCGATATCGCATTCCATGTTGATGCGGTTGTTGGTATTCACAGAGTATCATGGGCTGATATTATTAAGCCAAATGCTACAATTTCTAAAACTGAGGAGAGTATCTCCACAGGTATTATAAAGTTTGAAAATCAGCTTATTATTATTCTTGATTTTGAGAAGATTGTTGCTGATATTAACCCTAATACAGGACTTAATATGGATGCTCTTGAAGAAATCGGAACAAGACCCAGAAATGAGGTGCCGATCGTTCTTGCAGAGGATTCACAGCTCCTTAACAGACTTATTGTTGATTCACTTAATAAGGCCGGATATAACAATGTAATCCACTTCGAAAATGGTAAGCTTGCTTATGATTACATTAAATCATGTAAGGAAAAAGGAACTCTTGATGATATAAAGTGCATCATTACCGATATCGAGATGCCTATCATGGACGGACACAGACTTACCAAGCTTATTAAGAGCGATGATGCTACTAAGAAGATTCCGCTTATCATATTCTCTTCTTTGGTTAACGAAGAGATGAGAAGAAAAGGCGAATCTTTGGGTGCTGACAGACAGCTTTCAAAGCCTGAGATCGGAAATCTCGTTGCTGTTATCGATGAACTTGTAAATGCACCAAGTGCACGCTGATACGTACTGACTTGAACTCCCTTTGTTGGCTCAGTTATGAAACGAGTTTTCAGTGACTGTCTCAATAAGGGGAGTGTTTTAATTTATTCATAAAATGCAAAGGTTTTCTAAAATATAATGGCTGAAACACTTTTAGAGCAGATAGAAAAAGCAGATTTTGTCCTAATCGGAATAGGAAATGAATGGAATTGGGTCAAGAACGGACTCAAAAATGACGATAGATATAAAGAGATAATCGAGTATTCGGGCAAAGAAGGCAATGAATGGCTTTTACCCGTGATCGAATATGAATACGCATATTACAATTCCGATGAGAGAATTGAGAGTGCATATAAAGGACTCAAAAAACTTATTGGAGATAAAAAGCATTTTCTTGTAAGTGATATTTGCTTTCAGGATGCACTTTTGTTCGGATTTGATCCAACAAAAAGCGTGTATCCATGCGGTAATTGCATGTATCTTCAGAACGATGAATCGGACGGTGAACTATACAGTGCCGATAAATGCGAAGAATTTATGTCTCTTGTAAATAAGATTCACGATATTATCGTATCGGATAACGGTGTTCTTTCAGGCGATATTTCTTTTCCCAAACCTGTTATGAACGGAAAAGAGCTTTATCTTAATCAGAAGAGACAGGAATATAATAACATTAAATACAATGAGAGTGCATATCTTGGCAATTGGGATATTTACAAGAAGTATCTGACGAACACATTAAATTCCAATTTGCTTGTTCTTGAACTTGGTGTCGGACTTGAGTATCCGACTGTTGTCAGATGGCCTTTTGAGAAAGTGACTTTTATAAATAAGAAAGCACATCTCATAAGGGTTCATGAGAGGTTATACCAGCACATCCCGGAGATAGAGGATAAAACGGAATCAATCAAAATGAATTCTGTTAACTATATTATGCAGGAGAGTAAAGGACTATGAAGTCTAGTGATGAGGAATATCTCGACAGCTTGTTGAATTCAGCAAAATCAAATAGTAATCCTCAATCGGCACTTAGCAGAATGTCTTCTAAAGCCCACAGTGAGAACTCCGCTGAACTGCTTGACAGTGAATCGGAGGATATTGGTGCGCTCATAGATAATTCAACCGGTAATAAGGAAATTGCGGAAGTCGGCGAGCTTATGGATAAAGCCGACAGAGATGAACTGATTGACGATTCGCTTGCAAGTCTTCTTGACGATATTCAAAAGCCCACAGATCCGGAAATCCCGACATTTACAGTTGGAAATGAACCGACGGAAGAAGATGTTCGTGATGCGGAAGAGATTGCTTTGGATGAGGCAATTGCCGATGCGGAAAAAAATGAAGCTGACAGGCAGAATGATGTTTCGGCCAGTGAGGAAGCTGCGCAGGAAGATATTGTTATCCCTGAAGTTGCGGAGACAGTCCCTATCATAGATGATTCGGAGCTTGTCGATGCTTTGGCGGAAATGGCTCCGGAGGTGGATCTTCCGGATGACAATAATTTAATTCTGGAAAAAGAATCTGATGCAGATCAGACTCCTGAAGAAATCCTTACAGATCTTCTCGACGATATGCCGGGAGGAAGTTTGATGGAATCGCCTGACGGACAGGAGAGCAGCCTTAGCGATATCATCGACAGAGAAAGAAAGGCAGAGGGAGTAGGTGAGCCGAATTCATCTGATGATGTACTTGATCTGCAAAGTCTTGATGATCTTACTATCGATGAGACAAATGAAGAAACACCTAATGAAGAAGCATCAAACGCGGAAGCAGGTGAGGAAGCAGGCGGAGAAAGTGCTCCTTCAGAGGAACCTTCAAGTGAAGAAGGGGCCAACGGGATGGTCTCGGAAGACAGTCTCTCTGAACTTGAAAGTCTTTTAAACATGGATGAACTTACAGGTGAAGGAAGCGCTGATGCGGATGGTTCGACACCTGAGACTGCAGATGCATCAAATGAAGGAGATGCAGTGGATGCATTGGAAACACCCGGTGATGAGGGAGCTTCCGATAACGAAGAAATAAGTGTATCCGCTACAGATCTTGGCTTTATAGAAGAAGATGAGCATCATTCCCCTGTGGGACTTGATGAAATTTCAGAAGACGATATTAATCTTAACGATCTTGAAGCGAACTTAGATGAGCTTCTTGGCGGTATGACTGAGTCATATGAGACAACTGAGGGAGAAGTTGCCAAGATTCTTGGCGATGAACCGCAGGAAATATCTGCAGAAGAGATAATGCAGGATTCCGAAGATGTTTCTATGCCGGATCTCGATGCTCTTATGAATAGTCTTGCCAACGATGAAGTTGAGTCGCTTGAAGATACGGCGCATCTTGATCAGAAAATTGGACCTCAGGAAGAGGAAATCAGCAAAGAAGATATTCTTGATGCGATTACCGAAACGGGATTTGACGATCTTGGAACGGATCTTGCGCTTGATGCAATTTCGGCACTCCCTGACATGGATCTTCCGGAAAATGAAGATAATGCTGAAGAACACGGGCATGGCAAGCACAGAAAGCACCGCAAAGAAAACTTTTTACAAAAACTTCTGAGAGTACTTACCGAAGAAGACGATGATTTTGAAGACTTCGGTACGGAAGGGCTTGCAAGCCTTACCGATGAGAATCAGAAGGTTCTTTCTGAGCTTGGAGAGGCAGGAGCTCCAAAGCCAAAGAAAGAGAAGAAGAAAAAAGAGAAGGCAAAGAAACCGCCTAAGGAGAAGAAGCCTAAGAAGGAGAAGCCTCCGAAGGAAAAGAAGCCTAAGAAAGAAAAGAAACCTAAGGCTCCGGAAGAACCTACTTCGCCAAGTAAGGCTATAGCGCCTAAGAAAATTGTTGTTTCCGGAGTTTTTGCGGCAAGCCTTGGAATTCTCGTATGTATTCCGGCGCTTATACTTCCCGTCAAAACTGCGACGGATAAAGCTAAGCTTGCATATGTTCAGAGTGATTTCATAGGTGCATATAAGCTCTTTCATGGAAAAACAATGACAACTGAGCAGAAGACCATGTATGAGAGGTCAAGAGTGATCGCATGGGCAGAGAGATATCTCAACGGATACGAGAATTACAAGTCCATGAATAAGGACGTTGAAGCTCTTGATATGCTCCTTATGGCAGAACGTAATAAAGAAGGCCTGCTTGAAGAGGCAACAAAGTTTAATGTTGAAATTCAAGTGACTAGCGTGTACGATAGTATAGAATCGTTGCTTTCAGAGAACTATGGTCTTTCTGAGGAAGATATCAATGAGATCAATTCCATTAAGAAAGACAGAGATTATACTATCAGAATCATGGAAGTTTTAGGGATGTTTGAAGAATGATCTGCATATTGTCACCGAAGGCATCGAAAGTATTGAAAGGGGTTTGATGCCTGATGGTAGCAATTATTGATTATGATGCCGGTAACATAAAGAGCGTTGAAAAGGCTTTTGAGTATTTGGGCGCCGATACTGTCATCACCAGAGATCCGAAAGAAATATACAGAGCAGATCACGTTGTGCTTCCCGGTGTCGGAGCTTTTTCCGATGCAATGAAAAAAATAGAGGAATACGGAATGGAAGCGCCTATAAAAGAGGTGATAAATAAGAACATTCCGTTTATGGGAATATGCCTGGGACTGCAGCTCTTGTTCGATTCAAGTGAGGAATCGGAGGGAGTCAGCGGCCTGGGCATTTTGCGTGGAAAAATCGTAAGAATTCCCAATATAGATAAAGAAGGAACATATTACAAAGTGCCTCATATAGGCTGGAATAACCTTTCTTTCCCAAGAGAGGGCAGACTCTTTAAGGGACTCGATGACGAATCGTATGTATACTTTGTTCATTCATATTATCTTCAGGCAGAAGATAAGAGCATCGTTACAGCGACAACCGACTACTCGGTTCGCATTGAAGCTTCCGTTGAAAAAGACAATGTATTTGCCTGCCAGTTCCACCCTGAAAAGAGCTCTGAGGTAGGAATGCAGATACTTAAGAACTTTTTGGCGGTATAAGGAGGGAACAGGTATGCATACAAAAAGAATTATTCCCTGTCTCGATGTTAATAACGGCAGGGTTGTAAAAGGAATAAATTTCGTAAATTTGAAGGATGCAGGTGATCCTGTTACCGTTGGAGAAGCATATTCCAAGGCCGGCGCAGATGAGCTTGTTTTCCTGGATATAACCGCATCAAATGAAAGAAGAGCCACCGTTGCTGACATGGTCAGGGAAGTTGCCAAAAAAGTTTTCATTCCCTTTACCGTTGGCGGCGGAATCAGAACAGTTGATGACGTTAAGGCAATCCTCAGAGAAGGTGCTGACAAGGTTTCGATGAACTCCGCTGCAATTGACAGGCCGGAGCTTGTTGCTGAAGCTGCCGACAAATTCGGAAGCCAGTGCGTTGTGGTTGCGATTGATGCAAAAAAGAGAGAAGACGGCTCAGGCTGGAATATCTATAAGCACGGCGGAAGAATCGATGTGGGAATTGATGCCGTAGAATGGGCAAAAAAAGTAACTGAGCTTGGAGCGGGAGAAATACTTCTTACAAGTATGGATGCCGACGGAACCAAGGCCGGTTATGATATAGAGCTTACAAGACAGATATCGGAAGCTGTTGATGTTCCTGTAATTGCTTCAGGCGGAGCGGGAACAATGGAGCACTTCTATGATGCACTTACAACAGGCCAGGCAGATGCGGCTCTTGCGGCTTCTCTTTTCCATTACAAGGAACTTGAGATATGTGATGTAAAGAAGTACTTAAGGAACAAAGGCGTTTCAGTAAGGCTATAAAAGAAAGAAGGTTGTGACTACAATGGCAATGATCTCAAATGACTGGTTGCCGGCATTGAGCGACGAATTTCATAAAGATTATTACAAAAAACTCTTTGAGTTTGTAAAAGAAGAATACAGTACTCATGTTATATATCCCGATTCAGAGGATATATTCAATGCACTTCATTTGACACCGCTTGAGAAAGTTAAGGTTCTTGTCCTTGGGCAGGATCCGTATCATGAGCCCGGACAGGCTCACGGACTTTCTTTCTCGGTGCTTCCCGGTAAGGCAGATCCGCCGCCGTCTCTTGTGAATATTTATAAAGAATTAAATGACGATCTTGGCTGCAAGATTCCCAATAACGGCTATCTGAAAAAATGGGCGGATCAGGGTGTACTCTTGCTCAACACCGTTTTGACTGTAAGAGCCCATGCCGCTAACTCTCATAAAGGAAGAGGTTGGGAAGAGTTTACCGATGCGATTATCAGAAAAGTAAACGAACAGGACAGACCGGTAGTTTATATGCTCTGGGGCAGACCTGCCCAGATGAAAAAGAGTATGCTCAATAATCCTAAGCACTTGATACTCGAGGCACCTCACCCGAGTCCACTTTCTGCATACAGAGGCTTCTTTGGTTGCAAACATTTCAGCAAGGCTAATGAGTTCCTGAAGCAGAATGGCATGGAGCCGATTGATTGGCAAATTGAGGATATCTGAGGAAATATTGATAAAGTCAGTATTTCTCTATAAGAAAATCGATTTTTCGATATAATTTTTTTCTTGCATTTTTATGCACTACCATGTTAAAGTGGTAAATGAATTCGCATTCGTATAATTAATTAACTGGTAAAGCAGACATTTTTAGTGAGATATAATGAGAAATAGGGAATTAAAACGAATTGCATGTTGCATCATCGTTTTTGCTTTAGGTGTAACGTCTTTTTCCGGATGCGGAAATAAGAATAGTTCTTCTGTTGGAGACAGCGCTGTTTCCAAAAGCGGAGAGGTTGATAAGGAACATGTTTTTAAACAGAAAGACCTTGAAGGTATTATTGCTGATGGCGAAGATATTGTTTCTGCCGATTATGTAAATGGAAAGATCATGCTTGCTGCCAATTCCAAAGACGGAAAGGGCAGATGCATTTCATTTAATCCTGACGGCACACAGCTACAGGCTTTTGATACAGGTTGTGATATAACAGCTTGTGCGTTCGACGGAGAAGGAAACGCGTATCTGCAATGTTTGGATAAGTCTTCCGGCGAAGATAAAGTTTTTCTTGGTAAGTTTGATCCTACGGGAAAAGAGCTTTTTAAAGCGGATGTTTCCGAAGAATTCAGCGGGAATTCTGAAATAAGCGGTTTGGCGTGGAGTGAAAAATACGGTCTTGTATCATGTACTCCAAACGGAATTCAGACATATGATGATAAAAACGGCTTTGGAATGCTTGTTGATAAAAAAGTTATCGGTGATTACGACGATTACGGTATTATTTATTCATTTATAATGTTATCGGGTGATCGAATCCTGATGATATACCATGAAGGAACCGATGAATCCAATGTAATTATCGATCTTGAAAAGAAAACGGCTGACAAAGCGCTTAGTGGTATAAGTGATACGCTTCGGTATTCTTTTTTTACAGATAAAGCAGGTAATTTATTTGCTTTATGGACTGACGGAGTCTACAAATACGATCCTGATTCCGGAGAAAAGAATAAACTGCTTGACTTCAGAGCTTCAAACATCGATTCGGCAACAGAGTATGTGGGCGGAAACAAGTGGCAAGCTGTTGCACTGAGTGATACCGATTTTATTATAGATTTACCGGTAGGTTCAGGTGATGATACTTCTCTTTTAAGATTTACCAAAGAAAATCCCGATGAAGTTTCGGATAAGACTACAATTACTTTGGGAACCATGTGGCTTGAGCCGGATGTTCAAAGCGAAGTAATGAAGTTTAACAGGTCAAATGACAAGTATGAAATAGAAGTTATTGATTATTCTAAGTTATATTCGGACGATGAACAGGAAGAAGCAAGAAAGCAACTGGATATGGATATAATATCCGGAAAAGCGCCCGATATTATAAATGTTGACGGAAATGTAAAAAAGTACGTTGATAAGGGAATTTTTCTTGATCTTACACCTGAATTTGATAAAGGCGGTGCTTTGGAGGGAATAGAACTTCTTCCAAATATCGCCGAGATGATGAAATATGATGGTAAAATGTATACATTTATGCCGTCTTTTAAAGTCGCAACATGTGCTGTCAGAGCAAAATTTGCCAAGGGAAAGGGATCACTTACATATAAAGAGCTTGATGATCTTATAAAGAGCAACGGTACTGATTACGAAAAAGCTTTTGGCTCCAATCATAATAAATCTTATGGCAATTTACTTATGCCGCATTATGCGGATAAGTGTATTGATTGGAATGAGAAAAAGTGTGATTTTAAAAATCCTGAGTTTATTGAGTTTTTGAACTTTATAAATAAGTTTCCGGATAAAGCAAGCGGACACAGCAATCTTGCAGAAATAGATAAGAGCTATGCCGAGGATAAAGGAATCTACTATAGAGAACTTTTTTCAAATCTCAATGAATATGCAAGACTTAAGCAGCTTGTATTTAATGACGACATCGAGCTTGTAGGCTATCCAAATAACAGCAGAGAAAATATTGCTTCTATAAACGGCGAATTATATGCTGTAAACAGCAACACAGCTCATAAGGATATTGCACTTGAGTTTGTAAAAGAACTTATATTATCGGACAAAGATGATTCTTATAGTGGATTTTCCACTGTAAAACAAAAATTTGAAGAAGAGCTGCAGGAAGCTACAAAGGAAAAAAGCGATGACGATGAGAGCGCTCAGCTATGGGATCAGATAAATCATGTAATGGTGAAAATGAAACCATTATCTCAAGAGGAAGTGAGCAAGTTTTATGATTATACAGTTTCAATAAATTCATTGGATTGTATGAATAATGAAATTACCAATATAATTGCTGAAGAAGCTTCGGCATTTTACTGTGGCCAAAAGACAGCAGAGGAAGTGGCGGATATAATCCAAAACAGAGTCACAGTTTATATAAATGAAAATAGTTGATTTTTTCGGAGGAAATTATGAAGAAAGCATTTGTAACAAAAGAACAGATTGAAGATATCGTAAAGAAGTATCCGACACCTTTTCATATCTATGATGAAAAAGGATTTGTAAATAATGTAAAGGCTGTATATGACGCTTTTTCATGGAATAAAGGATTCAAGGAATATTTTGCCGTTAAGGCCAATCCGAATCCTGTGCTTCTTGACATACTTAGAAACAACGGCTGCGGATTCGATTGTTCCTCCAAGACAGAGCTTATTCTCAGTAAGGCGGTTGGAGCAGAAGGAAGTGAGATCATGTTCTCGTCAAATGATACGCCCGCTGAGGAGTTTGTACTTGCAGACAAGCTCGGAGCAATTATAAATCTTGATGATTTCACACATGTTGCTTTCCTTGAGAAGACACTCGGAAAGATCCCTGAGACAATATCATGCAGATTTAATCCGGGCGGAGTGTTCAAGATGAGTAATGGAATCATGGACAACCCCGGCGATTCCAAGTACGGAATGACAAAGGATCAGCTTATCGAAGCATTTAAGATTCTTAAGAGTAAGGGCGCAAAGCGTTTCGGAATTCATGCATTCCTTGCAAGTAATACGGTTACAAACGAGTATTATCCTCAGCTTGCCGGACAGCTCTTTGAACTTGCGGTTGAAGTACAGAAAGCTACAGGCGCAAAGATTGCATTTATCAACCTTTCAGGCGGTGTTGGAATTCCTTATACACCCGATATGGAGCCTAATGATATCCATGTTATCGGAAAAGGCGTTAAGGAGCAGTATGACAAGATCCTTGCACCTGAAGGAATGGATGATGTAGCAATCTTTACAGAGATGGGAAGATTCATGATGGGACCTTACGGAGCACTTGTAACTAAGGCTATTCATGAGAAGCACATCTACAAGGAGTACATTGGTGTGGATGCCTGCGCGGTAAATCTTATGCGTCCGGCTATGTATGGCTCATATCATCACATCACTGTTCTCGGAAAAGAGAATGAGCCTTGCGATCACATTTATGATGTGACAGGTTCACTTTGCGAGAACAACGATAAATTTGCAATTGACAGAAAACTTCCCAAGATCGATATGGGAGATTATATCTATATACATGATACAGGTGCCCACGGATATGCAATGGGCTACAACTATAACGGTAAACTAAAAAGTGCGGAATTGCTTCTCAGAGAGGACGGTAGTGTTGAACTTATCCGAAGAGCCGAGACTCCTATGGATTATTATGCAACACTTGACTGCCTTGATGTGTACAGCAGATTAGGTGAATTGGTAGATGGTAAAATCTGAAATGGAATGTCTTGTTGACGCATTTATCGAGTACCTTAAAAGCGTCAAAGATTATTCTGAAAACACGGTTGGTTCATACAAACATGATGCTCTGTTGTTCGTTCGCTTTCTTGAAGAACGCGGAGTACATAATATAACTGAAGTTACAGAGGATATTATATCGGAGTACCAGGCTCTTTTAAAAGAAAAGAAGATGGCTGTGTCTACAATAGTAAGATATAACACGACAATCAAGAATTTTTTTGCATTTCTTGTTGAGAACGGAAATATCCCGGATAACCCTGCGGAGGTCATAAAAAGTCCTTCTGTTTCTGTGTCCAAAAAGACTCCGAGAATTCTTTCCGATACAGAGACTTTGGATCTTTTGAATCAGGAATTCAGTGACAGTCCGAAGGGAGTAAGAGATAAGGCAATCCTTGAGATGCTTTATTCCACGGGACTTAAAGTTTCGGAGATTATTTCGCTCAAACTCAGTAATATTGATATGGGACTTGGGTGTATTATTCTTCCGAAGATGAAATCAGAGGAAGGCGACCGTGTTATTCCGTATGGAAAGATGACAAGAAGTGCTGTGACATCTTATCTTCTTGAGGCCAGAAAGGCATTACTTGGAAAAAGAGAAGACAAAGGATATGTCTTTCTTAACTGCGACGGTAAGCAGCTTAGCCGCCAGGGCGTGTGGAAGATTGTTAAATTCTATGCACAGAAAGCGGGTGTAAGCAGTGATATTTCGCCGCATTCATTAAGACATTCTTTTGCGGCACATCTTGTTAAAAACGGTGCGGAAATTTCAGCCATTCAGGATATGATGGGCTTTTCTCCGAGCAATACTTTGTCTAAGTATGTAAATAAAGAAAATACGCCCAAAGATCCGTATGAATGGGCAAGAATCAGATAATGTGTTAAAATATCAATAGATATTAAAAGGGGGCTTGTGAGTAACACAAGTCCTCTTTCTTTTTTATTGTGGTAAATTGTTTTTCAATTAAACTACTAAATCATAAGACAGGGAGAAAAATATGAGGAAAAGATTAATAGTTGCCTTAATGCTGGTCACAATAACCTTTTACGGATGCGCTAAAACAAGTGAAGCTCCGAAGTCGGAAGAACAGGTGACACAAGAGGCGTCATCAGGAACGGAAGATAGTGGTAATCAGGAAGACGAAGGAGACTTAGAAGTACGCAAAGCACATGAGAACGATGAAGTTATCGGAAACGGCTCATATTTTGTGAGTATAAACGGGAAAGTCTTTTATAGAAGATATGATGAGGATACCTTTTCAGAATCAAACCTTTGTGAGAATGGTCTGATAATGGGGGCAGGAAATTTATATTCGAATTATTCCAAGAAGTCAGAACTCTGTATCTATGATCCTGCCACAAAGAGTACGGAAGTCTTTATGGAGGATGATGGATTTGGTGGACTGTATTATGCCAATGGATTTTTCTACCTGAAAAAGTATGACGGTGAGAATAATGATTATACTGTATACAGAGTAAATATTGATACCAGGGAAGTTGACCATTCTAAAGATATAGCAGGCGATTTATTAAGTATTGATGAAAAGACGGGGGCAATTGTTGTCAATGTCTTTGACAAGCCGGAGGAAGCAAATGTAAATCATCTGAACGTATATAAAGATGATAAAGAGCTGATGTCAAAGGAAACACAGGATTATTATTCTGCAGCGGAATTTTTGGACGGCAAACTATATTACTGCATAGATGGGGATGAAGAGGATATCTTTTACGAATATGATCCGGAAACAAATAAAGAAGTTTGTCTTGGAAAAACAAATCCGAAAAAGGTTGCCGGCGATGAATTTCTTATTTCATGGGAAATTAGAGATATACTGAAAGATAATGATACTTTATACGTGCATTATTGCGATTATGAGGGCTCAGCTTCATTTTATAATGCAGGAATAATCTATTCTGCAAAGGAAGGAGCGGAGAATAGCATTGAAGTGTTGTATGACAATACGAGCGATGTGGTATCGGATGATGGTAATATGTACATTACTTCCGACGGGCAGATTAAAGTGGATGATAGTAAGGGAACATACTCTATTGGAAAGGAATATTACGAGAACAAAAAGGATGCAAATGAAAAAGCTCCTTTAATCTATTATGAAGATAAAGATAATATCAAGACTGTAGTAAATGAATTTGCGAATTGCCCTATCGCTAAATCCGGTTTTTGGATGAATGTGCCGAATAATGCCGTTTCCAAGATCGGAGATAATGTATATATGATGATTCCGGAATATGTCAGATATGATATCAATGATGTAGGCTGGAGGCCGTATTACAGAATGCTCAAGGTGAAGTATCTTGAGATAACGGGAAGTGGCGAAGTAAATGTCATTGATGATATTCCTACAACTGAGAATTATATTGATGTTGAGGCAAGTTACGCAAATGACATCTTATCAGTAAATTGTGTAGGGGTGCCGATCAGTGATGATGAAAGTGAGGCCGAAAAAGAAGTAAAGGGAGAGAGTACCTTTGAATATAAGCTTGCAGACAATTTTGAATATGTAGAAGACGATACTACAAAGACCAAAGCGGATTTTGAGAATTATATTAAGAGTGGCGCTAAGAAGTTAAGATTGTACTATAATGATGACGGTGTCGTATCTAAAATAATAAAATTGTCCTAGTGTGATTTTTTTAACAATAAAGTATTGTATAAAAATTCTCCAGATGTTATTCTTTTGAAGGATTATTTTTGGCAGGCAGGCATATTACCCATAGGGGTGTGGCTTGCCTGGCAGATAAAAGAATTAGTGGGAGGACATACTTTGTTAGCAGCACAGATTTTTGCCGTCATCATCTTTGTCGGAATGTTCGTTATGATCGTTATGGACAAGATTGAAAGGCATTATGTTACACTGGGCAGCGGTATTCTGACGCTTGTCGTCGTCTTTGGTATATGTATGGGGGACATCAAAGCTATACTGAATACACTTGCCTTTAAGGACTTTTTTACCCGTGATTTCTGGTATCAGATCGAAGAGTCGGAGAGTGCGGGAATCAACTGGGCAACAATCCTTTTTATCGCAGGAATGATGCTGATGGTTGAAGGAATGGCCAAAGCGGGGTTTTTCCGTTGGCTTTGCATGAAGATAGCTTTCTTGGTCAAATGTAAGACCATTTCGATTTTTATCACGTTTACAATAATGGCAGCGGTACTTTCAATGTTTATTGACAGTATAACCGTTATCATGTTTCTGGCAGCTGTGACTGTAGAACTTGCGCAGCTTCTTAAATTTAATCCCGTACCAATGATATTGTCGGAAATATTTTGCGCCAACCTTGGCGGAAGTGCGACAATGTGCGGAGATCCTCCGAATATCATAATCGGTACATCCTTGGGATTGTCATTTTTTGATTTCCTTACAAATACAGGTGTTATAGCCGGAATAAGTCTGGTCGTATCTGTTATCTTCTTGTATTTCGCATTCAGAAAAGAGCTTGTATCAACAAGTGACGAAGAAATTGATATGAGTAAATTGCCCGATCCGTCGGAAGCAATCACTAATAAGAAAGATTTCATTGTTAGCAGTGTGATCTTCGGATGCGCGGTAGTGCTTCTTATAACACATGGTTCAACACATCTTACAGTTGCAACGATAGGATTGTTTATCGCGGTGATTACACTTTTGACTGCAGGCAAGAATGCAAAAGAGATCATTAAGAAAGTCGACTACAAGACACTTGTGTTCTTCATAGGATTGTTTATCGTTGTAAGCGGCTTGGAAGAAACAAAGATTCTTGATATCATTGCTTCATTTATCGAACACATCAGCGGCGGTAACAGCAAAATGATGATAGCGATTATCATCTGGGTTTCAGCAATTGCAAGTGCGTTCGTTGATAATATTCCTTTTGCGGCAACGATGGTTCCCGTTATCAAGAATCTTGCGGCAGCTTCGGGAATGCCTATAAATACGCTGGCATGGGCACTTGCTATCGGTACAGATATCGGCGGAAGCGCAACACCTATCGGTGCATCTGCAAATGTAGTAGGTACCTCTGTTGCGGCTAAGAACGGACATCCCGTAACATGGGGACGCTATTGCAAAAAACTTGCTCCTGCAACAGTTTTGGTTTTGATCATTTCAACAATATATCTTTTTGTAATATACTTATAATAGTAATATTCAGGAGGAATGCTTATGGCTCAGATCATTATTTCCGTCGGACGTGAATTTGGTAGTGGCGGACGAGTTATTGCAGAAAAAATAGCGGAAAGATTTAATCTTCCTTTGTATGATCGTCATCTTATTACGGAGATTGCCGGGAAGATGGGGATGACATTTGAGTCTGTGGAGAAATACGACGAAGTACCAAAGAATGTGTTCGTATCAAGAAGGATAAACGGATACAGCAATTCCATCGAGGATAACATTGCAGAGATGCAGTTTGATGTTATGGAGGAAAAGGCAAAGAGCGGAGAGTCCTTTGTTGTTGTCGGCAGATGCTCTGAAACAAAGCTGAAAAATTATCCGGGACTGATCTCATTCTTTATCCTTGGCGATATGGATAAGAAGGTTGAGCGTGTCATGGAAGTTTACGGACTTGATGAAGATGACGCGACCAGATTTATACTTAAGAAGGATAAAAAGAGAAAGCGTTATCACAATTACCATTGCCAGGGTAAATGGGGCGATTCAAGATTGTATGATTTCTCAATTAACAGCTCGAAATTGGGGATTGATGAGACGGTAGATATAATTGAAGGGTATATAAGAGCCCGCATGGCAAAAATGGACTGAAAAAACTTACTATACCGGAGGAACGCGCAGATGCAGTCTTTTTTCTGCATCTGTGCGCTCCTCCGGTGTGGAAAGTTTTTATACCTATAAACAAAAGGTGCAGAGGAAGTGAAATAACCTTTGCACCTTTTCTTAATTAAATATGAGAGTCGCAAGCGACTCTCCGGTTGTTCTAATTGTGCGCGTAAACGCGATATGATCAGACTAACTCAGCAATATCAAGAAGGAGACGCTCTGTGTCTTCCCATCCGAGGCAAGGATCTGTGATTGACTTACCGTAGATGCCTTCACCGATCTTCTGGCAACCTTCCTCGATGTAACTCTCGATCATGACACCCTTAACAAGGTTCTTGATATCGTTGTTGTGGTTTCTTGAGTGAAGAACCTCTTTAACGATTCTGATCTGTTCCTTGAACTGCTTGTTTGAATTGTTGTGGTTTGCATCAATGATGGCAGCAGGGTTAACGATGTTTCTTGAGTTATAAAGCTGTAAAAGAAGGCTCAGATCCTCATAGTGATAGTTAGGGATCGACTGGCCGTGCTTATTGTTGGAACCTCTGAGTACGCAGTGCGCAAGAGGGTTACCGTTTGTCTTAACTTCATAGCCTCTGTAAACGAAAGAGTGAGACTGCTGAGCTGCATATACTGAGTTAAGCATTACACCGAGAGCTCCACTTGTAGGGTTCTTCATTCCTGCGGGAACGTCGAATCCGCTGGCTGTCATACGGTGCTCCTGATCCTCTACAGAACGTGCACCTATTGCAACGTATGAAAGGATATCAGCGATGTAACCCCAGTTCTCGGGATAGAGCATTTCATCGGCAGCAGTAAGACCGGATTCCTGAATGGCCTTGATCTGCATATGTCTCATGGCAATGAGACCTGCGCGGAAATCTGTCTTTCCTTCGGGATCGGGCTGGGAAGTGATTCCTTTATAGCCTTCACCTGTTGTACGAGGCTTGTTAGTATAGATTCTGGGAATAAGGATAAGCTTATCTTTAACCTTATCGTTAAGGTTTCCAAGGCGTGAAACGTAGTCGCATACGGCATCCTCGTTGTCTGCAGAGCAGGGACCAACGATAACAAGAAATTTATCACTTTTACCTGTGAAAACGTCACTGATCATGGCATCTCTTTCAGCCTTGAGAGTGGCAAGTTCTTTTGTTAAAGGAAATTCATCCCTTATCTCATCGGGGGTGGGTAATTTCTGTATGTAATCAAATGACATCAATATGTCCTCCATGAATAAATATTCGAATGATACTATAGCACTTTAAACTGTAAAAGTAAACCTTTATTTACTTGTTTTTAGTTATTATATCAAGTTCGTCAATAGTTAAATTATAAAGCGCGGCTATTTTGCCGTTAATTTCAGCCATATAGCGCGAAGGATCGTTCGAATCGAGAATTTTTTTCGCAAGTTCTGATATTTCCCTTTCTGTGGCAGAATCGCATTTTGCGATAGGGAGCCTCTCAATCTCAGACCTAAGAACCTTCATATTCTTGCAGGTGTGAGAGTAGTAAAAAGATATCACGGGCGAATTAAGGATTGCAAGTATATATAGTGCGCTGTAGCCTGGAACCTTTGGAATCAGTATATTTGCGCTGTTAAGTGAAAGGCGCTGCCTGTTGTCATATGCAAAGACCGGCGTATTCGAGATAAATTTGTACAGGAGTTTTTCTTTTGCCCTGTACATGTTTTCGGGAGCTACCTGCTGGAATTTTGACGGTTCGTACTTTATAAAGTTGGTGATCTTCTTTATTGCATATTTATCAATATCGGAGCCCTTTATGATTTCTTCAAAGCCCGCATTTTTAACGGGAGATAAAAGAGCTTTGTTTGCGCCCGTAACGATCCCTAAGGCGAACTCGCTGTTTCCTTTTAGCGTGAAATGATCGCTCTTATCGATCTTATCAAGTATCTTTTTTTCGGCATCGTCAGATAGCATGTGAAAAGAGCTTGTATCAAGGCTTTTGCACATAGTTTCAAAGCTTTTTACAAGTATCAGTCTTTCGGGGAAAAGATTCTTTGCCGGATTGAAAGTGTTCTTTGATGAAAGACTCTTTTTGTAAAAAGCGACTTTGGTCGTATGACTTTTACCGGCATGCGTCTTAAGCGTAAGGAGTATGCAAGGGCACTGAACCTTATCAAATATCTCGCCCATATAATAAAGGTAGGAGATGTGCGCCTTTTTGGCGATGATGCTTCTTATATTCTCATGTGCTCCGGCGCCCAGAAGTGTTTCGGGGAGTACAAAAGACATGGTTCCTCCGTCCGATAAAAGGCTCAGAGCTCTTTCCGTGAAGATAGAAAAAGACTCGGGATTTCCCGATACGCGCGCACATTTATAGGATTCGCTCAAAGTCCTTATTTCGTCCTTGCTGTAAGAGTAGCCCCAGGGCGGATTTCCGATTATATGGTCAAATTCCTGCGTAGATGCGCCTTTTTTGGAAGGCATAAGGAAATCATCGGCTTTGATGTTATTAAATAATATATCGAGATCGTCGTTATCTTTAATGCCGTATTTGACTGCGAGGTTTATCCTTGCAATGGCAGCAGCCGTGCCGTCTATGTCGTATCCATAGATGTTCGAAAGCGGAATATCTTTTGGGAGTCTTAAAAGGAAGTTGCCAGTTCCGCAAGACGGATCGCAGATTGTTTCGGCTTTGCCCGCATGCAGGTTTTCTATGCATTTATCTACAACAAAGAAAGGTGTGTAGTATGCGCCCGATGCTTTCTTTGTCTTAAGCGAGCGAAGCGAGATGTAGAGCATGCCGAGTGTATCTTCACCCTCCGTATATTTGAGCGGATAGTCTTTTAATATTGATGTAAGGCGTGAGAAAGAATCGCCTGTTTCATTATGTAAAGGGGAGATAAGTCTTTTTTTACCCGAATTATCAAGTGAAAGAGTATCAAGAAAAGACCTTCCGTAGTAGGCAAGGATTGAAAGAAATTCATTCTCGGTAAGGGCATTATCTTCACCAAGGGTCTTTATTACGGAACATATCGTATCGTAATTTATCGACGCTTTGCTGATATATGACTTTGGGATGAAACGGCCGTTTGCGGTACTCTTGTTTCTTCTGCGCTTTAGAAGGTCGGAGCCATCAAGGTTTTCTTTAAGATTTAGAACGGTTTCTTTATTAAGAAGATATGTCTTAGAGGCTTTTGTGGCTGAGAGCTTTTGAAGCTTTATCCAGTTTTTTACCGTCGCTGAAGAAATGCCCAATATTTCGGCAGTTTCGTCAATTGAGATCATATCCTTTTTGATAGAAGTTTGTTCTTGTCTGTCCATAGAAACAATTATCGAGGGAATGCGAATTTTTTTCAAGAGCGGATTACGGTATATATATGCATATATGAGGAATATTGAATAAATGATGAATATATGTGCAAAATATGTGTTAAACTGAGTTTGTGTGGGTATCATCTGATGGTGAAACTGCGAAGAAAATAATTTCAAAATTTTTTATGAGAGGCATCTTAAATGGATAGAACCAAAAGTATTGTAAGAACAAGTATTATAGGAATTGCGGCAAATATTTTGCTGTCGGTGTTTAAGGCATTTGTGGGAGTATTGTCACATTCGGTTGCGATAACGATGGATGCCGTCAATAATCTGAGTGATGCTTTTTCATCGGTTATAACGATTGTGGGAGCAAAACTTTCGGCAAGAGAGCCCGACAGGAAGCACCCTTACGGCTACGGAAGGATAGAGTATCTTTCGGCGATGGTGATTGGAATTATTATTCTGTACGCCGGAATTACTTCTTTTACCGAGTCTGTAACTAAGATAATTCATCCTGAGACGCCTGACTACGGGACGCCTGCACTTGTTATCGTGTCGGCTGCGATCGTTGTGAAGATCGTGCTTGGATTATATACCAAGAAGATGGGAGAGAAGGTTGATTCGGATTCGCTTGTCGCATCGGGAAAAGATGCGCTCAATGATTCTATTATCTCGGCAGCTACGCTTATTGCGGCGATTATCTTTATCACAACGGGATTTAGTATTGAAGCGTACATCGGAGTTGTGATCTCTTTTATCATTATAAAGACGGGATTTGAGACGCTTCGCGATACCGTGAGCATGACTCTCGGAGAGAGGATTACGCCTGAACTTGCAAAGAAGGTAAAGTCCAGTATAAACGAGCTTGAAGAAGTTAGAGGAGTGTACGATCTTATTATTCACAATTATGGCTCCGAGAAGCTTATAGGTTCAGCACATGTGGAGATTCCCGATACGCTTTCCGCTGTTGAGATCGATGCGCTCGACAGGGTTATCGCCAAGAAAGTGTTCATCGATACGGGAATTATGATGGGGGGAATATCTGTTTATTCAACAAATACAAGTGATTCTGTCGCTGTAGAGGCGAACAAGAAGATTTCGGCACTTGTCAGCGATTACGATGAAGCTTTGCAGATTCACGGCTTTTACATGAATCACAAGACAAAAGAGATAAGGTTTGACCTTGTTATCGATATAGAGGCGAAGAATAAGAGAGAAGTTCTTTCCAAGGTTTCAAAGCGTGTTGAGGAGATGTACCCCGAGTATGTTGTGGAAGTCCTTATGGACTATAATTTCTCGGATTAAAAGGCAAGAATAAAACATTTTTTTCTAAGACAAGGAGGGTTACTTATGCTCAATTATGTTCACGAGATTCCGACGAAGCTTTATTTTGGCAAAGGGCAGATCAGTCATCTTGATGAGATCTTAAGATCTCTCGGGAAAAAAGTTCTTTTGACCTATGGCGGAGGTTCTATCAAGAAGATGGGGCTTTACGACACTGTTATCGACATTCTGAAAAAGGGCGGATTTGAAGTTACGGAATTATCCGGAATTGAGCCGAATCCGCGTATTGAATCCGTTGAAGAGGGCGTTAGGCTCTGCAAGGAGAACAATATTGATGTGATCCTTGCTGTTGGAGGAGGAAGCACGATCGATTGCTCCAAAGCGATTGCTGCCGGAGTATTCTATGACGGCGACTTATGGGATATGGTTGCGTCTTATCATGGCACGTTAAAGGCGCTTCCGCTAGTCGATATCCTTACGCTTAGTGCGACGGGATCTGAGTATGATGGCGGCGGTGTTATAACCAATCTTAAGACTCATGAAAAGATTGGAAACAGTTATACATATCCTTACGCATCTATCTGCGATCCGACTTATACCTTCTCGGTTTCAAAATACCAGACGGCATCGGGAACTGCGGATATAATGAGCCATATTTTCGAAGGATATTTCTCACGTACCGAGGACAGCGACCTTTCGGATCATATTGCCGAGGGGGTTCTTAAGACTGCAATTAAATATCTTCCCGTTGCTCTAAAAGAACCTGACAATTACACGGCTCGTGCAAATCTTATGGCTATTTCATCGGTTGCCTGCTCAGGTATTCCGCAGTATGGAAAGCAGGATACAGGCTGGCCGTGTCATGCTATGGAACACGAATTGTCGGCGTTCTATGACATCACGCACGGAATTGGCCTTGCAATACTTACTCCGCGCTGGATGCGCTTTATATTGGAAAAAGATCCTTCATGTACCTGGAGATTTGTTCGCTTTGCAAAGAATGTGTGGGGGCTTGACGGTGATGATGAAAAAGCTCTTGCAATCGCGGGAATTGAAAAACTCGAAGAATTTTTTGCACAGTCGGGTATTCCCAAAAATCTTACCGAGCTTAAGATAACCGACGAACACTTCGAGGAGATGGCCGCGCATGCAAATGACGGAAACTACTTAAAGGATGCTTTTGTTGCGCTTACGAATGAAGATATTGTCGAGATATATAAGGCTTGTCTGTAAGAGCTGATTTAAATATTTTGATTTTAAATGGCGTGTAAAAAAAGAACAAAGAGTTTTTTAGAGACTCCTTGTTCTTTTTGTTGCACAAGACCGGCAAGCGAATGGATGCTTGCATGTAAATTCATTTGCCGGTCGTAGATGCTCCTTCATAATCTTATTAAGATGTAATTTTTATATTATCACTCGAGGTTGAGGTTTTTGTTAGTAATCTTTATAGTTGCAACATAGAAGCCTATAAAAAGAATGATCGCGCAGATAATGTTAGCGGGACAAACCACATCGTCATAATCCCACCACCAGGTGCCGCGTTTCATTTGGTGCATTTGCATGTTGTAAAAAAAGAGGGTCATTGAAGCTATGGCAATTCCTATATAGCTAAGTACAGTGACATGTAGCTTGTGTTTGCGGCATAGTTGTCCGATGCTGAGGCAAAAGAAAAAAGCCATGATCTGAACGAAAATTTCAAATATAATAAATAATATGTCAAGCGCAAACAGTACAAGTCCGGGTAAATAGGCACTTACAGAGAGCTTTTCATAATGAGGATCAAATAATCTTTCGGCAACAGAAAATCCAAAGGTTCCAATGAATATCGATGGAATAATAAATATTAAAGCCCATATGTATGTGACCAGCATTTTTGAACTCACAATTTCTGTTGTTTTTGCCGGAAGAGTGAATGATAGATATCCTTGTGTCAGGTATATCGTTTTGTAATAGTATCTGAGCATATATATTGTTGCAAGCGTAGCTAAAACAAGAATTGCTAAAAGAGCTATTGTCTGTATATTGGTCATTGTAAAATAAATAGGAGGTAAATTATCACTGTGTGTCTGAATGAGGCCCGATTCCAATTTTTCTGTTTGAGCGTTATCTATTTTATTTGTGAAAGCATTGGTAATTACTATTATGATAGTCAGTAAAAATGTAAATAATATTATCCCTGTCATTACCGGTCT
The DNA here is from genome assembly GCF_000424465.1 of Butyrivibrio hungatei NK4A153. GTDB lineage: Bacteria > Bacillota > Clostridia > Lachnospirales > Lachnospiraceae > Butyrivibrio > Butyrivibrio hungatei_A. Next base: position 18,132 of record NZ_AUJY01000024.1, on the reverse strand, counting down.
TGTTCTTTTTAAGTCATAAGCTATAAGTTTCTTTAACATCTGTATACCTCCCTGAATAGTGCATCAACCGATTTGCCGTTTTCGACTCTTATGTCATCGATAGGTTTATAAAGCCTGATATTGCCGTCTTGCAAGAAAATTGCTTCGTCCAGCACCGGCTCCACATCGCTGATCAGGTGAGTAGCGATAATAAGGGAGGCGGACGGTTCAAAATTACTTATGATAGTACGCAATATATAATCTCTGGCAGCAGGATCTACGCCTGCGATAGGTTCGTCAAGAATATAGAGCTTGGCTTTGCGGCTCATTACAAGGATAAGCTGAACTTTTTCCTTATTTCCCTTAGAAAGAGTCTTAATCTTATTCTTTGGATCTATATTGAGACTTGAAAGCATCTCTTCAGCTCTTTTCTCGTCAAAATCATCATAGAAATATTTAAACATGTCGATAGCGGATCCGACTGTCATAGATTCATCAAGATAGGTTCTATCGGGAAGATAGGACACAATAGCTTTACTCTTTGGACCGACCGGATTGCCGTCAACAAGAACAGAACCGCCTGTTGGTTGCAATAAACCGCATATTATCTTTATAAGCGTTGTTTTTCCGCTTCCGTTTGGGCCTAGAAGTCCGATAATATGCCCGGGCTCAATTGAAAGATTTATATCATTCAGAGCCGTTTTTTTACCATATTTTTTGTGTAGCCCCTGTATTTCTAACAGATTACTCATACTTTTCTCCTTCTTTAAATGTGTTTATCAATTCTTTTTGTCTGTGTACTGTTTTACCAGTTTTAAGATTTCTTCTTTGGTAAATCCGAGCTTTTCCATGCTTTTGAAGAAATTTTCTATCTGTACATCAACGAGTGATATTCTCATATTTTTAATCATGTTGTCATCCTCCGTAATAAAACGACCGCTTGTCCTTTCTGAGTGAACAAGTCCCGTAGCTTCAAGATCACTGAGCGCCTTTTGCATTGTGTTTGGATTGACTCCGGCTTCAGCGGCAAGGTCGCGAACACTTGGCAGTTTATCACCGGGTTTGTATAAACCTGAAATAATATCAGTCTGTAGATGATCAATAATCTGGACAAAGATAGGAGCGTCCGAATTAAGATTCCATGGCATAGTGAGTCTTCCTTTCTGAAAAAATATATTGTATTACTGTACTAGATGCATAATACAATAATACAGTAACCCGAATGAGGGTATTTGTCAACGTTTTTTATTGAATAGTAAATTTTTTTGAAATTTACTATTTCGCGAGCCAAATGTTTTGATTTCTTTTATATGATGCAATGTGGTATTATCAAGGAGATAATTTGTAATAATGGAGGGAAAACAATATGGGAATTAATTCAATAGATGCAGAAGACGATCAGTTTGCATATCGTTATGATACACAGCTTCTTATAGACAGACGCGATAAAGATCTCGACGAGGATGAGATAGCTGATTATATTACAGAGAATTTTGAGGGCAACAGCCTGATCGCGGCAGGAGATGAGGATCTTGTAAAGATTCATTTTCATACAAACGAGCCGTGGAAGATTCTCGAGTATTGCAATAGTGTAGGTGAAATCTACGATATTGTTGTTGAAGATATGATAAGACAGGCCAACGGGCAGCAGGGATAAGATTGCGGAAGAATTGATCATTGTACTGTTTCATCCATAATTAGCAATATACTGCACAATTTGAATGAAGATGAGCAAGACAGTACACCAATAAACACAGGTCGAAAGTTTTATTGATGAATGGCAATGATGGCTACTTAAATGATTTCCGGGAGAGCAGTGTGAAGAGCGAATATAAGACTAAACCAAGAAATCTTATCATAGAATATCTGAAGGATAATGCGGATACAAGATTTACGGCAAGGGACATATTTAATGCCGTTAAGGGTAAAGGTGACGGTTTGGACAGATCTACTGTTTACCGCAATCTTGAGAGGCTTAGTAAGGAAGGCAAGCTTGTCAAATACAAGGAAGCCGATGTAAATGCTACATGCTATCAGTACTCTGAAGAGCACGAGTCATGCTGTGAGCACATGCATGCCCAGTGCTCGGTGTGCGGGAAGATTTTTCATCTTGATAATAAGATATTTAAGAGCGCAGCCAAAAAGATGATGGATGAATATGGAATTGAGATTGATTACGGGAAGAGCGTGATCATGTGTATTTGTGATGAATGCAGAAACGTAGGGATGTCAGAACATGAAGTTTAAGAATGCATGACTTGGCACTTTCGGTATATTGCATATGAAATTGAAAAATCGGAATTTGATAAGGATTATAAATATGAAAAACGCATTATCTTGGCTGTTAATTTTGTTAAATGCGATTAGCTGCCTATGCCTTACTTATAGCAGTTATTTGTTTCTTTTCGGAGGCACTATAGTTGATGCACCAAATGCAATGCTGCCGATGGAAAGATGGGAAAGAGGAGGTTGGCTACTTACTATTGAAATGATTCCGCTAATAATAGCAAACATCTTAGGTTATGGATATATTCAATTTGGAAATAAGAAAAACAGAATGCTTATCTTCATTCCCTCTGTTATCTGCATGATTTTAGTAGCATGCTTTTGGGGGAGGGGAATAATATAACTTCAAATTTGCACGAATGACCTCTATCCCGGAATGTGATAGTGTTTCAAACATTAATCAGAAAGGCTGCCGGGATACGATTGAGAATAATTACAATTGTTTTACAATAAGCTATTTATAGACGTAAGATCACGGACCTCTGAACTCAAAATGAGCTCGGGGGTTCGTTTTTTGTAAAAAAATTGAGAGTGCCAAGTTAAGTGTGTAAGTTTTTACAGCGGCGTATTATATTGACACGCCGTGTATTATAGAATTATAATGATTTGCAATTGTGTTGCATATTTAAAAAGGAGCGGGAATGGAAACAGCGGTACATATTTTTGCCGGGTTCCTTGATAGCGGGAAGACCACAGCTTTGCAGGGAACTTTATTAAGAAAAGAAGATGTCGCAAAACGTTCTGTAGTCATATGCACAGAAGAAGGCGAGGAAGAGTACGATATTGATGCTCTTAAAGATAGGGGAACAAGCCTTGTCACAATTGAAGAAGAGGATGAACTGACTGAAGACTTCCTTGAGGAAATAAAGAAGGTTCATAATCCGGAAGTCGTATATATCGAATTTAACGGAATGTGGGATCTTAAGGCGTTTGTCAGAAAAGATCTGCCGGAAGGCTGGTATCTTTCAAATGTTTTCAGTCTTGTAGATGCGAACACTTATGATATGTACCTGATGAACATGCGTCAGACTATCATGAATCCGCTTAGTGTTTCGGATGTGATCCTTTTTAACAGGTGCGATGAAAGTTTCAAAAAGAGTGACGTAAGGCGTTCTTTAAAGATCTTAAACAATTTGGCTGAGGTATATTTTACAAAGCCGGACGGAAGCATAGATTTTGCAAATGAAGAGTTTTCTGTTCCGGAGAAGGACGGGATACTTGATGTTACCGATAAGTTCTTTTGCCCATGGTTTATTGACTGTATAGAGGATACCGACAAATACTACGGGAAGACGGTCAGGTTCACGGCTCTCATAACAGGCGGGAACGGACTTGGCAGTAATCAGTTCTATGCGGGGCGTTATGCTGCGATATGTTGTGCGGAAGATGCGCAGTATATCGGATTTGTGGCAAAGTATGACGGTGAGATTCCAAAAAACGGCGACTGGGTGGTACTTGAAGCAAGGATTGCCAAGGGGCAGAGAGCGGACAATAAGCTTGTTATTCTTTTGGTTGTAAATAAACTTACCAAGATAGAAGCACCGGAAGACAGATTTTTATATTTTTGAATAAAAAAAGAATGGAGAAATGCAATGTCAAAGAGAGAAGTACCTATAGTTGTTATCACAGGATATCTGGGATCGGGCAAGACAACCCTGATGCAGAATATTCTTAAGCAGGAAAAGAGAAAGATCGCGCTTATCGTAAACGACATGGGAAGCGTTAATATAGATGCGTCGATACTAAATAAATCGGGAAACAAGCTTCTTCAGGTTGAGATGGTTGAGATGCAGAACGGATGCATCTGCTGTACTTTGAAGGATGAGTTTATGGCTGAGATAGAGCGCTTGTCCGCAGATAAGTCAATTGAGGCTATATTTGTTGAGGCGTCCGGAATCAGCGAACCGTCATCAATTGCAGGCGCTTTTATAAATTACGAAGAGATGACTCCCGATACGAGAGTGTATCTTAAGGCTGTCGTTTCTGTGGTTGATGTTGACAGGATATACCGTGAGTTCCTTCATAACCTCACTTCCGAGGAGGAGAACGACGACGGAGACATCATCAACCTCATCATGGATCAGATTGAATTCTGCAATCTCATGATACTTAATAAGACAGATCTTTTGACCGAAAGCGAGCTTTCAGAGGTAAAAGCGGGACTTCGCAACATTCAGCAGGAGGCGGAGATGATAACTGCCGTACACGGAGACGTTGACCTTGATGTTATCCTTAACAGACCTGACCTTGATTATGAAGAGGTAGAGGCCTACAGTGCAGTGCAGAAGGCGCTCAACAACTGCGAACATGACGATGAGAAAGCGTGCGTCGATGAGTACGGAATTTCTTCATTTGTTTTTGAGGAAAAGAAACCTTTTAACCGTGAGGCTTTCAACAAGCTTGTAATGGACTATCCCGAGACGCTCATAAGAACCAAAGGTTACATCTGGTTCAGCGATGACTGGGATCACATCCAGCTCTTCGAGCAGGCCGGAAGAAACGCTTCCATAACCGAAATGTCCGAGTGGGTATCCGCTTGGCCCGAAGAAGAACTCGCACCTGTATTAAAAGACTTCCCCGATCTTACTGATGACTGGGATGAAGTGTACGGTGACAGAGGCAACCAGGTCGTGTTCATCGGCAAAGGGTATGAGAAGGCAGAGATTGTGAAGCTTTTGTATGATTGTATAGACGAGAAGTAAAGATGAGTGGAGCAGCTATTCGAGGGGATAGCTGCTTTTTTCAATTAATATATTCTATATTTTGTATATTAAAAAGAAAATGAAAGTATGTTGTATCGCACATTTGTACGCGTCTCAGGGCACTGAGTGTGGTATAATTATAAGTATTCATTGATGAAAGAGGGTTTACAAAAATATGATTACCGGAGATTTAAAAAATAAAATTGATAAAATATGGGAAACTTTTTGGACGGGCGGAATTACCAATCCGCTCGATGTCATAAAGTAGATAAAATGCTTGTGAAAATACCTGAACTAGAATATCAGGAAGAATATATTAATTTTGTAGAACAAGTCGACAAATCAAAAGTTACAGTACAGAAATCATTGGATGAAACAAGGAAATTATTTGATAGTTTAATGCAGGAGTATTTTGGATAAATGGCAAGAAAAAGAGAATTACCTATAACTTCATCTGCGGCTGAGTATCTTACTTATATTGCATCTACGGGAGATATTCCCGAGAGTTTTGAAATGCGATATGAGGATGAAAATATTTGGCTTACTCAAAAGATGATGGCTTCGCTTTATGAAGTTGATGTTAGAACAATAAATGCTCATATACAGAAGATATATAGCGATGATGAGCTGAGTAAGGAGGCAACTATCCGAAATTTTCGGATAGTTCAAACTGAAGGAAACAGGCAGGTTCAGAGAGAGATTGCTCATTATAACTTGCAATTAATTATTGCTGTTGGTTTTAAAGTGAATAATGACAGAGCGGTACGTTTTCGTAAATGGGCTGGACAGATTGTAAAAGATTATACGATTCAGGGCTGGACAATGGACTCTGAACGTCTGAAAAACGGTCATAAATTTACAGATGAATTTTTTGAAAGACAGTTACAGCAGATTCGTGAAATAAGGTTATCTGAAAGAAAATTCTATCAGAAGGTAACTGATATATATGCGACAGCTTTTGATTATGATAAAGATGCCAAAACTACGCAGCTCTTTTTTAAAACTGTTCAAAATAAGATGCACTATGCAGTTCATAGGCATACAGCAGCTGAATTGATCGTTGAGCGAGCAAATGCAGAAAAAGAGCATATGGGGCTTACTACTTGGGGGAATGCTCCAGATGGAAAAATACTTAAAGCTGACGTCACAATAGCCAAAAATTATTTATCTGAAGAAGAAATGAATTATCTGGAACGTATCGTATCTATGTATTTGGATTATGCAGAATTACAAGCACAGAGACGTATTCCTATGAGCATGGAAGACTGGGCTGAACGACTAGATGGTTTTTTGGAATTCAACGGAAATGAGATCTTGATTGGACCGGGGAAGATTAGTGCTGAACAAGCAAAACTTCATGCTGAAACCGAATATGAAAAATATAGGATAATTCAAGATCGATTGTTTCAAAGTGATTTTGATAGATTTTTGGAATTGGAAAATCAACTTGATAATTGAGAAATATGGCTGAAGGATGCTGGTACAAAGGAGTGATGTACCGGTATGGAAACAAAAGTTGTTACAATATTAAATGAGATGGCTGAATATCTTTCTTTGGCACAGATGAAGAAATTACAAGAGGTATTACTTAATGCTTTTTCTTTTGCCAGTGCAGAGAAAATGAAGAAACAAAGAGTATTCTCACATTATTTGTAGGAATCATGTTTGGGGTCAATAGAGCTATTAATGCCGTTAATAAGATTGCGGGACAGGTCGCAAAACAGGTTGCAAAGAAACTACCTCAGAAAGCATTAACTAAGGGGATAGTATATCCCATAGTAAAGAAAGTAGCAACACTATTAGGGGTACAGATGACCAAGGAAGTATTTGCAAGAGGCGTGTCAAAAGTTGTTCCGGTTGTTGGTGCTGTAGTTTCTGGAGGACTTACTTTTGCTACGTTTAAGCCTATGTCTGAAAAACTCAGGAAATATCTGGCATCTTGTAAAGTGGCGGATGTTGAATATTATAAGCAATTGGATAATGAAGTGATAATTGATACTGAGATTGAAGAGTATAGAATTAAGCAAAAGGAAACTCTATGAAACTTAAAAACATTCTGATAGTTGTTAAAGATATAGAAAAATCCCGAAAGTTTTATCATGATCTTTTTGGGCTTGAGATGATTCTTGATAATGATGGGAATATGATTTTGTCGGAAGGATTGGTTCTTCAGGAAGAGAAATATTGGAAAGAGTTTCTGGGAAAAGAAATTATTCCGAAAAACAATTCCTGTGAGCTCTATTTTGAAGAAGCTGACATTGAAGGTTTTATTGAAAAGCTTGAAAGGTATTATCCTGAAGTGCATTATGTCAACAGACTTATGATGCATAGTTGGGGACAGAAGGTCATACGCTTCTATGATCCGGACGGAAATCTGATTGAAGTGGGAACACCGATGTAAGATGGCAAATATCATAACCTGTATCAGAATAGTGCTCAGCGTTGCTTTGTTGTTTTGTCCGACGTTGTCTTCGGCGTTTTATGCCGTGTATATAGCTGCCGGATTCTCAGATATGATCGATGGTGCGGTGGCAAGGAAAACATGTACCGTTAGCGAATTGGGATCAAGATTGGATACGATTGCAGATATTGTTTTTACTGTGGTTTGTTTGATAAAGATTCTTCCTGTGTTGGAGGTTACGCTATGGATTTGTGCATGGATTTTAGCCATAGCACTAATAAAACTGATTAATATAGTCATAGGGTACATCAAGCAGAAAGAGTTTGTGGCTGTACATTCTGTGATAAATAAAGTTACCGGAGGTTTATTGTTCGTACTTCCGTTGACACTTGCATTTGTAAATTTTAGAATTAGCGCAGCATTTGCTTGTTTGGTTGCAACAATAGCGGCTGTTTATGAAGGGTACCTGATTCAGGTAGGTCGGACAGCTTAGCGGCAAATTCATATTGCCTTAGGTAGATATTTATCTGCTCATTTTCGCTTTTTGTCTCTAACAAAAACTATAATTGCAGAAATTATAGCGGAAATAGCGGCGATTACCGGTAATCCTACAAACCACATAAGTGTAAGAACAGGTACCGGATGTCCGAGCGTTTGTGGATGAGCGACATGTTCTATTATTAAAACGTCAAGACTTACTGCAAGGAAAAACGTGATTACTACACCTATGACAGTACCTATAATAATTTTAAAAACTTTGCTAATTCCATTCATGATGATTCATCCTCTAGAACTTATTATAACGGGAAAAGAATGGGAAAAACAGCGGAAAACAGGCGAATTTACGCTTTCCGCTGTTTTTTGCGATTGAACTTTTTATTTTTCAACTGATCCCTGACCTATAAGAATTCCTACACGCAGTGCTTCTTCAGATTCTTCTCTGGAAATAGCATCGTACATGCCAAGAAGAGTCACAAGAGTATCACACTGATCTAAAGTAAGCCCCCTCCTGAAAGCAGCGAAGAGACTGTTGGCGGCTGAAACTTTCTGTCTGTATTCTTCTGAGCATAAGTAGGAATCCATAGCTTCATCATAGGATTCAGTAATATTCCGGTTTGTGACGGTTACATCCATTTTTGCATCCTCCTGTCGTGTTTTTAATATGTCGATTCAATAAGTTAATATTGGAAAGATATATTAAATCCATCTTCGGAGGCACTTTTATTGTGTGTTCCCTTTAAATATACATCCCGGATATTTGAGCTGTTATTCTCGTAGAAGGATAACAGAGAACTTATAAACGGGATGAGATTAAGTGCTGTTGTTCTTGCCCGGGAAACAAGAAATCTACTAGAACTGAGGCATTTCCTGATGAATCTTTTGATAGTGGAAAAAATTTGTGATCTAAAAGAGTGCATAGTACCACGGATCACACCGGCCAGAATAGCGGCAACTTGGCAAATAGTTTTTTTGCAAGAATCTATTGCGGGCTTAATGATCCTGTGAAGGGCTCGGATTGCTTCTGACAGATCGAGTTGCTTTATGCGGATTTCTTTGGTAACAGTTGTGTCGATAATACCATTGCTGTCATTGAATTCTAAGTGTCCATCCATCATCTATAGTCTCACCTCTTTTCCCGGATAGATTTTTTGTTACCAATTTCATACAAGGTTATGCTGCTATAAATATGTCGACAGTTATGGGGTAACTCCCATTATTGCATTTACTAAATCGGCTTTCTGTTTTGGTGTCCAGTACTTGGCATTTCGTGCGATGGCACGTTGAGTCCGGTAAAATTCCAGCTCGGAATCATTTTCTTCTGTGCTGATTCCAAGTAGGTATCCGGCGTCTACATGAAGGGCAGTAGCAAGGCTTGCTATAACAGGCCCTTTCGGAATACGATCTCCGCTGATATATCGGGACATTGATACATAAGTTATTCCGACTTTGTCGGCAAGCTCTTTCTGTGTGAGTCCGTTTTGCTTCAATAAATCAGAGATACGCGTTCCTAATTCGTTGCTCATAGTTTACATCCTCTCTAATTTTAGATTTACGCTACGTCGTTGTGAGATACGACGTAGTCATCATGCGACATTTCACAAAAGAAAGTGAAAGTTCATTTACCAAAAGTATAATACGAATTACCGTTTGTGTCAATGAGAGTTATTAATGGAAAAGGTAGATGGAGGATAAATTAAGGTTTTGCTAAAAGATAAATGGGATAGATTGTTTCCAAATGTATAATTTGTGCCGGCTATTGAAGGTGCTGTTGTTTAATGAAAAGTTGTCGGTTCCACAGGTGACTTGTGTTATTCTAGTAGTAATTGGAATTGCGGGATTTAAGATTTTTGAAAAAGCAATTTGATTCGTAGGATTTGGAAGATGTAAAAGATGAGTCAAAGATGGATTGAAACAGCGGGAAGTGGTGAATCTATGATTTTTGCTGTCGAAAATAAGGTATGTGTTTAAATTATTACAGCGGATAATACTTTTTTATAAAATTCGCTGTTGAAAAGCAAATTTTCGCTTTATTTATTGCAGCGTGAAATGAAAGTTTTAATATTTCGCTGTGTTTTTGGATGGAGTTTATGATTGTTGTATGAAAGGTGACGAGGGAGCATGATGATTGGTGAAAAAACGGTAATAAAGCGATTGGCCATGATAATCTTGATAACAGGTCTTATATTTACAGGATGTGGGCAGGCGGCCCCAAAAGGCGCGGATGTCAGCACTGAAGAGTCGAATGTCAGCACCGGAGAGGCGGATGCCAACATTGGAGAGTTGGATGCAAACGTCGAAAAGACGGCTGCAAATATTGAAGAAACGAGTGAACAGAGCGCGAGTGTAGAAAAAACGGAGGAAGAGGACATGGCGGCGACATTACTTTACCAGGGACATGGTAGTGTTAGAATCGTTACGAGTGAAGGAAAAGTAATCTATATAGATCCGTTTATGGGGGAGGGCTATGACCTTTCGGCAGACCTTATACTCATGACACATGGACATTACGATCATACGAAGGAAGATCTGATTGCCGATAAGAATGAAGGTTGCACTGTCATTAAATGGTCGGATGCTCTCAAAGATGGTGAGTATCAGACTTATGGTCTTGGCTTTGTATCCATTGAGACGGTGGAAGCCGGATATAACAAGAATCACGATGTTTCGGAATGCGTCGGGTTTATACTTACATTTTCAGATGGCGTGAAGGTATATTTTTCCGGTGATACATCAACGACACCTTCTATGGCAGGATTTAAAGAAAAGGAACTTGATTATGCTTTTTTATGCTGCGACGGAGTCTATAATATGGATGTTTCTGAAGCTTCAGAGTGCGCAAAGGCTATAGGTGCTAAGCATACAATACCTTACCACATGGAGCCGGCAAAAGATAAAAGCGGTTTTGACATGAGTGTTGCTGAGAGCTTTGATGCACCCGGGAAGATAATACTTAAACCGGGAGAAGAGCTTGTTCTGGAATAGAGAAAGAGGAGAAATATGCAAACATCGGAAAGCTTTCGACTAAGCGCACTGTTATCTTTTTCAGGGGGATTGCAGGATGCGTACACATATAATGTAAGAGAGAGGGTTTTTGCAAATGCCCAGACCGGTAATGTTGTTTTGATGAGTCAAAACTTCATGCAGGGGAATTATATGCAGGGATTTCAATATATGTGCCCGCTTCTTTCATTTGCCCTTGGGATATTTGTGGCAGAGAGGATAGAAAACAGATACAAGAACGCAGAGAAACTTCATTGGAGACAGATCATTATCATAATTGAGATGATAGCTCTTTTTGCTGTCGGATTTCTTCCGGCGAAGTTGAACATGATAGCAAATATGATTGTCTCTTTTTCCTGTGCTATGCAGGTGCAGACATTTAGAAAAGTTCATGGGTTCGGTTATGCGAGTACGATGTGCATAGGGAACTTAAGAAGCGGTACGGAAAGCTTTTCGCAGTATATGAGGACGAAAGATAAAGTTATGCTGTTTAAGTCGCTTCATTTCTTTGGTATTATCCTTGTTTTTGCCATTGGAGCCGGATTCGGCGGAGTGATCTCAGCGACGCTCGGGATAAAGACGATATGGATATCCGGCGGTTTATTGTTGGCTGTATTTCTGATGATGTTAAAAGGAAGGTGCTGATGGAAAGAAAATTATTCTGATCAAGGACACAACAAAAGAAGAGAGGGAACAGATAGTAAAGAATTCCCTCGATTGTGGCGGAGGCTGCGAAAACTGTTCATCTTGCTGGCTTGGTGGCGGAAGTCCGTGGGACATTTATCAGGACTATATTGATGGCAAGAAAGAAATTCGTGAGATAAACATGGAGTATATGGAGAAGTATCGCCAGGATAGGCAGATTCATTGAGAGGATTTTTGAATTATGGGAAATGCACCGGAGATAAAAGACTCTACGGTTGAAGAACGAAGAGCATATATAAAAGAGAGATTCCCTTGCATTGCAGACTGCGATATGTGCGGGCTCTGCAAAGTGTTCCATGGGAAAGACGCTGAGACGGCGTATGCAGATTATATTAATGGGGATAGGAATTTTGCAGAAGTGTCGGGGGATTATAGATGAGAATAAAGAGAAGGTGATTCTTATGAATAATATACCTAAGGCACAGAATCTCAGCGACATCGTGGAATACAAAAAAGTTGAAGAACCATTGGGGGAATGAAAGTGTGGATTTTAGCAACCCAATTTATCAACCACGAGTTTATAGTCAGAGAATTTTTTTGAGGTTAAAATAGTAGTGAAGATTAGTGTAAAAGGGACATTTTTTGATGAATGATGGATATAGCATAATAATCGAAGTTATTGAAAAAATTAGAGCTAGGCACACATTGAGACAATTGGATTACATTGTGAGCTGGGAAGAACCTGACAGGGCAAAGGGACTGGATTTGGATGCTACAAAGAAAAGAGTGTGCGAATTGATAAAAGCAAAGGGCTTAAAGGACAAAGTCATTGCCGAGAAGTTGGGAATAACGCCACAGGCAGTAAACAAGTGGAGGCATAAAGGGACTTTTTTTGTGCTTGAAAACCTGTATGTTCTCAGCGGTCTTTTGGGTGTAAGTGTTGATGAGCTGTTAGTTCCGATAGCTGTTAGAACATGGAACGTTTTGATAGAGGTAAGATAGAGTTTAATAATCGGAGATATTGAAGTGAGTAGGGTACTTGTAATTCCGGACGTGCATTTAAAGCCATGGATTTTTGACATGGCAGATAGAATAGATGAGGGTAGTTATGATGATATCGTCATTCTTGGAGATTTGGTGGATGACTGGGGAAAAGGAAATGATTTAGACGCATATAGACAAACTTTGGACAGAGCTGCAGAATTTGGAAAAAAGCATGTGGGGTCTTTGTGGTGTTATGGTAATCATGATGTATCCTATCTATGGGATGAGATGGAATCCGGATACTCGGTTCAAGCCAGAATAACAGCCATTGAAGGTATTACTAAGTTGGAGAATGTCATAGAAGACAGATACAGATTTGTGCATAGGATAGATGATGTGCTCTTTAGCCACGCCGGGCTTACTGAAAATTTTGTGTTTTATTCATGTGGTTACCACGTGAAGGAGATTGATGATATTCTTGCGAGAATAAATCGTATGGGGAAAGAAGAATTGTGGAGGGACAATTCTCCAATCTGGGCGAGACCTCAGGCGGATTTCTACAGGATGTTCCGAGACAATCTCTTTTATCAGGTAGTAGGACATACTCCTGTAGAAGAACCTCTTGATTTAGGAGGTGTGTTGACGTTGGATCTTTTTTCGACATATTCAAATGGAGATGCGTACGGAAATCAAAAGCTTTATATCGTAGATACTACAACTAAAAAATATGAAGAAGCAAGGGACTTATACTGAGGATCTATCCGGAAAGGCGGGGAGGTCCTTTTTGATGCGTTATCAACCACGAGTTAACTGACAACAGCATTGTGATGGAATACTATGGTTATAGAAATATCTATTCAGTAATAATGGCTGTTCGTGGGGAAAAGATAAATACTGGTACGAAATATAGATTAAGAAAAAGTAGGAGAGATTAAGATGCAATGTGACAGGAGTATTAGGGAATATGTTGACGACTATATAAAATATTACCCGGAGCGTTGGCAATGGAGATTGAAAAATAGTAACGAGCAAAATGAATTATATATTGCAACTCGGGCGCGAAGAAGTAAAGAGATATATCAAAACAATGATCTGCTTCCGGATTTTTATTCTATCGAGCGTGATGCAGCCCAGTTTGGATTAAGGTCTGTTGAATGGACGGATTTCTTTGGCCTTATTTGGGAGGGAAAGAAAGGAATTCATGCCTATGTTGGGGCTCCGAATTATAAGGGGAGTTTATATTATTATGAGTCTGATGACGAATATGATGAACCGGGGTATAGGATTTCCGAATATTATGATGCCTACAAGCAGCAACCACCAATTGATGTATATACTCATATAACAACGCGTGGAATTAATCGTTGGATTGACACTATAAACGTTGTAGACATTAGATACAGTTATATTGTGGAGAATCATTTGTTCAAGGATACACACATAGATCTGATATATAGTGGGGGAGAGGAACTGACGGTTTATTCCGAATATACTGATTTGATAAAAGGGTTGTTAAAGCATGGAAAAAAATCACTTGTTAGGAAAGTTTTCAAAGCCATGAACGAGCATTTTAATAAGCTACGTGATTCTGACAGAGAGGAGGAACGGGAATTTTATCCGGGAAAGACTGCTGAAGAATTTTTTTGTGGAGACTAAGGAAATATAAAAAGTACAGAAGGAAAAATCAAGTGGTAGGAGGAATTTATTAAATGGGAGAGAATATCCGAGTGAGCGATAATTTATTTGTTTTACCTGTAGATATGGAGGGAAGATCCGTAGATGATATTGCCAGGGAGGCAGCAGAAAGAATTGTTGAAATGATCTCGAAAGATCAGAACGTAGAATATGACGAGGCTATGAACTTCTTTTATGAATCAGAGGTTTTTGATAAGTAATGAGATAAAAAAATGTAAATCAATCTATAGGCAATATAACTATAAATTTACTGCCATTGCCAGGTTCACACTTCACTGTTATAGTGCCGTAGTGAGCCTGGACGATGGCTTTTGTTATTCTTGGGTGGCAAAGTAGTTATTGGTTGGCAACCATATCACAAAAATATTTATGAATATGTAGAGAGTCATTAAGCTCAGGATGAAATGCAGTTACCAGTTGATTTCCTTGTCTTGCGGCAACTATGTGACCATCAACTGTAGCAAGTGGTCTTGCTTTTTCTGAAACTGCTTTGATGTAAGGAGCTCTGATAAATGTCATAGGAACAGTACCAATTCTCTCAAAATCAGCCTCAGTGTAAAAGCTTCCAAGCTGTCTGCCATAGGCATTTCTTTCAGCTACGATATCCATAGTCTGTAAGTAACTGCGGTCATCATTATTTATTTTATCTGCTAAAAGTAGCAATCCTGCGCAGGTGCCAAATACAGGTAGTCCGTTTTCAATCATTTTCTTTAATGGCTCAAAAAGTCCTAGTTCCTTAAGGAGCTTTCCCTGCACGGTACTTTCTCCGCCGGGAATAATTAAGCCATCAAAATCTTTTTCCAAATCTTTTTGTTGTCGGATTTCTATAGTGGACACACCAAGCTTTGAAAGTATTTTTTCGTGTTCTATAAAGGCTCCCTGTAGAGCAAGTACAGCGATGTTCATCTTATTTACCCCTTTCAGCCATAAGCAAATCAATTTCCTGTTCGTTAATTCCCACCATTGCTTCACCTAAATCTTCTGATAGTTCTGCAAGCATTTTTGCATCTGTAAAATTGGTGACTGCTTTAACAATTGCGGCTGCTCGTTTTGCAGGATCTCCTGATTTGAAAATACCAGAGCCTACAAAGACTCCTTCGGCACCAAGCTGCATCATAAGTGCTGCATCTGCAGGAGTAGCTACGCCACCGGCTGCAAAATTTACAACAGGAAGTTTGCCATTTTCATGAACGTATTGAACAAGCTCGTAAGGGACTGCCAATTCTTTTGCAGTATTGAAAAGCTCATCCTTTGACATTGAACTGATACGTCTGATTTCAGATTGCATTAAGCGCATATGCCTGACAGCTTGAACGATGTCACCTGTTCCCGGTTCACCTTTTGTGCGAATCATTGATGCACCTTCATTTATTCTGCGAAGGGCCTCACCTAAATCCTTGGCACCGCATACGAATGGTACATCAAATTTTGTTTTATCAATGTGATATTTATCGTCGGCAGGAGACAAAACTTCTGATTCATCGATGTAATCTATTTCAATAGCCTGAAGAATTTGGGCTTCTGCGAAATGTCCGATACGGCATTTTGCCATTACAGGAATTGAAACTGCATCCTGAATACCTTTTATCATTTTAGGATCACTCATACGGGAAACGCCACCGGCTGCGCGAATATCAGCAGGGATTCTTTCTAGTGCCATTACAGCGCAGGCACCAGCAGCTTCGGCAATTTTGGCCTGTTCCGGAGTAGTTACATCCATGATGACTCCACCCTTTAACATCTGTGCGAGATTCTTGTTTAATTCATAACGATTATTCAACATTTTATTGTTCCTCCTTGATTGTTGAGAAAATTATAGATTATAATTGCATATATTAAATGCTCAGTTTGGAGAAAAAATATATATGCAAAATTCAAATAAAGCCTTAAACGATAATAAAATGCCCCAATACATACGTATTTACGATATATTAAAAAAGAATATAATTTCTGGAGATTATCCATACGGAACCAGGCTCCCATCCAGAAAAACAATGGCAGATGAAATGCATGTTAGTGTAATAACCATAAAGCATGCCTATGAGCTGCTATGCGATGAGGGGTATCTTGAACCCAAGGAGAGAAGCGGATACTATGTGATTTTTCGAAAGGAGGATGGCTTTGTATCCACAGCAAAAATCTTAAGCCATGAAAGCCATACTTATCAGAGAACTACCTATGCATTTCCCTTTTCAGTATTAACGAAAACTATGAGAAAAGTAGTGAATGATTATGGCGAGGCCATACTGGAAAGGCCAGCAAATAAAGGGTGCGAAGAAACCAGAGAAGCTATAAGAAAATATCTGGCTAGAAATAGAAATATACATGTGGATATAAGCCAGATAATCATAGGCTCTGGTGCAGAATATTTATACAACCTCATCGTCGGATTGTTTGGCAAGGACACAGTTTTTGCGCTGGAGTCCCCATCCTATAAAAAAATAGAGCAGGTCTATAGAATGTCTGGGGTTACCTGCCAGATGCTGCCACTTGAAGAAAATGGTATAGCAAGCTCGGCACTGCTAACCACTACAGCATCGGTATTACATATTTCTCCTTACAGAAGTTTTCCATCAGGGGTAACTGCGTCCGCATCTAAAAAATATGAATATATCAGGTGGGCCGCACAAGGTGAGCGCTACATAATTGAGGATGATTTTGAATCAGAATTTTCTATATCAAGCAAGCCTGAGGAAACTATGTTTGCTATTTCTGACAGAGACAATGTCATATACATGAATTCATTTTCACAAACCATTTCTCCTTCACTTCGTGCTGCCTATATGGTGTTGCCAAAGCATTTGACGGAGGTATTTGATGAAAGGCTTGGATTTTATTCCTGCACAGTTCCTACATACGAGCAGCTTGTGATAGCTCAGCTCATCAATAGTGGTGACTTTGAAAGACATATTAATCGAGTCAGAAGGAGCAAGAGGAAGGCATAAAAAGTGTCAATTTACTGCCTGTCGGAGGTTATAATCCACTAAAATGTCGTTGGCTTTGCTGTATGGTTGTATGGTATCTTCTGTATTCTTTCAATCATATTTAAGATGATTCCATGTGCGATCTTCTTTGCAGCGATACTGATAGTCATGTTTGCATGTTTGTTCGCGGCAGCCAATATTCAGCTTTTCTTAGAATCAGCTCACAGAGTATTAAAAAGAGTATAAAACTAAATAAATGATATAGACCAAGGGACAGTTTTTCCAAAACGGAAGAGCTGTCCCTGTCTTTTTGAAAGGAGAAGAATATGGCGGCAACAAGGCTTATGGCTCTTCATCAGATCAGGGGCAGAACCATCGCAGAGAGCTTAAAGGAGCGAATGGATTATACAGAAAATGATCTTAAGACCGAGGAGAAAAAGTATATTTCAACTTATGGCTGTGATATCGAAACTGCGGATGAAGAGTTTTTGCTTTCTCAATCGCAGTACCACAATGGCGTTAGGGATGTCAGAAGGAAAGAAATAATCGCATACCAGATCAGACAGTCATTTAAGCCCAGAGAGGTGACGCCGGAGAAAGCAAATGAGATCGGATACGAGCTTGCCATGAGGTTCACCAAGGGGAAATATGCTTTTACGGTCTGCACTCATACGGACAAAGCCCATATCCATAATCACATCATATGTGCGCCCATAAGGGGCGAAGTAAATCCGCAATAACAAGCGGTCGGCACGTTGTTTCACGCCGATGGTCAATGGCTTACCAAGCGAAGAAATTCTAATGGGAACATAGCACGCCATTAAACCCACAAGTTGGCTAATTGCCAAGCCACGACTGAGTGAGGGAGACCAAAAACTGACATAAGGGTAAAACCCATACTGGTTAAAGGACAGTCCAAGAGGCATTAGTGGTGGCTGTAGCGGAAGGCAGTTACAAACGCTATACCGTGTATCGTACTTGCAGAAAATGAGCAGGAAACGTGGAACATATACAC
>NZ_AUJY01000023.1 GCF_000424465.1 Butyrivibrio hungatei NK4A153 | reverse complement strand
AGAATCAATACTTGAGCGATTATATCAAATGGAAGGGGCTTACAGAGGATTTTGAATACTTCAAAGCTCATGCCCATAAGGTTCATCTTGATGAGGACCTGCCATTCGAAAACTATGTATTATAACTAAAGTAACTCGGGGAATGCTGCTATTGCGGTGTTCCCCATAACAAGAAACTTGGTGGTAAACTTTTTCGGTAGCGTTAGTGGTAAACTTTTTCAGTATCGCTACTGGTAAACTTATTCACCAGCGAAAAATGGTCAAATGGTAAAGTTTTTCGCTAGCGAAGTGGTAAACTAATTCGGTAGCGAGTGGTAAACTTTTTCATTGACGTTTACAGAAAGACTACTTGATAATAAAAAAGCATATGAAAATTCTGCACGGCATCTTTCTGCTATATATTATGATGAATCCGGAGAGCAAACAAACGATGATACTTATACTATAGCCAACATATATGGAATGGACGATTATGCATTAAGCACTCTTAAGATACTTCACGGAAATTTTGATGCCGAGAAATTTAAGACAGGCAAATATATTTTGGTAAACGAATATGATTACGATGGTAATGAGAGTAATTTCGTAAGCTATTTTCTCCCGGGTGAAACAATTGCCGTAAACAATGCAAACGGAGACATCAGAGAGTATGAGGTAATGGCAACAATAGACATTCCTTTCGCGGTAAGAATTCAAGCTTATACCGATATGGACGTAAATTACGTTCTACCTACGGATGAATTCCATGATTTCTTTGGAGAAAGAGCTCCCATGAGAACTTTGATAGATGCTACAGATGATGCCGAACCAGCAATAGAGAGTTGGTTTGCGGATTATACCAAGAAAGTAGAGCCATCGCTCACCTATACCTCAAGATCTGTATTTAGAAAAGAGTTTTCATCCATGACAGAAATGTTCAAGATGGTCGGCGGACTTCTTACAACAATCCTTGCGCTTATAGGAATCCTTAACTTCATCAACACCATAGTCACTTCCGTGATCTCAAGAAGACTTGAACTTGCCATGCTCGAAGCAGTCGGAATGACCAAGAGCATTCAGAAAAAGAGTCTATGTATCGAAGGAGTAATCTACGGTGCTTTATCACTGCTCTTTGGCGCGATACTAAGCAGCATCATATCTATACTAATGATAAAGCCCCTGGAGAGTGGCCTGTTTTTCTTTTCCTATAAGTTCACGCTCCTTCCGATTGTTGTTGTCCTTCCGTTCCTGATACTTGTCATGATCCTCATCCCATACATCGTGTACAAGCGCGCAATGAAGGAAACGATAATTGAAAGACTGCGGCTGGCGGACGCGTAAAGTGATTGATAAAAAATAAAAGGGCTAAAAAGGCCCTTTTATTGCGCTATAGAATCCTTAAATTTTGAACTCCATAGCGATCTTATCATATTTTTAATTTGCCATCCTTTTTAGAACATCCCTAAATCTCGAGCAAAACTCCGCGTACAATATACATGTAATTAGTCGCATGTTCATTGCACCTAAAACAATCATCAATACTTCAATGAGAATCAGGCAAATAATATCTCTTTTGTTTAAATAAGCGTCTTTCCACAAGCGAATTATACCTATTCCAAAGACTGCAATACAGATTGATCCCGATATAGCCAATTCCGTCATATTCTCATGAAAAGACATCAGAAATGCTATCGCAAGGAAATCCCCGATAATAAACGGATAATGCGGTTCCATGTATGATGAATCTATCTTTTTCATTCCATTAATCGCATCAAGGACATTTATATTTAACGATCTTACTTCATTGCATATTTTCACTTTGCACAATATAGAAAAAGAGAGACAGATGACATTAATGATCACTGTAAGCAGAAAGAAATTGTATGCAAAATACAGCGTCTGCGCCCACATAATAAACTTAAGTATCATCTCAAAATCTATATATTTTACTGTACTTTTTATTATCCCTGCTTCCCTTAGTAAACTCGGAATAAAGGAAATACCAATTCCCACAACCAGTACTATAAATATCATAGCCACTCGGTAATCTGAAATATTTGCATGTGCAGCTATTTCCATCGCCAAAATGGACAGATCAAATAAAAACTCACCTACGACAAATAGTTCAAACATCGTTTTTCCTCAATATTTTCAATTTATAATTCCCAAACTCGCATTGATAACGTTATCTATAGATATTATCAACTATACTAACCTTATTAATGTACTCTTTTATATAGCTTTTCATTATATACGCAATAATAATTATCGCAGAAATATAAATAAAACAGTATTTAGTCGGAAATACATATTTAATGTAGTTGCTTCTAGTCAGATCAGCCAGTGTTTTACATAAAATTTTTCCAATGGGTGTTCCCAAAACAATCCCGCAAAAACCGGAAAGAATAATTAAAATCCCAATTTCTATATAGTTCAGAGCCACTACTTGTTTCACAGACATGCCAAGAGTTCGATAAATACCTATGTCCTTTTTTCTACTATCTATATTATTTACCGAAAGATCGAACAGATTTATGAAGGTAAATAAGCAAACTATTACACAAATAACGTAAATTGCTATTTTTACATTTTCAAATACTCCCTTAAGTTGTTCATAATACTCACTGAACACCTCTATCCTCAATCGATCATTTCCATCTACTATTGATTTCATCATTCTTTCTGTATCTTTTGTAAATGTAGCATCATTGACGCATACATACCACTTACAATCACAGCAGATATCAGTCAACGTATCCAGATTATTATCACTTGTGTAATAAATATTCAAATCATATGGATCATCAATAAATCCGTTCACAACTAAAGACACTTTTTTATCAACATTTCCACAATGCACAATTGATTCAATAACATCACCCGTTTGAAAAGATACTGACCCATTTTGATACCAATAAGCTCCTTTATTAATTACAATAGGAACCACCGAATCATCTTTTGCATTTTCAACATTCACATCTCCATTACAAAGGTTAAAATTTTCATCTGAACATTCAAAGTTCATCTTTAGTAATCTGTACTTTACAATCTTATCAATTCCTTTAATATCAAGTATTTTCCTTTCCAATTCATCACTGTAAGGTGAATTGATTATCAAATCTGTATACTCTTCTTCAGGTCCTCTTTCCATAGAAATTATAAATTGACTATCATGTTCGTAATCTCTTTTCACTATTTTTTCTATGTCAAACGAAGAAACTACAGAAAGAATTACAAAAGATAATAAAAAACTCAATGTCAAAGATAGTCCGGTTATCACCGACCTACCTCCTCTAACATAAAGATATCGAAGCCCGAGAAAACTCTCGGTATTTCTTTTAAGGCCATGTATATTGCTCTTTCTTTTATGCTTCGGAATACGATAATTATCCAAGTCATCAGAGACCTTTAGACTAATTATTCTTTTTACTAATTTAGCTGTACTACATGAAATAACAAAGTATATAACACCAATTGATGCTATCATACTCCCAATAATCGCAGATAAGTATGGTTGAACAGGAATCATCACACCAACAACCGCCCCTAAAATTGCTCCCCCAATTGCATATCTCCAAAAAATAAGTTTACGTTCATATTTCAATATTCTTTTTAGTTGTGCAGAGGTTGTTCCTATCAACTTTAGTTTTCTAAACTCTGCCATATCATTAATTAAAATAACTTCATAAATGCTCTTTACAGAAACACCCGCGGTCAATATGACTACCAGCAAAAAAACTAACAATACGTATGCAACATCCGATAGAGACGCAGTTCCAAGTTTGGCTAATTCAATTTCTGATTCAACACAGAAAATTGCAATAGACGTAAAAAAAAACACTGCTGCAAATATGATAATTCCCAACAGATTTTTCTTATTTTTATACTTTTCAACTCTTCGCTTAGCAATCAATTTTTCAATCTGTGTATTATTCATTTTCCAGTTTCCCGTCCTCAATACGTATGATTCTGTCTGCTTCCTTCGCAACATTATAATCATGTGTTATCAAAATAATTGTTTGCTTGTGATTTGCTTTTATTCTCTTTAATAAATTTACGACCTTTTCACTATTTTCTTTATCTAAGTTCCCAGTAGGTTCGTCTGCCAAAATAATGTCCGGTTTATTGATAAGCGCCCTGGCAATTGCTACCCTCTGCTGTTGACCGCCCGACAATTCATTTGGGAAAACGTTTTCCTTTTCCGATAATTCCAATTCCTCAACAATTTGATCATAGTAATCAGTTTCAACATCCCCACCGGAAAGACTTGCAGGAAGATATATATTCTCTTTAACAGTTAGTATAGGGATCAGATTATAATCCTGATAAATATATCCAATTTTATCCCTGCGAAATTTAATCATCTCATTCTCGGATAACTCGCTAATATCCACGCCATCTATTAGAACTTTACCCTCACTGGAGTTGTCTATTCCACCAATAATATGTAAAAGAGTCGATTTTCCTGAGCCCGATGTTCCTACAATTGCCACAAATTCTCCTTCTTTTACCGACATTGAAATTCCGTTAAGAGCATTTGTTTTAGCTTCACCACTCCCATATATTTTATGAAGATTATCTACCATAACTATATTTCTTGTATTCATTTCTCTCCCTCATCACTTCATCAATTTTTGTTTTCTCACTCAAATAAAGATCAGCTACCATTTTAGTAATGTCTTTCTGTTTCCTTTATGATCTCTTCTCCCGAAAAATACGAATAAATCTTGTAATTTACTTTTTTTCCAATAAAAAATGAGTTGCATAAACCGATTATTTCGTTGTGCAACTCTTTATCATCATCACATATTGCAATATTGAATGTATCTATATCCATCACGCAAGCCCCCAATAGTCAAGTAAATAGCTACATTAATGAAAATTATACCATATCTGTTTTCACATAACAATTGTTCCCCAATAACTGTTTTAACTCCTTTATTGGTTCGTTTACTCAAGATATCCATAGTTTGCTCAATGACACCCCCTCTTTCAATCCACTTGTATTACAATATTTTTCGGCAAAATATTATTCAGGCAGGAGGTGTAGGAGCATGCATCAATTTAATATATGGGATGTAATTGTCGGAAATACAAGTTATTAATTATATATACACGCTATAGGATTCCATTTGTGAATCCTATAGCCAAAATCAAAATAGCTCTTCCCCAACAATCACATTCTGAACCACTCCAGAATATTTATTTGCCTTAAATCCGCTTCCGGCTATCATTATGATATGAATAGCTTTGTTTGTTCCGGATTCTTTTCGAAAAACTTCCAATCTGTTAGAAATCTTAGCATGCTCATCAGAATCGATGGCATACTCTTCATTTGTATATTTCATCTCACATAAATCAATCACGCCGTCTTTTCTGTCAATGATAAGATCAATCTGAGCACCGTTCTCGACTTTGTTGCTCCTCCATGCAAATACATTTGTTTCAATTCCGCTTATTCCCAGACATGCTTTTATCTTTTCCACATGGTTCAAACATACTATTTCAAAAGAATTTCCTCTCCATGAATTATACCCCGGTGAATTGATGTACTCATTCCACGAATCAAATTTCTTGTTCTTGATAAACCTGATACTAAAAAGAGTAAAAGGATCTATAAGCTGATATAAAGCATCCGTTTCTTTTGTAAAATTATTAAATTTGCGAATAAAACCACACTCTTCCAATTCCCGAAGATTTTTGGTAAGAACCGATCCTCCTCCGATTTTTTTCTCTTTAGAAAGATCTGTTCTTGTAAGTCCCTCCTTCTTTTTTGAAAGAGTTTCTATTATTGCCATATGCTTTTCCGGCTTATCAAAAAGGGAATAAAAAAGATTGTCATATTCGTTATGAAGTTCCCCATATTCCTTAAAACACAATTCATTTATATTCTGCATTAAACTGAGTCTGGAATCAAAAAGGTTCATATAAAGCGGTATGCCGCCAAAAACCATGTAGCTTTCTATCATCTGATTTTTTGTCATTACTACATCATTTAATTCAAACAGTTCTTCACATTCCGACAAAGAAAAAGGCAACAACTGAATCCTTCTGGTCACCCTGTTATGAAAACCTTTTCTGCTCGTAAGAAGGTTATTGATAATCCATGATGTCGCAGATCCGCACACAATAAGCACTATATCTTCCTGTGCCGAAGCCCAGCTGTTCCAAAAATAATCAAGCGCGCTCTTAAAGTCTGATCTGGCTGTATCCATCCACGGAAGCTCATCTAGAAAAATAACTCTTTTTCCGCCTATAGGTTCCCTATATACTTTCTCACTACACAAAAGTACACGAAGGCGTGAAAAAGCATCAAACCAATCCTTTGGAACTTCTTTATCAGTGCTTCCGTATAAAAGCAAGCTTTCATTAAAAGCTCTGAGCTGACCTTTGGTTTTCTCATCAGTAAGTCCCGTAGAATAAAAGGAAAACTGTTTGTTGAAATATTCTCTTATAAGATATGTCTTACCTACTCTTCGTCTTCCGTAAACAACCGCAAACTCAGGTCTTTTCGACTTAAGACATTGCATCAATATATCTTTTTCACGTTTTCTTCCAACAATCTTCATAAGCATTTCCTCTCTATAAATCGCCAAAGTCGATTATAAAAATAAAACTTTGGCGTTTTATACGTTCTAAAAGCATTATAAATCGCCAAAGTTTATTTTTCAAGTAACCTTAACCTCTATTCAATTCACTCAAACTGCATCCTGTAGTACTTCTCATACAATCCGCCGGTCTTTAGAAGTTCCTTGTGGGTTCCGCGTTCTTCTATGCCGTTGCTTCCAAGGACGATGATCTCATCGGCGCCAAGGATTGTGGAAAGTCTGTGGGCAATCGTTATCGTTGTTCTTCCGACTGAGAGCTTTTCAAGGCTGTCCTGAACGTATCTCTCACTCTCGTTGTCGAGTGCGCTCGTCGCCTCATCGAGAATAAGGATCGGAGGGTTCTTAAGGAACACTCTTGCGATGGCAATTCGCTGTTTCTGGCCACCTGACAGTCTTGCTCCTCTTTCACCGACAAGTGTGTCAAATCCATCTGACAGGGTGTTTATAAAGCCCGTCAGGTCTGCTTTTTCAGCTGCCTCTCGTATCTCATCCATCGTGGCATCAGGCTTTCCGTAGGCAATATTCTCGCGAACCGTACCGTTAAAGAGATACACGTCCTGTTGCACAATTCCGATAAATGATCTAAGAGATCTCTGAGTTACGTCACGAATGTCAACTCCGTCTATTTTAACACTTCCGCCCGTAACATCATAGAATCTTGGAAGAAGTGAACAAAGCGTTGTCTTTCCGCCGCCTGACGGACCTACAATAGCTATATTCTTGCCTTTTTCAACATGTAGACTGATGTGGTCAAGGACGCTTTCTTCCTCGCCGTAAGCAAAAGAAACGTCCTCATAATCGATAACGCCCTCAACGTGTGTAAGCTCTTTTGCCCCATTCTTATCAACAATCTCAGGTTCCGTCTCCATGACCTCGCAGAATCTTCCAAAGCCCGCAAGACCTTTCTGAAGCTGTTCCGTAAATTCAACAAGTACATTGACCGGATTGATAAATATGTTGATGTAGAGCGCGTAAATAGCCATATCTTCAACCGTCATCTGTCCTTTGGCAATAAACACACCTCCGGCCACAATAACAGTCACAAACAATAGTCCCTCGAAGAAGTTGTTTCCCGAATGAAAAAGCGCCATCTGCTTGTAATTGTCCTTCTTTGACTCAAGGAAAGCGAGGTTACTTTTATCAAATTTCTTTTCCTCAATCTCCTCTCCCGTAAAGGACTTCACGACCTTGATACCGCCGAGCGTATCCTGAAGGGATGAGTTAATTCCCGCAACCTTCTTCCTGTTATCGGAAAACGTCGCTCTCATCTTCCTGTTACGGCTTACAGAGAATACCGCCATGACAAGCACAACAGACACAAGGCACAGCGTCATTGGCACGTTTATACGCATCAGAAGTATGAAGGAACCGACTATTTTCACAAAAGAGATAAATATATTCTCGGGGCCGTGGTGCGCAAGCTCGGATATATCAAAGAGGTCCGATACCAGCTTACTCATCATCTCGCCCGTATTGTGTGTGTCATAATATGAAAAAGAGAATGCTTCAAACCTTTCAAAGAGCTCTTTTCGCATGCCGGACTCCATCTTGGCGCCCATCATATGTCCCCAGTAGGTCACGTACCACCTGCACAGGAATCTGATGAAATACAGAACAAGCAACAAAAGTCCTATGATCCAAATTCTTTTCATTATGATCTCAGGTTCTTCAAGAAACAGTGTCTCTCTGAGTATTCTTATGAACTGCGGGAAAACGAGGTCTATCACAGACAGCACCGTTGCGCAGAGCAGGTCGAACAAGAACACTCCGATATAGGGTTTGTAATAAGGTATAAATTTCTTGATAAGATCCATTGTGTATATTTCCTTTTTTGTAATTTACTCAGCATGCCCTATTGCAAGGTTGTTGAGCCAGTTCTCTTTCTTTAACCAGAAATGGAAAATAGTGATCTTGATAAAATCAACAAGCTTTACACATATAAAGAGCTCTATAGGGCCTATATCGGTGTATTTACCAAGGATAAGTATCATAGGAAGAAGTACGACCAAAGTTATTACCGCATCTCCGTACGCGCCCATCTTGGTATCGCCTCCGGATCTTGCAACCGCCTGCTGAGCATTGATATATACCCATATAGGCATAAATATCGACAGAACAATAACCATTCTTCTGCATATGTCTATAGCGCCGCCGCTCAATCTTCCGTATACAACCGGCACGATAAGTGTAGTCACGAAACCAACAATCGTCATTACACATCCAAAAGCGAATGCTCCCGACAAAAGCCAATTCTTTTGCTTGCGCGCTTCTTCAAGCTTACCTTCTCCAAGTGTCTTGCCCATAATGACACTTGTAGCAGAATAAATTCCGCCAAATGCCACAAAGAAGAGATTTGCGATAGCAAAGCCCGCTGCCATTCCGGATACTACTTCCGCTCCGCCTCTGCTGTTAAAAATAGCGGTATTTACAGTCTCAGAAAGCACCCATGTCATCTCACAGAAGAGCATAAGCGCTCCTTTTCTCAATATCTCGCCAAAGAGACGGAAATCAACTTTAATACCGCTCTTTAATGCGATAGCAAAATCAGGTTTCACCTTAATATATATGCCTGTGAAGATAACAAATTCCAGTGTTCTTGCTATAACGGTCGCAACAGCCGCTCCTCTTACGCCAAGTGCCGGGAAACCAAAGTTTCCGTAGATAAGAAGGTAGTTAAACGTAGTATTGGTCAGCGTAGCGATTATAGTTACAATAAGCGGTGCCTTTACTCTTCCCATGTCTCTCAAAGATGTCGCTATACAGACAGAAAAAGTCATCGGAAGTCCCATCCAGAACATGATATGGATGTACTTTACCGCCTCATCAAGAATAAAAGGCGCCTGCGTATTTCCTAAGAGCATGAGCGACAGGAACTGCCTTGGGAAGACTCTGCACACCAGAAAATAAGGTATAAACGCAGAAAGTCCCATAAACACTTTAAAGATGAATGCCTGCTGCATTCCTGCCTTGTCTTTTGCCCCGAAGAACTGTGTGAGGAATATTCCTCCCGACATGCAGATGGTATTAAGAAACACCATAAAAATAAACAGTATCTGGCCTGCGACGTTAACTCCGGACATGGACACGTCTCCAAGTCCCGATACCATGAAATTGTCGATAAGCGATACCATGTTCTGTATAAGCTGCTGGAGCATGATGGGTACCGCAATCTTTAATGCATTTCTATAAAAAGAAGCTTCTCCGAATAAGCTTCTTTTCTCCTGTATTATTCCGTTCATAATAATTCAACCTCGTCCACTCAATAAGAACAAAAAAACAAAACAAAGAGTTTTGGCAATTATAATACAAGTTTGTGTATAAATCGCCAAAACTCTCTAGATTCAAAAAACATGGTATATATCAATTACTCAACCGTAACAACCTTAGCAAGGTTCCTTGGCTTATCAACATCAAATCCCTTTGTATATGATGTGTAATAAGCTATGAGCTGCATAACAACGGCTGCAGGGAACGGCATGAACATATCATCCATCTCAGGAAGTATAAATGTATCATCCTCAGGGATATTCATGTCCTTATAAAGAGATTCTCTGGTAATAAGGATCATGCTGGCTCCACGAGACTGAACCTCTCTGATATTGGAGTATTCCTTAGATGCGATCGCACTCTGTGTAACAAGCGCAACTACAGGTATTCCGTCCGTAATAAGAGCAATTGTTCCGTGTTTAAGCTCACCGGATGCGTATGCTTCCGAATGAACATATGATATTTCTTTAAGTTTCAGCGAACCTTCAAGAAGAAGTGAGTAATCAAGTCCTCTTCCGATCATGAATGCGTTCTCTGAAAGGAGGAACTTACTTGTCATCTTCTTTACGAATTCTTTTTTCTCCAAAATCTGACCGATAACTTCAGGTACTCTCTGAAGTTCCTTCAAAAACTTGCTGCTCTCTTCCTCTGAAACAAGTCCGTTAAGTCTTGCCGCATGGATTGCAAGAAGATAGAAAACAGTAAGCTGGCTGGTGAAAGCCTTGGTACTTGCAACAGCGATCTCAGGGCCTGCATGTGTATAGATGCAGTAATCACTGATATCTGAAATCGTTGAACCTTTTACGTTTACAATTGACAGTACCTTTGCACCTTTCTTTCTTGCATACTTAATAGCCTCGATAGTATCAACCGTCTCACCCGACTGTGAAACCGCGATAACAAGAGTTCCGGGCTTGATAACGGGATTAGTGTATGTAAACTCAGAAGCCACCGCTACATCAGTGTGGATATTGGCAAGTGTATGGAAGAGCTGCTGGCCTATAAGTCCCGCATGCATAGCTGTTCCGCAGGCAATAACCACGATATTCTGATTATCTCTGAAAAGAGAATTCGGAATGCCTTCTGCTTCAAATGAAGTAATGCCATTTACAATATGAGGTGCATAAGTGTCTTTTACGGCGTCGGGCTGTTCATGAATCTCTTTTTCCATATAGAAAGCATAGCCGCCCTTACCACCGCGGCTTGTATCCCAGTCGATAGTCATGAGCTGAAGAGGAACTTCATGTCTCTTCTCATCATGAACTACAATTCCAGTAGTTGAAAGACATGCAACCTGATACTCGGGAAGGAATGCGTATTCCTTTGCATGTACGCCTAGAGCCGCAACATCTGAAGCAAGCATTGCACCATGCTCAGTCATTGCAACAACGATGGGACTTACATTTCTTATAGCATATATCTTCCCAGGCTGATCAGCAAAAAGCACCGCAAAAGCAAATGTTCCTTTAAGCTGAGAAACAAGATCTCTTAAAGCTTTTTCAGGATCTCCGTCATACAGGCAATTCAAAACTGCGGCAGCAACCTCAGTATCTGTCTCTGAGATAAGCTTCCCTTTAAGATCGTACTCTTTTACAAGTTCCTTATAATTCTCAATAATTCCATTATGTACAAGTGTTACTCTTCCGTTCTGATGAGGATGGGCATTCTCATCGCTGACGCCACCGTGTGTAGCCCAACGTGTATGTCCGATTCCTGCACAAGCTTCATCTGTAAGACCTACACATACTTCTCTTAATTTAGAAACTCTTCCCGCAACCTTATTTACTACAGGTCCATTTGCTCCATCAGGAAAAAGAGCTATTCCCGCACTGTCATATCCTCTATATTCTAAAAGTTCCAGTGAATCCAGCAAAATATCTTTTGTGCTCTTTTTTCCAATGTATCCAATAATTCCGCACATAACCTCTCCAATCAACTATTTCATCTATTTTTTATAAATATAGGAAATTACCTATTAAATTGATACGCTTAATTCAAGCGCTAGTATAGTCAATGCTATATTATAAAAGTTTGTTGCTTTTTAGTCAAATTTGACATCTTGTTAAACCTCATGTAAAATTTCATAGAATTATGAGTGGTGAAGATATGAAATTAAAAAATCTAAAAAACAAAAACTTAATACTGGTATCCGGTGCACTTATGGTCGCATCATTAGCCGTATGCGGCGCAGCATTTGCAACGGACGAGATCAAGGTTTCGGCAACGGAAGCGATTATCGCTTCAACAGAAGGCGTTTCGGTTCAGCCTGAAATAGCTTCTATCGAAGGAAGCTCAGCTATAGCAGACGAAAGTTCAGCTGCAGCATCTTCCTCAGTAGAACCTATCGACCCTAACGTGGTTGTACACTATGAAGTTCCTGCGAACATGTTCGCATCAGCTACCGTTAATGTAAGAAACGGAGCGGGGATTCAGTGTGATAAGATCGGTAAGCTCTCATGGGGCGCACAGATCACAGTAACAGGCGAAACAGGCAGCGGTTGGTATGAGATAGCATACAAAGACGGAATAGGATATGTCAGCAAGGATTATGTATCTACCGGAATCCCCGGCGTGCCTTTTCTTTTTGTAGGAGACTCAAGAACAGTTCAGCTTAAAACTGCCGTAGGTTCAACCGATAAGGCATATGTTGCCAAGGTCGGTGAAGGTTACAGCTGGTTCAAGAACACTGCTCTTCCCCAGATTCCCAATTACGCCGGAAACGGAACCGTAATGGTAATCAACTTTGGCGTAAACGATCTTGCAAACGCATCGAAGTACATCAGACTTGTAAATAGCAACATCGATTCATGGGAAGCTGCCGGAATCAAGGTTTACTACGCAGCAGTAACTCCCGTAAAGAACTGCAAGACAGTTTCTAACGAGCAGATAGAAAAATTCAACGCAAAGCTCAAGTCACAGCTTGATCCGAGAGTCACTTGGATAGACGGTTACTCTTACTTAAAGCAGAACGGTTTCTCAACCGGTGACGGGCTTCATTACAACAACTCAACATACAAGAGTCTTTACTCTTACTATATGTCAGTAATTGACGCTTAATTTTAAGGCTGTCGCACTTTTGTGTGGCAGCCCTTTTTGTCCCCAATTAACGCCCGCCCCAATGGCATCAGGTCTGAAATTGTAGCTGTTTGTTTTCACAGTAAGGGTATAAGGCGAATTTTCTTGTTGTTACATATGTTGATATTCAAGGCATAAAAAGACTTAAGCTTTCATTCTTCGCTCCAAAACTCGCCCATAAATGGGCTCAAACAATTGGAGCGAGAACAGAATGAAATCTTAAGTCTTTTTATTGCTCTTGAATATTGCAACATCTGTAAATACAGCAAAAATCCGCCTTATACCCTTACTGTGAAGCCAAAAGTTATCGACTTTCAGACCTAATTCCCTTGGGGGCCGGGCTGTCTATGAATGAATCTACTCAAACAAAAAAGCCGCCAAAAGCGACTTTCTCTAAGCTGCTGACGGGAATCGAACCCGTGACCTCCGCACTACCAATGCGACGCACTACCGACTGTGCTACAACAGCGCATGCCCTAAAGCACGATGTTTATTATAACAATCCTAAATAACGGTGTCAATCAGAATATAGTGAAAGAGCATATCTCCTGCTCATGCATGAAATATCTCGAAGATAGGCAGTACATTTATCTTGCACACATCTGCTCTTTTACATTTCATCTTAATTATGAGCAGTGTGATTTTCCTACCCGTATCTGCTCATATTTATACTTTTCTCATTATAGTCAGTAAGAAAACCATTGATTCCTCTTATTTTTCTCTACACTTCTTCCAAATCAACTGACCATATACTGCTTTTTTAGTTTTAGTCAGTGCACTCTTCCTTCTGACATATGCCCATATTACTATATCTTACAATATAGTCAGTAAAAATAGCTTTTTGACATCTGCTCTTTTCTTTATTCCCGAAGATATGAGCAGAAAAAACAGCGATTCGCATTTTTCAATCGCAGCAACAATGGCCTGAGAATACTGCCTGTTTCACCATATGGTGCTACCTGCAGTATTCACATCATCAGTTCTTCGATGAGGTAGTGGTAGATTTCTTCGTTCTTCTTCTGCCACTTGTCGCAAATCGACTGTGCAATCTCTTCAGTCGGTACCGGAATCGAGATATTAAGGATACACTTTCCGTTCTCCATTGCCACAAGCTGAGCAGTGTACTCCTTGTCGCCTGTTTTTCTGTAGTCACTAAGTATGGAGGCTTCGTTTCTGAGTTTCAGGCTGTTCGCTGTGAGGAATTCATCAGCCTGCTGCCTGATGGACGGATTAATTCTATTGCCAAAAAACTTGAGCGTCTCTTCGCCTTCGGCAGTTATCTCCAGAAATGTCCTGTTTGCCATAGTTTTTTCTACGATAAGCTCCGATGAAACAAGCTCCGCAAATACTTCCTGAAGCGTCAGGAACGTCGTATATTCTTTTTCCAATATAAAGTCATAGATCTGCGACTTGCTAAGAGGTACCTCGCAGCGCTTTAGCATGTACAGAACGATCATTTTGTATAAAGTAAGATACCGTGAGCTCACAGTGATGCCTCCATCTTAAGTACTATAGTAAACGAGCCGGCGTGCCTCTCCGGCAGTTGCCGGCAAAGCACTACACTACTCAAATGTGAGCTTTTACAGCTGCTGAAATAACATCTGCTACTCTCTCATCAAAAGCTGCAGGAAGGATATTCTCATCATTAAGCTCATCATCAGGGATAAGTCCTGCAAGTGCAGTTGCAGCCGCAAGTTTCATCTCCTCTGTGATCTGCTTTGCTCTTCCTTCAAGCGCACCGCGGAAGATTCCGGGGAAAACAAGAACGTTGTTTACCTGGTTGGGGAAATCACTTCTTCCCGTTCCGATAACCCTTACTCCTGCTTCCTTTGCAACATCGGGCATGATCTCGGGAACAGGATTTGCCATAGCGAACATGATCGCATCTTTGTTCATTCCCTGAGCCATCTCTTTTGTAACGATTCCGGGAGCCGAAACACCGACAAATACGTCTGCACCCTTAAGAGCATCGGCAAGTGTTCCGTTCTCCTGATCGGGGTTGGTCACATCCATCATCTTCTCCTGCATCCAGTTAAGATCGGGTGATGTCTTGCTGAGGATTCCGGACTTATCGCACATGATAACCTTCTTAAATCCATAACGGAGAAGAAGCTTTGTGATAGCTATTCCGGCACTTCCCGCACCGTTTACAACTACCTTGCAGTCTTCCTTTTTCTTTCCGACAACCTTAAGTCCGTTGATAACACCTGCAAGAACAACGATGGCTGTTCCGTGCTGATCGTCATGGAATACGGGGATATCAAGTGTCTCTTTTAATCTCTCTTCTATCTCAAAGCATCTGGGAGCAGAAATGTCCTCAAGGTTGATTCCGCCAAATCCCGGTGCAAGATATGTAACAGCTTTGATTATCTCTTCTGTATCCTGAGTATCAAGGCAGATAGGCACTGCGTTCACGCCTCCAAACTCCTTGAAAAGAACTGCTTTTCCCTCCATAACCGGCATTGCTGCATAGGGTCCGATGTTTCCAAGTCCAAGAACCGCGCTACCGTCAGAAACTACGGCGATGGTATTGGACTTGATAGTATACTTATAAGCAAGCTCTTTATCTTCAGCTATAAGCTTACATGGTTCTGCAACTCCGGGTGTATATGCAATAGCAAGGTCCTCTTTTGATTTCACCTCAGCTTTTGAAAGTGTCTCAAGCTTTCCCTGCCATTCCTCGTGCATTTTAAGTGCCTTCTCAGCGTTAGTCATAATAGTACTACTCCTCTCTTGTCAAAACTCTTTTCCAACTATACTGTAAGCAAACGACACGACTTCGTTTCGTTTGTCCGTATCAATGTATTTGAAGACATCATATAGCTTCTTGTGTCCTCCGCCCGTGTTTTCAAGGCCGAGCGCAAGCCCCAGTGCCGATATCTCCTCCTGCGCATCAACCTGCCTGGACAGCATGAGCGCGTCGATATGGCCATTTTTTTCCATTTTGGTATAAGCATAGGCAAATGCCGCTGCCTGAACATCTTCTCCGGATGTAGATGAATATCCCAGCTCACTCAGAATTATTGAGCGAACATTTCCCGAAGTATCCCTCATGGAATCTTTTTGCATATAATTAGTAAGCACCTCGATGTTATCCATTGTTATCGTAGGTGTTGTTTCCGTGTGATTTACGTACCTGGATGCATTCCAGAACGCCGTATTTCCGTTTGGGAAAGAATACGGATGAGCCGCAAGTCCCCAGTCTATATTTCCGTAATTTGATATGGACGACGCAAATATATCTATAACGTCTTTTGCGTCATAATCACCTGTCTTTTCCGTATTATATGTCCAGCGCTGGTCAATCGGAATGTATACCTTAGCGCTTGAATTTTCGCTCATTATGGCATTGTAAAAGACTCTGAATGCTCTTGTAAATGCCGCTGTATATGTATTTACATCGGTCTTTGCCATATAATTATATTCTTTTCTGGCGTTGACCTCATTGGCAATAATCCACATACTTACATTGCCATGGCCGGTTCCCGAATATCTTCCCGCCAAAAAGCTTCCGATAGCGGCAAGTGCTTTTACACCGCCTTCATCTGCAGCGTTAAACATGTAATACGGTGCAGTTGAGCCGCTTCGGGCATCCGGATGAGTAATCTCGGGATATGTTGAAGGGCTGGCATCATTTAATATGATAGCAGCTATGTCTATCCCCATTCCATTGAGCTTCTGGAACAGATTATCATAATCATTCATTATCTGCGAGTTAAAATGATAAACCTTACCGCCATAATCATACTCAATTCCGCCGGAAGTCGTAAGTATATGCGAAAGAGGAATATTGTAAGAACAATAATTCACTCCGAGATCCGGAAGTTCGGAAAGCTTCAGCGGATGTGGAAGAATTCCCTTTATCGACTTGTGCTCCATCCCGCCATAGCTGTGCCTTGCGCACGCTCCGGGATTTGTAATGTACTTGGGATGGCTTATGCCGACAAAACCTCCGTCTTTTCTGACAGCAAGTGTAAACTTGGAAAAAAGCCTTGAATCCGCAGAATCTTTTTTCAGATTAAGCTTAAACTGTGCCTCTTCACCCTTATATATCCTGTCAAGAGGCTCTGCACCTTCTGCAAGACCGTCCTCATATGTTGCCTGTTCAAAAATATAATAGTATTTGTCATCACTTGCCGGTATTCCCGCAGAAGTCGCTTCTATCTGGATTTTGTCATCATCCACGATAGCGCAGTTGTTGATGCTGGCAAATTCGGCAGTGTTCTCGGGCGTAAGTTCAATTGTTTCCGGTCTCTGCATAAGGGCTTCCGTAACCGTCATCCCCGATCCCGTTATGAAATTTATAATATCCTGATTTAAATACTCATGCTTTCCGTTATTGGTAGTATCATGTGCTACTTCAATAGTCTCAAGAAAAGATTCCGGCTCAGAATCGTCTCCGTTATATACATTTTTTAGCAAAGTTACAACTAATACAGTAACAAAAACAAGCGCAAAGGCTGTAACTATTCCTGTTAAGGCAAGCAGTCTTCTGTTTCGCCGGATTCTTTGATTTCTTGTACTTCCTTTACCGGTTCGCATCCTGCGCTTTCTTTTTTTCATCAGTCTCCCTTTTTATTTCTGTTTTTTAGTTTCTTCATATGATCCTTTATCTTAAGTTCGTAGCCATTTCCCGTCGGGTTGTAAAATTCCTTTCCATTAAGCTCATACGGCAGATACTGCTGTTCAACATAATGGTCCGGATAATCGTGGGCATATTTGTATCCAAGGCCGTGCCCAAGCTTTGCGGCCGATTTGTAGTGTGCATCCTGAAGATGCGGCGGAATCGGAAGATTTCCCGTTTCCCTGATTGCATGCTGTGCATTCTCAATAGCAAGATATGCCGCATTGCTCTTAGGCGCCGTAGCGATGTAGCTTGCCGCCTGAGCCAGCGTTATACGCGCTTCCGGCATGCCGAGTCTCTCAACTGCAAGTGAAGCTGCAACCGCCACCTGTAAAGCTTGCGGATCGGCGTTTCCTACATCTTCGGAAGCACATACCATCATTCGCCTTACTATGAATTTAGGGTCTTCTCCGGCATCCAGCATTCTTGCAAGATAGTAGACCGCAGCGTCCGGATCCGAACCTCGCATACTCTTTATAAAAGCAGATATAGTGTCGTAGTGATTGTCGCCGTCCTTGTCATATCTGGCAACTTTACGCTGAATGCACTCCTCTGCCACTTCTTTGGTTATATGTATCAGGCCGTCGCTGCTGCGCTCTGTTGTCATAACGCCAAGTTCAATGGCATTTAACGCATGCCTTGCATCTCCATCAGAAAGATCTGCAAGAAAATCTGCAGCATCATCTTCAAGAACAGCGTTATAACCGCCCATTCCTCTCTCTTTATCGGTAACGGCGCGGTTTAGAAGCACTTTTATATCATCAGCCGTAAGCGGTTTAAGTTCGAAAACGACCGATCTTGATATAAGAGCCCCGTTCACCTCAAAATAGGGATTCTCCGTCGTTGCACCGATAAGTATCACAGTCCCGTCCTCAACAAACGGAAGTAGGTAGTCCTGCTGCCCCTTATTAAACCTGTGAATCTCGTCTATAAAAAGAATGGTCTTCTTGCCGTACATCCCAAGGTTATCCTTAGCCTTGTTAACGACCTCTTCCATATCTTTTTTGCCCGCTATGGTAGCATTTATCTGAGTAAACTCAGCCTTCGTAGTACCCGCTATAACCTTAGCAAGCGTGGTCTTTCCTGTTCCGGGTGGCCCGTACAGTATTATGGAACTTAGCTTATCTGCCTGAATTGCACGATAAAGAAGCTTGTCTTTTGCAATGATATGCTGCTGTCCCACCACCTCATCCAAGGTTCTCGGGCGCATTCTTGCGGCAAGCGGAGATTCTTTATCCATATTGTTTTCACGCATATAGTCAAACAAATCCATAACATTTTAGATTTTACTATTTTTGATAAAAAAAATAAAGGTACGCTTTCGCTGCATTGTATAATAGATTTTATAAAAAATCACAAAAAGTATTGACCTTCCACCTTATGGAAGGTGTATTTTCCTTATATCAGCAGAGAATTCAATGCGATTGGAGAAACATCAATGAAGATTAGTCAGGTAGAAGAACTTGTTGGTATCACCAAAAAGAATATCCGTTTTTATGAAGACCAAGGTCTTCTTTCTCCGGAGAGGGATCCCGAAAACGGATACAGAGAATATTCTCTTAAGGATGTTGATGAGCTTATGAAGATCAAATTCCTAAGAAAGCTCTCCGTTCCTCTGGAGGACATTCGCAGAGTTCAGGAAAAAGAACTATCACTTAGCATGTGTCTTGAAAAACAGAGCAGTAACTTAAAATGCGAGATTACATCCTTAGAAAGCGCGATTGAACTGTGTGATTCCGTAAAAGACAAGAATCCTGATTATTCTGATTTCAAAGCAGAAGAATATCTCGAAGAAATACATAAGATCGAAGAAAGGGGTGGAAAGTTCATGAACGTTTCCAAAACAGATGTCAAGAAAAAGAAAATGGGAGCTTTATTGGCAGCTGCAGTATTCTTAGCTATGATGGTCGCTTACATAATCTTCTTCCTTACAGTAAGCGTAAGTGACGGAACTCCGATGCCTCTGTTCATTGTGATCATGTTTGTAGGCATTGCTGTAATAGTTGGTTGTATTCTTGCTTTAAGGCAAAGACTTAAGGAAATCGAAGGAGGAGAAGAAGATGAAGCTAGTAAGTATTGATACCATTCCCGGAGCAGAGATTGAGGCTCTCGGCCTTGTAAAAGGAACTGTTGTGCAGTCCAAGAATTTGGGAAGAGATTTTATGGCCGGCATGAAGACACTTGTCGGAGGTGAGATCAAGGGATACACTGAGATGCTCACGGAAGCAAGGCAAATTGCCACAAAGCGTATGGTTGATGAGGCTATGAGTCTTGGCGCCGATGCGATCGTAGGTGTTCGCTACGGCTCATCCGCAGTCATGCAGGGTGCAGCAGAGATCGTTGCATACGGAACTGCCGTGAAAATAAAGTAAATCCGGGCCTTATATAGCGCTTGGGGCGTGCGGGCATAGGCTCTGTAATGCTTGTGTTCGGCTGCGCAGTGATTATCATGAATTTATATAAACAGGAATCGCTTCCTTTCACGTTGTTCAGAAAAGTCAGCGGTTCCTGTTTTTATAAATATTGATAATCATCTTGCTCGTCCGAAAACTACGCACTACAGAGCCTATGCCCGCACGCCCCAAGCGCTATATAAGGCCCTCACTTACTGCTCTGCTCTATCGTTACGCCGTCGGCGTTCATCTTAATGGTTATGTCTCCGCCTCTGGTGATATAGGTTTCCACACCTTCAGCTTCCAAAACATTAATCGTCTCCGCATCCTCATGTTCCTTCTTACTTGCTGTAATGATCGCATACTTAGGGGCGACACTTTTTATAAATTCATCAAGGTTCTTTTTGAATCGTCCGTGATGTGGCATTTTGAGAACATCACATTCAAGTCCGTCTGTCGAGATGAGTTCGTTGATACGCTCTTCTTCCGCATCTCCCGTAAAGAGCATTGTCTTATCAGCACACTGCACCTTGATCGCAAGTGATGAATTGTTGCTGATACTGCTCTTATACACTGTTGCTTCCGGCGGATAGATTGTATATACAACTCCGTCTTCTTTAAAAGAAAAAACATCCTTTACAATAAGGTCTTTATAGCCTTTTTCCTTGAGGGCACTGTAATATTCCGTTATATCATCGGAATCCTTTGATAGATATGTTGTGTAGATCTTTCCTACATTTTTGGCCCTTATTATCTGATCTGCTCCGCCGACATGATCTTGATCAAAGTGAGTGATTATCATCTCATCTATGGTATCTATCCCCTGCTCATCGATAAGTTCAAGGAAATTGTCGCCCTTTTTATCTGTCGCCGTGTCTATTACAACAGTGTGATTCGCCGTTCTTAAAAGAAAAGCATCGGCCTTTCCGCACTTAAACGCAGTGATAGTGATCTCTGAATCGGGATCGGGTGTAAGATTTTTGCTCGCTTCGTCCGAATAAACTTCCTCAGCCGTATCATCGCCAGGCTGAAAAACCTTGGAATTATTATTGCAGGAAGAAGTTGCAAAAATTGTTGCCATCAAAGTTAAAGCCGCTACCAGTCTTTTTTTCATATGTCCCCCTTTAACCTTTCACATTTATATTGTCCACAAAAAAAGCCATTTTAAAGTTTATATCCCGTACCTTAAATAAACCTAAATTTCATCATGCTTAAGAAATAATCTCATTACACTTTTTGTTCAGCATATTGAGAACTCTCTTTTTATCAAGGCTCCACAACGGTGCCTCAAGAAGGCGCCTCGGCCCGTCTCCCGTCATCCTGTGTACTACGGTTTCTTTGGGCAAAAGAGCTATACAATCACGCACAAGATCCGTATACTCCTCCATTGACATCACAGGAAACGGCTCGCGCATATAATCATCATACACCGAAGTCCCCTTCAATATCTGAAGATTCTGAATCTTGATGCCGTCAAGTACGGGGTCAAGCTCCGCAAGATACTTAACCGACGAAAGCATATCGTCTTTTGTTTCACCCGGAAGTCCCAGAATAACATGCACTATGACCGTTATGCCGGCTTCTTTAAGCCTCTTGTACGCATCTTCAAAGACTTTAAGTTCATAACCCCTGTCAACCTTTCGGGCGGTCTCTTCATGTATCGTCTGAAGTCCAAGTTCCACCCACACAGGCTTCTTGCGGTTAAGAGCTACAAGCATCTCCATTACGTCATCTCCCAGGCAGTCGGGTCTTGTTCCCAGGGAAAGAATCTTAATATCATCCCTGTCAGCAGTCTCGTTATAGAGCTTGGAAAGACGCCCGACATCTCCGTAGGTATTCGTATAAGACTGAAAATACGCGATAAAGCTCTTTGCATCAGTCTTTTGCCTTATCCTTGCCTTTGCATCTTCTATCTGGACAGCGATCGGTGCGATCTTTGCCGCAAACTCACCAGAGCCCTGCTCAGAACAAAAAGTACATCCCTTTGTCAGCTTTTTTCCGTCCGGAGTGATTATTGAGCCGTCCCTGTTAGGGCACGTACAACCTGATGAAAGAGAAAGTCTGTATATCTTTTCACCGTATGTTTCTTTTAAATATGTTGAAAGCTTTCGAGGCATGGCTCAGCACATCTGCTCCTTTGTTTCCTCTATGCACTCAACCGCGTGTCTTACACAATCATCGCAGTCGCACAGTACCTTTCCGGTCTCCACTCCCTTGAGTTCCTTGCAGATAGTGGCTCCGGACTTTTCCTTAAAGCTTGCAAGCATCTTTTTTGCCGTCATTACAGTCGGGGTAGTCGTATCGTTTTTTAGCCCCGCAACCATTGTTGCCGCACAAAGAGCACCGCATGTGGCTTCAAGGCATCCCATTCCCGTTCCGAATCCCGAGCCCATCTTCATAAGAAGTTCCTCCGGAACCTTAAGCTCATCCTTATACGCTTTCAGAACAGCCTGACAACAATTGCATCCACTGTGTTTGTACTGAACTGCCAATTCTCTTTTATCCATTTTTTCTCCTACCACTACGAGCAGGTGCCTTATCAAAAAACACCTGCTCGCCTGATTTTTTACCGTTTCAAATTATGCAAGGAAACCTATATCGGAAACTATCGGAAGTTCTATAGCTTTTCCTTTGAGCGCTCTCACAAATGCTACGATCCTTACTATAAAAAGTACGATCAGCATGATGGGTGATGCAATCCATCCGATAAACGGAACGATGAAGACAACTGCTGCAATAATATTTGCAACTTCGATCATAGCTGCGTTTCTTGCATGGAATCTTGCAAACGGTGAATTATTTACCAAAAGAGCTATGATCATGCCCATAAATCCTATATATGCAAGGGTTGCAAATATCTTATTATCTGCAATATCCCTTTTATCATAGTCAGAAGTGTGATCCTTTGGATCAAATGCTGTATACTGAGGAGCAAACTGGTTAAAGCTCTGCCCGTTCGGATTAAATCCGGGCTGCATCTGTGGTGCAACACCATCCTGAAAAGCATTCGGATCGACTCCCTGATTCTGGTTATATGGCTCTAAAGAGCAGCCACATTTCTCGCAGAATTTTACGTCATCTGCTAACTCTTTCCCACAATTTGGACAAATTTTCATTGCAATTACCTCCTACCCCAAAACTGCTATTTACTTTCAAATTATTGTACATTCTGTGAAAAACATTTGCAAGTTGCACACAATTTAATAATGTAATCCATTGCTTATTTTGAACAAAAAATAGTAACATTACTATATGAAACAATTAAGGATGTGATATATGAAAAGAAATGTGACCCTTGGCATACTTGCCCATGTTGACGCGGGTAAGACTACCCTTTCTGAGAGTCTCTTGTATCTTGCCGGCCGTATTAAAAAGCCGGGAAGAGTCGATCATAAAGATACTTTTCTTGATACATACGAACTCGAAAGATCACGCGGAATTACAATCTTTTCCAAACAAGCCATTTTTGATTACAACGACATACGCTTTAATCTGCTTGACACTCCGGGACACGCAGATTTTTCTCCGGAAATGGAAAGAACTCTTCAGGTTCTTGACATTGCTACGCTCATAATAAGCGCACCGGACGGCGTAACTTCACAGGCCAGGATGCTTTTTAAGCTCCTTGAGCATTACCGTGTCCCGACTGTGATCTTCGTAAACAAAATGGACCAACCCGGAACCGATGTAGGTGCGGTGACATCTGAGATCAGGGAAACACTTTCATCCTCATGCATCTCTTTTGATGAGAGTGTGCCTGAAGATGAATTCTTTGAAGAACTCGCCATGTGTGACGAAGAGCTTTTATCAAGTTTCCTTGATGGTAAAAAGATAACTCAGGAAAACATTAGCAATCTCATTCATAAAAGGAAGTGCTTCCCGATTCTCTTTGGCTCAGCCCTTAAAGCGGACGGCGTACAACAGCTCCTTGACCTTATCTGCAAGGCAGCTCCGAGTATGACCTGCGAAGCTGAAAACCCTGACGGTACGCCAAAAGAATTCGGAGCCAGGATATATAAGATAAGCAGAGATAATTCAGGAAACCGTTTGACTCACATCAAGATCACAAGCGGCGTCCTGAACGTCAGAGACAGTATTCGCGGCGAAAAAGTCGATCAGATACGACTTTATTCGGGCGAAAAGTTCGAGCCTGCAAGAAGTGCCTATGCCGGAATGATATGCGTCGTAACAGGCCTTACAGGGACAAGAGCCGGCGAAGGACTCGGCATTTTGGAAGGCAGTAATGTCTCAGAAATCCTGCAACCCATTTTATCCTGCACTCTCCTTCTTCCCGAAGATGTGAATCCCGTTCCCGTCTTTAAGCAGCTTAAAGTTCTCGAAGAGGAAGAACCTATGCTTCAGGTGACTTCTCTTGAAGAAACCGGCCAGATTGAGATTCAGATAATGGGTGAAGTGCAAAAAGAGATCCTTCGTCACATGCTAAAGACCCGATTTAACATCGACGCGGAGTTTGGCCCCGGACACACCGTATATAAGGAAACGATAGCAAATACCGTTGAAGGCGTCGGTCATTTTGAACCGCTCCGCCACTACGCCGAAGTGCATCTTCTCCTTGAACCCGGAGAACCGGGAAGCGGTCTTGTCTTTTCGTCAGACTGTCCGACCGATGACCTTGCACTTAACTGGCAGAGGCTGGTCCTTACGCACCTTGGTGAAAAGAAGCATCGCGGAGTCCTTACAGGCTCTGAGATAACCGACATGAAAATCACGCTCATAGCAGGAAAGGCTCACGAAAAGCACACAGAGGGCGGTGATTTCAGGCAGGCCACCTATCGCGCAATAAGGCAGGGACTGATGCAGGCAGATTCAGTTCTTTTAGAACCGATACTCGATTACAGAATGGAACTTCCGCAAGAAACTGTAGGAAGGGCTCTCACGGACATACAAATGATGAACGGAACCGTGGGACTGCCCGATATTGAAGGCGGCAAATCAATTCTTACGGGAACTGTCCCCGCAGCATGTCTCGGTAATTACGCGCAGGAACTATCCGCATATACCAAAGGCGAAGGCCATATCTACACCACGCTCAGCGGCTACGGCCCTTGCCACAACGCAGAAGAAGTTATTGCTTCATCAGGTTACGATCCCGACCTTGATCCGGACAATCCCTCTTCTTCCGTATTTTGTATGCACGGTGCGGCAACCTTGATCTCATGGGATGAAGTTCCGGATCATATGCATCTGGACGCAAGAAAGCCCGATTTAGCAAAAAGCGATGCAGTAACAGATCTTACAAACGGCCTCGACCTCGAAGCCCTAAAGAAGATAAATACGCGCAGAAGCGCTGAAGATACACGCTCTTTTGCAGAAAAACAAAAAGACTATTTCGCCGCCGAAGACGAACTAAAGTCCATATTTGAAAGAACCTACGGAACCATAAAGCCTCGCTACACTGAGGACCGATCCGTACTTGCTTCAGCAGACAGCATTGCGGCCGAAAAAAACAGAGACCTTGATATCGAACAAGAAAAACGCGATAAGCACAGAAACGCCACCGCAGCAGAAAAAGCAGCAATCGAAGCATCAAAGCACTATCTTCTGGTCGATGGCTACAACGTGATCCACGCATCAAAGGAATTAAAAGATCTTGCCAAACACGATCTCAAGGCCGCGAGAGACTCACTCATAGATACGCTGTCCAACTTCCAAGGATACAGGCGTGAAGAAGTCCTGCTTATATTTGACGCCTATAAGGTACCCGGCGGAAAAGAGCACATTGAAAAACTAAATAACCTTACAGTGATATACACAAAAGAAGCTGAGACAGCCGATCAGTACATTGAAAAGGCTGCTCACGAATTCAGTAAGAAATACAGGGTGACTGTTGCCACTTCAGACGCAATCGAGCAAGTCATAGTATTCAGTGCCGGTGCGATAAGGATGTCTGCATCGGAATTCTGGGAAGAAATTGAGGTGACACGGCGATCTATACTGGATAAGATTTTGGAAAAAAAGCATAAAGATT
Organism: Butyrivibrio hungatei NK4A153; assembly: GCF_000424465.1. GTDB lineage: Bacteria > Bacillota > Clostridia > Lachnospirales > Lachnospiraceae > Butyrivibrio > Butyrivibrio hungatei_A. The sequence goes on along the minus strand of NZ_AUJY01000023.1, from coordinate 14,562 downwards.
AGGAAAAAAGTATAAACTTTTTTAACGAAATTGCCGATATATTTGTATAATAGACTGACACGGAGGTAATTGTTTCTATGAAGGAAAAACGAACACCTAAGTTCCACGCCAGCATGGCTGCTGTGCTGTTAATGGTCACTATCCCGCTTATAATAGCGTTGATCGGTAGCATCATTTTCAGTAATGTGCAGATGAAGAACATTGAGAAGACCGACGAGAAGATTTATTATGACATGCTATATACAATAAATTTTGAGCTTGTAAATGCAGACAAAGACTTGAACGAGGCAATGCTTTCAATCAGTCGCTACCTTTCAGAATTTAAGTATGCAAATATGAGTGTCCTTACAGGATATATGGAAAACACTCAGAATTGCATCGACCAGACATCAAGCAGAGTTGAAAACGCAAACGGGCTCGCCCAGACCAATTCATATTTGTATAACACTATAACTTCAGATTCCGGAGCAACTTTTACAGCAACTCATGATTCATTTGTTGCCGCTCTCGCAGAATGGCAGGAAGATTACAAACAGACAATCGGATCCGGCTCAGATGAGTACAATGCAGGATCCGGCGAGATCAAGAAGCTCACGGATGACTACGCGATTGCCAGAGGTTATCTCTCAGAGATGACTCAGATTGCCGAGAAATGGGCCAATGATGAGAAAGAGATGAACAACGCTTCAATAAACAGAAGTATCATCGTAAGCTCAACAATATTCGGCGCGATCGCAGCTGCACTCTTTATCTTTACTATCATCATGCTCCTTAACATCGTACACAACCTTAAGAGTATCTCTCTTGCGGTTAAGAACGTTGCTACGGGAGACTTTGTTACCAAGATAAGACCCAACAGCATTATAAAAGACTTTAATAATATCGCTGCTTCTCTTGAGGGAATGAGACACGAACTCAGACACGCACTCCTTAAAGTCATTACTCATGCCGATAGCGTAAACAGCAAAGCTGAGATTGCAAAAGATTCAATCACAAGCTCGCAGAAAACCACAACCGATATCAGCTCCGCAGTAAACGATCTTGCATCGGGAGCAACAGCTATGGCTGAAGATGTTCAGAGCACTTCTACCATCACGATCAACATCGGCTCTTCTGTTGACAGCGTGCTTGATTCAGCAAACTCCAACCTTGAAAAAGGCCGCCTTGTTTACAATGAATCTGTCAAAGTAAAAGAACAGCTTGAGCAGATCAAGATTCAGGACCAGAAGACAGACGAAATGGCCGGACGTGTTGCAGAGTCAGTTAACGAGACCGCAAATGTAGTTGAACAGATCTCGACAGCCGCAGAATCCATCATTTCAATCGCAAGCCAGACAAACCTCCTTGCGCTCAATGCTTCAATTGAGGCCGCAAGAGCCGGCGAAGCAGGAAAAGGATTTGCAGTCGTTGCCGATAACATCAAGAACCTTGCAGGCGATACAAACGCTCTTGCAGGCGAGATCACCAACATGCTCTCAACAATCACCGACTACTCAAACACTAACAAAGAACTTACAGAGAGCATCAAGGCCGCTACAACAAATGAAGCTACAGCCCTTGAAGAGATGAGTATTTCCTTCGATGAAATGCTAAGACTCCTTCAGGAAACCGAGGAAGGAAACAAGCAGATTGCTACTCTCGTAGAGACAATGAACTCCGATAAGGAGAACATCCTTAACTCCATCGAGTCCCTTTCAAGTATCTCCGAAGAGAACGCCGCTTCCACTCAGGAAACAAGCGCATCTCTCATGGAACTTGATACCAATATGGAATCTGTTGTAAATCAGGCAAAAGACCTCCAGCAGATTGCCGAAGAGCTTACAGCCAATGTTAAGTACTTCAAGATTCAGGTTCCTGCCAAAAAAGAAAACTAAGAAAAATAAAAGGATAAAAACTTATCGGTGATACGCCGAAAGTTTTTATCCTTATTTTTTTACATATTCTGCTCACACGGACGTTACGCTGATATCTTATGCGTTATGCTCAATAAGATAGTCGTTAAGCGCATCTACAATCTCTTCACCGTCAATACCATGTACTGCACAAGCCTCAGCAAGTGTCTCCATCTGTGAAGCGGGACAATAGATACATCCCATTCCGCACTCCATCAAAAACTGTGACGCGAGCGGATGCTTAACCAAAAGGTCTCCGACAAGCATATCTGCTGTAACAAGTGCCTCTGCACCTGACTCGTTCTTTACTTCTTCGTTTGCCAATTTAATCTCCTCACTTTCACTATTGCTACGTTCTTCATCGCTACCAAAGAACAGATCTTTTAACTTACTCATATATTCTCCGTTCCAAACACAATATCTCGTTAAACGCTCTACTCAATAAAGCTGATTATAATTCAATAAATTGTGCAAAATCATTTTAGCGCACACATTCATTTATAGCAAGTATCATTTTGAACTCTTTATACTTATATAAGAATTCCGGCCATTATAACGTCTATCGATGTTTCCATGATCTCGCTGAAGCTAAGTCCCACCTTAAGCATCTCCCTGGATGCAATAAGCTGTTTAATAGATCCTATAAATATAAGTCTGACGAAAGTAAGGGGCATATCCTTGATCAATTTCTTTTCCATAGCCTTGATAAGAAGCCTGTCGACGTTATCCCAGCTATTCTCTATCCTATAGATCAAATACTCGTAAACGTCAGGATATTTGGTCTTAAGCTGATAAACTTTTCTGAAATCGATATCTTTGTACTTATCAGGAAGACATACTATAGCAAGCTTTATCTTTTGCACAAGATCGATGGAATCATCATCGATTATCTCAATCTCTTTTTCCCTGATTCCTTCAAACACGTAATCGATAACAGCCTTTAAAAGATCGGCCTTTTTGCCAAACTGCTTATAAACCGTCTTCTTGCTTATATGCATTCCGTCTACAAGTTCATCCAGCGTAAACTTAAGTCCTTCTCTGCTAAAGCGCATTATAGTCTCGTCAATGATTCTTTCCTTTATATCATCCATGCGACAGTCCCCCGAGTTTTTCACATTATATGGCAAACATGCGATAGCTCTGCATCTTACTTGATCATGCGAGTACAGCCTTTAAGTACTCCCATACATTCTTTGCAGACTTAACAGACAGTTTTTCCTTTGTGGAATGAATATCTGCCATATCGGGTCCGATTGATATGCAATCAAGATCTTTTATCTTATTGCTGATGATACCACACTCAAGTCCTGCGTGAATTGCATGAAGAACAGGCTCTTTTCCATACAGTTTCTTATAAACGTCAACCATATGGTCTCTGAGCTGAGAATCACATCTGTACTTCCATCCGGGATAGATGCCTTCCATAGTTGTCTTGCCGCCAAAAGACTCCGCTACAACTTCAAGTTTCTTTACAAGAACTGCCTTGGATGATTCAACACTGCTTCTAAGTGACTGAACAGTCTTTGCCTTGTCACTGCTTGTTTCCACAATACCAAGGTTAACAGAAGTCTCAACAAGTCCTTCTACAGCGGCACTCATCGCAAGAGGGCCGTTTGGCATTGCAATGATCATCTTAAGAAATCTCTCAGCATCCTTTTTATCAATACATTCTGCTGTTGTCTTACCAATCTCGTTAAATGTTATCTCAACGTTTGGATCCTTAAGATCAAGCTCGCCTTTGACATCTGTAAGCGTCTTTTCAACACTTTCTTTTATCTTGGCAACATCACCTTCAGGAACAACAATATTTGCAGCTGACGCAAATGGAATCGCATTATCGGCCATTCCGCCGCCAAAGTTCTTTACATGAAGCTCCGCAACATCCATTGCCTCAAGCATAGTCCTAGCACATATGATATTGGCATTTCCTCTCTCATACTTGATCATCTCTCCCGAGTGTCCGCCCTTAAGACCAAGTACTTCTATCTTACATTCAACACCGGAAATGCTCTCTCTCTTTACCGTAAGTTCAGAAATAAATGTTGCCCCCCCTGCGCAACTTGTAATAAATTCGCCTTCAATCTCGTTGTCTATATTGATCATCTTCTTGCCTTTGAGTGAAGACAGATCAAGCGCCGATGCACCGATCATTCCAATCTCCTCGTTGGTAGTGATGATAACTTCAAGCGGAGGATGCGGTATATCCTTAGAATCAAGGAGTGCAAGAATATACGCAACCGCTATTCCGTCGTCTCCTCCAAGGCTTGTACCGTCTGCCCAGATATATTCTCCGTCAGTCTTCACCCTAAGGCTGTCTTTTGCCATATCTATATCACAGTCATCTTCTTTTACTGCAACCATATCCATGTGGCCCTGAAGAATAATAGGTTCCCTATCTTCATATCCCTTAGAAGCAGGTGCCTTGATGATGACATTAAGCTCATCGTCAGATATTACTTCCAGATTCCTCTCCTTTGCAAAATTAACAAGAAAAGCACTTATCTGCTCCAAATTTCTGGAGCCGTGCGGAATCTTACATATCTCCTCAAAAAAATGAAAAACCTCTTTGGGTTCTAAGTTCTCTAATACTGACATTTGTGTTACCTCCAAAAAAATAAAGAAGCCTCTTTCGAGACTTCTTTATTCTATCGCAACAATATCGTTTTATCAACGCATGTTTTAATTTATGCAATCTTTGTCTTTGCAAGCTCTGCAAGTGTCTTGAATCCTTCAGGATCGTTAACTGCGAGGTCTGCAAGCATCTTTCTGTTGATGTCAACGCCTGCAAGCTTAAGACCGTGCATCATGTTGCTGTATGAAAGACCGTTGATTCTAGCTGCAGCATTGATACGTGTAATCCAAAGAGATCTCATATCTCTCTTCTTCTGCTTACGTCCGGCGAATGCAGAAGTAAGTGCTCTCATAACTGACTGCTTTGCAACTCTATACTGCTTTGATCTTGCTCCTCTGTATCCTTTTGCAAGTTTTAATACTCTATTGTGCTTTTTCTTGGCATTCAATGCGCCTTTAACTCTTGCCATTTAAAATATCCTCCTAAAATTTTTCAAAAACATTTTAAAACTGTTAGTGCTCTTACACTAAACCCGATAAAACCTTGCTAAGTGCTCTGCTTATGGGATATATACTAAATTCGACAAAACCTCATGTAAGTATATCCCCATAGCTCGCACTAAGCTCGATAAAACCTCGCTAAGTGCTCTGCTTAAGCGTAAGGAAGAATGCTCTTCATTGCCTTTACATTTGTAGCATCAACAAGTCCTGCATGTCTCAAGTTTCTCTTTCTCTTTGTGGACTTCTTTGTCAAGATGTGGCGCTTATACGCTTTGTTTCTCATAAGCTTGCCTGTGCCAGTAACCTTAAATCTCTTGGCAGCAGCTCTCTTTGTTTTCATCTTTTGCTGCATAACTAAATCCTCCTGTGAATCTTAAGTTTATTCTATAGTGTTCAACCAAAAATAATGGTAAAAACCTTAGTTTTTCTTCTCTGTAAGGAACATTGCCATGCTACGTCCCTCAACCTTAGGCTGCTTCTCGATAACAGCAATATCGCTGAGCGCCTCGGCAAAATCTGTAAGAATGTGTACGCTTGCGCCCATATGAGCCATCTCACGACCACGGAAACGAAGTGTTACCTTTACACGATTTCCTTTTTCAAGGAATTTCTTAGCCGCATTGACCTTTGTGTTAAGATCGTTCTTGTCGATATTGGGAGAAAGTCTGATCTCCTTGATCTCAACTGTCTTCTGCTTCTTTCTTGCCTCTTTTTCTTTGCGAAGCTGTTCATACTTAAACTTACCATAATCAACAACTCTGCAAACAGGTGGTTTGGCGTTTGGAGCGATCATAACAAGATCAACACCTGCATCATCGGCTGTCTTTCTGGCATCCTGAATTGACATAACACCGAGCTGTTCGCCCTCAACTCCGATTACACGAACTTCCTTAGCTCTAATCTGTTCATTGATAAATAACTCGCTAATGGCTTTATCCTCCGCAAAATAAAAAAAAGTGAATACGCAACGTATCCACTTTTCTATTCATAATAAAAAACCTGACGGTATTATTCTTGAAAAGATATTAACGCCTGCTGGCTGTGCCGCAGGGTGAGAGTGGATACTCTGCTTTGTTATCAAATACTGAAATAATATATCACAGTAAAAAGTCTCTGTCAACTTTTTTTGTTTTAAATTATTATTTAGTCTTTACAGGGATAAGCAACAGATCGTTTGTTCCAAAGAACAAGCTGTTTCTTATCATACCAATCCTATAAAGATTTAATATGTAGAACATCGCACAAAATACCGTTATCAGACCAAAAGTAGCTATAAGGTCTTCAACTGTAGGCGGATAACCACGACGCCTCGTGTAATTTCCGACATATTCTGCGATCTCTGCTTCAAATCCACGCATGATTCCTATACCTCCCCTCTGTATTTTTTAGTAGATGTATTTAATGTTACAGAAGGAATGTTTCTAATTTGTGGAATAAAAATAAAAACAATATAAACAATTATTGTCGCTGCTCACAAATAGTATAATGTATTTATGAAAAAGGGAACTGTAAGGACAACTGTTACTTTATTCCTAATAGCGATATTCATGCTGCTTTTATATGTATTCGTCGGCAGACCCATGATTGGTTTTGTCAAAGATCCCGAGGCTCTGGATGCTTTTGTGCAAAGCAAAGGAACCGCAGGTCTGTTAGTTTTTGGCTTTTTTGTCCTGATACAGACAATGTCAAGTTGCATTCCCGGACTGCCTTTTTATCTGGCTTCAGGCTATCTTCTCGGCGGCTTTAAAGGAGCTCTTCTGTGCGATACGTTTGCAACGCTCGGAAACACAGCCGCTTTTCTTATCGGTAAGAAATTCGGAAGAAATTTTTTACTATATCTTTTCCCTGAAGATAAGCTTGTGCATGTTGAAAACATAATAAAAAAAGGAAAGCCAAAGATCATTCATATTTTATTCATGCTACTGCCCCTTCCCAAAGATACATATGCCTGGCTTGGCTATTACTCGGAAGAACCGCTTATTATGTGGATTCCGCTCACATTTATTGCAAGATTCCCGCATATTTTCCTGTATACTTACGGCGGCGAGCAGCTTATGTCCAATAAGTATATGGTGCTTATCTTGGGTGGAGCCTTCGCAACACTTGTATACGCCGTTGTTTTGATGTTACTTAAGAAAAAGAATTAGTTTCATATATCATGGAATTCCCTAATCAATAAAAAAGCATTTCGCTCGCGAAATGCTAGCGCGCGAGCGGATTGCGTAAGCAATATATTCCTTACCGCGAGCTGCGCATCCCTGCGGAGCTTTTTTGTTGAATAGGGAATTTCAGAGAAATTTCCTATTCAACAAAAAACGCTTAACTCAATGAGTTAAGCGCTTTTAGCAACAGGGGAAGAGGGATTCGAACCCCCATGAGCGGTTTTGGAGACCGGCATACTAGCCATTGTATGATTCCCCTATTTATACGGTTTGTCGGCACATGTCGCACCAACGAATGAAATTATATCATAGCAATTTAGGCTTGTAAAGAATAAAAATAAAAGAGTTTATCTCCGTTTTTTGCCGCGATCTTCATCTTTATGATTGGACAATGGTTTGAAAATAGTCATTCTTCCCGTCCATCCTACAATTCTTGTAAGTATTATTCCCGTAATCGCTCCGCTGGAGTCTATCATTACATCTTTTGGCGAAGGCCCTCTACCGTGGACAAAAGACTGATGGAATTCATCAAGACTTGCGTATCCGACACAGAATAGTCCTGCAAAAAAGATCAGCTTCATTCCTCTTACGCCATATACATACAGCGGAAAAGCTACAGATACTCCCAAAAGGAAGTATTCCGTAAAGTGTGCTGTCTTTCTTACATAATACTGATATTTTGTGGAAAGCTGATCGATACGTTCTTCGCTCCAGCCTTTATCGAGCACCTTGTTTGTAACAGTAAAGATCTTTACCCCCACTTTGTAACTTAACTGGCTGCTGGTCGTACCTTCCTGCGATGAAAGCATAAAGATAATGCACATCATCATTATTGCAGGCAGAAAGGACATTGGTTTTAATACGAATCTAAGTGTTTCTTTTATGTATAATAAAAAATATTTCATTTTTTCCTTTTCGATGTCTTCTTTTTCACTACGCTGTATCCGAATTTTCCGATCTTTTCACCAAGAGTAAAATACTCTCCGTGTGAATAAGAGATCAGATCTGCGGCGCGCAGGTCAAATTTTCCTTTGTTGTCTAATAGTTTCTCATCAACGGTAACGCCCATCACTTCAGCCACAAACATATCATGGCTTCCAAGTTCCAGAACGTTTCTTACCTTACATTCAATATTTACGGGGCTCTCTGCGATTCCGGGAGCTGACACGAATCTTGATTCTAACGGCGTCAGATGCATTTCTTTGAACTTGTCATAGTCTTTTCCCGATCTTACTCCGCACCAATCGGTTGCGTAAGCAAGCTTTCTGTTCGTGAGATTAACCACAAACTCGCCCGTCTCCTTCAAGATATCATAGGAGTAGCGCTCCTTACGAACAGATATGGATAACATCGCAGGTGAACTGCAAACATTCCCTGCCCAGGCTACGGTAATGATATTGGGCTTCTCGCCTTCTCTTTGGCAACTTACCATAACTGCAGGTATGGGATACAGCATGTTCCCCGGTTTCCATAATTCTTTTCCGTTTTTATTTTCCAATGAATCTACCTCATTATCTTAAATATATTTTAAAAGTATACCACATCAGCGGCATTAAGTGACAAATGTATGAGGAATCATGCCAATATATCTGAAAAAGGTGAAAGAAGACAGAAAAATATCTTTTGTTAACAATATATTTAGCAACTATTGCCATTGAAACGCCAATACATGCTGGTATAATGAAAAGGGCATTTGGAATGCTAAATAAAAATAAACAAATAACAGGGTGAAAATGAATGGAAGGAGAAAGAATATGAAAAGATTTCATACAATCATGGCTGCATCTATTATGGCAGCTTCAATTATGGCATGCGGACAGGAGGCTGAACAGCCGGAGCAGCCTGAGACAGAAACGGTAGAGGAAGTGGAAAGTGCCGAAAATACCGATCCGGTAGATGATACGGATACAGCTGCCGATACGGCGGAAGAGTCAACAAAGGATGAGGCAAAAGATTCAGCTCTTGCCGCACCCACAGTAAAAGATGGTGTAAAGAAGCAGGGACCTGAAGGACAGGATGTATACTTTGAGTGGAATTCCGTTGACGGAGCCGATGGATATGAAATCTCTGTAAAGTCAAAGTACTGTGAAGAACAGGAATATACTGAGGATGCTTCAACCTATGAGACCACAGATAACTTCTATACTGTGGGAGCACAGGATGATTTCGATTTCCTTATTAAGGTAAGAGCTTATAAGGGCGAAGGAGCAAACAGAACTTTCAGTGAGTGGAGCAACGAAGCTAAAGGCGCTACTTACTGATAAAAAACGGATTGCAAATAAATCTTTGAATAGTTAAAATGGCAATAAAGCAGTTATCAATGATGATAGCTGCTTTTCTTATTGAAAATCTGAAACGGATAAAAATTTTACAGAAAGAAGGGATTATTACGAAGAAGTACATCAAATGGTTTGGCTTAAGTTTATTAGTTTTCTTGGTAAGTATTTTCCTGCATGAATGCGGTCATGGAATTGCTAACAGTATAGCAGGAATACCTTGTAGTACAGGTTTCAATAAGGTGGGCGATATATACAAATATCCGTCGGATAGTGATTTCAGAGCATACTATTCCACTACACAGGCAGTCTTGTTAGATTTCGGTGTTCCGTGTACGTTGCTTTTATGTGTTCTTGGTACATTGCTTTTTAAAAAGAATAAGAACAAGCTCATTCAATACATAGGAGCAGCACTTGCGACAGTAAACAGCCTATTACGATTTGTCCCTTGCACATGTGTATTACTCACACCTGTCTTTACAGGCAAAACTCATGTAGAAGATGAATATGAAACAGGACAGTTTCTTTGCCAAATGACCGGTAATAACTTTTTATTATATATTCCGGCGTTGGTATCTGAGGCAATCACACTACTCTGCATGATCGTCATACTTAGGGATGCGAAGAAAAAGAATGTCCAGCATGTTGCATTATACACATTTGTTTCATTCTCGGTTTTTTGCATTGGAATGGTAATAGCATTTATCATGGATGAACATTTTAGAATCAACTGGAACGCTATGTAAGTATATATATTGACTTAATCAATATGCTATTATAAGATGTTATTGCGGAAACGCATTAAAAAGCAATTATATATTCAACGGCAAAAACAACCCCCTAGGTGCTGCAACACCTAGGGGGTTTTGCTCGTCAAAGTGAGCTATTCTTAGGTTAGTACCGTGTTATTACTCTCTGTCTAACCATTTGCAAATATAGTAGGCAACTACACTCGCCAACACAGAGATGCTAAAAGCAATTATATATTCCAACGGCGCCTCACCTCCTTTCTGCTGGAGGGACACGGCTTATTTACATTATCACAATTCGAATCACAATACAAACACTTGTACTAAAATCCAAGCATTCATTTCTTCGTTATTTTATATATGATAAATAGATATACAAACAAACGGTTATATCCTTTATTAACCGTTTATTTCATTACAAAAAACAACGTACGGAGGTCCACAATGGCAAAAGTCATCATAATTATCGTTTTGTTACTCTTAATCACTTACGCTCCTATAGTATTCCCTATAGCAGCTATATTGGCTATAGCATTGCTGATATATTCTTTCTTTTATTTTAGAGGTGAGAAGTTCCAATCTATAAAGGGTGCTAAGATGTAAGGATAATTTGGCTCAGATTCCTATTATCATGCCACTAAAAATCCGATTAACTCATTGAGTTAATCGGGTTTTATTTTTCTAACTTCAGAAATTGCTTCACTAATATCGCTTTCCGTCATTCCGACTTTTTCAGCCCATTTCTGAGTTTTCTCCATAAGATTATTATATTCATCCATATCTGGTTTATTTATAGTTTTAAACAATATTCTTCCTCCTTTCACACCGGAATAATAATCTCCACCGTAGTTCCTCTTCCCGGATACGACTTAACATGCATCTCTGCGTTTTCCATTATGCGAAGCCGTTCTTCCACATTCTTTAAGCCATGCATTTCTGCTTCATAATCGGGATTATCTGTGATCTCATCTGTATCAAAGCCTATTCCGTTGTCTTTTACCTCAATCTTGATATATCCGTTTCCGCGATGAGTGCTTATCTTTATGATACCCTTGGTTCCCGGCGCAAGTTTTCTTATGCCGTGCCTTACAGCATTTTCAACGACGGGCTGCAGGGTAAGTGCAGGAAGCTCAAAGTCTTTTTCCCGTATGTCATACTCTACTTCAAAAGCATCCTCAAGCACAACCTTTTCAATCTCAAGAAAAGTCATCGTATGATCGAGCTCGTCCGAAAACAAGATCATCTCATCTTTTTCAGAAAAACCCTTATTACCTTTAATATATTCAGACAGCCATGAGACAAGATCTTTTGCCCTCTTGGGATCACGTTCGCACAGCTCCTTTGTATAATCAAGCGTTGTATAAATAAACTGCGGCCTGATCTGAGACAGCGCTATCTTATTTCTCAAATTGGACAGTTCGCTTTCTTTTGTACTTATCATCACCCGCTGATTCAATAAATTCTTGGAATTATCTTCTATTGCCTGAGCAAGCATAAGTAGCGCGCTCATAAGGCAGGCGAGATTATAAAGAGAATAGCCGTAAACAAACACCTGCAGCCCCGCCGCAAGAATCGGAACAAAGATAAAGCAGAACACCGCAATAAACCTGCGTTTTGTCACTTTCTTGCGCATATACGTAAGATACAAGATGCAGATTATGGCTTCAGACATATTGACCAGAGTCCACAAAGGAAATCCGGGACCTCTCTCATATAGATTCGTATCGGGATTAATTCTATAGATATATCCGCTCCCCTGCGAAAACATAAGCATAATCTCAGCACATATCGCGATAGCGGCTACTGCGTAGAAAATCGTGAAATCACTTTTTTCTTCATAAACAGAAAAGATCACATAGATTGAAACAAAAACAGGGATCACGGGATTTATCAAGAACGTCACAAAATTAGACGCAGTGACCATTCCATACGCAAATTCCCCCGGAACGCCTCTGTAGCACCAGGCCAGACCGTCAAACACCAGAACCAGTCCTACAGTCAGTTCCAGTATTGCAAGCGCCCTATACTCTTTCTTTATGATCGTGCGGCCCAAAAACAAATATACAGATGCCAGTATACAGAACAATGCGCCCCACAATTCCGCATCGGTGATCAAATATTTAAGTTCCACTCACTCATCTCCTTTTAACGGATTATAATATAATTATAGCCATAAATTCACTAAATTTCATCTGCATTCTCTATGTATTTTCACTTTGCTTTTCTTTATGTTATACTTGCAGAAGTGTTTGTTTCTAACACAATAACATTTATCAGGAGGAAAAAAATGGCACAGAATCCTATTGTTACAATCACAATGGAAAACGGTGATGTCATAAAGGCTGAACTCTATCCGGAGATTGCCCCCAACACAGTAAATAACTTTATTTCACTTATCAAAAAGAATTTCTACGACGGACTTATTTTCCACCGCGTAATAAAAGGCTTCATGCTTCAGGGCGGAGACCCGGAAGGAAGCGGAATGGGCGGCCCCGGATACGGAATAAAGGGTGAGTTTTCATCAAACGGATTTAAAAATGACTTAAAGCATACAGAGGGTGTTTTATCAATGGCAAGATCTATGATGCCCAACTCAGCAGGCTCACAGTTCTTTATCATGCACAAGACATCTCCTCACCTTGACGGAGACTACGCTGCATTCGGTAAGGTTACGGAAGGCCTCGAGGTTGTAAACAAGATTGCCGAGACTGAGACAGACTGGAACGACCGTCCCACAACACCTCAGGTTATGAAGACAGTTACAGTAGAGACTTTCGGAGTAGATTATCCCGAACCAGAAAAAGCATGACATCTTAAATGAAAAAGCCTTGACTATGTGAAGAATCTTCCATGATCAAGGCTTTTATTATTCCATTTTTTAAATATCTGTATTTCTGATATCTTACCACTCAGGTGATATGGACACCGCGTGGTTATATCCGTCAGAACCGGTTGCAAGGGTAACAACTATTCTCTTATCTTCCATAAGGAACAGACAGTTGTTATATACCGTGTTTGCGTCAAGTCTTATCTCCATTGTTCCGTCTTTTGTCTGAAGGAAAAGAGTGCTCTCATTGGTCTTACTCTTGATCTTACCGTTTACGGTAGCTTTTGATCTTTCATCAACAGAAACTGTAGGTGATGACGTATCGCTCTCATTTACAATCTTTGAAGCATGGTTCCAGGAATCATTACCTCTGTAGAAATATACCGTATACTTCTGTCCGGGGAAAACAACTCTTCCTTCCGAAGCATCTGTATTACTGTCGATCACAAACTCCATCCTGCCTTCGGAAGTCTTGAGTACAAGCTTACTTGAAGTAGTCTGCCCCGATATTGTTCCTCTGACTCCTGTTCCATACTTTTCAACATTTGCAGTGGATAAAGCGCTTGTCTGCTTATCTTTTACAGACAAAGCATGCATATATGCATCAGATCCTCTTGCACAGTTTACCTCGATTTCTCTACCGACCAAAATGCACTTAACTCCGCTTAAATCGGTTTCGTTATCAAGCTTGATCTCCATTGTTCCGTCACCGGTCTTAAGTAATATCTTCTCTCTTGTTGTTCCCTTTGCTATCTTACCCTTTACAGTAGTGGACTTGGCAGAATCTACTTCAGCTTTTCCGGGCTTTACCTCGCTTTTGATTGAAGTTGCGTGCCAGTACCCGTCGCTTCCCGTAGAACAAGTAACCGTAACCTTTGTTCCGGGGAAGAAAAACTTTGCCTCACTGTTATCTGTCGAATCATCGATCTTAATCTCTACTGTTCCGCCGGAGGTAGAAAGATACATCTTCTCAGCCGTCGTTCTGTCGTCAATCTTACCTGTAAAAGTCATCTCAGATGCCTTTGAATCCACAGGAAAAACAAGCGCTCCGGCCACTATGACAACAATCGTCAACGCAACACCCAAGATAGCCGATATGCTTTTTTTCATATTTTCTTATCCCCTTTCGCAATACTTTTTCACACAAAATATACCAAATTACAGATACATTATACATCATCTTGTACACATATGTGTGTTTCTTTTATTAAAAAAAGTGTTTTTCAACTAAAATATGCAAGATTTTCTAATTAAATCGAGTAGGAGGAATTTCTCATAAATGAGAAATTCCGACCTCTCACACCACCGTGCGTACCGTTCGGTACACGGCGGTTCAATCAACTTAACAAGTAACACACTTTTCGGTGTAGTAATCTAACATTGAGACTAATCCAAATGAGGTTAGTCTCTTTGTACTTATAGCCTTTTGTACCCATCCATTGTGAGCGAGTCTTGCATATCTGTCTCCGCAGTAGGCGATATTATACGCCGCCCATCTTGGTACGTCCAGCTTCATCAAATTCTTAGCTCTATTCTGTGGAGTTTTCCAATGCTTCCAAATACACATACGCAATCTAAAACGAA
>NZ_AUJY01000022.1 GCF_000424465.1 Butyrivibrio hungatei NK4A153 | reverse complement strand
CATACCTCCGCTTTGCGTGGCCCGGTCTTGTCCGGGCCTTTTAATTAAAGATTTCGCCGTAAGGCGAAATTTCCTATTAAAGAACAAAGAGTTGCTTTGCAACTCTTTGCGCGCCGATGCGCGCAAGCTTTAGCTTGCATAATTCATCTGCGCATCGGTCGCATCCATAGCGGAGCGTTTTATATCATAGGGAAGCAATTGATATAAAAAAGCATAAGATTTTGCCCATGTTTCAGCAAAATCTTATGCTTATTTTTTATAAAAATCTTTCCTTTAATTCTGACAGACTATTTATCTCTTCATCCGGAATTTCATTTTCTCCGGTTATATTCCAATATTTACCAAATCCTTGTTTTATCCATATCGTTTTCATTCCCAATTCTTTTGCAGGAACTATGTCATTATCAATTCGATCACCGATCATTACCGCATTTTCCGGATTGCAAGAAGCTTTAGACAATGCAATGTTAAAGATTCTTTTATCAGGTTTTTCCACACCTTCTTCTGCTGATGCTATTATTAGATCTATATATTTTTTTATACCGAATTTTTCAAGTCTTTCTGCTGTTCCTAACGATTGATTTGCTATAATACCTATCTTATATTTTAGGCTCAATGCCTTTAAGGTTTCTTCTGTATCCTCGAATAATTCCTCTTCTTCTAAATACCACTTTGAACCTGAGACTTTATATTTCCGTGTTAATTCCAGATCGCCCTTCTTATTATTTTTGTATAAGTCTATTGCCATGTTATATATTTTTTCAAACGGCTCACCGGCAACGTCCGCGATATCCTGTAACCTGTGACAATAAACCTTTTCTTCATTTACCAAAGTAGAACCCACATCAAAAAAGATCCATTCAATATTATTTTTCATCAAGCCTTTTCTCCTGCCTTAGTTATTGTGTTATATAGCTTCTATGAGATAATAACATATTTTATCCATGAGTGTGTTATACACTTTGTTCACATACTTGCTTCCTGTGATCATAAATGTCAGTACTGAAATGCCAAGTGCAACTATGATCTGAATAGGCATCTCTTCTATGCTTATTCCTGCTTTTGTCATGAACCTGTGAGTTGGGATGATCACAAAACTTGAAAGGACATAGATGCAAAGCGTTCGCTGTCCGTATATTGTAATCGGAAATTCTTTATCTGGCATGAGGTTTACTAATGCGAATATGATGACTACGGCTATAATGTAGATTGTTCCCCTCAATATCATTCCGTGAATGTTATCAAGTTTTGTTGCGCTATACGACTGGATAAGTTCATACATCTTCACAGGCATTATGCCTCTGATATTTAAGTATACGGTAACTGCGAAAGCAACAATCAAAATTACCAGACTGTATATCTTAGGAACTTTTCTGATCTTATCTATACTCTCTTTTTTGAATTTGTAACCGAGTATGAAATACGGGAAAAACGATACGGTTCTGGATATTGAAAAAAACCTCTCCGCTTCTCCTATGCATCCGCAATATATTCCCACAATGAATGCCAGTATTACTATTCCTTTTACCCTGTCAAAATATTTTACGGTAACTCTCCAGAAAAAAAGACTCAGCAAATACCAAAATACATATATAGGTTTAAAGAAATTTATTTTGTTGATCGCAGTTCCCTGAGTAAACATCCAGATTGTGTTAAATATAATGAACGGAATAATCGTTGTCTTCAATAATTTCTCCGGCTTTGCATCTGACTTCGAAAAATATCCGGATATAAAAATAAAGAGCGGCATGTGGAATGAATAGATCACCGCCCTTATAAGTCCCAACTTTCCTGTTGTCCCAAACTCCTCAAGTGCATGCCCAAATACTACCAAAGTTATTAGTAGTACTTTCATGTTATCGAATGAATAATCTCTTTTCATATTACAATTCAGTTATCCTCTCTAACTTGTTATACCCATTATACCCTTTTATTTCTCTTTACATAATAAACTGATGAAAGCGAATCGATGCAAATTCTTCAATTGGCATTTTTGAAAGTTCATCTAAACTAACCCATTTGTATGAAGAAGTCTCTCCTTCTTGTAATATAATCTCATCCTTTTGAATATTAGTTATACACATATATACTTCATAAAAAGTTTTATATCCACAATGTTGTACACGCCCTATTCTTGTTAATTTATTTGTAACTACTCCTGTCTCCTCTTTAAGTTCTCTTATTGCACATGCCAGCGAATCTTCTCCTTGAAGAGCTGATCCTCCTGCTGTTAATTCCCACTTTCCACCAAGATGCTTCCTAAAATCTCTTTGCATCATAAGATAAGTTCCATCAGTATGTATTACGATTATCTCACTTACAAGATGATAATATCCGTCAGGTATTTCTTCATCTCGAATCAATGTTACTCCATCAACCTTATTAAAGTTTTCATCATATGCATCCCAGATTTCCATAACGCCTCCTTTGCTCTCACTTACATTATCTGAATATTATTTTTCTATTTTCTTGTATATGCAAAAAAAGAGAAGCCCGATTAAAAGCTTCTCTTAATGTTCGCGATGCGATTCGAACGCACGACCTTCCGCTTAGGAGGCGGACGCTCTATCCAACTGAGCTACGCAAACATGACCTTTGTATATTAGCACAATCTGAGGCACAATTCAAGGGAAACGCATAACAAAGCGCTTCCCTGAAAATTGTGTTTTGCAATACTTATAAATATTTTTATTTCAAATATTCAATAATCTGATTCACTCTCAAAGCTGGATTGCTGTCTTAAGTGCAATCTCCATCATATCAGTAAATCCTGTCTCTCTTTCTTTTGCAGTAAGTTCTCCTGCCTTGAAGAGATGGTCTGATATTGTAAGGATTGTAAGTGCATTCTTCTTAGCTTCTGCTGCATTCATGTAAAGTGCTACTGTCTCCATTTCGACTGCGAGTGCTCCCATGTTCTTGTAGAGTTCGCTCTCGTTGCACTTCTTATAAAATGCATCTGAAGAAAGTACGTTACCTACATGGAATTTTACCTTCTTCTCTCTCGCTATGTTTACTGCTTTCTCTAACAAGTCATAACTTGCTGTCGGACAGAATGTTCCGGGAAGTCCAAACTGGAATCCGTAGTTGGAATCTGTGTGAGCACCCATTGCGAAGACGATGTCCATTACATTAACATCCTCTTTTAATCCACCGGCACTTCCAACTCTAATGATGTTATCCACATCATAAAAGTTAAAAAGTTCATAAGTGTAGATTCCGATTGAAGGAATTCCCATTCCATGTCCCATTACAGACACTTCTTTTCCCTGATACTTACCTGTAAATCCAAGCATTCCTCTTACTTCATTAAAGCACTTAACGTCTGTGAGGAAATTCTCTGCAATGAATTTTGCTCTGAGTGGATCGCCGGGCATAAGCACGGTCTTTGCGATGTCGCCTTTTTCGGCACTGTTATGAGGTGTAGCCATATCCATTTTCTCCTTCTCTATTAATTTGTTCCGGGAAAATTGATATATCCCTGCATCCAAATGTTACCTTTAAATCTTCTTCCGACTGCCGGTTCGCCAAGCAAGTCGGCATCGTTTATACACAAATCGAACTCAAGTCCGTTACAATTAATCCTCATTATGTGTATAACTTCTTTTGTCAGATAGTTCTCCGTCTTATCAACTTTGACTATCTCTCCCAAAACGGAGTAGTGATCACACTCAACTCCGTATGGCATAAAATATGTATCTACCAGACTATACACATCCTGCTTTCTGATTTTTCTCGAAAGCGTTGTGTATATGTCCATGTCGTCAAGAGTCAGTGATTCAATTGCTGCTTCATCACCTCGTCTTGCATTATCTATAAGTTTGTTCCTATAACTGGTTTTCTTTTTGGCCACTTGTATTTGTTGTTCTGTCTTTGCAATCGGCATCATTATCTGACCCTTTATTGACAGCGCAGACAAACTAAGTGTCGTTCCTCTGACAGGAAAGTGATCCTCATTCTCATACTTGATGTAAGGAATTATATTCTGAAGGTAAAAGATAAGTGAAACGCCAACCCTGTTTTCATTACAGATTCCTGCATATGAATACTGGGCTGCATGGCGTTCAATTGTTATATCTTCTTCCGTACTGATCTGCGAAGGGACTATGTACGGATAGTAATACTCATATATGAACTTATCTTGTTCATCAAATTCCCCACATACCGCGAGTCCTATTTTTTCATTTGCATAGTCATGCATGAACTCTGCAAGAATAACATTATCCTCTATGGACACATATCCTCTTCTTGAAGATTTCTGAATAGAATCGGTAATTAATCCGGTCAACTCATTCCTGTCTTTTATTTTAGAAAAACCGACTGCTCTTAGAAATTTATGCAAGGAATCTTTTCACCTTTCTACTGCTGTTATTATTTCTTCTTAGGAATAAGTACTTCTTTTCCTCCCATGTAAGGACGAAGAACTTCAGGAATCTTTACGCTTCCGTCTGCCTGAAGGTTATTCTCAAGGAAAGCAATAAGCATTCTCGGAGGAGCAACTACTGTATTGTTAAGTGTATGTGCAAGGTAGTTTCCATCCTTACCCTTAATTCTTATCTTAAGTCTTCTTGCCTGAGCATCTCCAAGGTTAGAACAACTTCCAACTTCAAAGTACTTCTTCTGTCTGGGTGACCATGCCTCTACGTCACATGACTTACACTTAAGATCTGCAAGATCTCCTGAGCAACACTCAAGTGTACGTACAGGAATGTCCATTGATCTGAAAAGATCTACTGTATTCTTCCAAAGTTTGTCATACCATTCTTTTGATTCTTCGGGCTTACAGATTACAACCATCTCCTGTTTCTCGAACTGGTGAATTCTGTATACGCCTCTCTCTTCAATTCCGTGTGCACCTTTTTCCTTTCTGAAGCAAGGTGAATAACTTGTAAGAGGTAAAGGTAATTCTTCCTCGGGAATAATCTGATCTATGAACTTACCGATCATTGAATGTTCACTTGTTCCGATAAGGTAAAGATCTTCTCCCTCAATCTTGTACATCATAGCTTCCATTTCAGGGAAACTCATTACACCTGCAACTACATTTCCATGGATCATGAAAGGAGGAACACAATATGTAAATCCTCTGTCGATCATGAAATCTCTTGCGTATGAAATTACTGCAGAGTGAAGTCTTGCAATATCCCCGAGCAGATAATAGAATCCGTTACCTGCTACTCTTCTTGCAGCATCAAGATCGATTCCGCAGAAGCTTTCCATAATATCTGTATGATAAGGAATTTCAAAATCGGGAACAACGGGTTCACCAAACTTCTCAATCTCAACATTCTCAGAATCATCTTTTCCGATAGGAACAGATTTGTCGATGATCTGAGGAATGATCATCATCTTATTTGTAACTTCTTCATCAAGTTTCTTCTGATTCTCTTCGAGTTCTTCAAGACGCTTTGCTTCTTTTGCAACTTCATCCTTGAGGGCCATTGCTTCTTCTTTTTTACCCTGTGCCATCATTGCACCGATTTCTTTAGAAATCTTATTCTTATGTGCACGGATCTCATCCGCTTCTTGCTGGTTTGTTCTTCTTGCTTCGTCGAGTTTTATAATCTCATCTACTAGAGGAAGTTTCTCATCCTGAAATTTGTTCTTGATGTTCTCTCTTACCACATCAGGGTTTTCACGTAAAAATTTTATGTCGATCATTTTGATCTCCTCCATGTATGTTTATATATTTTATTCTTATCTTCTTACACTTTCGCGTGCACTATCCAATGCCTTCTTTTCCTCATCACTGAGTTCAACATCTGCTATTCCGGCGTTGATAACTTTCGAATATGAATAGTTAAGTCCGTCTGTGCTGTGAACTGAATTCATAAGGAATCCGTTGTCATTTTCATCGAGCATACAAAGTGCGAAGCTGAGCTGTCCACCCATCTGACTAAATGCATCATATTTCTCAAGTCCGATTTTCTGGAAGGTTCTCTGCATTCTTTTGTTGATGTCCTGAATGTCCTTACGGTTTTTATCGTTCTCTGCTCTTATCATTTTGTTTTCGTGAAAAAGATCTACGATTTCATCTTCAAGTGATTTCGCATCTTTTCCTGTCATGAACTTATTAAACTTCTTTGATACTTTACTTATCTTGCATCCTTGTATGATAACAATAAGTAGAAGAATTAATACTAATGCTAAAAGTGCCAAGATAAAAATTGCAGGATCTATGTTTCCAAGACCCAAAAGATTTAATATGTTACTTTCCATTTTATTCTGTCTCCGATTATTCTGTGCATAGTCTGTTTATTATTTTCTCAAGATCGTCGCTGTTATAAAACTCAATCTCAATTTTTCCTGCGCCACTGCCTTTGGAAGTAATATCAACTTTTGTTCCGATTGCCTGCTTACATCTTTCAGATAGATTTGCATAGATTGCATCCAGACTTGAGTTGGTTTCTACTACCTTCTTTGGCTTGGGTGCTTTGCCAAGATTCTTTACAAGTTTCTCAGTTTCTCTAACGCTTAACTTCTCATCAAAAACTTTCTGAGCGAGCATCGTCTGCTCTTCTTCACTTTCAACAGATATAAGTGCTCTGGCATGACCTGTTGTAATAAGTCCGTCGATAACCATCTGTCTTACTTTTTCACAAAGCTTCAAAAGTCGAAGTGAATTGGTAATTGTCACTCTGCTCTTTGATACTTTCTCTGCGACAATATCCTGAGTGTATCCAAATTCATCGATAAGCTTTTTATATGCAAGAGCTTCTTCAATAGGATTTATGTCTTCTCTCTGGATGTTATCAATAAGAGAAATCTCTGCAATTTCATGTTCGCTAAGATCTTTTACTATAACCGGTACTTCTTTTATTCCGGCTTTCTTAGCTGCTCTCCATCTTCTCTCACCACCGACGATTTCATAGTGATCGTTCTTATCTGTTACGATAAGTGGATTGATGATTCCATACTGTTTGATTGATTCAGCTAATTCCAAAAGGCTATCTTCATCAAAAGATTTTCTTGGCTGATTTCTGTTCGGTTCAACCTGAGTAATGTTTACATGAACAACCTGTCCTTCGCTGATGCTCTGTTCTTCAGAGAATGAAACTTCTTTTGTTGTGAAAGATGCCTTTGCAGGTATGATTGAATCAAGTCCTTTTCCTAATCCTCTTTTCACATTCTTAACTGCCATATCTTATGCCCCTCCGCTTTAATCAAATTTTCTGTCGATAACCTCATTTGCAAGAAGTCGATATGCTTCGGCTCCTGCGGACTTTGGTTCATAAACGTTTATAGGTAGACCGTAACTGGGCGCTTCTGCAAGACGAATGTTTCTTGGGATTATTGTCTTATACACATTCTCCTGTATATGTTCCTTTACGTTTTCTACAACCTGGAGTGAAAGATTGGTACGAGAATCAAACATCGTAAAGACAACACCTTCCATATCAAGTTCCGGATTAAGTCTGTCTTTTACAAGATTAACTGTATGTACCAATTGGCTGAGACCTTCAAGTGCATAGTACTCACACTGAATAGGTACAAGAACTGTATTAGCTGTAGTCATTGCATTGACTGTCAGCATACTAAGTGATGGCGGGCAATCTATAATTATGAAATCATAGTCATCCCTTATACCACTTATTGCCTCTCTTAAAATATATTCTTTGTTGTCAGAATCTATCAACTCAATTTCTACTGCAGCAAGATTTACATTCGAAGGAATGATATCAACTCCATCGATTCCCTTTACAACATTTCTGGTTATTACTTCATCAATGCTGCACTCACCGATCATTAACTCATAGATGGTGTTATCGATTTCATTCTTATCAATACCAAATCCACTTGTTGTATTTCCCTGAGGATCTGTATCAATAACAAGTACCTTCTTTCCTTTCTCTGCCAAAGCAGATGCTAGATTGATTGATGTGGTAGTCTTTCCGACTCCGCCTTTTTGATTTGCAATTGCGATTATTCTTCCCATTACGCCTCCCATCATCGTGAAACACTAATCTGATTTTACCACATTATTAAAATTATAGAACATAAAAAAAGCACAATCTTTAGAAAATATGATATTATTTTCCAGATTGCGCTTCGTTTACTACATATAAATATGTGTATTTTTTGATGTTTCATGACCAATTTTATGTTTCACGGATTATCACTATATTTTGTATTCTAATGTTTCACGTGAAACAATCAGTTGTGTTCATTTTTTACAGTAAATAATGTTTCACGTGAAACATTATTTACTAACTCAAAGAGGATTTTTGGCAGGCGTTCCGGCCTTACGTGGATACTGTTTTGAGGTATGTTCTTTCTTATTAACCACACATATCGTGCGAGTTATATCTGTTCCAGGTAAAAAGAACTCCTTACATTCCTTAAGCTTCCCACCAAGAAGATGAATTGCTCCCTTCGCTGCTTCTACTTCTTCAGATCCTTTATCACCTTTGAAAGCAATGAACTCTCCTCCGACCTTTACATAGGGAATACAATATTCTGTAAGAGTAGACATATTAGCTACTGCTCTTGAAACAGCAAAATCAAATTTTTCTCTGAGTGTTCCATTCTTACTCGATGAGAAATCCTCCGCTCTTCCATGAAGTGTTTCAATACTTCCGGATTCATTAAGACCAAGAGTATCTATTACTTCATTTAGAAAGTTGATTCTCTTATTGAGTGAATCGAGTAACGTAACATGAAGATTAGGATAAACAATCTTAAGTGGAATTCCCGGGAACCCTGCTCCTGTTCCGATGTCGATAAGCGAATACTCTTTATCTTTGAAATCAACAAAAGGAGTACATGAAATACTATCAACAAAGTGAAGCTTACATACATCATCAAAATCTGTTATGGCAGTAAGATTCATAACCTCATTTACCCGAACAAGAATTTCGAAGTATTGATCAAATTGTTCCAGTTGTCTGTCGGTGAGTTCTATTCCGTATGAACGGAAGTCATCAATCATTTTATTGTATTTATTCCTCATTCTGTTTTCCTCTGTTAAGTGAGTCAAGATAAATGATCAGTACAGAAACATCAGCCGGATTAACTCCACCGATACGTGAAGCCTGTCCGATATTTACAGGTCTAAATTTTTCAAGTTTCTGTCTTGCTTCAAGTCTTAAGCTGCTGACATCATTGTAATCAATATCCGCGGGGATAAGTTTTCTTTCAAGTTTCTTGAACTGTTCAACCTGTCTTTCCTGTCTGTTGATATACCCTTCGTACCTGATGGTAATCTCAACCTGTTCAATGACATCCTTAGGAAGGTCAGGTCTGTCAGGATCAATCTCCGCGATCATATCGTAAGTCATCTCAGGACGACATAATAGTTCTGCAAGAGAGACTGCCGTCTTTAAAGGTGTACTTCCACATCTTGTCAGGAAATCCTGAATCTTAGAATTTGCACCGATATTAATACTCTTCAATCTCTCAACTTCTTTTGTAGTAAGTTCAATCTTATTGAGTAACTTATTATATCTTTCATCATCTATAAGACCTACTTCATGACCTTTTCCTCTAAGTCTTATATCTGCATTGTCCTGTCTAAGAAGTAATCTGTACTCTGCTCTTGAAGTCATCATTCTATACGGTTCAAGATTTTCTTTTGTAACAAGATCATCAACAAGAACTCCAATATATCCTTCGGATCTGTCTATAGAAAGATAAGGTCTGTTCTCAATCTGCATCACAGCATTAATTCCGGCGTACAATCCCTGAGCAGCAGCTTCTTCATATCCACTACTTCCGTTGAACTGTCCTGCTGAAAAGAGTCCTCGGATATCCTTGATCTCAAGAGTGGGATGAAGCTGTCCGGGGCAAAGACAATCGTACTCAATTGCATAAGCATTTTTTACAATGCGACAATTCTCAAGTCCGGGCACTGTTCTGTACATGGCAATCTGAACATCTTCAGGAAGTGATGAAGACATTCCGTCTATATACATCTCATTGGTAAATGTTCCTTCAGGTTCAACAAACACCTGGTGCCTTTCATGGTCGGGAAACTTTACAACTTTATCTTCAATTGACGGGCAATATCTCGGACCCACACCTTCAATGATTCCCGCATAAATTGGGGATCTGTCGATATTATTACGTATTATTTCATGCGTTTTTTCATTAGTGTATGTAAGCCAACATGATACCTGCTGTCTCTGAACATCAGAAGGATCTGTATCAAATGAAAAAGGAATTACCGGATCATCTCCAAACTGCTCTGTCATCTTGGAATAGTCGATTGTATTTCCATCCATTCTTGCAGGGGTTCCGGTCTTAAATCTCCTGAGTTCGATTCCCGCATCGATGAGTGATTGTGACAAAAGGTTGGAAGGCTGAAGTCCGTTCGGTCCACTGTAAGTAATCGCTTCACCTGTAAGACAACGACTCTTAAGATAAGTTCCCGTACATAAGATAACAGCTTTAGCTTCATAAGTTATTCCTGAAAAAATCTTTACTCCGGTGATGATATGTTTGTAACCTTCAGTCTTTAATTTATCAGAAGGATCAGCGTAAAGAATCTCTGAAACCTCAGCTTGCTTTATTGTAAGATGTTCCTGCTTTTCAAGTACCTCTTTCATCTTCTTGGAATATTCCATTTTGTCAGCCTGACATCTGAGTGAATGTACCGCAGGTCCTTTAGAAGTGTTAAGCATCTTTGACTGCAAAAAAGTCTTATCTATATTTTTTCCCATCTCTCCACCAAGAGCATCTATCTCTCTGACAAGATGTCCCTTGGAAGATCCGCCAATGTGAGGGTTGCACGGCATGAATGCGATGTTGTCCGCACTCATTGTAAAAATTATAGTTTCAAGACCAAGTCTGCTACAAGCAAGTGCCGCCTCACATCCGGCATGTCCTGCTCCAATTATTACAACATCATATTTTTCAGTAAAAACATTCATAAATTATTTTCCCATACAAAATTTTGAAAAGATTTCTTCCACCAGATCATCGCCGACTTCTTCTCCGATGATCTCGCCAAGATAAGCATAAGCATTTGATAGATCGACTGTATAAAAATCTTCCGAAAGATTTTTTGAAATACTGTCATCAACAAGTTTCAGACTTTCATAAACTTTCTGAAGAAGTTCTTTGTGTCTTAAGTTTGTGATATAAATTTCCTGCTTCGGTAAAATGTCACCATGAAAGAAAAGTTTTGAAAGTGCATCTTTAAGTTCGTCGATTCCGTTACCTTTCAACATCGAAGTTTTTATAACGGGTACGTTATCCACATTTGTGAAAAACTTAAACACATTATCTTCATTGATTTTTATGTCATCAGAAAGATCGTTCTTATTAAGAAGAACAATCGTCTTCTTTCCTTCACACAAACTGATGATTTCTTTGTCTTCATCATCAATGTCACGAGTCGAATCAAGAATATACAAAACCAGATCTGCTTCTTCAATCTTACTCTTTGCTTTATCCACACCCATCTTCTCTATGATGTCATCGGTGTCTCTGATTCCGGCTGTGTCAATAAGATGCAAAACGATATCACCAAGTCTCACGGTCTCTTCAATAATATCACGTGTTGTTCCCGCGATGTCGGTAACGATAGCTCTTTCATCTCCGATAAGAGTATTCAAAAGAGATGATTTTCCTGCGTTAGGCTTTCCAACAATAACAGTCTTTATTCCATCTTTTCTGATCTTACCTTCATCTGCGGTACTAAGAAGTTTCTCAATCTCCGAAGTCAAAGATGAAACTTTGGCTTTAAGTTTTTCAGGGTATCCGGTCAGATCATAGTTTTCCGGATCATCAAGGGCCGACTCAATGAAAGCCATCTCATAAATTATCTGTTCTCTCAAACTCTTAACTTTATCATAGATACTTCCGCGAAGCTGATTTCTGGAACTGTCCAAAGCAAAATTGTTCTGAGCACTTATGATATCCATGATAGCTTCCGCTTTAGTAAGATCGATTCTTCCATTAAGAAATGCTCTCTTTGTGAACTCACCAGGATCAGCAAGACGGCAACCACTTCTTAGAAGTAACTCAATAATCTGATTCATGATGAGAATTCCGCCATGAGTATTAATCTCAATAACGTCTTCTCTTGTAAAACTATGAGGTGCTTTCATAAATGAGATCATAACTTCATCAATGATCTTGTCACCATCACAAATATATCCGAACTTGATCGTATTCGGATCATGCTTTTTTAAAGTCTGTTTCATTTTTGCAGAACGATAAATCTTATCACAGATTGAAACCGCTTCTCTTCCGCTCACTCTTATAACTCCGATTCCGGAATCAGACATTGCGGTTGCAACAGCGCAGATAGTATCGTCATTAAAATTATTAAAAACACCTGACATATTTTGTCTCGCTTCTATTTTAATAAAATTTTCTCTACATATAATAATACCCCTCAAAGTATACAACTTCGAGGGGTAAATGTTTATTATTTCTTTAATGTAACAACTACTCTTCTGAATGGTTCTTCACCTTCGCTGTGAGTAGTAACAAACCTGTCTCCCTGAAGAGCTGAATGAATAATTCTTCTCTCATAAGGATTCATAGGCTCTAAAGCTACTGAATGTCTGGACTTTCTAACCTTATAAGAAATGTTCTTTGCAAGATTTTCGAGAGTAGCTTTTCTTCTCTCTCTGTAATTTTCTGTATCAACCTTAACATGGATGTACTCGGAATAATCTCTGTTAACAACAAGAGAAACAAGGTACTGAACAGAATCAAGTGTCTGTCCTCTCTTACCTATGAGAACTCCCATCTCATCTCCGCTAAGTTCAATCTCAAGAATCTTATCAACCTGATTGAAAGTAGTCTTAACAACAACTTCCATTTTCATTGCATCGAAAACTTCTTTTAAAAACTTATTGGCTTTTTCACAAACCTCATCAGCATTTATATCAGAGCTGACTGTCTTTTCAACTTCTTTTACAGTCTCTTTTACTTTTTCTTTTTTGCTTTTTACTTCCTGCTTGGGTGAAACCTTTGTATCTAATTTGATATCATCAATCTTGATTTCTTCACTCTTCTCTTCTTTAACTCTAGCCTTGATGATTGCAGGCTTAGCATTTATCCCCAAAAAACCTGATGATCCGTTTGAAACTACTTCATAATCAAGTTTATCACTGGTAACGCAAAAAGTTTCGCAAGCTTCTGTAATAGCATCATCAACATTTTTTGCTGTAAACTCTCTATACTCCATTTTTCCCTCCCAAATAGACAGTAACCATAAATCTTCTCTTATTTATTATTCTTTTCGTTGAAATCTTTTACCATATTTGCTTTTGCAAGAAGAGAATCCTTTTTAATCTCTTTTCCGGAGAAACTATCTCTTACCTTCTTAAGCTGATTTTCTCTCTCTTCCATAGAAACAGAATTTGAACTGCTGTTCATGATGTTTCTTGTAGACATGTTTGCATATCTGTTCATCTGAGGAGTAGTTCTCATCTTCTCCTGCTTCTGTTTATACTTTTCAATGTTCTTCTCAATCTGAGCATCGATATCAGTTCTGTCAATGTGCTTATTAATAAGAACTTGCTGTACAGATCTTATAACTGCACCGATAATCCAATAAATACCCATGCCGGCATTAAAGTTAAAGCAAAAGATTGCAGACATCATAGGCATCATAATGTTCATGGTCTTCATTGACTGCTGCATCTGTGCTGCCGGATCATCGGGATCAATCTTACCGTCTGCAGGAACCTGCTGAGGCATAAGCTTTGTGCTTACCCACTGAGTAAAGAATGCAAGGAAAGGAATAAGAATAGCTCCGATAAGTAAAACGAAGTTCTTATCCACAAATGCACTCTTTATCATGTACATAGGTGTATCAGCAATATTCATTCCAAGGAAATTGTTATATCTGTTTAAAAGATTATGTGTATCTAAAACAGAACCACTGATATCCTTAAAGTTATTTGTTATCAAATCCCAGTCAGAAGATGATGCTCTGTTCAAAACATCAATAAGTGTGTTTTCCACATAAGTTGTATCACCTGATGTAAAAAGCTGGTTATTAAACTGGCTGGCAAACATCTTCGCACTTGAAACGTTGTTTCTGATGAAATCAACACCACCATTTGTACTTCTGATCTGCTCAACAAGAGGATAAAACGCTTCTTTAACAGTTCCTACATATGCGGGAATTGAATAGATAACACGATAAAGTGCAAATAAGATAGGCATCTGTACAATAAGCGGTAAGCAGCTACCTGTCTGTGAAACACCGTATTTAGCGTAAACTTCCTTAGTCTCCTGCTGCATTGCAAGCATAGAGTCGTTATCTTTTTTACCCTTATACTTCTGCTGAATAGCCTTAAGTTCAGGACTCATCTTTGACTGAAGTTTAGAAAACTTCTGCTGTTTGTAAGTAAAAGGAAGAAGAGCAAGATTGATAACTATAGTGAATAATATGATTGAAAGACCAAAATTAGGAATACCAATTTTATTAAGTATATTGAATATGGCTGTCATTACATATCCAAGTAACTTAGCAATAGGTCCTACAATACGTCCCTGATAAGGGGTTAAAAGAACTGGTGTCAAAATAAACCTCCTGTACATTACGGAACGGGATCATATCCGCCACTGGAAAAAGGATTACACCTAAGTATTCTCCAGATTGCGAGCAGACTTCCCTTCAATGCCCCATGTTTTTCTATAGCTTCGAGCCCGTACTCCGAACATGTCGGAATATACGGACATTTTGTTCTCTTTAAAGGAGAAATGTACTTTCTGTAAAACTTAATTAAAAAGATAAGTATCTTTTTCATTTTTCACCGCCATTTTTCTTTATGCGGGCCTTCCCTGCCAAGCTTAAAAGAGAATCTTCTATATTATGATAGCTCGCATCTCTTGCACAGGCTCTGGCAACGACTACTATATCCAAACCACTATTGAATACATCTTCGTGTAGCCGGTAAACTTCTCGAACAAGTCTTGCAAATCTGTGCCTTACAACACTGTTCCCAATTTTTTTACTACATGAAATCCCAAGTTTATTAGTTGAACCGTTATTTTTCCACACATAAACAACCAGGTACTTATCGGCATAACTTTTGCCGTTCTTATAAACATTGCGGAAATCATTTGTCTTTTTCATTGAATCTGAAAAAAGCATGTCATTGTCCTTTTTAATTCAGAAAGATGAAAAAAGGTCACAACGTTGTGACCTTTACTATCAAGCAGATAATCTCTTTCTTCCCTTTGCTCTTCTGGCTGCAAGTACTTTTCTGCCGCCCTTAGTAGCCATTCTTGCTCTGAAGCCGTGAACTCTGGCTCTCTGGAGCTTATGAGGCTGGAATGTCATCTTCATATCGTAAACACCTCCTTCTTTACTAATTATACAACGCAATTACATTAAATAATTACGGATTATATCAGTGTGGAAAAAATCTTTATAATTATAATAAATAAAATCAAGGCAGTCAAGCCATAAAAACGCAGAAAAATAGGGCAAATCTTTGAAAAAAATATCAAAAAAATAATTTGCCTATATATTGTGTTGACAAAACTTATCCACAGCAAAATGTTGATTTTGTGGATAACATGTTGATTAATATATACCACGTTATTTTATCCACATATTTCTTAAATTTTGTGGATAAACCGGAGCATAATTTTGTGGTTATTAATCGGAAATCCAGTAACCACGCCATTTATAACGGTAGATAGCTTAAAGTGGAAAAACGACCATTTATCCACAGTGTAAAAATATAATTATGTTTGAAAATTTTTTTCCGGTAGTTATCCACATAATACCCTTGTTTGATATTTAAAGTTTTTTAAGATAAAATAGTAAAAGTCTACAAGTCTATAAATTGCGTAATTGGGGAGTTTTTTCATGTATTCAACAAAAGAAATCACAGATAAATTAAAAAACAATTGGGAAGAAATCAAACGCACTATTAAAAATGAGTTTGGGATTACAGAAATATCCTATAAAACATGGATTGATCCTTTAAGTGTTTACAGTGTTTCGGATAATACTGTAACTATTTTGATTCCTTCCGACAATTCAATGGCTCTTCAGTACATAATCAACCATTACATGGACTTTATTAAAGTTACCATTTCGGAGTTTCTGGAGATTATGGTAGACGTTTCATTCATTTTAAAGAAAGACACTATTAATAATGAAGAAACACATGAAAATAATTCAGAAGATGCTTCTGAAAACAGCTATATATCTAACAATAACTACGAACAATCAAATCTCAATCCAAAATACAGATTTGATACATTCGTCGTAGGTAGTAACAACAAGTTTGCGCACTCCGCATCACTTGCTGTTGCAGAATCTCCGGGAATATCTTACAACCCTCTCTTCCTCTACGGTGGACCGGGACTTGGTAAGACTCACCTTATGCACTCCATTGGTCACTTTGTTATGGAACATAATCGCAAAGCGAAGGTTCTTTATGTAACATCAGAGCAGTTCACAAACGAAGTTATCGAATCTATCCGAAGCGGTAAGACAGAAAGCATGTCAAAACTTCGTGATAAGTATAGAACAGTCGATGTTCTCATGGTCGATGACGTACAGTTTATTATAGGAAAGGAATCAACTCAGGAAGAGTTTTTCCACACATTCAACGAGCTTCATCAGGCCGGAAAACAGATTATTCTTTCATCCGATAAGCCTCCTAAGGAAATGGAAACTCTTGAAGAGAGATTCAGATCCCGTTTCGAAATGGGACTTATCGCCGATATCCAGTCTCCTGACTACGAGACAAGAATGGCTATCCTGCGTAAGAACTCTGAGAACTACGGCAAGAACATTGATGATGAGGTAATCAACTACATTGCTACCAACATCAAGTCAAACATCAGAGAACTTGAAGGTGCATACAACAAGATCATTGCTTATTCAAGACTTAATAATGTAGATGTAACTCTTGAAAATGCCATGGAAGCTCTTAAAGATATCATCTATCCCGATAAGTCAAAGGTCATCACACCTCAGCTTATCATTGATACCGTCTGCGAACAGTACGGCGTAAAGAAAGATGACATACTCTCTAAGAAGAGACAGGCAGAAATTGTTCTTCCACGCCAGATAATAATGTATCTTTGCAGAGAAAACACCGAAGCTTCTCTTGAAGAAATAGGAAAACTTCTCGGAAAGAAAGATCACACAACTGTTATAAGCGGAATCAACAAGATTAAAAAGCTTACCGCAGTTGATGATGATCTCAACAAAAACATGGATATAATAATGAAGAAACTAAATCCTACATTATAAATTGTGGATAACTTTCTGTGGATATCTATGTAGAAAACCTGTTATTAGGATGTTATTTATATGTTATTTGATGTTGATTGAGGGTGGATAATTTTTTTCACCCTCATTTGTCAAAATTAGGCCTGTTTATAACTTTTATCTTTTCAACACCTAATTTTTTGTTTTCAACACCTAAAAATTTGTAAAAAAGCCGCATAGATAGTATAATGGAATAGGTTTTACACTTTTCAACAGCTATTATTAATTCTTTTACTATATTTTTATATATATTTTATACTTTTTAAGTTCTGAAGGGAGTATGTGGTTAAATGAAAGTCGTTTGCTCAAAGTCGAATCTTATTAGTGGATTGCAGATTGTATCGAAAGCAGTTCCTTCTAAGACAACAATGTCTATTCTTGAATGTATATTGGTAGATGCAACAGAAGGAGTTATTAAATTCATCGCCAATGATATGGAGCTTGGTATTCAAACAATAGTTGAAGGTAACATTGAAGAAAGAGGATACATAGCAATCGATGCAAAGATCTTCGTAGATATTGTAAGAAAGCTCCCTGATAATGCAGTAACTATTGAATCAGACAGCTCAAACAAAGTAGTAATCAGTTGTGAAAAGGCAAAGTTCAACCTTATTGGAAGAAAAGGTGATGATTTCACATATCTTCCTTCAATTGAGAAAGTAGACGGAGTATCGGTTTCTCAGTTTACTCTTAGAAATGTAATTCAACAGACAATCTTTTCCATTTCTGAAAATGATGCAAATAAAATGATGGCAGGAGAACTCTTTGAAGTTGACAGAGATACTTTGAAGCTCGTTTCTCTTGACGGTCACAGAATTTCTATCAGAAAAGTAAAGCTTTCTGAAGAGTATTCATACAAGAAAGTTATTGTTCCCGGTAAAGCACTCGGTGAGATCAGTAAGATTCTCGGTGACAGCACTGAGAAGATGGTAAATATCTATTTTACTGACAAACATGTTCTCTTTGAGTTTGATAATACAGTTGTTGTTTCAAGACTTATTGAAGGCGAGTACTTCAGTATTGATCAGATGCTTTCAAGTGACTATGAAACAAAGATGAGCATTAATAGAAAAGAGCTGCTTGATTGTATAGACAGAGCTACGCTTCTTGTAAAAGAGGGCGATAAGAAGCCTGTAATCATATCTATTACCGATACAAACATGGAGTTAAAGATTAAGTCAACCATAGGAAGTATGGATGAAGTGATCGATATTGATAAGCAGGGAAAAGATCTTATGATTGGATTTAATCCCAAGTTCCTTATCGATGCACTTCGCGCAATTGAGGATGAAGTAGTTGATATTTATCTTGTTAATCCTAAAGCACCTTGCTTTATTAGGGATAAGGATTCAACTTACACATATCTGGTATTACCTGTTAACTTCACAACAGTTGATTAATACTTACCAAAGGACCTGATTTAAGATGGAAATAGTAAAATTAAGAGAACAAGATGAATTCATAAAACTCGGACAGGCTTTGAAAAAAGCCGGTCTCGAGGGCTCAGGTGTTGATGCCAAAATGGATATACAAGCCGGTCTTGTAAAAGTAAACGGCGAAGTTGAGGTAAGACGCGGTCGTAAGCTATATGACGGAGACAGTTTTGAATATGACGGCGTACAGGTAAAAATAGAAAAATGATAATAAAATCATTGGAATTAGCTGACTTCAGAAATTATGAGAATATAAAGATAAACTTCAGCAGAGGAACTAACATACTGTACGGTGACAATGCGCAGGGCAAGACCAATATTTTGGAGGCAATCTTTGTTTCTGCAACAACAAAGTCACACAAAGGCAGTAAGGACAAGGAAATAATCAGATTCGGTAAAGAAGAAGCACATATCAGAACTATCTTGGAAAAAGATAATGCTGAATACCGCGTTGATATGCATCTTAGGAAGAATAAGTCCAAAGGAATCGCTATTGACGGGCAGAAGATAAAGAGGGCATCTGATCTGATAGGTCGGTTGAATGTTGTTTTTTTCTCACCGGAAGATCTGAGTATAATTAAAAATGGTCCTTCGGAAAGGCGCAGATTCATGGATATGGAGCTGTGTCAGTTGGATCAGATATATCTTAACAGTCTTTCCAAGTACAACAAACTGGTAGTCGAAAGAAATAAGATTCTAAAGGATCTTTTTGAACATCCTGAAAATAGCGTATTACTGGATGTTCAGGATAAGCAATTATTCGAATACGGATCCGTCATAATAAAGACAAGAGAAAAATTCATCAAAGATCTTAATGAAATAATAAGACCTATCCACGAGAAACTAACGGGAGAAAAAGAGACACTGTCTGTTTTTTATGAACCGAATGTAAAACTTGAGGAATTTGAAAGTAAGTTGAAGCAGGCAAGGAAAAAAGATACCTATGCCAAGCAGACAACAGTAGGACCTCATAAAGATGATTTTTCTTTTATGATTAAAAAAATGAATGCGGATGATGCGATAGATATCAGGAAATTCGGCTCACAAGGCCAGCAAAGAACCGCATCCTTATCACTTAAACTGTCAGAAATAGAGATAGTTAAGAGAGCAAAAAAAGAAAACCCGGTACTGCTTCTTGATGATGTTTTGTCAGAACTTGACAGCAACAGACAAAATTACCTTTTGAACACCATAGGAGATATACAGACAATAATAACCTGTACCGGTCTTGATGAGTTTGTTAATAACAGATTTGAAATAGATAAGCTGTTCAAAGTAACCGAAGGAACAGTAAGTAGTGAAAACTAAGGAACGGAGTAGAGCATGAGTAACGAAGAAGTACAGTATGGCGCTGACCAAATTCAGATTTTGGAAGGACTTGAAGCGGTCAGAAAAAGGCCCGGTATGTATATCGGAACTACAGCAAGCAGAGGATTGCACCACCTTGTATACGAGATTGTGGACAATTCTGTAGACGAAGCACTTGCTGGATTTTGTGATCATATCGAAGTAACAATTAACGAAGACAATACTATTATTGTAAAAGATAATGGTAGAGGAATCCCTGTTGATGTAAACCACAAGTCAGGTCTTACCGGCGTTGAGGTTGTATTTACAATACTTCACGCAGGCGGAAAGTTCGGCGGTGGAGGATATAAGGTATCAGGAGGACTTCACGGAGTTGGTGCTTCTGTCGTTAATGCGCTTTCTGAATGGCTTGAAGTTCAGGTTACAAGAGACGGAAAAGTATATGAGCAGAGATACGAGAGAGGAAAAGTTTGTTATCCTCTTAAGGTTGTTGGCGATGCTCCCGAAGGCGTTTCCGGAACAAGAGTATACTTTAAGCCCGACGCTCTTATTTTCAAAGAGACAACAATATATGATTACAACGTTTTGAAGCAGAGACTCAGAGAAATGGCATTCCTTACAAAGGGACTAAAAATTTCTCTTACAGATCTTAGAACTGAAGAAGGCGAAGAGCCTGTAGTTCAGACCTTCCACTATGAGGGTGGTATCAAAGAATTTGTTGAATATCTCAATAAGAGTAAGACAGCTCTTTATGAAGACATTATGTATTTTGAGGGAAATAAGAACAACGTACAGGTTGAAGTTTCTCTTCAGCATAACGATTCATACACAGAGAGTATTTACACATTCGTAAATAATATCAATACTCCTGAAGGTGGTACACATCTCGAAGGATTTAAGGCAGCACTTACAAAGACCTTTAATGACTATGCAAGGTCAAATAAGATGCTTAAGGACAACGATGATAATCTTACAGGTGAAGATATCAGAGAAGGTCTTACAGCTATCATAAGTGTTAAAATTGAAGATCCTCAGTTTGAGGGACAGACAAAGCAGAAACTTGGTAACTCGGAAGCAAGAGGAGCTGTTGCCGGAATCGTAGGAGAGCAGCTTACATATTTCCTTGAACAGAATCCAAGTGTTGCAAAGCAGATTCTTGAAAAAGCTATTCTTGCCCAGAGAGCAAGAGATGCTGCAAGAAAAGCAAGAGATCTTACAAGACGTAAATCTCCTATTGACGGATTGGGACTTCCCGGAAAGCTTGCCGATTGTTCAGACAAAGATCCCAAGAACTGTGAGATATTCATAGTTGAGGGAGATTCCGCCGGCGGATCTGCTAAGACTGCTAGAAGCAGAGCAACACAGGCTATCCTTCCTCTCAGAGGAAAGATTCTCAACGTAGAAAAAGCAAGAGTTGACAGAATATACGGAAATGCAGAGATCAAGTCGATGATCACAGCATTCGGAACAGGTATACATGATGATTTCGACATCAGCAAACTCCGTTATGACAAGATCATTATTATGACCGATGCCGATGTAGACGGTGCGCATATCGCAACACTTATGCTCACATTCCTTTACAGATTTATGCCCGAACTTATCAAAGAAGGACATGTATATCTTGCACAGCCGCCTCTTTATAAGCTTGAGAAGAACAAAAAAGTCTGGTATGCATACAGTGATGAAGAACTGAACAAAATCTTGGCTGATGTCGGAAGAGACCAGAACAACAAGATTCAGCGTTACAAGGGTCTTGGAGAGATGGATCCAGAGCAGCTTTGGGAGACAACAATGGATCCTGAGAGAAGAGTTCTTCTTAGAGTAAATATGGATGAGGAATCCGAATCTGATATAGACGTTACTTTCACAACACTTATGGGTGATAAAGTTGAACCCAGAAGAGAATTTATTGAAAAGAACGCGAAGTTTGTAAAGAACCTGGATATTTAAAGAACGTAAAAAGGAAAAGAAATGGCTGATAATAATAACAATAACAACAACGAACTGTCAGATGATGTTTTTGATAAAGTCACTACTGACAGAATAAAGGAAGTAGATCTTCAGAAGACAATGGAAGCAGACTACATCGATTATGCCATGAGCGTAATCGCATCACGTGCGCTTCCTGACGTAAGAGATGGTCTTAAGCCTGTACAGAGAAGAATTCTGTACTCTATGATCGAACTTAACAACGGTCCCGACAAGCCGCACCGTAAATGTGCGCGTATCGTCGGTGATACAATGGGTAAATACCATCCTCACGGTGACAGCTCTATTTATGGAGCCCTCGTAAATATGGCACAGCCCTGGTCAATGAGATGTTGTCTTGTCGACGGTCACGGAAACTTTGGATCTGTCGACGGTGACGGCGCTGCTGCTATGCGATACACAGAGGCACGTCTTACAAAGATCGCAATGGAGATGACTGCGGATATCGGAAAAGATACCGTAGACTTTACTCCGAACTTCGATGATACAGAAAAAGAACCTGCAGTTCTCCCCAGTAGATATCCTAACCTTCTGGTAAACGGAACAACAGGTATCGCGGTAGGAATGGCAACAAACATTCCTCCTCACAACTTAAGAGAGATAATCGCAGCGGTTGTTAAGATGATCGATAACCGCGTGCTTGAAGACAGAGAAACAGATATCGAGGAAATTCTTTCGATAGTAAAAGCTCCCGACTTCCCTACAGGTGGAATAATCCTTGGAACAAGAGGAGCGGAAGAAGCTTACAGAACAGGTAGAGGAAAAGTAATAGTAAGAGCCGTAACAGATATCGAGCCTATGCAGAACGGCAAGAACAGAATTGTTGTTACAGAGCTTCCTTACCTTGTAAATAAAGCAAACATGATCTCAAAGATCGCTGAGCTTGTTAAGCTTAAAAAGCTCGACGGAATAACAGCACTTCGAGATGAGTCTGACAGAGAAGGTATGCGTGTTGTAATTGAGCTTAGAAACGATGTTAACCCTAACATCATGCTCAATAAGCTTTATAAGCATACACAGATGCAGGATTCATTCGGAATCATCATGCTTGCGCTCGTAAATAACCAGCCTAAGGTTATGAGCATCACAGAGATGCTTAAGCATTACATCGCTCATCAGGAAGATGTAGTAACAAGAAGAACAAAGTATGATCTTAACAAAGCTGAAGAGCGTGATCATATCTTACAGGGATTACTTATTGCCCTTGATAATATCGATGAAGTAATCAAAATCATAAGAGGCAGCGAGACAGTTGCTCTTGCTAAGGAACAACTCATGGCCCGCTTTGGTCTTACAGATGTTCAGGCTCAGGCAATTGTTGATATGAGACTTCGTACTCTCACAGGTTTGGAGAGAGACAAGCTTGAACAGGAACACGCTGAACTCCTTAAGAAAATCGAGGAATTAAAAGCTATTCTTGCAGACAGAAAGATACTTCTCGGAGTTATCAAGAAAGAGATAACAGAGATTTCCGATAAATACGGTGATGAAAGAAGATCACAGATCGGACATGACGATTCAGATATAGACATGGAAGATCTGATCCCTAATGTAAATACAGTAATTGCAATGACAAATCTCGGATATATAAAGAGAATGTCAATTGATAACTTTAAGGCTCAGAACCGTGGAGGAAAGGGAATCAAGGGAATTACCACAATCGATAATGACTTTGTGGAAGATATCCTTATGACGACCACCCACAATTATGTAATGTTCTTTACCAACACAGGTAGAGTTTACAGACTTAAGGTTTATCAGATTCCTGAGGCATCAAGAACTTCAAGGGGTATGGCAATCGTCAACCTCCTTCAGCTTGCTCCGGGAGAAAAGATTACAGCTATGATTCCTGTTAAGGGCTTTGAAGATGAGGATAAGAGCCTCTTTATGGTAACTAAGAAAGGTACTGTAAAGAAAACTCCTATCACTGACTTCATAAATGTCAGAAAGACAGGACTTGCAGCTATCAATCTTAGAGATGATGATGAACTTATTGAAGTTAAGAGTGTTCAGAAGGGTGCTGAAGTATTCCTTGTAACAAAGAACGGAATGTGTATCCACTTTGATGAGGAAGACGTAAGAGCAACCGGAAGATCATCAATGGGTGTAAGAGGTATGACACTCGACGATACAGATGAGATTGTCGGAATGCAGCTTAATACTCAAGGTGATTCACTTCTCATAGTTTCTGAAAAAGGATATGGAAAGAGAACAGTTCTCAGTGAGTTCAATAACCAGTTCAGAGGCGGAAAAGGTGTAAAGTGCTACAAGATAACCGAGAAGACAGGAGCTGTTATCGGTGTTAAGGCAGTAAATGAAGACAATGAGATCATGATGATCACAAATGCCGGAATCATTATTCAGCTTCGTATGGATGAGATAACTGTCCACGGAAGAGTAACATCCGGAGTTAAGATGATCAATCTTGACAAGGGAGTTACTGTAGCAAAAATTGCCAAAGTTAGAGAAAAAATCTCTGACGGAGATAAAGAACTCGATAATATCGATGAAGTAAACGACGGCGAGATAGACGAAAAGGCTTAATGTATTTCGAGTGATGGGGGAAGTATGAAAATCGGACTTGTAATCTCTGAACTAGAGGACAATGAAGTCAAGAAAATCTGTATAGGTGCTAATAAAGCGGCAGTTGACAAGGGGATAACCCTTGTCATCATGCCGGGTAAATACCTTGTAAATAATGACGATGTTGATGAAAAACATCCTTACAGATTTCAGAACACAGCTCTTTTTAAATATGCAACAAAGCTTGGATTTGACGCGGTAGTAATTGATATTGAGCGAATCGGCAAGAATGTTGCCATCTTAAAGAAAGAGGCTCTTTTAAAGACCTTTTTTGAAATTCCTTTTCTGACTCTTACCGAGCAGGAAGGATATGTTGCTTCTAAAAAAATAATGTCCGATCACGGATATCTTGAACAGCAGGGATATCAGGCCATTTGTGATGCAGTGTCATATGCAGAGACAGGAAAGCTTTCAAATGAAGAGCCTTCCTGTGTTTTCTCATTCATAGAAGAGTTAGAAGCAGAGGCTCTTTCTGTAATTTCAGAAATAGGAACAAGACTTTTTAACCGAAAATTCGAGGTAGAAGGTCTTTATAAATCAATGGGACAGATAAATGCAGAGCATGGTGTGAAAAACTGCGGCCTGTTCCTGTATGACAAAAAGATAAGAAATACTTTCAAACATCCGTGGGAATTCCCCGAAAAAATTAGAATGAAGAGTGCGATTGTAGACGGAACCGAAATAGTAACCGGTAACAGCACTGAAATAGATACAGATAAGATATTAGAGGTCTTTGATAACGGTACGCCCAAAGTTCTTGTTGCCGGAAATATCTTTGTCGGCCAGTATCAGCTTGGACTTATGGTAACAGAGTTTAATCCAAGGATACTTATAAATAATTATTTTGACAGCCTTGTTGGAATAGTTACGGTAAGTTCCAGAGTTTCATACCTGGAGACAGAGATTGATAAGACACAAAAAGAACTTCTGGAAGTTCAGGAAGAACTTGCAAGGGACGACTCTGTTCTCGATCATATCGGAGGACAGGATTATCTGACGGGCGGACTTAACAGAAGAGGATTTTTTGCGAAAGCTTACGATTATCTCAAAGAGAATTTTGAAGCAGGAAAATATGCGGTTGTTGCGTATATAAGAATGGATTCTCTTAAGAAAATAAATGATGTATACGGACACAACGAAGGTGATCAGGCAGTAAGAGAAGTTGCAGAGATACTGGATATTGTGTTTAAAGATTGCATACACGGAAGAATTCGTGGTGATGAATTTGCAGCTATTTCGGTATCTTCAGAAGAAGGAATGGCGGAGAATTTCCGCGAGGAAATGTCATCTCAAAACGCAGCGCTTCTTGAAAGATCGAAGAGATATATCAATTACCTTCAGTATTCGGTCTGCGAATTCAGTTATGAAGACAATCTTTCTCTTAGAGAGATGTTAAAAGAAACAGACGAAAGTCTGCAGAGAGTAAAAGGAAATTTCTAACATGGGATTAAAGCTTGTATCATGGAATGTCAACGGACTGAGAGCATGTGTTTCAAAAGGCTGCTTTCAGGAATTTATGGATAACGAAAAACCTGATGTAATCTGCCTTCAGGAGACCAAACTTCAGGAAGGACAGATCAAAATGGATCTTCCCGGATATGAAGAATACTGGAACTATGCGGAGAAAAAGGGTTATTCGGGAACAGCTATTTTTACAAAAGAAAAGCCGATTTCTGTAACTTACGGACTTGGAATTGAAGAGCATGACCACGAAGGAAGAGTCATTACAGCTGAGTATAACGACTACTACCTAGTAACTGTCTATGTTCCTAATGCGAAAGAGGATCTTTCAAGACTTGAATACAGACAGGTTTGGGAAGACGATTTTCTTAAGTATATTAAAAAGCTTGAAGAGACAAAGCCTGTAATTTATTGCGGCGACTTAAACGTAGCTCACAAGGAAATCGACCTTAAGAATCCTAAGACAAACAGAGGACATGCGGGCTTTACGGATGAAGAAAGAGCAAAGTTCGATAACGTTCTTGCAGCAGATCTTGTGGATACTTTCAGATATTTTTATCCCGACCTTGAGGGAGCATATTCATGGTGGTCATACAGATTCCATGCAAGAGAGAAGAATGCAGGGTGGCGTATTGACTACTTCGTTGTATCAAAGTCGCTCATGCCTTCCATAGAGGATGCCAAGATTTACAGTAACGCTCTTGGATCGGATCATTGTCCCGTCGGACTTATACTAAAATAAGAGTAATGAATCATGAATAATTTAATCTTTAGTTTAAATGCAACGCTTCCTGTTTTTCTTTTAATGATCTTTGGTTATCTGATGAATAGAATAGGGTTTATAGACGATAAAGCAGCTTCGTGGATGAACAAATTTGTTTTTAAGATTTCGCTTCCCATGCTGCTTTTTGTTGACCTTGCAGATCAGGATTTTAAGGGAACATGGAACGGAAAGTTTGTGCTTTTCTGCTTTATGGCAACAATAATAAGCATCGTAGTAATATTCGGTTTTTCTTTTCTTTGTGTAAAAGAGAAGGGAAAAAGAGGAGAGTTTATCCAGGGAGCGTACAGAAGCAGTGCTGCTCTACTCGGTCTTGCTTTTATTCACAATATCTATGGCGATGCAAGTACAGGAATGGGACCGCTTATGATACTCGGAAGTGTCCCACTTTACAACATCTGCGCAGTTATAATTCTGATGTTCACTGCAGAAAATGAAGGCGAAAGTGACAACAAGAATGAAATGATAAAAAAGACTGCGATCGGAATAGCCAAGAATCCGATCATCATTGGAATAATAATAGGTCTTTTGTGGTCGTTGTTCAGAATACCAAAGCCTGCAATACTTTCGACATTTACAGAAAATATCGCACGACTTGCAACTCCGCTGGGACTTATGTCGATGGGAGCTTCTTTTGAAATAAAAAAAGCGCTTAAGGAAATCAAACCTGCGCTTATTGCTACGTTTATAAAACTATTTGTTCTTGTCGGAATCTTTTTACCGATAGCGGTAAGTATGGGATTTATAGGCGAACAGATTGTTGCGATACTCATAATGCTTGGATCTGCAACAACAGTAAGTTGCTATATCATGGCCAAAAGCATGGGACATGAGGGAGTTTTGAGCAGCAGCATAATCATGATGACTACTTTAGGATGCTCTTTTTCCCTCACATTCTGGCTTTTTGTACTTCGTTCTATAGGAATAATCTGAGCTTATCAGTATTTCTTTAGAAGTCTGTCTTTGACAGGAAAGATCTTATCTTACCCCAATAATTTGCGGGATCTGTAACTACTCCCTGAATGTGCCCCGATCCAAGGATTATGCAATACATCTTGTCACATTTTGCAGCTTCGTAAAGACGAGAGCACATCTGGGGATCTATCACCGCATCTTCATCACCATGTATGAAAAGTGTGGGAGTCTTTGATTTAGAAACCGCATCAATCGGTCTTACATCGTTAATATCAAATCCCGAGCGAAGATATATTATAAATCTTGCTAGTGCGACTATGATAGGAGCCGGAATGAAGGAGCCTTTCATAGTCTTATATGTTTTTGCAAACTGCTTTCTTAAATTTGAATAAGAACTGTCTGAGATAGCGGCTTTTACATTTTCCGGAAGGTGTTCACCTGTTGTCATAAGGACCGTTGCCGCACCCATAGACATTCCATGAAGAAGGATCGATGCCTGTGGATCTCTTTTTATAATCCAATAAATCCATTCCATTATATCAAGCCTGTCATCAAGGCCATATCCGACATACTTTCCTTCACTCTTTCCAAATCCGCGAAGGTCGGGAAGAAGACAATTTACATCAAGTGAAAGATAGTACTGCGCGTAGATTCCGTTATACTCATGGTTGTCCTTGATTCCGTGAACAAGAATAACGTATCTGTGCGAGTTACTGCTTGCAGGAATGTAGGTAGCGTGGAGCTTAAGACGGTCGATACTGTCTATGTACATGTCCTGTTTATCTTTATGATTTCTTACGAACATTCTTCCGGCTGTAACAGCTTTATCATAATCGGGACTTTCGTCGGTATGCTGAACAGGTACGGATGTAAGCTTATAGATATAATTGGTGAGAGCATAAGCACCACCAAGAAATGCAGAGAAAATGCCGAATTTAAGAACTGAATTTTTTTTGCTCATTTAAAGAATACCTCGTGTGTAAAGTTTTAAGGGCATCATCATTTAAGCCTCTCCAATATATATTATCATTTTTTTTACGGATAGAAGCATTTTTTGGTTTTCTTTTTGCAAAGAATGGAATATTATATTTATATAAATATAAACTATTTTAGGAGAATGTAAAATGAAAAAAGAAAACAAAGTAACATTGTGCATAGATAAAAGTTTTACCGTAGGAAAGGTGGACAAAAGAATCTACGGCTCTTTTATCGAGCATCTCGGAAGAGCGGTCTATGAAGGAATCTATCAGCCGGACAGCCAATTTGCTGATGAGAACGGATTTAGAAAAGACGTTATTGAGCTGGTAAAAGAGATCGATGTACCTGTAGTAAGATATCCCGGGGGAAATTTTGTCTCAGCGTTTAGATGGGAAGACAGCGTAGGACCTGTAGATGAGAGACCTGCGAGACTTGAGCCTGCATGGGGAGTAATCGAGAGCAACAGATTCGGACTTGATGAGTTCATGAACTGGTGTAAAAAAGTGGGTTCAGAGCCCATGTATGCGATAAACCTCG
Source organism: Butyrivibrio hungatei NK4A153 (assembly GCF_000424465.1). Taxonomy (GTDB): domain Bacteria; phylum Bacillota; class Clostridia; order Lachnospirales; family Lachnospiraceae; genus Butyrivibrio; species Butyrivibrio hungatei_A. Next base: position 11,832 of record NZ_AUJY01000022.1, on the reverse strand, counting down.
GAACAAGAGGAATCGAAGATGCCAAGAATGTTGTTGAATACTGCAACATTGAGAAAGGCACATATTACAGTGACCTCAGAATCAAGCACGGAGTTAAGGATCCATACAAGATAAAGCTCTGGTGCCTTGGAAATGAGATGGATGGACCTTGGCAGATTGGACATATGACACCTGAAGAGTACGGACTTAAGGCAGGACGTGCGGGACATCTTATGAAGATGATCGATCCTGAGATTGAGTGCGTAGTATGCGGATCTTCAGGAATCGGAATGCCTAAATTCGGTGAGTGGGAGAGAGTCGTTCTTGAAAACAGTTATGACAATGTAGATTACATCTCACTTCACACATATTATGACAATGAAGAGGACAATACTCCCAACTTCCTTGCAAGCAGCGTATCTATGGATAAGTTCATTGAGAGCGTCGTCAGCATCTGTGACTGCGTAAAGGCTACAAAGAGATCCGATAAGACAATAAATCTTTCATTTGATGAATGGAACGTATGGTATCACTCAAAGAAAAAAGATGCAGAGCTTGAGAAGTGGACTGAGCATCCACATCAGCTTGAAGAAGATTACAACCTTGAAGATGCTCTTCTTGTAGGTTCAATGATGATCACATTGTTAAGACACGCAGACAGAGTAAAGATTGCTTGCCTTGCACAGCTTGTAAACGTTCTCAGCCCTATAACAACAACCGATAACGGCGTGTTTAAGCACACAATCTTCTATCCATTCATGCAGGCAAGCAGATACGGAAGAGGCGAGGTTCTTAATACAATTGTTAAGGTGCCTGCTTATGAGTCAAAGCACGGAGATGCTCCCTATGTTGATTCTGTAGTAGTAAGTGATGAGGAAAACGGCGCACTTACTATATTTGCCGTAAACAAGGACCTTGAGGATGACTTTGACCTTACCTGCGACTTAAGACAGTTTGCGGACTACAAAGTTGTTGAACACAGCGTACTTACTCATAAAGATGTTAAGGCAGGAAATACAGAAAACAATCCTGATGAAGTAAAGCCTTCAGATAACACAAATGCAGCAACAAACGAGAATGGAGTGCTTAAGACAACACTTCCCGCAAGAAGCTGGAACGTTATAAGACTTAAAGTTTGATCAGAAATTATAAAAATTTCTTTCACAATATGGTATACTCTCTATGATGTAAGAAAACGGAGAGTATTAATGGGTTTTAATTCATTTACGTTTATATTGGTATTTCTTCCGATACTGATGATCGGTTGGCATACACTTAATAAATTACAGAAATATACGGTGGCAGACGTATTACTTATCATCATGTCATTGTATTTTTACTACACTTTCGGTGTGGATTTCCTGATCATTCTTTTTGTAAGTATTGGCGTTAACTATGCACTAAGTGCGCTTGTAAGCAAGATAGATTCAAGAAATACCGGAAATACAATTTTCTACAAAAAGCTCATAAAGGTAATAGGAGTGCTATTTAATTTAGGACTCCTATTCTACTTTAAATATCTTGGCTTTTTCGCCGACAATCTCAACGCAGTTTTAAAAACGGGACTGACAGTTGATAAGATAATCATGCCCATAGGAATCAGCTTTTTTACCTTTGGGCAGATTTCTTATATTGTTGACAGGGCAAACGGTGAAGCACCACACTACAATTTCATCGAATATGCGCTCTACACTGTCTATTTCCCGAAGCTTATACAGGGACCTATCGCATTCCATAAGGAGATGATCGACCAGTTCAGGGATAATTCACTTAGGACCTACGATTCCGTGAAATTCGCAGGTGGACTTATGTCTTTTGTAATAGGTCTTTCAAAGAAAGTAATTCTGGCGGATGTTCTCTCAAGAGTAGTAAACTACGGCTTTGAGCAGACATATTATCTTGATACTCTGACTGTTACGGCAGTTATGCTTGCCTATACTTTCCAGATCTACTTCGACTTTTCCGGATATTGCGACATGGCAAACGGCATCAGTCTGATGCTTGGATACAGGCTTCCTACAAACTTCAATTCACCTTATAAGGCAGCGTCCGCAAAAGAGCTGTGGCAGAGATGGCATATGACTTTGTCGCGCTTTTTTATCAAATATGTCTACATACCTCTTGGTGGTAGCAGAAAAGGAAGATACCGCACGATAGTAAATGTCCTCATAGTCTTTATTTTGAGCGGACTCTGGCATGGAGCAGGCTGGACATACGTTTGCTGGGGACTCATGCAGGGACTTCTCGTAGTATGGGATGATCTTGGAATAGTAAGTACCGAGAAAGAAGGAAAATTCCTTTTTAGAAAAGAACCGTTACTCGTAATTCCCAAGGCACTTGGAAGAACAATGACTTTTATAGCTTTTGTGGCTTCACTTATATTCTTCAGATCGGAATCTGTGGAAAAAGCACTGGCAATGTTTAAAAGACTGTTCTTCTTTACTTATCCGGGATTCCTTACAAGAACCGCCGCAAACCTTGATATCGCGGAAAACTACGTTTTCAGACAGTTCCTGTCTCAACTTGGCGGAATAGATGAAAATGTAATTTATATGATCACTATGTTGGTATATCTTGCAGTAAGCGGATTCATCATCACAAGAAAGAACACTGAAGAAATTATAGAAACGACAACATTTGATAAAAAGACACTTATAGGTATCACGGTTCTTTTCCTGTGGTCCTTTATATCATTGTCGGCAGTAAGTACGTTTATTTATTTTCAGTTTTAATTTTAGAAGAATATGGAAAAAGAAAACAGTTCAAAAAAGTTTATAAAAAGATTCCTTGTGGCAGTACTTGCAGTGGTCGTGTTTATCGCGGGTGTTGTTGTATTTTTTGACCCGTTCTATCATTACCACAAGCCCTGGTGCGGTCTTAAGGCGGTTCTAAATGACAAGGAATACCAGTGCGTGGGAACACTTAGGAATTTTGATTACAACGCGCTTTTGGTGGGATCTTCCGTAATGGAAAACAACAACAATGGCTGGTATGATGATGCCTACGGTGTTAAGTCGATAAAGGCAATAAGGTCATACGGCGCAACGGCAGATCTTTGTTATTTATTGGATATTGCATATGAGAATCATGACCTTGACTATGTCTTTTATAACATAGATCCGTCGTCGCTTGTCGCAGATGCAGAGACAACCTTTGAAGCAGCGGGGTGTCCGATGTATCTCTATGATAAGAACCCTATAAATGATGTGAATTATCTGTTTAATAAGGACGTGTTGTTCGAAAAGATACCGTATCAGGTCGCAAACTCATTTATGGGAGACTACGACGAGGGACTTTCCTATAACTGGGCGAAGTGGAAAACTTTTGGAGCCGATCAGACTCTTTCGATCTACTTCCGGCAAAAGAATGTAGTTCCAATGCTTGATAAAGATGTGCATAAAGATAAAGTGTTGAAAAATATTGAACTACTTACAAAGCAAGTAAGAGAGCACCCTGATACAAAGTTCGTTTTCTTCTATCCAGCATATTCAATGCTTTGGTGGGACGGAGCCGTTAGGACAGGCGAAAGAGACGCATTTATCCAAAGCGAGAAGATGATGACAGAGGAACTTTTAAAATATGACAATGCGAAAGTTTTCTGTTTCCAGGGCGAAGAAGAAATAGTGACAAACCTTGATAACTACATGGATTCGATACATTTTTCTCCTGACATAAATAAGTTCATGCTCGATAAGATCATTGATGGGCAGAACGAGCTTACTGAGAGCAATTACAAGGAAAAACTTGATGAAGTAAAGGCATTATCTGAAAAGATAGTTAAAAAAATAATGCCGGAATATGAAGCAGAAGACCGTTTTGTATATGATATGACAGAATAATATATAGTTTATTTGCAAAAAAAATGGTATACTATCTGCACAGTGTTAAGAATTTTTTTACGGAAGAAGGAATAATCGTGAGTGATTCTGTTACAAAAAAAATCGTACTTACAGGAGGCGGAAGCGCAGGACATGTTACACCTAACATCGCGCTGATCCCCGCATTAAGAAAAGCCGGATATGATATCTATTACATTGGTTCATATAGCGGAATAGAAAAGAAACTGATAGAGGACTACAACGTACCGTATTTCGGAATAGCAACAGGAAAGCTCAGACGATATTTCGATCCGAAGAACTTTACGGATCCCTTCAGAGTATTAAAGGGATTTGCAGAAGCAAAGAAAATATTAAAAAAGATACAGCCTGACATAGTTTTTTCTAAGGGAGGCTTTGTAAGTGTGCCGGTAGTAAGAGCTGCAGGCGCGCTTAAGATACCATATATCGTGCATGAATCCGATATGACACCCGGACTTGCCAACAAACTCAGCATTGCAGGTGCCAACAAGATTTGCTGTAACTTCCCTGAGACAATGAGGCTTCTCCCCGCGGAGAAGGCAGTGCTCACAGGAACGCCCATAAGAGACGAGCTTGGAATGGGTGATGCCGCTGAAGGTAAGAAATTATGCGGCTTTGAAGATGATAAGCCGGTACTTATGGTAATCGGCGGAAGTTTGGGGGCACAATCCGTAAACGAAACAGTCAGATATGCTCTTCCAAGATTATTACCGAACTTCAATATTGTTCATATCTGCGGAAAAGAGAAGATGGATAATCTAAAGCTCACTCTTCCCGGATACAAGCAGTTTGAATACGTAAAAAATGAGCTTAAAGATATTTTTGCAATGGCGGATATTGTTGTATCAAGAGCAGGTGCAAACTCAATCTGCGAGCTTCTTGCGCTCAAAAAGCCAAATATACTGATACCTCTTTCAACCAAATCAAGCAGAGGTGACCAGATGCTAAACGCAAGGTCATTTGAACAGCAGGGATTCTCAATTGTTATTGACAATGACGACCTCGATGAAGATATACTTGTTGAATCAATAGAAGATCTTTACGAGAACCGTGAGAAATATATAGAAAACATGAGGAACAGTAATCTTCACAGTGCGACTGACACTATAGTCGGTCTTATAGACAATGAATTAAAAATTCAATAGCTGAAATTTTTTATCAAATCTTAATAGGGACTTTATTTGTATTTACATCATAAGGGTTATCATTATATGGTAGAGTATTTTCGAGTTTGAGGTGCGAAAATGATCGATATTACATCTTATGTTAATGGATACAGTCCGGTAGGCGATATTATTGTCATGGCGGTAATCATCGTTATGGCAATTCTTATTCGTGTTACTTATATCAGGCAGAGTTCTGAATTTAAGATGTTTAAGGTGATATTGCTGTGTACGCTCATTGCGGCAATTTCAAATCTTGTATTTCGCCAGAATATGGGTAAACTTGGAGATTATCCTGTATTTTTACTCTACATTGAAAAATACATTACTCATTTTTCTGTTCTTTTAGCGCTTGCACTTTATCTTATATATATAAAGAATCAAATGAAACTCCCTGAATCAACGGGGCGGATGATTGACTTTATTTCAATCGCGGTTTTTACTGTCTTTGCATCTGTAGATCTGCTTGGAATGATGTTTGGGTTTGGATTTAGTATCATCGATTATGAGAATATTCAGCCCGGACAATATATCCCGGCATGCGGTTATCTTCTTTTCGCATTTCTTATACTTTGCATATTGATACGTTTTGGTAAGCATATGTATAGGCCTGTAGTAATAGCCCTATATGCTTCTATCTTCATGTCTTTTGTGATCACTTGCATTCAGCAGAAACACGATCAAAAATCATTTACTATATCAACACTGATTTTCCCTGCAATAGCAATAATGTATCTTATGCATTCCAACGCGTACAATCTTGAGACGGGCTCGCTTCATGCAGATTCACTTATTGAAAACATTGAGAATGCATTAAAGAAAAAGGATGATCTTCTTATTATTTTCCTACATATTACTGAAGGAGACCATAAGGGATATAAGTTTCCTAAAGAAATGAGAGATACGATCAGAGAAGTAAGCACATATATGTTTAAAGGAGCCAAACTATTTCAGGTTGCAGAAGGAAAAATAGCGCTCTCTGTTCGGCTTGCCATAAACTCGGATTATTCTAAGGGAATAGACAATATCATCAGCACATTTAATGAACAATACGCAATCTATAAGAAGGATTACAAGATGGTGATCATTCGTACCATGGATGAGCTTGATAAGGCTGATGACTACATACAGATGATAGATTATGTAGAAAACAGGATGCTTCAAAATGAAATTCATTATGTCAATGATGAGGATGTTGAAAGATATAAGAGCCACAAATACATAGTTGAACAGCTTGCTGATATCAACAGTAGAAAAGATTTAAGAGATCCTCGCGTACTTGTGTATTGCCAGCCTGTATATAACATAGAAACAGGAAAGTTTGATACCGCAGAAGCTCTTATGAGACTGAGGCTTGAGAAAATTGGAATGGTATTTCCGGACAGATTCATTCCCATTGCAGAGAAACACCATTATATCCATATTCTCAGTCTTATCATCTTTTCAAAGACCTGTAACGAGATAAGAAGACAGCTTGATGATGGATATTTCATCAAGAGAATATCAGTCAATTTCTCTATACTTGATTTTAAGGAAAAAGATTTTTGTGAGAACATAACCAAGATAGTACGTGACGCGGGAATCCCGTTTGATAAGGTGGCAATTGAGATTACAGAGAGTCAGAATGAAAAAGACTTCATGGCTCTAAAAGAAAAACTCTTTGAACTTAGGGATAGCGGAATAACCTTCTATCTTGATGATTTTGGAACCGGCTACTCCAATATGGAAAGAATCATGGAGCTTCCTTTTGACATAATCAAATTTGACCGTTCGCTTGTAATTGCAAGCGGATCCGATAATAAGTCAAAGACCATGGTAACACACATGGCGCACATGTTTAATGACATGAAATATGATGTTCTCTACGAAGGTGTAGAGGATGATAATGACCAGAACAGATGTAAAGAGATGTATGCAAGATACCTTCAGGGTTATAAGTACTCCAAACCCATTCCTATAGAGCAACTTTCCGAGTTTTTGGAGAGAGAAAATTTTGAATGAGTTTGTGAAAATTTATTTCAATATATCCTTAATTACGTTATACTTAAAAGGTGCAATTATTAATGGAGGCATTCTGTATGAATATTGTCAGCGAGAGAATAAAGAGTTGTTATAACGCACTTCCTTCATCGGAGAAGAAAGTTGCGGATTATATTCTCGAGAGGAAGGATGATCTTTTTCAATATCCTATAAAAGATCTTGCACGTTTGTCCGGAACTACGCAGGCGGCATGGACGCGCTTTGCACAGGCTATTGGTTATGACGGTCTTAAAGACCTTAAGAATGCTTACTATACGGAAGCAAATTCTTCTCTTACAGTAGCTGATAAAGGACCGAAGATTTCATTTAAGGATGTCAATGAGTATACATCGCTTCAATCGATTGCAGATAACATCTGCGCTACAAGCGTTCAGGCAGTACAGACTTTTTGACGCAGGAACATTTAATGATGCAGTAGATAAGATAATAAATGCCAAGCAGATACAGATATTTGGCGTAGGTACGGCAGGACTTGCCGCATACGATCTTTATTGCAAATTACTCAGAATTCATTATAATGTTGTATTTAATCAGGATCAGCATCTTAGCCTGATGACCGTTTCGCAGATAGGACCTGCGGACGTTGCTATATTTTTTAGCGATAATGCCAGAAACAAGCAGATCATGCAGCTTTTCACAGCCGCAAAGGATGCGGGAGCAACGACCATTGCCATAACAAAGCTTGGCAATAACGCGCTTACGACCAGATGTGACTATGTTCTTTTTGCGACCTCACCTGAGATTGATAAAAAGAGCGGAATAACAAGCTCAAGATTTGCACAGCTTTTCTTGGTAGATACGTTGTACACCGCGATAGCAAATCGCGACTATGATAAAATAGAGAAGTATCTCGCATTGTCATACGAGATATTTTCAGAACCACAGTGGGAGTGAGGAGAACAGTAATGGAAAAAATAGCTAGTTTTACAGTCAACCACCTTGATCTTGAACCGGGAATCTATGTTTCGAGAAAAGATAAAGTTGGACAGGAGACAATAACAACATTCGATCTTAGAATGACAGCACCCAATAAAGAGCCTGTTATGAACACAGCGGAAGTTCATACAATGGAGCATCTTGGAGCAACATTTTTAAGAAACGACGAAGAGTACAAGGACAGAACAATTTACTTTGGACCTATGGGTTGCAGAACAGGTTTTTACGTAGTTCTTGCAGGAGACCTTGATTCAAAAGATATCGTTCCTCTTGTCACAAGAATGTTCGAGTTTATGCGCGATTTCAAGGGAGAAGTTCCCGGAGCAAGCGCAAGAGATTGCGGAAATTATCTTGATATGAACCTTGGAATGGCAAACTTCCTTGCAAAGAGATATCTTGATAACACACTTTATAACATCACGGATAAGCACCTTGTTTATCCCGAATAATTAAGACAGAAAGAGAAAAAATATATGAAAATTGGAATTATTGGTGCCATGGAGGTTGAAGTTGCAACCTTAAAGAGCAACATGACAGTGAAAAATACCGTAAAAAAAGCTTCCATGGAGTTTTACGAAGGAACAATCGGAAACACTGAAGTAGTTGTAGTAAGAAGCGGAATCGGTAAAGTAAACGCAGGAATCTGCGTACAGATCCTTATCGACCTGTTTAACGTAACACACGTGATCAACACAGGAATCGCAGGATCGCTTAACGCAGATATAAATATCGGAGATATAGTTCTTTCAACAGATGCTTGCTATCACGATGTTGATGTCACAGTATTCGGATACAAGAAGGGCGAGATTCCCCAGATCGGCGCAGCTACATTCGAAGCAGACAAAGAGCTCAGAGAAAAGGCAAAGGCATCAATCAAGAAGGCAGCTCCCGATATCGGAGTTTTCGAAGGAAGAGTTTGCAGCGGAGACCAGTTTATCAGTAGCGCCGAAGTTAAGGACGCCATAATAAAAGAACACGGCGGACTTTGCACAGAGATGGAAGGTGCAGCAATCGCACAGGCAAGCTACCTTAACAACACTCCTTTTCTTATCATCAGGGCAATTTCAGATAAGGCTGACGGAGGCGCAGAAGTTGATTATCCCACATTCGAAGCTAAGGCAGCAAAAGACTGCGCAGCTATCGTAATGGAGATAATCGCAGAGCTCTAAGAAATTGCAGATTTAATCAGCTTTTTTCTGACAGCTTATAGATTAAAACATATAAATGACTTGGATTTATGAGAAAATCGCTCATGATCCAAGTCATTTTTTTTCGTAAGCGCTTGATTAGGAAAAATATCTTTGATAAACTTTAGACGAATGGCGAAACCCAATTTCACGCGCCAAACAGGAGGATTTTATAATGGTTAGTTGGAACAATCTTGATACAATTAAATCCTATAACGATCTTGAAGGTATCAAACACGTAAATTTAGTTGAAGCTATGTCAGGAGAGAACGGGGCAAAGAGAGTAAAAGAGTATTCAGTGCCTATGGCGGCCGGTCTTTCATACAACTACGCAGCCAAGGAAGTTGATGATGAGATTATCAATGCTCTTGATGCTCTTGCAAAAGAGACACAGCTTATCGAGAAGTTTGAGGCGCTTTATAACGGTGAAGTTATCAACACCGGGGAAAAGAGAATGGTTCTCCACCAGCTTACAAGGGGACAGCTTGGAAACAAGGTAGAAGCTGACGGAGTTGATAAAAGAGAATTTTATGTAAAAGAACAGAAGAGAATCGCAGATTTTGCAAATAAAGTTCACTCAGGTGAGATCACGAACGCAAAGGGCGAGAAATTCACAACTGTTGTACAGATCGGTATCGGCGGAAGTGATCTCGGTCCTCGTGCTATGTATCTTGCACTTGAGAACTGGGCACACAGAACAGGTAACTTCAAGATGGAAGCAAAATTCATCAGTAACGTAGATCCTGATGATGCATCTGCCGTACTTAACAGCATTGATGTTGCTCATTCAATATTTATCCTGGTTTCAAAGTCAGGAACAACACTTGAGACACTAACAAACGAATCATTCGTTACAGATGCGCTTAAGAAGGCAGGACTTGATCAGTCTAAGCACATGATCGCAGTTACATCAGAGACATCTCCTCTTGCAAAGAGCGAGAACTACCTTGAAGCATTCTTCATGGATGACTTCATCGGCGGACGTTACTCTTCAACATCAGGCGTTGGCGGAGCAGTGCTTTCACTTGCTTTCGGACCTGACGTGTTTGCGCAGTTCCTTGACGGTGCAGCAGAAGAAGATAAGCTTTCAGCAAATGCAGACCTTAAGAAAAACCCTGCAATGCTCGATGCACTTATCGGAGTTTATGAGCGCAACGTACTTGGATATTCAAGCACAGCGGTTCTTCCTTATTCACAGGGACTTAGCCGTTTCCCTGCTCATCTTCAGCAGCTCGATATGGAGTCAAACGGAAAGAGCGTAAACCGCTTCGGCGAGCCTATCAACTATGTAACAGGTCCTATCATCTTCGGTGAGCCCGGAACAAACGGACAGCACTCATTCTACCAGCTCCTTCACCAGGGAACAGACATCATTCCTCTTCAGTTCATCGGCTTTAAGAACAGCCAGCTTCAGAATGATGTTGATATCCAGGGAAGCTCAAGCCAGCAGAAACTTTGCGCTAACGTAGCAGCTCAGATCGTTGCATTTGCATGTGGCAAAAAAGATGAGAACCTCAACAAGAACTTCAAGGGCGGACGTCCTTCAAGTATCATCATCGGTGATGAGCTCAATCCTAAGTCACTCGGTGCACTTCTTGCTCACTTTGAGAACAAGGTTATGTTCCAGGGATTTGTATGGAACATCAACAGCTTCGATCAGGAAGGTGTTCAGCTTGGTAAGGTACTTGCAAAGAGAGTTCTTGCACACGAGACAGAAGGCGCTCTTACTGAGTATGCTAAGCTTTTGAATATTTAATTGTTGACAAGACGTTATAACCTGCTTACAATAGCAGTAATTTAATAAGAGCTTCAGGGCAGGGTGTGATTCCCTACCGGTGGTTATAGCCCACGAGCCGCAAGGCAGAATCGGTGTGATTCCGATGCCGACAGTATAGTCTGGATGGAAGAAGTATGCAGAGCACTTAGTGATAAGTGAGATAAGAAATCTTTGATTTCTGCGATCGAACTTAGTTCCGGCGAGGCATTTATGCCGAGAGCAGAACATCATTAAGTAAAGCTCAGTTGAATAAAAAGCTTATAAGCACCCTGAACAATTTAATTTGTTCAGGGTGTTTTTTTGAGCAGAGCACTTAGCGAGGTATTAACGAGCTTAGTGCGAGCCATGGGGATGTACTTAATGAGGTTTTTTCGAATTTAGTACATATCCCATACAGCAGTAGTTTATTTTAAGCCCTGAACATTTTTGGTTCAGGGCTCATTTTTTGATAGGAATTTCCTATCAAAAAAAACGTTCCGCTATGGATGCGACCGATGCGCAGAAGTATTATGCAAGCTAAAGCTTGCGCGCATCGGCGCGCAAAGAGTTGCTTTGCAACTCTTTGTTCTTTAATAGGAAATTTCGCCTTACGGCGAAATCTTTAATTAAAAGGCCCGGACAAGACCGGGCCACGCAAAGCGGAGGTATGCTGAATAACCTGGTTATCAGTCTACCTCATCATAGAAATCATCATCTTCGTGCATGAAGTAATCCATATCAAGGATATCTTCATCGCTCATGTTACGGATTTCTTCCGCCGACATGCCTTCCGGCGGATTTTGGATGTATTTCTCTCTAAGCTTTGCAGCGAGTTCTTTTTCTGTCATGACTTTCCCTCCTGTAGCATGATTTTAGCATGCTACAGTGGACTTTAAAACATGGCTTGGACTAGA
>NZ_AUJY01000021.1 GCF_000424465.1 Butyrivibrio hungatei NK4A153 | reverse complement strand
CTACTTTACGGAAATATTTCTGACAGGGCTTTTTTTTATTACAAATTATGGAAGGAAGGTTATTACTATTGAAAAACGAATGGAACAACTTAGATGAAAATACAAAGAGAGCTCTGCTTGATGTTGCCAAACAATTTGAATTTACAAATGAAACTCCAAGCTGGTATGACAACAAAAATAATAAGATTGATGAAGTAGAATTTTGTACTTGGTTCATCAGCAAACATCCTCTTAAATATGTCGGAGGAATCTTTTATGACATTGACGGAATTATCAGCGAAGAAAAACTCAAAAAAGAAATCGTTGATGCCCTTAAGCCATATGTAAAAACAAATATTGTCAAAAGAGCCAAACAAATATTAGATGCGCTGAGATATGAATCCATGTGTGAGATTATTCCTAAGCATACAGACAGGATTCATTTTAAGAATGGAACATATTTTATTGACGGTGGTTTTGTTCCCGAAAAAGAATTTTGCTCTAACAGATTACCTGTTAATTATAATTCAGACGCTGTCCCTCCAACCAGATGGTTACGTTTTCTTGACGAACTACTCTATCCTGAAGACATATATACTCTACAAGAATTTATGGGATATATCCTTATACCAACGACAAAAGCCCAAGCCATGTTGCTCTTAATCGGAAACGGTGGAGAAGGCAAATCAAGAGTCGGATTCGTATGCAGAAACCTTCTTGGAAACAACATGACTATATGCAGCATTAGCACTCTGGCAAATAACAGATTCAGTTTGGCAGATCAGGAAGGGATGCTCCTTATGATTGATGATGATATGAAAATGGAAGCTCTTACTGACACCGGAGTTATAAAAGCTGTAGTAACCATGGAAGATAAAATGAATCTTGAGCGCAAAGGAAAGCAAAGTTATCAAGGTTATCTAAATGTTAGAATTATGGCTTTCGGAAATGGTTCGCTCAGTTCTCTGTATGATAAATCCGACGGGTTCTATCGCAGACAAATAACCATCAGGGTAAAAGAAAAATCGCAAAACAGAGTTGATGACAGAAATCTTTCTGCAAAATTATCCGAAGAAACTGAAGGAATAGCTTTATGGTGCCTTGAAGGTTTGAAAAGACTTATCAAAAATGAATTTCACTTCACTATAAGCGAACGAACTTTACAAAGCCAAGCCGAGTTGCGCAGAGAGGAAGACAGCATTCTTGATTTTTTTGAATCTGAAGGATATATCACATTTGATAAAAATGCCATTGCGACTACCAAAGAGCTATATGAAGCATATTGCCTATGGGGCAATGACAATCTTATCAAGATTCGTTCCGAAAGCTCTTTTTCGAAAGAACTACGACAACGTGCAGATAAACTTGGGCTTATATATTTAAAAAACGCGTCTGTTGATAATAAAACAGCCCGTGGCTATAAGGGAATATGTGCTATCCACACGTTAAAAGATATTCCCTTCAAAGGCTAAATGGCGGAAAGGCATACGTTTTTGATCAATTTCATTTTACTCATATAAAAATTTTAACTGACTTCATAAATCGTGCCTATGTGCCTAACACTAGATACAGTAGGGTTTTGCGCGATTTTCACCTGTCTTATAAATGCCCAAAATAATGAAGGAGGGACAAGCTCATATGAAAACTAAATATGATTTTGCTGGTACCTCCATCAGTATACCGGCGCTCACATCAGAAAACACCAATGATTCACAGCAAACTATCTTTGAACAAATAAGCATTCTCAATTCCAAGAAGCTCCGATTGGAAACAGATTCTGACTATGCTACTATAAACTCAGTCGGTGCTGTTATCAAAGACTTGGAAAAACAAATTTTACAACTCAAAATTCAAGCTATCGAAAAAGAACTTGGAAAAAAGATAACCACTGTAAAAAAGCCTAATAAAACTTTATATGTAGTGTCTATAACTACGGATGGTAAGAGAAAACAGATATCTGCTACTTCTGTTGAAGCGTTATATCAAAAAGTAATCGGGAGAATGCTTCCCGCATCTAATTCATATAATGCAACTGTATCTGTACAGGATGTGTTTAATCTCTTTTCAGAGCACAACCATACACCAATAGTAGATAATGATGGTTCTGTTACTTACCCTACAAGCACAGCAAAGCGCAAGGATCAATATTGGAATAAATATTGGGCAAATGACATTTTAACAACACTCCCAATACAAACTGTAATTTCCGGCGATATAATTGATGCCTTTAAAAGGCTTACCGCAAGCAGAAAATACAATGCAAGGCAGATCGACCAAGCAAAAAGCGTGCTTAAGCAAACTTTTGACTATGCTATATGGCAAAAGATAATAACCGTCAATCCTGTTATTTCTCTTCCAAACAACATGTGTCCGAAGAAAGCAAGAAACATAAGCAAAAAGAAAGCAACTTCAAAAGATTGGCGTTTAAAACTTGAAAAACACCTAAAAGCTCTTCCTGAGCAAACTGTATATTCGCTTGCAATCAGATTCTGGCTCACATCGATGCAGAGAGTCGGTGAATGGCTTGCAATTACTTGGGACGATGTCGATTTTGAAAAAGAGACACTTACAATAAAGCACTCATTATCAAAGAGAGAAGTTGATGGAAAACTCGTAGTCGTTGATGATGAGCATTTGAAGGCTGATGAAGTGGCTAGAGAAATCCCACTGACAGATAAGGCATTAAGCATATTGAAAGAGCTTTATCTCATCAATGGTCAAAAGAAGTACGTTTTTAACAGTAAAGGAAAACTTCCGATAAGTACAAACCGCGTTAATGGCCATATAAAGGCATATTGTGAAGATATTGGGATAGAGCCCATGTCAACTCATGCGCAAAGACGCGGGGCAATTCAGGAAGCCTATTCTATGCAAATGGTTGAAGACCAGATCAGAGTAACCGCAGGACATGCCGATAGCACAATGACAAGGTATTATAACAAGCAAAATAACAGAACATTGTCAAAATCAAGCCTTGAGGCGCTTCTCGGCTAGTAGGTCAAACATTTGGTCAAACAAATTTTAAAAATGAGCAACAAAAAACCGCTCAACTGAGCGGTTTTTATTAGTCGGAGTGACGTGATTCGAACACGCGGCCCCTACCTCCCTAAGATAGTGCTCTACCAACTGAGCCACACCCCGACGACGTTCTCCATTATATAACGCTGTTTTGAGAAAAGCAATAGGTTTTTTATTCTTTTTTATGTAAAAAGTCAATTCTCTTCCACAAAAGGATGAGTGCAATTATGCCAATCACGCATAAATACTGGGGTTGCTGCACATAACTATTGTCATAATTTACTTTTGCATTTGCTATAATCGGCATCTCTCTGTAAAGGAGCAAACTCGTACCTATTGCGTTTGTGTTTATGGATATTGTTTCAATTTCTTTATCTATATCTTCGAATAATTCGGTACTTCCCATGAAATCCGAGTATATAAAGTATTCACGATTTTCTTTTATGAGAGATAAAGGAATGTCGAGTTGAAAATCTATATTTTCGTAGAACATCTCAAGTTCTGACTGCTCCATATTCCCAAATGTTTTGTATACATCAAGATTCATGTATACACCTTCGGTAAGTCCTTCAAAGATTTTTCTGGGAAGTTCTGCAAAGTCAGATAACGGGCTGTCGGTAAGATCGCTGCTTAGCGGATCTTTCATTATCAGATTAAAAATGAGTTCGGCACTGCCACCTTCTGCTATCTGCTCTAATTCTTTTGGCGTAAAGCAGGAGTACAGTACTTGGTCGTAGTCTGTAAAACGAAAGTTTGGAGCATCCTGACCGATCCTACTTTCAGAATTAAGGATAATATTCACCGTGCCCAACTCATACGATATTTGAGTTGTTTCGTGCATAATACCTCCATTCACATCTTACGAAAAAGGGTATTAATATAATACTATACTCAGACAAAAACAAAGCTAAAAAAACTATTAAGCCTTTTGCTTATAAAGATTAGTTTGATACAATTGAAAAATAAAACTGAATTGGGGAGTCAAGGGGAAAAAACATGAATACAATATTTGACGGAACACAGAAAGAAATAGGCAAAGGTGCACAGGCAAAAGTGGTTCTCTACCACGGATATGCATATAAAATCTATGATAAATCTTATCCGACTGAATGGATTGATTTTGAAAAAAAACAGCAAAAAGAAGTAAACATATCCGGCCTAAGCCCGGTAAGATACTATGATACAGAAGATGATCACATTGTAAAAATGGATTTTGTTGAAGGAGAAACATTAGAAACCAGGGCAAGAAAAAGAGATATTACCTGTATGGAAATCCTTTCCGATGCCTTTAGTTTTGTACACAGCAAAGATATTTCCGGGATAAATATGCCTCGTTTATCAGATACTGCAGGAATGAGCATTCCAGATCACGATAAAGAAATTGTTTTGCCAATTATAGAAAGGCTTTCAGCAAAACATAAATCCTGTGTCTGTCATTTAGATATGCATTTTTTGAACATAATGACCTCTGATGCCGGCAACAGTTTTACAATCATTGACTGGATTAACTCAAGAATCGCTCCTGCTGTGTTTGATTATGCCAGAACATATATAATCTTTGACGAATTCTCAAAAGAAGCCTTGGAGGCATTTAAAGCAACAATTCTTCCAACGATGTTGGAATCCGGCGTATCAGAACAAGATTTTTCTGACGCTGTTAAAGCAAGCAAAATACTTAGAGCTGCTGAAAAATAAACTTCAGCACCCTTAATACTCTTCCTCCGTCTCATCACCCTCTCTGATTATCCCAAGTATAGTCTCAGCGTTCTCTTTCGTGACTTTAACATAATCACTGCCGTAAAAATGAGCTACGTTCTGCTTCTTCATGTATGAAAGTATCGTTCCTGTCGTAAGGCGGGCCTGCTCGACATAGTTGTTGAATACGGTTCCGACGATTTTTCCTTCAAGGATTTTCTCGAGTGCGACTTCAAAAGCATCTGCACCGATAATGTAAACATCATCCCCCGCTACAAGGCCGGATTTGCTTACAGCTTCAAGAGCACCGATAGCCATCATGTCATTGTTGCAGATAATTACTTCCGGAGAAGGATTTTCTTCCAGAGCCTCGGTGACAACATATTCCGCCACATTCTTATCCCAGTTGCCGTTGCCTTCAGCAAGCTTTTCAACATTCCATCCCGCTTTTTTTAGTGCGTCTATTGAATATCTTGTCCTAAAATAGGTATCCGCGTTGTTTTTTTCTCCTTTGACCATGATATATTGCAGAACACCGTCTCCATTCTTATCAATATTTTCAAAGCCGAGATCCATTATGATTTTTCCCTGAAAAGTTCCTGCCTGTCTTGCATCACAACCAATATAAGTAACTGGCATGCTTTCGCTTTCCCACCTTATCTCTTCGGCTGCATCGGGCTCACGATTAACATATACAAGCGGAACTTCGGCTTCCATCGCAAGATCCGTAACTTCAGCCGTCTTAGATGTATTAACCGGATTGACGACAAGAATATCAACACCCGAAGCAATAAGCTTTCTAAGCTGCAACATCTGATATCCCTGGCTCACCGCAGAATTGACTACAGTGATGTTTTCTTCCTTAAAGCCCGCTTTCACAAGGTCTTTTATAAGCTCATCCTTAAATAAAGACATATATGTGTCGGATAACTTGTAAATAAATACTCCAACCCTCATATCGGCGGGAGTCATCTCCTTTTCTTCTGCTGAAGACGCCACGCTCGCAGCCGCATCAGCTTCCGTCTCTTCGATATTTTTTTCAGAACATCCTGCAAGCAACGCAGTAATCAAAACAGAAACTGTCAATACTTCAAACAATTTCCTTCTCATTTCTTTTATTCCTCTCCATAAATATAAAGGTGCTGACTTAATTCAAGATCATGTCAGCACCTATCAAAAACTAAATTATGAATTATGATCATTCAACCGCAGTACTTCCGTCAGAATAGGTAATAACCCAGTAACCCTTTCCGGTTCCGCAATCTTCATGGTAAGCCTTATCTACAATTGTAAGCTCCGCACCGCCACCACACTCTTCATCGCATGATGAACTGCATGCCAAAGCGGAAATATCATATTTCTCCTTAAGTTCCTCAAGTGTCAACTTCTTTTCCGTCGGTTTTTCGTTCTTTTTGGTAACACTTACGGTTGATGCCTTTACAACAGGAGGCGTCGTTTCTTCCGCGACAGCCGTCGTCAAAAAGTCTTTGTATTCCGGTACTGCCACACACAAAATGATGTTGAATACAATGACGCAAGCCATCAATCCCATAAATACCAATGTTGTTGCTGCTACTTTTTTCATTACTTAAAAATCCCCTCAAAAAAATAATAATTTACGGGCTAACCCGCGCCCGCGCGGTATAAAAAAGCACTTAGCCTTTTTTTACTGATAAAATACAGTCCAGGACGATGATTTCTCAATAGGCCCCGCAGGATATTTGTCATAAGTCTGCTTGTAATATCCGCTTCCCTTTGCATCCTGCATCTCTGTGTCAAAAATATACCAGTTGTCGCCGATTTTTACTTCCGTCCATGCATGTGGCGTTCTTCCTCCACTTGCAGCCGCTACCGTTCCGCTGCACACCTTTGCCTCATACCCCAGCCCCCTGGCTATATAAGCAAACGCCGCCGCATATTTATAGCAGTTTCCCTTTCCGGTAAAAAGAATCCGGCACGCGTAATCACTCGTCCAATCTCCTACCGGAACTTTCATTTCCCTTTCATAGGAAACCTCGTTTATGAAGTAATTAAAACATCTTTCAAGCTGCCTGCTCTGCGTCATCGTGCCATCTGTACACGCTTCGACAACAGAAGCCGTAAGTCTCATTATCTCACTTTTGGGCTCGGTCAGATTTCCTTTTTTATCCTTCCACCTGATACCGTACTGCGTATGAACAAAATGTTCTCCCGGCACCTTGTCCTCAGTAAGGTTCTCGCCTTCCTGTCCGTTAACAGCATCTATTATCTGATTCTTCAGCTCCGTCCCCACTCCAAGAAGCGCATTTTCGCCTATCGAAGTAACGCTTGCCGGAATCCTTGCACTTGTAAGCGCCGGCGGAAAGCACAACAGAACCGTTTTATTCTTATTGTAAAGACAGTCACTAAATGACGAATAATAAGGGTTCTTCTCGCTGACAGTAACTGATTTTAGTTTAAAAAGCCCCTTAAACGCGTCCGATGTAATGGACTGTACATCACTTCCTATATGAACCGTTGTAATTTCCGGATTCTTGCTAAAAGTAAGCGCATTAATCTCAGTAGTTCCCGAAGCTCCCGAATTAATTGTCGCTGCGACCGCTACCGCAAAAGAAACTATAAATGCCGCGACTCTCTTAGCTCTCCGCATCGTGTTCTCATTCATTACTTTTCCTTCTTTGGCTTCTCTGTTGCCACTTCAAATTTATATCTTATCTTAGAATACGAAACAACATCTTTTTCATCGCCGCCCTCATTGGGATGCTTCCCGTAACCTGCTGTTGCTGCAATTCCGTCTCCGTAACCCTCTTTACCGTCGACAATAACCTGGCACCACTGATCTTCCCATGAATTTATATTCTTATGAACCCATGATATTCCAAGATAATCAAGGATAAGTCCAAGCGCTCTTGTCGCTCCCGCGCATGAATACTCGCCTCCGATAAAGACTCCGTATGCCGTGCGGTACATCTTACCCTTTGTGGTATATGTACCAAGGTCGCAGTATGCTTTGACTATTCCTGCAGCATATGCAACCTTCTCAACGTCTTTAATAGCCTTTTTCTTGGATGACTTAGACTTTGACGATCCCGAAGAACCGGATGATGACGATGTATTTCCTGCATCTGCGGCATTTTCAATAGCTTCGGCGATCTGCTTTGCAATATTTCTGGCCTGTATTTCCTGATCGTATGTCATTCCTCCGTTATCATGCTTTGTCTTTGGAATGACGATAACATCCTTTTCTCCCGTGGGAACAACAAACTCCGTGCTGTCTCCTATAAGTTTGTTGGCAACCCTGCCCTCTTTTTTACCAAAGATAACCCAGTGCTCAACAAGTTTATCCGGATTTGCGCCAAAAGCATTTCTCAGATCCGCATAGTTCAGATAATAATACAACGGATTATATTCCGCCTTATAATCAACTCCGTTATATACGGTAGTTGCCTTTGAAAATGCCGTATACGGATCATCAACGGCGAAAGTCTCTACAGTTGCCACTCCCGAAAAAGAAACTCCCATAAAAACAGCCGCCGAAAGAAGCGCTGAAACAGCCTTTATTCCTAAGTTTTTCATAATCTATCATCATCCTCCGGATAGTATATGTATTCAGTATATAAATTTTATCGACTTATTTTACAAAAAGTTTAGGATTATGTTATTATAATTCGTAATATTAAAATTTGGAATATTTATATTTGAAATACAGGAGTAATCATATATGCGCAAGAGAGGTATCTCTGCGGTAGTTCCCGCTGTGTTGATCGCAGTTATGACTATTGCGGAATGTTTCTGTTCCTCTGTTCCGACGCACGCAAAAGAAGACAATAACGACCTTCAGAGCAACATTGCAAGCACCGGAAGTACTTCTTTAGACAATACACAGAAAAAAGAAGTAATACTTGAACAGGATGACAAAAATAATGATGAACCGACCTACGTTGCTGAGACATCCATTGATAATTCATCAATAAATCCCCAAAAAGAACCATATAATAAACCGGCAGACCAGCCGATTAAAGAATCCAATCAAATAGATTTAGTTGAAGTGGATCCATTTCCGGTCGAAGAATATAAAGAAGTTGAAGAAGCTACTAAAGAACCGCCGAAATGCAGGGTAACCTTCCGTATTCTCGATAGTTCAGAAGGCGAAATTGACAGTTCAACCGCATATTCTACTATAGGCAACAGCTATATAGCCGAGATACAATTGGACGATGCCATCGAAGAGGGCACAAACACCCAATTTACCTCTTCCATTTCAGATAGCGGCAACAAAATAAATGGTATAACCCTGCAAAATAGTATAGCCGCTTCACTGCTCCGCTATCCTACTGCAGAAGAATTCGGCAAAGGCTTTGCTTTTGATCCCGCCACGCAGTATATTGCCTGGTATGTCATTGACGCAACCTACTCCAATGACATCTATGTAGACGGCGTAATAAGGAAACGAAGCATTCCAATAGATAAAGTGGATGAAAAAGTTGAAGAAAAAGATCAGCCTGTAAAAGCAGATCCTGAGATAATTCCAAACGGTCCCGTTCCGGATGTTACCATCAATATCGAGACCGCATGTAACACCCCGGCATTTGAATATGACGGCAAAGACCACTACATCGGCGGTTTCAACATAACGGTAAAAGACAACAATTCAGCCACAAATTATGTAACATCTTTTTTCGATGCACTCGGTAATTTATTAAAACAAGAAGTCCATGCAGGAGAAAACGGTTCAGGTACTTATTTCGAACACAACGGCATCCGTTATTGGGTAAATATTGATGCCGCTTATGTAGTTGCCAAGCAGATCGCGACTTATAAGATTCCTTTTATATTTGACAATAAGGAAATCGCACCTGAAGATATTGTTGTAAAAGTTGTTGATGACGCAGGAAATGTGATATCATCCATTCCATCATCCCGGATTACAAAAAAAGCTCCTTCATCAGATCAGTTAAAAGTCACATCCAGAAAGATCACCATCGAAGCGGGAACAACCGTGCAGAACTATTCAGGACAGACTATAACAAACAAAAATGTTGAGATCACATCAGGTTCACTTCTTAAAGGCCACAGTCTCGTAGATGTTGTCATCAACGGAAGTCAGAGCGGCATAGGCTCATCTGTAAACGAGATCACAAGCTACAGGATTGTCGACGAATACGGCAATGATGTGACCAAATACTACAACGTAGAATGTGTAAACGGTCGGCTAGTCCTTGTCGATGGTCATAACAGCAAAAAAAGTGGCAATTCAGGCGATGACAATGCTCCTGTCACAACAGGTATAAAAGAAAAGGATCTTCCTAAAAAAGCGGTTATAATAGGCGGAAAAGCAATGGAAAAGACAAGCTCCGAAAACAATAAGATTCTCGGAGTCAGCAGAATTGCAAGAATGTCAAAAACATTTGATGAATCAAACATAAATCTAAGATTATTGATCATCTTGTTAGCGACAGGAACAGCAATCTACCTGTCACAAATAAAGGTAAAAGAATAAGAGAAAAAACAAGGCTTAGTAGTGGCAGCAAATACCACGGCTAAGCCTTTTCTTTGTTTTTAAATATAGTTCATCGCATCTGCAACAGATGAAACGCCCACAATATTTATACTCTTTGCACTCTTTTTAAGCTTACTTTCAAGAGCCTTTGGAACTATGCATGTCTTAAATCCAAGTTTCTCCGCTTCCTGAACTCTTGAATCAGCCATATTTACCGATCTTACTTCACCCGAAAGTCCAACCTCTCCAAAAGCAATGACATCGTCACCTATAGGCTTGTTCTTAAAACTTGAGATAATCGCCATACAGATTCCAAGGTCAAGTGAAGGCTCCGCAAGCTTCATTCCGCCCGCAAGATTTACATATGCATCATATTCTCCCATCTGAAGCCCAACTCTCTTCTCCAAAACAGCCATAAGAAGATTAACCCTGTTATAATCTGTTCCGTTAGCCTGACGCCTCGGAAATCCAAAATTGCTCCTGCATACGAGCGCCTGAATCTCAATAAGTATAGGTCTCGTTCCTTCTACAGAACATGTAACGATAGAACCACTGGCATTTTCGGGCTTTCCCTCAAGCATAAACTCAGAAGGATTGGTAACTTCAGCAAGGCCTTTCTCCTGCATCTCAAAAACGCCTATCTCATTTGTTGAACCGAAACGGTTTTTGACTGCACGAAGGATCCTGTATGATGCATGCCTGTCACCCTCAAAATAAAGAACGGTATCAACCATATGCTCAAGTACTCTCGGTCCCGCAACCTGTCCTTCCTTGGTCACATGTCCGACTATGAATACGGTAATATTAAGACTCTTGGCAATCCTCAGAAGCACGGCTGTAGATTCTCTTACCTGTGAAACACTTCCGGGTGCCGATGTCACGGAATCGCTGAACATCGTCTGTATCGAATCGATTATCACAACTTCAGGCTTTGCCCTGTTTATTGTTTCTTCAATATTCTCAAGATTGGTCTCGCACATAAACTTCAACGTTTCGGAAAAATCTCCTATTCTGTTGGCGCGAAGCTTTATCTGCCTAAGCGATTCCTCGCCTGAAATATAAAGAACGTCCTTCTTATCTCCCGAAAGATTGCCCGCAACCTGAAGAAGAAGTGTTGACTTGCCTATTCCCGGATCTCCGCCCACAAGAATAAGTGAGCCCCTTACAAGGCCGCCTCCAAGCACTCTGTTAAGTTCGTTTATATGCGTATCAGCCCTCTCCTCATCTTTCATTTCTATCTCAGAAAGAGATTTTGGACTGCTGTATTCTCCTCTTATCTGCCCTGCCGATGTGATTCCCTGCTTTTTGGACGCCGGCTTCACAGTCTCTTCCACAAAGGTATTCCATTCTTTACATCCGGGACACTGTCCCATCCATTTGGACGATTCATAGCCGCAGTTCTGGCAGTAAAAAACAGTCTTTATCTTTGTTGCCATATTCTTTCGCACCTTTCTCCTCAAACAAACTCTACTCAAAAAGGGCTCTTCGAATATCATCGAAAAGCCCTTCTTATACTTTTTTACTTCTCAACTTTTACGCTTATAGCGCCATTTCCCGATAACTCAACACTCAGATTAAGTTTACCTCCGAGGTTAGTGCTCATCTTGCCGATGCTGTTACCGTTTACACAAACACTGTACTCTGTATTTTCAAGAAGTCCGAGTGTGATCTGTGCGTCGTTTTCGCCTTCCACACTAAACTCAACTCCTCCTTCTGTCTCTTTAAAGCCTAAAACTGCAGTGCCCGGAACGGATTCATATACGAAATTATCGTTACACTCAAGCTTTGTAATGTCCTTAAAGGTCTTTACTTTAAATACATCTCCGTTGTGTTCAAAGTTTTCTAGTTTTTTCTTTTCATTAAGCTCATAGTTACCGAAGCTGATGCTTCCATCACTCTCGGCACGTATCAACTGCTCTACGACAGCCATAATAACCCTCCTGAGATTTGGTGCTAATAATAGTTATAATTATTATAATTCATATCCATCTAATTATAAACTTAAAATTCACTTATTTTTTTGACGTCTTTTTGGCACTTTTTATACTTTTCTTGGAAGCAGGCTTCTTTGTAGTCACAGAAGTCTTTGTTTTAAGCGCCTTTCCGGGCTTGGTTGTCTTTACAGCGACCTTCTTTACTGAAGTTTTCTTACCATCTGCGGAAACAAATACGATTTTCTTGTCTTTTAAAGATACCGTAACATCGCTTCCGGCCTTGATATTGCCCTTTAGAAGCTCTTCTGCCATCGCATCCTCAATAGCTGACTGAATAGCCCTCTTAAGAGGTCTTGCACCCATTTTGGCGTCAGAATGCTTCTCAATAAGGAATTTCTTTACCGCAGGTGAAATAGTGAGATTGATATTCAACTGCTCCTTACATCTCTTGCTGAGATTGCGTGAAAGAAGCGAAACAATATCCATCATCTCTTTTTCCGTAAGGGTATGGAATACCTGTATTTCATCAATACGGTTGATAAACTCCGGCTTAAAGAGTCTCTTTACTTCCTCCATAACTCCGGACTTCATATCTTCATAGTCCTTCTTGGCATCATCTCCCGCACCAAATCCAAGCTTCTTGGGATCCACGATCTTCTGGGCTCCCACATTGGATGTCATAATAAGGATGGTATTCTTAAAGCTTACCTTGCGTCCCTTTGAATCAGTGATATGACCATCATCAAGTACCTGTAAAAGTACATTGAAAATATCGGGATGTGCCTTTTCAATCTCATCAAATAAGATTACAGAATACGGATGTCTTCTTACTTTCTCACTGAGCTGTCCACCCTCATCATATCCTACATATCCCGGAGGTGATCCGATCATCTTTGATACTGAATGACCTTCCATATACTCGGACATATCAACTCTGATAAGCGCATTTTCATCGCCAAACATAGCTTCCGCAAGAGCTTTCGAAAGCTCAGTCTTACCTACACCTGTAGGTCCAAGGAACAAGAATGAACCAATCGGTCTGTTGGGATCCTGAAGTCCTACTCTTCCTCTTCTGATTGCCTTTGAAATAGCCTTAACGGCTTCTTCCTGGCCTATAACTCTCTTATGAAGAACAGATTCAAGCTTAAGAAGCTTCTCCGATTCCTTCTCGGCTATCTTTTTAACCGGAATTCTTGTCCACTGGGCAACAACTTCCGCAATATCATTCTCATTTACAACAAGGCCCGTAGAAAGCTCTTTTTTCTTATCTGCATTCTTAGCCCTGTTATACTTGGCAATAAGCTTCTTCTGCTCATTGTTAAGCTGTCCGGCAAGATCGAAATCATCCTTTTTAAGTGCTTCCTCAATCTTAAGATCGTATTCCGCAATACCATTCTCAATCTCTTTGATCTTAGGCGATATTCCAACTGTATGAAGTCTTACCGCAGAAGCAGCCTCATCGATAAGATCGATAGCCTTATCGGGAAGATTTCTGTCATTTATATATCTCTCAGACAATTCAACGGCAGCCTTAAGCGCTTCGGGAGTAATGGTTACCCTGTGATGCTCCTCATACTTGCTTACTACACCTTTCAAGATTTCTTCCGTCTCTTCCTTGGTAGGTTCTTCTACATTGACGGGCTGGAAGCGCCTCTCAAGTGCTGCATCCTTCTCAACATATTTGCGATACTCAGTGATAGTTGTTGCGCCTATCATCTGAATCTCACCTCTTGCAAGAGACGGCTTAAGAATATTGGACGCGTCTATAGCCCCCTCTGCTCCGCCGGCTCCGATAAGTGTATGCATCTCATCAACAAAAAGAATTATGTTTCCGTCATCAATGACTTCTTTGATGACCTTCTTAATTCTTTCCTCAAATTCACCTCTGTACTTAGATCCTGCGATCATACCGGACAGATCCAGAGTCACCAATCTCTTATCCTGCACTGTAAAAGGCACATTTCCGGAAACTATTCGCTGTGCAAGAGCTTCAACTACAGCCGTCTTGCCGACACCGGGTTCACCTATGAGGCAGGGGTTATTCTTGGTCCTACGGCTTAATATCTGAATAACTCTTTGTATTTCCCTTTCTCTTCCGATTACGGGATCAAGTTTTTTCTCGCGTGCCAGCGCAGTCATATCCCTGCTGTACTGAGCAAGGATAGATCCCCTTCTTCCCCCTCTGGGATTAACCTTTCTTCCAAGGTCTTCTTTTACAAGATTTGGATCCTCTCCCATTGCAGCCAAAGTTTCTGCATATATCTTCTGCACAGGCACATTAAGTGTGCTGATAAGTCTTACAGCAACATTTTCTCCCTCTTTGATCAGGGCCAAAAGAATATGCTCTGTTCCGGTCTTATCTGCCTTAAAGCGCTCTGACATGATATGTGAATCCTCAAGAACCTTCTCGGCTCTAGGAGAAAAACCGTCTCTGTCAAGAGTCCTTACGCTGCTTCCGGGAACAATAAGATCCTTTATCATGTCCATCATTCTGGCTTCATCTATGCCGTTATCGATAAGGATTCTGGAAGCAACGCTTCCGTCCTCAAGGATAAGTCCCATAAGAATGTGCTCGGTTCCAACATAGTTAAGTTTAAGATTTCTTGCTGTTTTCTTGGCGAGTCTGAGTGCATCCTCGGCCATGACAGTGAACTGATCATTCATATCCCATCTATCCTTTCGTAATTATCATAAAGCTTATCTACAAGTTCATGTATTTCGTCTCGATCTATTCCCTTACAAATTGCTCTTGCAAGAACAACCGCCAGCTCTGACTGAGCCTCCTGAAGCGCCTGAAGCCTGTTGATATCAATGGCAATTATCGCACCGCGTCTTCTGTCTATCTTCACAAAGCCTTCTCTCTGCAAGATTGAATATGCTTTGTTGACGGTATGCATATTGATACCAATAGTTTCCGCAAGCTGCCTCACACTTGGAAGCTGTTCTCCCTCACGAAATTGAGACGTAGCTATGCCCAAAATGATCTGATTACAAAGCTGAATATAAATAGCTTCATCACTGTTAAAATCAATTTCTATGATCATCTCCGCCTCCTATTGCATACTTGTGATACATTTAGTATAACACGTGATACAGATTCGTCAAATTATTGAATGAAAAAAGCCGAAAAAAAGACGCATTCCTTCGGAAAAACCGCAGGTCTGCGTCTTATATAATCTTATTCTTTTAATACCTATTATCTGTCATCATCATCAAGGTCAAGGAATTCGAACTCGAAGTCATCGTCATCTCCAAGGAAATTCTTTGCTCTTCTTGATGAAGGCTCTTCCTTTTCAACTTCCTCAGATCTCATACGTCTTTCTGAAGGCTGTCTCTCTTCGTATCTTGAATCTCCGTACATCGAATCGTCATCTCTTCTTGAAGGTCTTACTGTTCTTTCTTCAACACTTCTTGAAGGACGCTCTTCAACCTGATCGTCAGCTCTTCTTCTCATAGGTCTCTCACCTCTTGAAGGTCTCGCAACTCTTTCATCGTCATCAGGAGTTACTGTTCTTCTTGAAGGTCTCTCTTGTGTCTCTTCGGCTGCCGCTCTTCTGGGAGATACTCTTCTGCTTTCACGAGGTTCATCCTCATCATCTTCTCTTGAACGTCTTCTCTTAGGTCTTACATCCTCTTCAGAGTCATCTCTCATCTTCTCTCTTGCAGCCCCGCGAGAACGTTTCTTGGAAGGAGCCGAATAACGATCATATTCGTCTTCCTCCTCGTCTACATCTTCGTCTTCTTCGTCCTCTTCTTCATCATAATAAGCTGCGTCTCTGAGTCTGATTCCGAGAATAATAGCTAAAACGAGCAATACAACGGCAAGTGAGCCGACTGCAATTATAACCTTTTTAAATACTGCCAGTTTATCATGGAATTCCTTAGCCTGTTTTGCAAGTTTAACAATCTGAGGAATCTGCATCTTCTGAGGCTTCTCTGCATCTGAGAAATCAGTAAGATACCATGTATCATCTTCATATGAAATAGTATACTGTCCGTCTCCGGCCTCTGTGGGAGCAGTAGGCTCTGAACCACTCTGCATATCAGAATCTTCTGACGAATCATCGCCTGTTTCATCTCCGGCGTCTTCAATACCCATAACATCATCCACAGCGGCAAGATCCGCTATTACATCCGGGCTTCCTTCATCTGACGGAGCATCCGTCTGCTCTGATTTAACAGATTTTGATGCTACAACCGGAGTCTCAGAAACAAGATCGCTTCTTACAAATCCTTTGGAGCCGTTTTCTCCGAAAGATATTTCATACCATTTCTTTCCGTCAGCTCCTTTTGTCTCACCGGTAATTGTTACTATATCACCTTTTTTTACTTTTCCTACGGCATCTTTATCAGTGCCCGCGCCCTGTCTGACAGTTCCGTTTTCAGCCAAAACTTCTACAGATTTCTGATCAACAGCCGTTGTGCCTGAACCGCCTGTGGAATTCCCTGATGATTCAGATCCGCCTGATTTGCTGACAAGATCGTTTCTTATATATCCGGTTTCATCGCCTTTAACTTTGATCTTGTACCATATTGTTCCGGATTCATCTGTCTCCTCACCGAGAATGTCGACCGTAGCACCTTTTTTTACACTTGATACCTGATCTGACGATGTGCTTGCCGACTTCCTCACCTTTACATTATCAGATGTTACAGTTCCGGTTGTCGTCGTAAATGCATGCGCACCAATCCCGAAGCCGATAAAAACTGCTAATGACAATGCTAGAGAAAGTATAGTGTTTCTTATTATCTTTTCCATCGTATTCTTCATACAGCCTCCTTTTCAACTTAGGATTTGTGCCATTATACTGCAGGCACTTTTGCAGATCGTATTACTTCTTTGCTTCATCTATCGCTTTACCTATATCGTGGCGCATATACTTGTTATCAAAGCTTACCCACTCTGTTGCTTCGTAAGCCTTCGCGCGAGCTTCTTCCAAGGTATCTCCCTTTGCAGTGATACCAAGAACTCTTCCTCCGTTGGTAACTATGCCCTCCGGAGTTTCTTTTGTTCCCGCATGGAAACAATAATATCCGTCTTTGCCCTTGAAGTTCTCAAGTCCTGTAATAAGTTTGCCCTTTTCATAGCTTACCGGATATCCTTCACTTGCAAGAACAACGCATACAGCTGCTTTATCCTCAAATTCAAGATCGATCTGATCAAGCTTACCATCGATACATGCATTAAATACGTCTATGATATCTGTCTTAAGTCTGGGGAGAACAACCTGCGCCTCGGGATCTCCAAATCTCGCATTGTACTCAAGAACTTTAGGACCATCCTGTGTGAGCATGAGTCCGAAGAATATTACTCCCTTGAACTCTCTTCCCTCACTTGCCATAGCCTCCACAGTTCTGCTGTATATATTTTCACGGCAGAATTTATCTACTTCTTCCGTGTAGAAAGGACTGGGTGAGAAATTGCCCATTCCTCCCGTATTGAGTCCGGTGTCTCCGTCTCCCGCTCTCTTATGATCCTGAGCTGAAGACATGAGCTTTATTGTCTTTCCGTCTACAAAAGACAATACGGATACTTCTCTACCTGTCATAAATTCTTCGATAACCATGTGATTTCCGGCATCTCCGAATTTCTTATCCTCCATGATCTCTTTTACGCCATCCTTAGCTTCGTCAAGACTGTTGCAGATAAGAACGCCCTTGCCGAGCGCAAGTCCGTCAGCCTTAAGAACAATGGGGAATTTAGCAGTTTCGAGATACTTAAGAGCATCTGCGGCATTATCAAATGTCTCATAAGCAGCTGTGGGAATATTGTATTTCTTCATAAGGTCTTTTGAAAAAGCCTTACTTCCTTCAAGTATTGCCGCATTCTTTCTGGGGCCGAAAACTCTGAGTCCCTCTGCTTCGAATGCATCTACGATTCCGCCAACAAGCGGATCGTCCATTCCGATAACCGTAAGATCTATCTCTTTCTCTTTTGCAAAAGAAACGAGCTTATCAAACTCCATAGGTGTAATCGGCACACACTCAGCAAGCTCGGCAATTCCGCCGTTTCCGGGAGCGCAATATATTTTTGATACCTGAGGGCTTCTGGAAACAGCCTCAGCAATGGCATGTTCTCTTCCGCCTCCGCCAACTATTAAAACCTTCATGAAAAAATCTTCTCCTCTTCGTATCCTTCAACAATAACTTTGTGATCTTCTACTCTGACTTTGCCATTGGCTATAAGGTCTATCGCCATAGGCATAATTTTCCACTCCGCCTGCTCCATAATACGTTTCTGAAGCACTTCCGGAGTATCATCCTGCCTGATCATAACAGGCTTCTGCAATATTATCGGGCCGGTATCCGTTCCCTCGTCAACAAAATGAACCGTTGCACCGGATACTCTTACGCCTCTCTTAAGCACCTGCTCATGTACCTTAAGTCCATAAAACCCGGTACCGCAAAATGCCGGTATAAGCGAAGGATGAATGTTTATTATCTTGTTGGGGAATGCCTTAACAACGCACTCCGGAATAACAACAAGACATCCTGCCAAAACAATAAGATCCGGATTCGCATCCTGTAAGATCTTAAGCAGGGCTTTATTAAACTCATCTCTGCTGTCAAATTCCTTTGGGCTCTTAACCGCATAGGGAATACCCGCTTTCTTGGCTCTCTCGATCGCATAAGCATTTGGATTGTTGCTGTATACAAGCGAGATCTCTGTATTTGTTATAGAGCCGTCAGCTATTCCGTCGATTATTGCCTGAAGATTTGTTCCGCCACCGGAAACCATAACCGCTATCTTCATACGAGTTCTACACCCTTCTCACCTGCAACTGCCTTACCTACTACCCAAGCCTTGTCTCCGGCTGAAGCAATAGCATTCATTGCAGCATCTACATCACTTGGATCAACGGCAAGAACCATTCCAAGTCCCATATTATATGTGTTGTACATCATCTGCTCTTCAATTCCGCCCTTTTCCTGCATAAGCTTGAAGATAGGAGGAATATCATAGCTGTTCTTCTCAATTACAGCCTTGATTCCGTCAGGAAGCATTCTGGGCACATTCTCATAGAATCCGCCGCCTGTGATATGGCTGCATCCCTTAACCTTAACACCGGCATTCTTGATTGCCTTCATCATCTTTACATAGATTCTTGTAGGTGTAAGAAGTGTCTCACCGAGAGTAGCACCGAGCTCATCATAATATGTCTCAAGACTCTCTTTTGTCATATCAAATACTTTTCTTACAAGTGAAAAACCGTTACTGTGAACGCCGCTTGAAGCAACACCGATAAGAACGTCTCCGTCCTTTATTGTGCTTCCGTCGATCATATCTTTTCTGTCAACAACGCCAACCGCAAATCCTGCAACGTCATACTCATCCTCAGGCATAAGTCCGGGATGTTCTGCCGTCTCACCACCGATAAGTGCGGCATCAGACTGCTTACAGCCTTCAGCAACGCCCTTAACTATTGCTGCGATCTTCTCGGGAATATTCTTTCCGCATGCGATGTAATCAAGGAAGAATAAAGGCTCTCCGCCTGCACATGCAACGTCGTTTACACACATTGCAACCGCATCGATACCGATCGTATCATGCTTGTCAAGAAGAAACGCAAGCTTTATCTTTGTTCCGACTCCGTCTGTTCCGGACAAAAGAACCGGATCTTCCATATCTTTTATCTTGCTAAGTGAAAAAGCTCCCGAAAAGCCACCGAGACCACCAAGTACTTCAGGTCTGAATGTATCTTTTACATAACCTTTTATAAGTTCAACAGACTTATAGCCTGCTTCAATGTCAACGCCTGCCTTTTTGTAATCCAATGCCATAATATTTAACTCCTCGCATTTTGCCTGTTTATATTCCAATCAATAGTTCTTGTATCCGACTTCCTGAAGTCTTGCGTCCTTGGCAACAACTCCGTCCTTAAGTGATGCAGTGTACTTCTTAAGTTTTTCAAGAAGCTCCGCATCTCCCGTTGCCAGAATCTTTGCAGCAAGAATACCTGCATTTGCTCCACCGTTGATAGCTACTGTAGCAACAGGAATACCTGTAGGCATCTGAACTATACTGTATAATGAATCACGGCCTCCCAAAGAAGTTGTGTGCATAGGGATTCCTATTACGGGCATGGGAAAGATTGCAGCGCACATTCCGGGAAGATGTGCTGCCATTCCTGCTCCGGCGATAATTACTTTAAATCCCTTTTCCTCTGCAGTCTTCGCATATTCAAAAAATTCATCCGGTTCTCTATGAGCGGATATTATCCTCATATCGTATTCGATTCCGAGCTCCTCCAGAATATCTGCAGCTTTTGCCATAACGGGCATATCTGAATCACTACCCATTACTATTCCAACTTTTGCCATGTTTTCCTCCATTTTTCTGCTTCAACATTTAGCCACTTGTATCATAGCACAACACAATATATTGTGCCACTTTTTTATTCAACCAATGGTTTTTTTTCTTACATCCAATGGTTTATTTTATTCATCCAAAGGCTTATTTAATTCCTCCGTGCCGGGAAGCACGAATCTGCCGTTTTCTATGATAGTTATGCCGGTTCCGTCCTCTCTTACAGCTCTGATCTCACCGAGTTCATCGTACGGAATCGTTATATCTGTATGGCAGCTGAAATATGCCTTATCAGAATCTGTTTTTCTCTTTGAGGAAATCTCATTTTCCTTGGCTATATGCCTCTTTCCGTCAAAGTTAAATGTGTCATTGTCCTCTTCATAGGAATAACACGTATCACCTACCGCAAAATGCGGTCCCGTCTTCTCTGCAATCAATATATCGAGTTTGTCCGCAATATTAAATTTCCTTGCAAACGTGTATGCCGTCGTATTTGTTCCGATGGCAAACTCTCCGATCGGCAGAGTATCGTGATTATACAGGATATTTTGCTTTATATAGTTTTTGTTGTCTTCCTCAGTTATAAAATTTGCACAATTGTAATCTTCGATGCATCCGTCCTTAAATTTAATCTCGAGGTCTTTAAAGTAAAGTCCCATGAGATAAACGCCCGAAACGTGCAGTATTCCTGATGTTCCGGCAAGTACGGGGGATGTAAACACTTCTCCGACAGGAATATTTACATCGGCAACACAGTTCTCAAAATTTGTTTCCTTCTCTTTGTCTTTTATCTCATGAAGCATAACCTTGATATCTGTGCGATTATCGCCCATTCCCTTGACTGTCACGTACTTCGCTTCATCAAGAGCATCTATGATCTTCTTCTGAATATTCTGATAAAGATTGTAATCAAGCGTGTTTATCTTGACCGTCTCGTCAAAGATGGCCTCGTACTGCTCTCCTATATCGGGAACAGGGAAAGAAATGATCGTAAAGCTTCTCTCTTTTCCTATAATATATTCATTCTGGATAAGTGACGCCTGAATCTTATAACCGCTAAGGAGCTTACTCTGCTCGTCGCTAAGATGAATTGCTTCCTTCTTCTGTTCGGGTGAAAAAGGTACTTCGCCGAATCCTTCAAGTACAGCGGGACCTCCGTAAAGTTTTGCTTCCTTCTTGTACTTTTCACCTGCTGCCCTTACAGCCTCAAGTCGTCTGTTTACAAGAGCCGCATCAAGGAACAATCCGTCATCATCCTTGTGGTCATAATCAAACTGCTTGTTTGGAATTGCGCCGTGACAAGCATTTCTTCTGGCACTTCCGCCCATATAGAAATTACTTGGAATAAAACGATAGATTCCGGATTTAAGACCGATCTTCTCAAAATTCAAAACAGCTTTTTTGATAATTCTCTCAAATCCCAAAATATAAATTACAGAAGCGGTGCTTTTAATGCTGATATCCTTGCCTGTTGCAGCAAAGCCAATGCGATATCCTTCCGTAAAAGTGGTTGCTATCTTATCGATCTCTTCCTCGGACATCTCGATAAGATGCTGTGCGGTCTTTATCTCGTTGTCTGAAATATACTCTCCGAATTTATAGAGGTATCTTATATCAGTCAAGTCGCTGTTCATTATGATATCCCTGAAATAGTCTTTTTCGGGGTTAACTATCTGAGCGAATCTGACCATTCTCTCTTCCTCGGCATAATCACTGTAGAACCAGTACATTATCTGTCTGACGTCCTCATACTCAGGAAGTTTGCCATCAGCGGAAGCCTGCACGAATGCTCCGTATACTTCAAGAAAGAGCTCCGTTCTGATCACAATCTCATACTTCTGAAGTTCAAAAGCATTAGCAATCATGGATCTGAGCTCAAAATAAAGAGATGACAAGATCTTTCCGAATGTTTCTCCGAGTCTGTCACATGCATATACCGGATTGCCGTAGCTCTTATCATAGTTTTCGGGAAGAATGTCGCTGTAGAGCTTTTTGTTTCTTGCCTTAAGCTCTTCCAGAGAATCATTGTCTTTTCCGCCGTTTTCAGACCATTTATAGGTCTCGTCTATCATGAGAATAAAGTCTTTTACCGCATGAAAATAATCATCAAATTCTTTATTCTCCAAATGCTCATCGGAAATGCCCGATACCCTCTCCATTGCAAGGGCATATCTCTCATCGGTGACATCATTTCCGACGCTAAATTCAAATACTGCTTCGTTTTCAGTCATTGTCCTATTCCTTTCGTTCCTCGAATCACATAAATCCCAATACCAGAATAAAAATGATAAAGAGAACCGCGATCAGGTTAAGAATAATCCCAAGATTAGGGAACAATTTAAATATATCTTTTTCCATTCGGGACATGATTCCGAGAGCGAGTCCCAAACATGAAAATATCGCCGCAACAAATGCCGCTGCGGCGTATCGCATAAAAGCCTGCCCTCCGTTCCTGTATGAAAAGAGTACCACTGCCACCAATGATACATCTGACAGGAGTCCGAGTATGGTAGACATTATTCCTTTTTCCGGATGCCTGTTATCGGTGAAAACGTATTTTTCCCTGAAATGGCTAAGTTTATTAAGAATCTTTATCTTTTTTAAATTGAGTTTCTTCATATCTACCGGTTGTCTGTTATGTCTTTAAATAATCACATTTTTGCGACTGCCAAGAAGTTTTGCTCCGCATATAATAAGCAATATTCCGGCAGTTATTCCAACTACAAGTGAAACCACTCCCAATGCTATATTCATGGCTCCTGTGCCACCAAGCACTTTGTATGTATGTTCTTCCATAAATGTACCTCCGTAGCGGTTTCACCGCAGTAAACTGTTATCAGTCTTTCTTAGCGCCGTACTCAGCGTAATACTCATCGATTGCCTTCTTGATATCCTTTGTAAGGATTACCTCTCCGTCAATCTGTCTGTTATAAAGATAGCTTACAACGTCTTCCATTGTAACGATCGCGTGCGCACTAAAGCCATATCTTTCCTTGATTTCGTCAAGAGCGCTCATCTCGCTCTCCAAGCCCTTTTCCTGTCTGTTCAAAGATACCATAAGGCCTACGATATCACAATCAGCCTGTGCCTGGATGATAGGAACAGTCTCTTCGATTGACTTTCCAGATGTTGTAACATCTTCAATTATAAGGACTCTGTCTCCGTCACGAAGCTTTGTTCCAAGAAGGATTCCCTTATCTCCGTGATCCTTGACTTCTTTTCTGTTTGAACAATATCTTATTTCTCTTCCGTAGAGCTCACTGATTGCCATACATGTTGCAACAGTAAGCGGAATTCCCTTATATGCAGGTCCGAAGAGAACGTCAAATTCAAGTCCGAATGTATCGTGAATTGCTCTTGCATAGTAGTTACCGAGCTTCTTAAGCTGTGAACCTGTTACATATGCTCCCGCATTCATAAAAAAAGGAGATTTACGACCACTCTTAAGAGTAAACTCTCCAAACTTAAGGACATTGCTGTCTACCATAAATTCAATAAACTCTTCCTTATATCTTTCCATAACTCATAAACTCCTTTTTATTTCGTATTTACTCAGAAAAAATCCAAGCCCAATCCTCTGACAAAGTATTATATCATCATAAATGCATATTCACAATTAATATATTATTGCTCATTTCTCTTCATCCACCTGACAACCGAAACACCTATTATTATGGCATATCCGATGATACTGAGAAGCACCGGTGTTTCAGAGAATGCCACGATTCCGATGAGTGCTGCGAATATAACCTGAGTGTAGTCAAAAACAGATAACTCTTTTGCAGGTGCGTAGCGATATGCCGAAGTAATTGCAAACTGTCCGAGAGATGCGGATACTCCAGCCATGATAAGGCTTAGAAACTGCCTCATGCTCATTGGCGAATAATCAAATATCAGAAACGGCAAAGTTACGAGACACGAAAACGCCGAAAACGCGAATACAATTGTCGGCGTATTTGCACCTTTTTTGCTCGCCCTTCTGACAAACACGTAAGCGGTTCCGGCTCCGAAGCCTCCGTACACCGCAATAATGGCAGGGATTGTCTCAGCGACGACACCTGTCGGTCTTATGATAAAAAGAGCTCCGATAAATGCGATCAAAGTTGATATGGCATCCACCTTTGACGGAACTTCTTTTAACAGCGGTATTGAGAGCACTATGGCAAAAAACGGCGCTAGCTTGTTTAGCATGTTTGCGTCCGCTATCCCAAGTTTTCCTATTGCATAAAAATTTGCGATAACACCTGACGTGCCAAATAGGCACCTAAAGAAAATATCAAGTCTGTAGCTTTTCTCAATTTTAAAGCCAATGCCCGATCTTACCAGAGCGATAGACGCGATGAACATTGCCACCAAATTTCTGAAAAAACTCTTTTGCATTACGGGCACGTCTCCGGCTGCACGTATAAACGCCGTCATAAGTGCGAAGCCGAAAGCCGCTGCCAATATGCAAATTATTCCTTTTGTTCTGTTACTGAGCGAGCGCACCTGCGATGTCCGCCTTCATATCAAGGACTGCCGCCCTTGCAGCTTCTCCGACCTTTCCGTCACCAAACTGCTTGTAATTGTCGCTCTTCCATGCTGCTATGATTCCTCTCGAAGAATTTACGATTGCTCCGAGTCCGTCTTTATTAAAGAAGTTAACAAGGTCTTTTCCCTTACCGCCCTGTGCTCCGTATCCGGGAACAAGGATGTAATTGTGAGGCATGATCTCTCTGAGCACCTTGCCCATCTCGGGATATGTTGCTCCGACTACGGCACCCACATTGCTGTATGAACCGTCTGTCGACTCTTCGCCCCACTCTCTTATCTTAGCGCCTACTATCTCATAGAGAGGCTTTCCGTCGATAAGTCTGTCCTGGAACTCTCCGCTTGAAGGATTTGATGTCTTTGCAAGAACGAAGATTCCCTTGTCTTCCTTATTACAAATATCTATGAAAGGCTTAACTCCGTCAGATCCAAGATAAGGATTTACTGTTACGAAGTCTTCGTCAAAGCCCTTAAATACTTTATCGCCAACCTTAACGCCGCCAAGGTGACCAACTGCATAAGACTGGGCTGTTGAACCTATATCGCCTCTCTTTATATCGCCGATAACGATAAGGCCCTTTTCTTTACAATAATCTACAGTTTTCTTAAATGCGATAAGACCGGGAATTCCAATCTCCTCGTACATTGCTATCTGTGGCTTTACAGCAGGAACAACATCATATACGTTATCAATGATTTCTTTGTTGAACTGCCAGAACGCCTCCGCAACTCCCTCAAGGTTCTCACCCTTTTCCTCAAAGCATCTTTTCTTTATTGCTTCGGGTACAAAATCAAGCTTGGGATCGAGTCCCACAACAATAGGCGCACCTGTGTTTACAATCTTGTCAATAAGTTTTGAAATCATATAACTGTTCCTTCCTCACTTTTTTCTTGATCTTATGATAAAAAACTCATCAATGGCATTGGTAAGTTTTTCTTTCGGCATGGATTTAAGGAGGTACTTCTCGGGCTTTAACCCTACTACTTTCATAACGCTCTCCTTGTCATCCTTAGCGGTAAGGAAGATAACCGGAATATCTTTATACGCAGGAGTACTTCTCATCTCCTTGAGTACGGCCGCACCGTCCATTCCGGGCATTTCGTAATCAAGCAGTACCAGATCGATAGGATTTTTTGCCAAAAAAGATAACGCGATCTTACCCGAGCTTGCCATGTACACGTGATACTTTACCGACAGCCAGGTTCTCATCATTCTGAGCATAGTTCCGTCATCGTCAATTATGAGGATCTTCTTTTTAAGCTCATCGTCAAGCTCACTGTATTCAACTACAGAATTAAGCTGTTCCGTAAGGTGCTTGACATCAAGAGGTCTAAGATACGTCTCCTGAACTTTCTCTTTTGCAATATACTCAAGCGCCAGATCAAGTTCCTCTTTGTTTCCTATGATATAGAGCAAAAATCGCTCGCTGTCTATCGCATCATTCAAATACTCAAACAACTCATAGTCGGATTTTGACAGATCCCCCATATACAGAAGGTAGATCATAGGCCTGTCTTCCATAACCTCGATCTGCTCTTTGTCGGGTTCCATCATTAAAACTCCGTATCCTTCTTTCTCGAGCCCCTTTTCTATAGCGTTAACCATAAAGCTTTTCTCGTGGCCAATTAAGAGTACACGTTTTTCCATATCCTGTCCTTCCGCTTTGCGCTATTACTACAATATATTCAACAGTCCGTCTCTGTCAACTGCTGCCATAAGTCTTTTTACCTTTTCATATTTTTCAACATATTCATCGGGAATCTTATATTCACCAAGCATGTTCATAATGTCATCCGCGCTGTCAAAATACGATCCCGATACAAATTCTTTTATCGCCGAAAAAGCATCTGTAAGCTCCGATTCAGGTATTACAGGCTTATCCGAATCTCCTTCATTTTCTTCGCCCACAACAACAGACAATTTGTTGATATAACTTCTGTAAAGCTCAAGAAGTTCCGGTGTCTTCTCCTCAATTTCCGACTTATTCTTCTCTTCCGCACACTTTTCAAGATGCCCCGCCATTTCTGAAAGTTCCAATGCGCCTATTGCCTTTGCGGAGCTCTTAAGCCCATGCACATAGATCATATAATTCTTAATATCATCTTTTGCATACTTTTCTATAAGATCTGCTCTCTCCTTGATGGAAAGCCAGAAGTCCTGCATGACATCAACCACAACTTTTGAAGATCCGCAACGCTCTATGGCACTCTTAACATCAATACCCTGTACCTTCATAAGTTTAAGCGCTGTCTCGTCTTCTTTTTTCGCATCTCCTTTTTCTGCCTCAACAAAATCATCGTCTCCCGGTATGGAAACTTTATACGAAGGAAGATAACTAAGTATCATCTCTTCAAGCTTTGGCGGCGAAACAGGCTTTGAGAGGTAATTGGTAAAGCCTTCCCTAAAGTACATCTCTCTGGATCCCGAAACCGCATTTGCCGTAAGCGCCACAACAGGCGTCTTCTTATTTAGATTATTTGCCATTCCCTTCATCATATGAAGCGTCTGGATGCCGTCCAGCTCAGGCATCCTGTGATCGAGGAAAATGATATCGTAGTTATTTTCAGTCACAAGTTCAAGAGCTTTCCTTCCGCTAAGCGCCGTATCCACAGTAATAAGCGTCTTTTTCAAAAGACCTTGTATCACCGCAAGATTTGTGCTTATATCATCAACAACAAGAATCTTTGCCTTGGGCGCATGAAAGCTTTCCTTATACTCTTTCTTGTTTACTTTGCTCTGCCTGTAATCCTTGGCAAATTCGCCAAGCGGCTCCCTGTCCACAACAGTCTGTACTATTTCAAAAGAAAACTCGGAGCCCTTTCCGTATTCACTCTTTACGTTAAGCTTTGAACCCATAAGTCCCAAAAGATTTGTAACGATGCTGATTCCAAGCCCCGTTCCCTCAATGGTTTTGTTTCTCTTTTCATCCACTCTCTCAAAAGCAAGTGTGAGCTTATCGATGTCCTCATCCTTTATTCCGATTCCGGTATCGGTTATGCGGACTCCCAGGATAATCTTTTCATCAAACATATCCTCGTAAGCCAGAGAATCGTAATCTTTCTTATAGATCTCCATGGCAACGGAACCGACATCCGTATATTTCACCGCATTCGTAAGCAGATTCATGATACACTGCTTTATCCTTGTCTCGTCGCCGTACAGAACATGCGGTATATCATCGGAAATGTTCGTGATAAACTCAAGTCCTTTTTCATAGATCTTAGCATCTATCATATTTATGAGGTCGTTTATCATCGATCCAAGCTCATACTCACCGGGGATGATCTCCATCTTTCCCGCTTCTATCTTGGAGAAATCAAGAATATCATTGATAAGAGCCAAAAGAGTTTTTCCCGAGCTCTGAATATCCATCGCATAGCTTAAGATATCCTCATCCTTACATTCTCTGAGTATCATTTCATCAAAGCCAAGAACAGCATTTATAGGCGTTCTGATCTCATGTGACATATTGGAAAGAAATCTCGACTTGGCTTCGTTCGAGCTCTTTTCCACCCTGAGCTGGTCTTCTATAAGCTGCCTGCTCTTTACAAGTTCAATGTATTCCATAAATCTGTAAAAAGTAAGATCTATGGCATGATACAGGTCTTCTATCTCATCGTTGGTATCTATCCTAAGTCTGTGAACCTCCTCCACACTGGCATTTATGTCCGTTTCCTGCGAATTGTAAATATCGGTCACGGCATTCGACAAAATCCTTATGGGCTCGGCAATCCTATACTGTGCATAGTTGTTGACAAAAATAGCCATCGGCGTAATTATGATCGATATAAGCATCGCCATCTCAATTCCGCCCCGAAACGTCATATCCGCATACAGCTCTCTCGATGCGATCTCCGCTATAATCCCAAGTAAAATTGCCTCAAAGACAATTACCCTCATTACGACATTTCCGATCCTGGACTTGCCTTCGACCATGTATCTGTCATCTTCATCAAGTCTTGTGGTGTCCACATAGTACATTCCGCTTCCAAACATCAATTTGATATCATCCGGCAATTTTTTAAAAACAAAATATATGAAAAAACATGTAAACAGACATCCCGGTGCTTCTCTTAAGAGCAGCGGAATAAGCCTGCCCGGATCAAAACCTGGCAAACCGGCACCATTAAGCACGAGCTTACAAAAGCCCCACAGGTCACCCAGGATAAACTGTAAGATCATAGAAGAAAGTATTACTTTAAAAAAATTTTTGAAAAAACCGATTCTTGTAAGAACATTAACGGCACAAGCGATCAGCAGATATGCAAAAGCATGATACATGATTGATCCTTGCAAAAAAGAACCAAAGAAAAAAATAAGAACCAGACTCAGCATCCCGGGAATGATGCCACAAAACGCCGTAACAATCATTATCGGAATATACTTAACAGTCCTCAATA
Organism: Butyrivibrio hungatei NK4A153; assembly: GCF_000424465.1. Lineage (GTDB taxonomy): Bacteria > Bacillota > Clostridia > Lachnospirales > Lachnospiraceae > Butyrivibrio > Butyrivibrio hungatei_A. The sequence continues at coordinate 16,403 of NZ_AUJY01000021.1, read as the reverse complement.
CAGAATCCGGCTCTACGCGTCTCAATAAATCAGCGAAGATCAGAGTGAGGACAGATGCTACAAGTACAAGCGTCAGATCTACCCGGTTTCTTTTGGTGGAAAAAACAAAATACTTACTTCTTCTCATAAGATCACCTGTAAACTACTGTTACGTGCAAGTACTTCTCATTCATGTATGATTCACATACGTTAATACGTATATATTTTATCATATACTTATAGTCGAAAGACATACTAAAATAGATAATTCCATCAAAAAAGAGTTGCTTATCTTGCAACTCTCTTCCTAAATTGACTCTGAAATCACTCCACAATGTGCAGTGCCCAATAATTGTTTTTATGATTTATGAGGACGGGTGCGGATACAAAGGCCTCATCACCGACGTAGCACCTGTCTTTTTCTATATCAAATGTATATTTTCTTCCCTCGGAGTCGTGCTCGTTGATGTAATCTAGCGCCTGCTCAAGGGTCTCATCATTTTTACAAAGATGTATATTCATTTTGTCACACTTTTCCTCTCAATACGGATTGTCTGTATCAGATCCGCGATCGTCCAACCAGCATATTTGCTGCGAATCTCTCGATAAATGCATTGCACGAAGGATAGTAAAGATGCGGGAATCCTGCAAAAAGATTTCCTTTTATCTGAATTCCTTCCCAAGAGCGGTTCTGCGTACCCTTTGTGATCACGCAGGTATCTCCGTTGTCTGTTGTGTCGTAATAGTGGAACTCATGACCGTTTATACATTCAAACGGCTTTAAATATGTATTTTCTTTTGCGGCAGCTATAGTCACATAGCCAAATCTCGTTAGTTTCCCCGTCATGAAAGACTTACCGGGAATTGCGCCAACCATCTTATAGGTATTGCCATCCTTGTCCTCAAGTTCTTCCTGAAGATACATAAATCCGCCGCACTCCGCAATAATAGGAACATTATTGTCTGCCGCATTTTTAATATCCTCAAGCATCGAAGTGTTCTCGGACAGCTCTTTTGCATGGAGTTCCGGATAACCTCCTCCGAAGATATAACCGTCTGCCTCAGGAAGTCTTTCATCATGAAGCGGTGAAAAGAACTCCAGCTCTATTCCCATATCTCTCATGAGATCAAAGTTATCTTCATAGTAGAAGCAAAATGCTTCATCCTTTGCGATCGCAACCTTCAAAGGTCCGCCCTCTGCAGGCTCTGCGCAAAGCGGAAGTGCAAAACTGTTTTGCAAAGTCCTGAAACTCTCTGCTTTCTCTGCAATATCAAGAAGCTTTTCGAAATCAAGAGTCTCCTCAAGCTTATCGGCTACCGCATCAATTTTTTCCAAAATATCAGGAATTTCATCGGGAAGCACAAGTCCAAGGTGCCTGCTGTCTATACCGGCTTCTTTTATAAAAGGAATATATCCGACGACCGGAATATGCACCTCTTCCTCAATGCGCGATGATATATCTTTTGCGACCATCGGAGAGATATTATTCAATATAATTCCCTTAATTGGATTGTTAATTCTTCCGACATAATCGAAGAATCCCTGTACTACGGGAATTATCGACATGCTCATGCCTTTTGCGTTTACAACAAGTATGGCAGGTGTCTCCGTTTCTTTGCTTATATCATAGCTGGAGCCGTCTGTTCCGGACATACTTATCCCGTCATAAAATCCCATTACACCTTCTATAACGCCAAAATCTTTCCCCTCACTGCCTCTGTCGAGTGTACGACGAATACCGTCTTTTCCTGCCATGAAAATATCAAGATTTCGTGAAGGAACATCTAAAACTGTTTTGTGAAAAATCGGATCGATATAATCGGGTCCGCATTTGAATACAGCGGGATTATAGCCTCTTCTTTTGAGAATCCTAAGAAGCGCACAAGTCACTATAGTCTTGCCACTGCCGCTTCCGGTTCCGCAGATCATTACTCTAGGAAAATTATTAGTCATAGTTACCCCTTGTTGTAATAGTAAAGCATTTTCTCTTAATTCTATAATACAACATATCCTTGCTTTTGTAAGCGTTTTTTAAATTATTTTTTAACTCTGTTCATTAATACACAACAAAACAGTCAATAAATCAGATATTTGTTAATTATCACTAATTTTTATCATGATATAAAAGTATGAATTCTCTGATATAAAATTCAGAAATGCTTTTTATACGAAACTGCATACCTTATCCAAATTATATGTTACTATGGTGTAAGTATGAATCTTACGACAATACCGATGATATCGGCATAAAAAGAGAGGTACATTCAATGAATACACTCACTGACAGAATCAGGCTAAATAACGGAACATCTATACCTTGTCTTGCCTTTGGCACATACAAGATAAAAGATCCCGCAGAAGCTTATAACTCTGTAAAATCCGCACTTGAGATCGGCTACCGTCACATCGATACAGCCGCTTTTTACGAGAATGAAAAGCAGGTCGGACAGGCGATAAACGACTTTATCGCAACAGGTGCCGCAAAAAGAGAAAACATCTTTGTTACCAGCAAAGTCTGGAAGTCAGAACTTGGCTATGAAAAGACTCTTGCTGCTTTTGAAAAGACTATGAGCGAGATCGGTCTTGATTATCTTGACCTCTATCTCATTCACTGGCCCGCATCATATGCATTTGACGATGACTGGGAGAACACAAACCGTGAGACATGGAAGGCGATGATAGAGATATACAAGTCAGGAAGAGTAAAAGCAATCGGCGTTTCAAACTTCCTTACTCATCACCTCAAGGCGCTCATGGAATTTGACATCATCCCCGCAGTCGACCAGATTGAGATAAATCCCGGCTTCCTCCAGAAAGATACAGTAGATTTCTGTCAGGAACATGGCATCCTCGTAGAGGCCTGGAGCCCGCTCGGAAGAGGCAAATCCCTTGAACATCCGCTTCTTAAGGACCTTGCGGAAAAATATGACCGCACCGTTGCTCAGATCATCCTTCGCTGGGAAATGCAGCACGACGTTGTTCCTCTCCCCAAGTCCGTCAATCCCGAAAGAATCCGCTCCAACTCTGAGCTGTTTGACTTCGAACTTTCAGAAGACGACATGGAGATGATCGACGAGATCGAGCCTTACGGCAATTCCGGCCACTCACCGGATCAGGCGTGATTAACGCGGAATCCAGTGCAAGATGCCGCAACTATCCTACTTCTTAACCATCCTATGATTTGACTATTAAGAATTCTTTGTTATAATAGAACTAGGCAAAGAAACGAGATAATTTATCTTAACAAGCTAACACAAAAAAGCTAGGAGCTGCAACTCCTAGCTTTTTCTATGCCATTTCGTGCAAGGCGGCTTATACCTCAGGCTCATTGCCATCGTCCTCTCTATCGAGCCATTTGCAAATATATATTTTTCTTTATCTCTTATAACACATTATCTTGATTATATTGTCACTATATACACCGGATTGATTGCATCGGCCATGTGATATTCGCCAACTTTCCTATATCTGCTTGCGCTGACTTGAACAATGTCAGGCTCTGCAAATTCTCCCTCTTTAATAACGGTAAGAACTTCCGTAAGTGTCTCGAGTGTGACACAGTTTATCACAATTCGAATATTCTCATTCATCTTCTTCAGAATCTCAATGATAACCCGCATATTTCCGCCGCTTCCGCCGATGAACGCATGTGTAGGGACAAGCAGCTCTCCTTCAACCACACTGCCGGAACATTCATATGTAAAAGCTGAAATACAGGTATTCTCTGCCATTTTTTCAAGCACCTCTGAAGCTTCGCCCTTTATCACAGTAATATTATCCGCACAGAACTTCTCTTTGTTCTTCTTGATAAGTTCAACCGCCTCGTCGTTTCGCTCTATCGCACAGACTTTGATATCAGGGTGCAAAAGAGCTGCTTCGACAGATACGGAACCTGTCCCCGCGCCGATATCATAGAGCACGGAATCCGCAGAAAGTCCCAGCTTTCTGATAGATATCGCCCTTATCTCCTCTTTGGTCATCGGAGTCTTGCCTCTGATGAACTCATCGTCTGGTATTCCTCTTATTACAGGCGTTTCGCCCGCGCGCTCATTCTCTATATACAAAAGGCATTTTCCTTTCTCTTCACGTGAAAAAAGATTATCTCCAAGCTCATTTTCCGATACTTCTAAAATCCGCTCCAGAGCTGTTCCCAGTTCATATCCGATCACAATTCTAAGATCTCCGCATCCGCCGAAATCTTCAGCTTTTACGCTATCGTTCCTGCCATAATCATTTATTTTCGCTATCGCAAACGCAGTTCTCGCAATCTCGCCCGCATGCGCACAGCTTGAAGGTAGGATGATAAGTCTCTTATTTTCCGCAATATATCCCGCAGCATTGCACTCTCTTCCATGAGCGCTCACTATACTGCAGTCTTCCAGCCCAAGTCCCAATCTGTTTGCAAAAAGAGCCACCGAAGAAATCCCTGATATCTTATGAACTCCATATCCTGCGCCTTCAAAAACCATCGCCGCATTCTTTGCACCGCTGCAAAGGCTTATATCTCCCGAGAAAAGAGCCAGCGGATTCTTGTAGTTTGGAGATTCATTCAAAAACTCAAGGATATCTTTTCCCATATAAAGAGGAACAAATTCAGCTTTAATCCTGCTCTTATCAACTCTTTCAAGGATGCTCTTCGCTCCAAAAATCACATCCGCGTTCTCAAGTGCAGTTTCAAGCTCTCTCGTGTAATATCTCGCATCACCCGGGCCGATTCCCGCAAGTATGATGTTCTTTCCTATATCATCCTTAACTTCATTTAAGCTGTTACTCTCTTTGACGATCTCGCCGGATTTAACACGCTTCTTGTCAACTCCAAGCTTTTCCAGTACTTCCGGCAGACTGTACCCTTTTACAGATGCACCCACATCGCATCCGGAGCCATCAAGTCTGCTCTCGGGACTCTCTATCATAACAACCTTAATCCCGCACTCACTCGCCGCAAGAAGCTTCTCATCAAGCCCGCCCGTAGCGCCGCTCTCCTTCGTAAGAATTACAGAAGCGCAAATCTCATTTATAAGTGCAACATTCATATCTTTGGAAAAAGGCCCCTGCATAGCGATTATCTGCTTTCCGCGAAGCCCCGCTTCTTCGCACTTTGTGATACTCTCGATATTCGGAAGGACTCTTGCGTACACTCTTGTTTTATCGGAAATCTCAGCCATGATTGTCTTAAGATCTTTACTTCCCGTTAAAAGAAGAATGTTGCCGCTTATCTTTTCAAGTTCCTTTGCCGCACTCATGACCGAATCACAAGTCACAATCTGAATACTCTCATTAACCACATCCGCATTGCATAACATTATGCGCTTTCGACAATTACTCTCAATTTCTTTATCAAAACCACATTCGTTGGAAGCAGTCATAAGCTCAATCTTCGCTCCTGTATCTCTAAGGAGCCTTAAATACATAATCCCGGTCTTTTCACATGCTTTCTTAATCTCAGCAGAAACAAGCGTCGCAAAAGGATGCGTAGCATCAACGCACACAGTAAAGCCCTCGGTAGCCATAAGTTCCGCCATTTCATCCGCGTTCTTTCTTCCGACAATGACATTTTTCTCTCCAAAAGAATCCTCAATTTCCTTGCCATAATCAGTCGCAACACTCACCAAGTGCTGTACACCCGCCGCAGAAAGCGCAGCCGCAAGCTCTCTTCCTTCAGTTGTTCCTCCGAAAATAAGAACCTTATCTCTCACTTCTGTATCCTCTTAAAGTAACCATGTGCTCGGCAATATCCCTTGTTGAAGAATTCCCGATAAAAATCGTCGAGAACATATCCACCTCAGCACCTTTTAATTCACCCAAAGTCATAACCTTACAATATTCGCCGTCTCTTCCGATGTTTCCCGCAATTCCGCAAACCCGCTCGGGTGGCAGATTCTCCATCAGTATCTCGCAGGCATGGGCTAGATATCCCTTCCTTCCCTTACTCTCGGGATTGTAGATGACAACGACCATATCTGCCCACGCCGCAGCACGAAGCCTCTTTTCGATCAGCTCCATCGGTGTAAGCCTGTCGCTCATGCTTATCAGGCAAAAATCATGTATAAGCGGTGCACCAAGAAGCGCCGCACCACTGATTGCAGCCGTAACTCCCGGAACCACTTCCGTATCAACATTATCAAAATTCACCGCCTCTTCATAGCAAAGCCCTGCCATTCCGTAAACTCCGGCATCTCCGCTGCACACAAGCGCAACCTTCTTGCCTTCTGCTGCCTTCTCATAAGCAAGTTTAACTCTCTTTTCCTCACCCATCATTGGCGTTGAGATATATTCTTTATCAGGAAAAAAAGGTCTGACAAGATCGCAGTAAACGGTATATCCGGCGATCACATCGCACGCCTTAAGCGTCTGTACCGCCCTAATCGTCATATTCTCATAATTTCCGGGACCGATACCGACAACCGAGACTTTTCCGCCTCTTCTATCACTTGCAGTCTCTTCGCCACCGCATGCAAAATCCATATCAACACTCTCTGCACTTCTGTCACACTCCGTGCCATGAGACATTACCTTGCTATTTTCCATCACACCTGCCGCAAAAGTCATCCCGGCAAAGCTTTCTTTCGTAACGAGAATCTTCTTGCAACCACAGGCCGCTACTGCTCTCTCACAGACATTATCCGCTCCCGTTATACTCTTTACAAACTCAGAAGCCGTAAACTCGCCCTCCTGCGCCATCAATACATCCGAAGAAAAAACCTTAAACTCAGCCTCAAGTTCTTTAGCCACACGAATCAGTCCTTCTTCCTCTTTCTTGATATCCACGGAAGCAAGCACACCGACAGCTCTCTTATCAATATTGTGCTCCGAAAGCTTATCCTCAACAAAAGCCAGCAACTTCTCATAAGGCGTCCCCTTCTTGCAGCCGACGCCGATCACAATGCACTTAGGAATCAAATTGAGCACACCGCTTTCAGACTTATCCTTGCGAAAAGAAATTGTAAAAAAAGCTTTGTTTCTTACAAAATCATTCTCTTTCTCAAAGCTCTTACCCACTGCATTTTCAGCATCTATGCAATCTTCATTTGCCTCATTATCAGCATATTTAGCACAACTACCACAGCTATATCCATCCGCCAATTGACTGACTACATTCGCATATCCCGAATCAACATCATAAAAAGGCATACCCGCAATTTCAGCATCCACCTCATACACAGCCTCTTTCTCCTCAAGAAGCCTTGCCGTAAACTCTTTAGCCTTCTTCATATCAGAAATGGCAAATCCGTTCTCGGACGCAAAAACATCCACCGCAAATTCTCCGGAAACGTCAGATGCCGTAGTCACAACGAAATTCGCACCAAGAAGCTCCGCAATCCGCTTTGCCTCTCTCACACCGCCTCCAATATGTCCGGACAAAAGAGGTATCACATTCTTTCCCGCTTCATCTATAACAATCACAGCAGGATCCTTCGTTTTATCTTCAATATAAGGCGCTATCGCCCTTACCGCGATTCCGGCAGCGCCTATGAATATGAGAACATTTCCCCGATGAAAGTTTTCTTTGACAAAGCCATCTAATGTAAAGCCATCATCTATGCCTTTTACGACAGCGTTTTCTCTGCCAAAACTTTTCTTATATCGTTCTCCTTTGCCAAGTCCACTGTCATCACAGCCTCGTTCAAACTCTCCACCCGAAACAAGGAAAAGCACTCTTTCCGCAAGCTCTTTTCCCTTTGAAGTAAAACTTATAACCTTATAATTCTTATATTCTGCCTTTGCCATAAATCTTTTCATACATTTCATCCGTAAGTGAAAACAAATCCCTGATAAGCCCCTCTTCCATAACTTCGGAAGGCGTCTTGCACAGCGTCTTTCCATCGTCATAGACAAGAAGAAGCCTGTCCGAAACAGAAACCGCAAGTTCGAGTTCATGAATCGACATAACTATCGTAACGCCCTTTTTCGCAAGCACTTCCAGCACTTCCATAAGTTCCATCCTGTATCTGATGTCCAGATAAGATGTAGGCTCATCCATGACAAGATACTCGGGAGACTGCGCTATCGCCCTTGCAATAAGCGTCCGCTGCTTCTGCCCGTCGCTTAAGTTACTAAACTGCTTGTCCGCAAAACCTTCTATTTTCATAAGAGCTATCGCATCTTCCGCGGCCTGTCTGTCCTCTTTTCCAAGAACGCCGAACCCGTCCGTATAAGGAAGACGCCCCGCCATCACAACTTCTCTGCAAGTCATGTGCTCAGGCTTTATCCTGTCCGTCGTAACTATGGACATTTTCCTTGCAAGCTCTTTAAGCGGCATCTTAGATACATCACCGCCGTCAACAAATACCGCTCCCGCAACAGGCGAAAGATCCCTGTAAAGAGTCTTTAAAAGAGTGGACTTCCCCGCACCGTTCGGTCCTATAAAGGAGATGATCTCTCCTTTTTTTATATCAAGGCTAACCTCGGGAACAACTGCTTTCCCGCGATACCCCGCTGATAAATGCTCTATCTTCACTTGGCTTTACCTCTTTTTATTATCATGAAAATAACGATTGGCGCTCCAAAAAGTGAAGTCACCGCGGAAATATTTATCTCAGTCGGAGCAAAGAGCATCCTCGCAAGAAGGTCGCTTATCATGCAAAAAACCGCTCCCGACAGGAAAGACGCCGGAATCAGAATTATCGGCTTCGACGACTTCAGAACCTCTCTCATAAGGAAAGGCACAGCAATTCCGATAAACGAAACAGGCCCCACAAATGCCGTAACACACGCCGACAGAACACTTGAAAGCACGATAAGGAGCACTCTGCACAGCTTCACATTTATTCCAACGCTCGCAGCGTAAACTTCTCCAAGTCTGAACGCATCAAGCACTTTGCTCATAAGCATGACCGCCACAAGAACAATTGCCACAATCACCGCAGAAAACCAAGCCGCACTCATCGATGCTCCTGAAAAGCTTCCCTGCGACCAGCTGTGAAGATTGACAATATCCGAATCTTCCGCAAAAGTGACAAGAAAATCCGTCACAGCGCTGCATATGTAGCCTATCATTATTCCAGCCGCAAGAAGCGCCGCCATGTTCCGTACTCTCTTGGAAATAAGAATGATAAATCCCGTAGCCGCCATCGCTCCGATAAAAGCAGTCATCACAAGCATCAGATTCGATGTATAACCCGTTCCCGATGTTATGAATATCAGGCTCATCGCAACCGCCATCTTTGCTCCCGACGAAATCCCCAGAATGTACGGGCCTGCGATCGGGTTGGCGAAATATGTCTGCAAAAGAAATCCGGATACCGCAAGAGCACCTCCAAGAACAAGCGTCATTACAGTCCTGGGAAGCCTGATACTTGCTATTATATTCCTGTTCTTAATGCCTCCTCCGCCCGCAAACAATATCCTCATCACTTCATCAAGACTTATCCTGACATTTCCGATAATAATATTTGCAAAAAAAGCTGAGACCAAAAGAACAATCAGCAGCGCAAAAACCACTGCCACTCTTTTATTTCCGTTCTTAGTCATTTATATTTCTGCCTTTTCTAAAGCCCGTAGTAAAATCAGGCGAATACAGCTTTGATTTCTCATAATCCGCCTGTTTAACGCTGTTTCCGACTATGATAAGCGCCGTTTTATTTATACCGTTTTCCGCCGCAACCTTCGGAAGATTCTCAACATCCGTAATGAACTTCTTCTCATCATCCCAGGTTGCCTTATATACAATCGCCGCAGGAGTATCTTTTGCCACTCCCGCCTCCGTAAGTCTCCTGCTCAGAGCCTCGGTATCTCCCGCTGATAAAAAGAAAACCATCGTTGCCCCGTGTTTTGAAAGTTCCTCTACGGACTCTCTCTCCGGCACGGGAGTTCTCTTTTCCATCCTGGTGATGATGACACTCTGCGTTACGCCGGGCAAAGTGTACTCCATATTAAGAGCTGCCGCAGCCCCGCAAAAAGAGCTGACCCCCGGCGTCACATCATACTCAAAACCAAGCTTATCAAGCTCATCCATCTGTTCTCTGATAGCGCCATAGATGCTGGGATCCCCCGTATGAAGTCTCACCGTCATCTTTCCCTCTTCTTCAGCTTTCTTTACTATTTCTATGACCTGTTCAAGATCAAGCTTTGCGCTGTCATGTATCTCACAGCCGTCTTTTGCATACTTAAGAAGCTCAGGATTTACAAGTGATCCCGCATATATTATGACGTCCGCTTTTTCCAAAAGTTCTTTTCCCCTGACCGTTATAAGGTCGACAGCTCCGGGTCCCGCTCCGACAAAATGTACCATTAAGTTGTCCTTTCCAAGTATTCATGGGCATTTACGGTACTTACAAGTTCCGTGTATTCGTTAGAAAAAACTATCACCTCAACTTTAAGCGTTCCCTCTGCCCATTTTTCCATATTTTCTTTTATAAGTTCCGCCATTTTGGGGAATACCTTGTCCGCAAGCCCCGCCTCTGTTATGATCCTGACAGCTTCATCCGTCATAACACATTCTGAGAGCTTTTCTTTTAACCCTTCAAATTCTTTATCCCGTGCAAAAGAACTCACGATATCCGTAAGTATCTCCATCCTGTGGTCACCGTACTTAGAATGGGTATTTTTTATGCCACCTGCAACCTTAACAAGTTTTCCGATATGTCCCGCAAATATCATCTCGGAAAAGCCCTCTTCCTTCGCTATCATTACGGCGTCATGGACAAAGTTTGAAGTCATTACGGCGATGTCTTTATCTATCCCGCACTTCTCGCTAAGGAAAGTTATTCCGTAATTACCGGGCGCAGCCAAAAGAACCTGTCGTCCTTCGGCTTTTCTTACTTTAACTTCGGTTCTTATCGTATCCACTATGGCCTTTTCGCTCATGGGCTCAACTATGCCGGTTGTCCCAAGAATCGATATTCCTCCGACTATCCCAAGCTTTGGATTGAAGGTCTTTTCAGCAATTATCTCGCCGCCGGGGACGCTTACTATAACTTCAAGACCGGTATTCTCTGCATTTCTTTCCTTAAGAACTTCATTAAGATTTTCTGCTATCATCTTCCTCGGAACAGAATTTATCGCAGCTTCGCCGATTGCCCTGTCAAGCCCCGGCTTAGTAACACGCCCGACGCCTTTTCCGCCATCAATCACAATTCCGGGTTCGTCTACAATTCTAACGCTGACTTCAATATAAGCTCCCGTAGTGACATCCGGATCGTCTCCGCCGTCCTTTATCACGGAGCAGGTCACTTTTTTGCCGCTATCATCGCGAATGACATTAACTATCTCCGCATAGAACGGTATACCCTTCGGAGTCATTATGTTCACATATTCGATATCTTTGACTTTGTTGTCTCCAACCTGTCCGACATTCGAATCTGCCTCTACTTCCACCTTCGAAACCTCAACCGAGTCCAGCAGCATCATGAGCGCAGCCTTTGCCGCTGCCGCCGCACAGCTCCCCGTCGTAAAGCCGCTCCTTAGTTCCATATGCCTATTTTCCTCCGATGCTCTGTCACAGTTGTAAATAAACAGAATTTACCCCCGTATACTGCACAATCTGATTATAGATGATCAAAACAACACACTCGTCCATATGACAAAAACAGCGTCAACGATACAATTTATACAAAAGCGAATTGCATATCGCCGCCGCAACACCGCTTCCGCCCTTACGTCCTCTGTTAACTATATAAGGAACGTCTTTGTCATTATTTATTATAAGTTCTTTTGCCTCAACAACGTTTACAAAACCGACCGGAACGCCTATTATAAGTTCCGGCCTGTAGCCCTCATCCATGAGTTCTTTTAGCTTGATAAGTGCCGTCGGAGCATTTCCAATCGCGTAAATTATAGGAACTGCGAGCTTTGCCGCCTTTTCCATGCTGATATAAGCTCTTGTGACATTTCGCTCTTTGGCTTCCTTTGCAACTTCCTCATCAGCCATAAAGCAATGAACTTCTCCGCCGAATCTTGCGAGAGTCTTTTTGCTGATTCCCGAAAGTGCCATATTTGTATCGGTCACAATGTGTGCGCCATTCTTAATGGCCTCAAGCCCCTTTTCCACCGCGCCGTCCGAGAACATCATGGTATCCGCGTACTCAAAATCTGCCGTGGTATGAATCACGCGAACGACCGTCGCTTCAGTATCCTCGGGAAGTGTTTTTCCCATCTCGGCAAGTTCTTTTCTGATTATGCCAAGACTTGTTTTTTCTATATCGGAAGGAAGAATGTGCTTAATTTCCATCTGTTTTCCTCATTTTAATACTGCTGTAATTTCATTTAAGATGTCATGACATCTTGAATCAAAGATTCAAGATGCTTGCAAACAGGCCATTCAAAGCGACTTCGTCGCAGGGCCTATTTGCCACCTGAATCATATTCTCACGAAATCCGCAGCAGGTGCGGATTTCTGTAATTTCATTTAAGATGTCATGACTATTTAAGCTTATGAAAAAATCCCGTATCATCGCTTTTACCTGAGAGCACCCCTCCGAGGTCACTTATTATATCACCGGTTTTATTTGCAAACTGATACAGTGATTTGTCTGTATACCAGACATCGCCGTTATTTACTGCTTTCATATCATTAAAGATCACATCGGTTTGCTTAAGTTCGGCAAGATCTGCGGGCGCATCCTCTATCGCCGCATTATATATGAGAATATCAACATCTCTTGCATAGTCATAATATGCCTCAGTACTTACGCTAAGATATGACGAATTACCTTCTTTGCCGGTTTGTGGCGGAGCAACATAGACGCCACCTGCCTTTTCAACCATCTTTGCAAAATAGTCGTCTTTCCCTCTCGTAAATATCAGATGTTCAGAATTCACGGAGAAAAAAGATACTGTTTTGCCCGAAAAATCAATATCATCAAGCGATGTAACTTTTACAATCTGCTCTGCAAAAGCCTGCTCCGCCTCTTTTTCTTTTCCCGTCAAAAGACCGTATATCTTTATCCACTCGCATCTTCCGAGCGGGTCCTGCTCATAACTCGATTTATCAATAAAAACAGGTATTTCGAGCTGTTCAAGTTTCTCAATGACTTTAGGAGAATGAAGTATCATAGTCGATTCAATCGCAAGCTCGATGTCATCGGACACCATCATCTCATAATTTGGCGCGCTGTACTTCCCGCCGTATTTAAGTTTTCCTTCATCCATCATCTTTACGGCAGAATCTATGTACCAGTCGTCACGCTCAATACCTGAAAGGGCGATATTCTCTGTAGCTCCTATCGTATCAAACTGACACATTGCTCCCGATGCGGCAAGATAAATCTTATCAAGCGGCTGCTGTAAGATTTTCATATCTTTTTCTTCTACTTTCGGGATTTCTTTTCCGTCAGGTACTATAAGATAATTTCTTCCGTCATCTATACTTATAACCGCGTAGCCGCCTGAATATCTGTGTATCCTGTAGCACTTTGCGAAGTTGTTATCATCGGTTGATTCATATGTAAGACCTGCTATCACAGGTGGTTTTTCAAGTTCAGATTCTGTTTTAAGCTTTACTTTCGTTTCTTTTGCAGATTCTTCTTCGATATTTGAATCATCTTTGGAATCAGAAACTGAAAAAATAAACGTATAATCAATAAGATAAGGCTTACTCATAGCTGTGGTATCAGCCTGCACGTCCATTGCCTTATCAAGAATCACAGGAATCTCAAATTCAGAATTCCCTTCAGTATTTACTTTATCATATCTTTGCCCGTCTACGATCATGTAGTCGTAATTTGGACTGCTCCAAACAATCCTTGCCGTAAGTTTGCCTTTTTGGGCAGTTACAGTGCAAGGGCTTTCTACAGTTGCTCTTCCGCTTCCTCCCGTAAGAGTAACAGATGCGGCATATTCCCCATCTGAAATACTGCCGCATCCGATTACACTCATGGCAAAAAACAAAAGAATCAAAATGCTCTTTATGTAATTTACCGGTTTATTTTTATTTCTGTTCATTGTGGTTTTTATTTATTTGATAACCGCACCTGTGTGCTCAACATAGAGTTTCTGTACATCTGCAATTCTTCCGAGACCGCTGATCTGGCAATCAATCTTTTCAAATGCACCCGATGCCTCGAATCCGCTCTTCCAAGAATCTGCATCATCGCCTGCCATATCGTTGTTTGCGTGATCTCCCGCAACAACCATAAGGGGACGAAGAACTACTTTCTTATATCCAGCTGCCTTAACCTTCTCAATAACCTTGCTAAGCTCAGTCTCTTCAGGCTCGCCTTCTACCGTTCCGATGAATACATTCTTGTATCCAAGCTTATCCATCTGTGTCTGCATCTGGCTGTAAGTTACATTTGCTGTGTGTGATGTCCCATGTCCCATAAGAACAAATGCTGTGCCGTCCTTATCAGCAGCTTCGATGCTGTCAAACTTTGCTGTCTTAACCGCTTCTGCAACAACTGCCTTTGCTACGGTTTCTTTATCCTTATTGATAACCGAAGCATCTTTTCCAACTTCACCGAGAAGAGGCTCTGCCACTGCTACCTTAGTAAATTTGCTCTCATATTTCTTAAGCGCATCCATAAGCTCGTCATACTCTGCACCGTGCATAAGGTGTGTGGGCTGAACAATAAGCTCTTTTACGCCGTTATTTACTGCTCTCTCAAGCGCCTGATCAACGTTATCGATTGCTTCATTATCTCTTGCAAGAACGTGGTTGATAATGATCTGTGCAGTGAAAGCTCTTCTTACAGCATAGTCCTTATAAGCTGTAGCGAGTGCCTTCTCGATTCCGCCGATATCCTCAGCTCTGCTGTCGTTAAAAGATGTTCCGAAGCTGACTACAAGGATTTCCTTGTCACCGATCTTATCAGCGTTGAGTGCATCGTCCTTAGACGCATCACCTGTATCTCTTCCAAAGTAATCAGGATCTGCATCCTCTCCTTCTACTAGATCTTTCTGAGTATCTGTAAGTGCATCCCAAGCCTTCTTTGCTTCAGCGCACTGTTCATCAGTCTTATCCGTACGCTCCTGAACATAGATAGCATCGATCAGCTTTGCAACATTTTCAGCAGCTGCCTGATCTTCCTCTGATGCCTCAGGCTTAACGTCAGAAACAGATACCTTATGGTCATACCATTTTTCTTTTGTTCCTATAAGAGCCACGTCAAATTCCTCATCAAGTGCGGGAACAGGAATATCAAATCCATTGACTTCTTCTGTTGTTCCGTCTTCGTAAGTTACAGTATCGTTAGTTGGCTGAAGAAGCTCTGCTCCGTCCTTCTGTGCATCCTCTGCAGTTCCGCAGAAAAGATTTACAATATTCTTTGATGCAAGCGATACATGGATTGTCATCTTACCGTCTTTAACGGTAAGTGTTCCTTTTCCGTCATTTGCTTCATTTACATGGAACATTGAGCTGTCTGTGTTAAAAGAAGCTGTGTAGACTCCGTCTGCAAGTTCTCCGTCTGCCGCTTCTGCATCTGAAGCTTCTGAAGATGCCGCATCCGCCGCTTCAGATGACACTTCTGCAGACGCTCCGTCAGCAGGTGCCTCAGTCTGTGCCTTGCCGCATCCTGCAAACATTGATACACACAATGCTGTTGCAAGTAATAATGCAAGTGTTTTCTTTTTCATAATAGTCCTCCGTGAAAATATATGATTACGAAAGCCTGTGAAGAAAGGTGAAAAAGCGCCATGTAGTAGTTATCACGGCAAGATGTACAAGCTTTTACATCCTTGCCTTTGCAACTACTGTACAATCTTTTTACATCCTAATCTTTTATGTGAAACTTCCACACTAATTCTCCCAAGAAAAAAGCCCGTGCCGAAGCACGAGCTGATAGTTCATACGATGTAAAAATGCGCAAAAGAATCCAATTTGCTGCGTTCTACAGCAAACCACATCTTCGTACAACCAGTTCCTCGTGGCTTGGGTATCCCATGTACAGCGACAGGCAGGTCTCCCGGCTGATCGAAACTTGTAAAAAAATCTCGAATCACGGTGACGAGTTCGTGCAGGACTTACACCTGCTTCCCTTTTCACCCACAGTCCTCTTCCTAAATATGAAATAATAACAGTAAATCTTCTCACCCCATACATAAAGGAACTGCGGACACCTTCCGCTTTTATGAAATTTTCATCACATATAATAGCACATCTTTAAGAATAATCAAAACCTTGCAAGATATAAAGTACACCGTACAGCTTATAAACTTGCCGCTCGTACGGTGTCTCTTTCGCTTTTCACACCGTACGTATCATAAACATACCGCCTGTACGGTGACTTTTTCACTTTTTGTACCGTACAATTCATAAACTTGCCTTCCGTACGGTAACTTTTTCGCATTTCGCACCGTACATATCATAAGCATGCCATCCGTACGGTACTTTTTACTTTTTTCGCACCGCACACATTCTACGCGACCTCTCTGTACGGTGCACTCCTTCATAAAATGAACCCCAAGAAGTGGACACAGCCAAAAAGCATTTTGGCAGGATTTCAAACAACAAATCCGACATGTGGACATAACATTGGCTGTATAT
>NZ_AUJY01000020.1 GCF_000424465.1 Butyrivibrio hungatei NK4A153 | reverse complement strand
TCACGATGGACACCCTTGCCTTCGGCTATATCCTTCCCACTACCGGGTGGATTCGGGACTTTAACCCGTTAGAAACGTGCGCCGCTAGGCGCACTCCAAACGAAAACTCCCCGCCGGCATATACCAACGGGGAGTTTCCTCGATTATTTTTTATTTTGAAAGAGAGGTGTGTATGCAATTTATTCTTGTGTCTGCTGTTCAACTGCAGGCTCTTCTTCCTTCTTCTTTGCGAGATATGCCTTAACTGCACGATACTCAAGGAATCCGATACATGCGATAAGAAGAACGTCTACTCCGTAGAGAATCTTAACCCATGTAGGAAGTCCTGTATTAACTGCTTTATCATAAGCACGGCTGTTTACAACAGTGTACAAAATGTTCTTTGATGCAGTTCTCATAGCGTTAAGCGATGTTGCACTTGTCTGATCTGTAACGGTCGACTCAGGAGTTGAGTATGTTGCAAGCATCAGATCGCAGCCGTTTCTGATCATACGATCGGCATCCTGATATCCGTATCCACCGAAATAATCTGTTTCAGCAAATCCACGGAATCCCCACTCACCACGAAGAACTGTGTTAAGGAGTGCAGAGCAAGCCTCGGCAGGTTCAATACCGATGTTGTTGAAAGCTACCATTGTTGCACCGGGATTACCGTTCTTAAATGCGATCTCGAAAGACTTAAGGTAAATCTCACGGAGAGACTGCTCATTAAGCCATGTGCAGAGAAGTCCCGTACGGTTCGTCTCCTGATCGTTCGTAGCAAAGTGCTTAACGTATGAGTATACGCCCCACTCACGTGCGCCCTGTACTGCATTTGCGCACATCCAGCCTGCAAGCACTCCGTCCTCTGAGTAATACTCAAAGTTACGTCCTGCAAAAGCAGATCTGTGTGTATTTGTAGCAGGTGCATACCAACCTGATACATCCATATCGTTAGCCATACGTCCGATAGAAGCACCGAATCTGTGAGCTATATCTTTATTCCATGTGCAAGCGATCATTACCGCTGCAGGGAATCCGATAGATCCCTGATGCGTAAAGTTGTTGTTGATAGATGCAGGGCCGTCACAGTCATAAGTCATAACTTTTCCGATAGACTCAACTGCCGATGTCTCATATCCACCAAGCTCGATAAGTGTGTTCATCTCTGCAACACTCATCTCATCAAGGAGTGACTCCCACATAGGATCGTCATAATCAAGTCCTCTGAGCTGTTCAAGCTTGATGCCATTCTTTGCACCTGTTGCAGGCATAGCGTCTGCTTCGTTATTGTAATCAGCTTCATTATAATTTGTGTTGTTTACATAATCTTTTTTGTACTCTTCTGCAAGCTCAAATGACTTGGGCGCTGCAGTTGCTTCTGCATAGTTCTTAAATCCGTCTGCACGAGAAAGGTATGTTACACCGCCTTCTGCAAATCCAAACTGATTTGTTGCAGCAACCTGATCTGTTGAACGTTTGTTGTTCTGATCGTATACAACTTCTGCACCGATATTTACAGTCTTTGCTGCAATCTTGTTATGTGAATCGCTGTTGATTGAAATCTCATACTCTCCCGACTCAAGTACATAGCATCCGTGTCCGTATGTGTCATATGAAGCCATATCTTCCACAGGGAAAGAAATGGATACAGTTGCGGAAGCACCGGGCTCAAGAGTCTCAGTCTTTTCAAAAGCAACAAGGTTAGCTGCGGCCTTTTCGATTCCGCCGTTTGTATAAGGAGGATTGAAGTATACTTCAACAACATCCTTACCTGCTACATTTCCTGTATTTGTTACGGTAACATCGAATGAAATATTTGTACCGTCGTTGTTTATTTCACCCATCTCCTGAGTGAATGTTGTGTAAGAAAGTCCGTATCCAAACGGATAAACTACATTTGCATCATAATCAAATTCAAAGTTTCCGGCTGCTGCTTCAGCGGCTGCAGTCTCATAATATTTGTATCCTACGTAGATACCCTCTACATAATTTACGAATGTAGGGAAGGCTTTTCCTCCCTCAGCGAACATGTTATCAACTCCAAATTCGCTCATGTTTGTGTAATCGAAATCACCAAAGTTATTTGATGTAGGTGTATTCATAAGGTCTGCAAGGAAAATATCCGCAGTTTTTCCGGAAGGATTGATCTTACCTGCGATGATCTCCCCAAGACCATCGAAACCTGTCTGACCTGTTCCGGGGCAGTAAAGCACTGACTTAATCTGTGAATAATCTTTTACAAAGCCAAGTTCCATGGCATTTGCAGAATTTACAACAAGTATAACCTTATCAAAAGTTGATGTTACCTTATCAAGAAGAGTCTTTTCTCTGTTTGACAATTCAAGATAAGACTTTGAAGCATCAAGATCGTCCTTCTGATCTGAGAAACGAACACCAAGTGCACCAAAAGGTCCCTCTGTTGAGAATGTGTCCGGTCCGTCATAAGAAGTAGGAAGATCTGCACCTTCACCGCCTGAGCGAGCGATGAACAAGATAGCTGTATCTGAATAATTCTTTGCATCTGTTATAAGATTCTCATAATCTGAAACCATAGGCTCGGGAATTGTCCAGTCCTGTCCGATCATTCCAACTATAGGTCTTGCATCTCTCCAGCCCTTGTAGAAATCAACAAGGTCCTGATTGTACTCAATTCCTGCATCGGTAAGTCCTGTAAGGAAATCTACGGTGGGATAAGCATCTGAAAGAGCTCCCGACCCTGTACCACCGTAAATAGGATTTGTGGATGACCATCCAAATACGTTTACCTTACTACCTTCTGCAAGAGGAAGTGCCTGCGCATCGTTCTTAAGCATAACGATGCCTTCTTCTGCTATCTCTGTGCAGAGCGCCTTAGCCTCATCGATAGCTTCATCTGAAATAGTTCCTCCACCCATTGCCATATTCACCATGGAATACATGGGAACAAGCAAAATGTTGGAAATCACGATGACAACTGTAAGGAAGAATGCGAGCCATGCCTGCTTACGCACAAATTTGCGTACCGGCTCTTTCTTCTTTATAACTGTCAATGTTGCGATGATTGCTGCCAATAATACCACACCGAGAATCACGAGCTGAGGTATCATTGTTTTAAGGACGGCAATGACGTCCGCGGGGTTGATGTTTAACATTTCTCTCTTCTCCTCCTTTTACTTTAGATGAAAGAAAATATCTAAAGGACCTTTGTCCTTAGGATCGATGAAAAAATTATGCTTCCTTCGGAGTTTCCGGGAATATGATCTTATTTACAAAGAAAAATACGATCATTGAAACTCCTCCGTTAAGTACTGTGGTTCCTATGTTGTAAAGCCAGGGAGCAACAAACTTGCCCGCCACGGCTACCCAGATGCAGTTAATAGAATTTACAATGCATGTGATCAAAATAAACGCCATGACATACCATGCAATCTGCTTTCCGGGCTTATCGTGATTACGGAATACAAACACTTTCTGGATAGGAAAATTGATACATTCTCCTATGACCATCGCGATCATATATGCCGTAAAATAAGCCAATCCTCCATGCGCCTGATCGTAACCCAAGATGTTCCAGCTAAAAGTTTCACCTGCAACAGTAAGCGGTATACCCGGCCATCCAAAGGATTTATCTCCCATAAAAGCAAATGCCGCGGGGAGAAATGTCAGCAAAAGATACTTAAATACAGTGATCAGATTGCTGACGATCACGAATAATCCGCCTTCACGCACCCATTTGGCTACCTTCGGATTTTTTTCTTCAAATCGCTTCCAAAGATTCATTCCCATATCTCCTATTACATATTTTTAAGTTTCTTTTCGTATCTCTTGTTTGCACTTGAATTGCGGAAGAATCCGACGATCACGCCTCCAAGGCCTCTGAAGAAATGACCGTTTGCGATAGTTACAATGCTCTCAACCATATCTCGTGAGACCATTCCTCCGGACATCTTGCAGATAGCTCTGAACGGCATGTTGTAAACAAACAATGTATTCAGATCCGGAACGCCCTTTTCATAAGACTTTTCCAATTTCTTTTCCAAGATCTTATAAATAAGTCTGCACAAAAGACTCTTTGCTGTATCCATCTGGCAGAGCGCATCGTTTATTTCGAGCGGTCCGACCTTCTCTTCAGGAAGTGCCCTTCCATATATCTTTTCAAATTCATCATAATGAACGTTTCGTACCTGTCCGTTCCTGTATCTTGAAAGTGTCTTGATATCATATGGAAGTTCCTCTATGGTGCCTTCCCTTGAAATACTTCCTTCAAGAGCGATGTCTTTAACATTTCCGCCTACATATATCTGATAATCTCCGCCTTCTACTTCCCATTTTCCTGAAACTGTCGAGAAGTAACGGAATGTCTTATCGTCAAAAGAAATCGTAACTTCCTTTGATTCACCGGCTTTTACCCAAACTTTGGCAAAACCTTTAAGCTCTTTTCTGGGACGTATAAGTCCGCTATGCTTTTTTCCAATGTATAACTGTGCAATCTCGGCCCCGTCACGTTTTCCTGTATTGGTTACCGTAAATGATACGCCGTCTTCCGTAACCTTCAGATCACTGTACTTAAATGTTGTATAAGATAATCCGAAGCCAAACGGGAACTGCACTTCAACTTCAGCGGTATCATAGTAGCGATAACCGATAAAAGGACCTTCTCTGTACTGAAGATTTCTCGTATCATCCGCTGAGAAATTTACTATCGAACAATCTGTATAAGAAAACGGATATGACTCAGACAGCTTACCTGTCGGAACAGTTTTACCCGTTATAATATCAAGTAATGCGCTTGCGCCCGCCTGTCCTGTAAGGTATCCGTGAAGAAGTGCCTTCAGATTATCAAGCCAAGGCATCTTCACTGCAGATCCTGCGCTCATGACTCCGACGATATTCTTATTAAGAGCTGTCAGCTTCTTAAGCTCTTTTACCTGATATTCGGGAATATCCATCGTCATTCTGTCAGCGCCTTCACTCTCCGCAATCTCATCAAGTCCGAAGAAGAAAAGTACTACATCTGCATCTCTTGGATCTTCCACAACCTCAAGATTATAATTTCCGATAACTTCGGAAACCTTCTCAACCTTGGTCGAATTAACCTGAGAACTTCCCGATCCCTGATATCTGGGCTTATCAACAAATGGCCCTCTAAGTGCAACTTTTGTTCCTGCTTCAAGCGGAAGAATGTCTTCGTCATTTTTCAAAAGAACTGCTGAATTTGCTGCCGCTTTCCTTGCAAGTTCATGGTGTGCTTTAACATCAAATTTTTTGGTATGGTCGTTATCCTTTACATGTAAAGCTGCTTCGATAACGGGAAGAACTGCTGTGTCTATCTCTTCTTCAGTGATGAGTCCTTCCTTAACTGCCTTTATCAGCTCTCTTGCCGAATCAAGTCCCGGATTAGGCATCTCCACATTTGATCTGCACTTAACGCCTTCAACATGGTCGTTACTTGCGCCCCAATCCGTTACCACAAGTCCGTCGAAGCCCCATTCCTCTCTGAGAATTTCTACCAAAAGATGTTTATTCTCATTGGCATACTCACCGTTTACCTCGTTGTATGCCGACATGATTGCTTTGGCTCCGCCCTCTTTTACCGCTATCTCGAATGCAGTCAGATATATTTCACGTAAGGTTCTCTCATCCACCACCGCATTCATTGCCATTCGGCGATATTCTCTTGAGTTAACCGCAAAGTGCTTTGGGCAGGAATAAATATTTTTACTCTGTATTCCTCGCACATACGCAGCTGCCATCTTGCCTGCAAGTATCGGATCTTCTGAAAAGTATTCAAAGTTTCGTCCGCAAAGCGGTGAGCGCTTCATGTTAAGCCCCGGTCCTAAGAGAACGTCTACCTTCTGTGCTACGGCCTCTTCGCCGAGTGCCTGTCCGATTTCTTCACCAAGTTTTTCATCCCAGCTGTTTGCTACAGTTGCTGCTGTCGGAAAGCAAGTTGCAGGAAGTGATGCGTTTAATCCCAAGTGATCTCCTGCGCCTTCCTGTCTTCTAAGACCGTGAGGTCCATCCGCGAATGTAATGGACTGTATATCAAGGCGGGGAATATCTCTTGATTCCCACTCGTTCTTTCCGCCTAATAATGCTGCTTTCTCTAATAAAGAGAGCTTTGAAATAATATCTCTTGCGTTCAAAAAAGCTTACCTCCTTGTCTGTAATTTTGTTATAGCATGTATTTTTATTAATGGAGTTTGTGCAAGGATAACTTGTCATTTATTCGTGATAACTTGCAAAATGAAAAAGAAGAACAAACTGGAAGACCACGCAAAAAACCTTGTGAATTCCGCAGTTCACAAGGTTTTCCACTATTCTTTATATGAAAGAATGACTTTAACCTTAAACCATCCGTCCTCATACGAACAGTTCATGTTTCCGCCGTATTTTTCTGCCACCTGTGCTATGGATTTAAGTCCATAGCCGTGTTTAACGTTGTCTGCCTTGGTGGTCTTCGGCAGATTCGTATCCCGAAAGATCCTGCGACGCTGATTGTTTTTAAGGCGCACAAAAGATCCGTCGGAGCAATTCTCGCATTCAATAATAATAAACTGGTTGCGACTTCGCACAGACAAAGTGATAAGTCTTTTCTCCTTATCCGTAAGAACCTGCGTCGCCTCAATTGCATTGTCGATAATATTTCCAAAAAGAGAACAGATATCTTTTACATGGATCCCCGAAAGAACATCTCCGTCAACCATGGCATTTAAGGTAATATCCTTCTTCTGGCACTGAAGACTCTTTGTCGTAAGAATCACATCCAAAACACGGTTTCCGGTATTCATAAACGATTCCTGTATCGCTATTGCCTGCTCCATATCATCCAAAACTTCCGCACGCTTCTTGGGATCGTCCTCGTTTTTAAGCGCAAGGACGTAATGCTTCATGTCATGTATCTCTTTTCGTAGCGCCTCGGAATTATCTATGGCAAGTTTGTACTGCTCGTACTGTTTCTGAAAAAGCTGATTGATAGCATCGTTCTCGCTCTTTGCCGCCATCTCATTTCTTCGTCCCATCTCGGTCATAAGCATCAGCATGCCTCCGAAATCAACAAGCGTACGGACATAAAGCATGTTCTCTGTTGCGGAGAACGGAGTCTTTTTTGTGACAAAGCTTATGTTAGACATTATGAAAGCGCCGATACCCGTTGCGATAACACTCACAAGCTCGCGCTCACTTATATTTAGATTTCTGCTTTCGGGGAAATTATCGCGTTCAATGCGGTAGTAGATATTATAGGTCAGTGCAAAGACAACGAACATGATTGCAAACGACAGAATGAACCCTTCATGTCCGTTAAGATAAACAGCCCACACGTAGAGCTGCTTGTACAGGCTGGCCGAAAACTCCGCAAGTACAAACGCATGCGTAGTAATAACGCCACAGTCCCTTGGCTTGATATCAAGCACCATGTACAGAGTCAGATACATCAAAGCCACGGCACCGATCATACTGGGAATCCAGAATCCTATGGGCAAAAGACCTGCCACAAACTGAAATCCAACCTGCATTGCAAATGAAATTACGCATTGCAACACATACAACTTGCCATGACTGTCTCTTTTATAAATATTGAAATATATAAAAACCGCCAGCCATTCAGCTATAGCGGTAAAAAGTCGCGGGGTATCCTGTAAATTCTTCGGGTCTAAGAATGATGAAAAGTCCATAGATTCTTGTCTCCTCTTTTTTACAAAATATCTTCCGTAAGCGCCATCATGAATTCCTTCTTTCGTGCACGGCTTATAGGAAGAACTATTCCATTGGTCAAAAGAACTTCTTCCTTCCTGACGCCTTCCACATAAGACAGGTTCACGATATAAGCATTGTGACATTTACTAAATCCGTGACCGCCGAGCATTTCTTCAAACTTTTTTAGCGGCCCGGCAGTTACATAATCCTCATCAGCACAGTGAATACAGACATTGTTACGCTGACTCTCGATGTAATAAATATTGTCGCAATCAAGCTTAAGCTGTCGCTCGTCCATAGATACCCTGATATAGAGCTTTTGTTTTTTGGTCATAACACGAGAAATAGCCTTGTCGAACAGCTGCTCGAATTGCAGATACGGCACCGGTTTCAGCACATATCCAAGCGCATCGACAGCATATCCCTGCACGGCATATCTCACCGTTGACGTGATAAAAATAATTACCACGTCAGCGTCTACCTTTCGGATCTTCTCAGCCGCAACCATACCGTCAAGATGTTTCATCTGAATGTCGAGCAGGATAATATCGAACTGCGCCCGATATTCATCCACCAAATCGATGCCATCCGTAAAATGAGTTATGGCAAACTGCTGATTAGTTTTATTCCCATAGGTCTGTATGTATTTTCTGAGAAGGTCGGCCTGATCCGACTCATCTTCTACGATACATATATTTATCATATTTTAAGTATAACAAAAAAATGTACATTTATGCCATATATCCACGATTGGCACACACCATCGCAAGATCCTCGTTCATAAGGTGTCTTCCGTATGTAAGACCTGTGTATACCTTCTGGGTATTTCCCATCATAGGGCAGCTTGTATCGTATTTCTCAATTTCCTTATATGCTTCTTTTAAGCACTTAAAGTTCTGAACCACTCTCCAGATCTTATGGCTGCTGTAATTAACTCCCGCTACCATAAGCTCTTTTTTGGAAAAGATATAAATAACATGCAGATTCTTTGCAAGCTCGTATCTAAGGTCAAGAGATCTGATAAGTTCATCGATGCAGTTCTGCGCATATCCAAGATACTTATTCGCTTCATCTTTTTTCCCGATACCGATCTCATCTATCGCATCGTTAAGATATTCGATCACCATCTCATACAAAATTGTAATGAGCTGAGTCTTGTTTGCCTGTGATATCTTAAGGGTAAATTCCTGCTTTTTTTCCTGTGTCATATTCCACCTCGATTACTCTACAACCGTTAACTGATTACTGAAGAAGCTGAAGGATCTGCGCCGGTCTTTCATTTGCCTGCGCCATCATTGATGTTCCTGCCTGAGAAAGAACCTGCTGTGTGGAATATATTGTCATCTCCTCTGCCATATCAACATCCATGATTCTTGAGTAAGCCGCAGTCATATTCTCGACAGTAATATCAAGACCGCTTACTGTGTGCTCAAGTCTGTTCTGATAAGCACCGAGTCTGCTTCTCATGGCATTAACGCTTTCAATCGCATCCTTCAAACTGTCGATTGCCTGCTTAGCACCTGTAAGATTAGACATATCAAGGTTATTGAGTCTGAGCGCCGTAAGTGATACCTGCGGAATTCTGATATCAAGTGTCTGGCCCTCATTTGCTCCAACCTGCATGGTCATTGCGCCCTTACCCGTGATCTCAAGATTAAGTTCTCCCTTGTAGGATTCATCCATCTTAATGCTGATGCTCTTTCCCGTGCTGTCTGACAATGTAAGAACATCTTCCTCAATGCTTGCGATCATATGGTTTGTCATGTAAGGTACTTCTTTGGGTTCTCCGTTTCCGTCTGCCTCTACCTTATATATCTTTATTTTGCTGAGATCTTCCTCTTCACTGAAGATAGCTTTTTTATCAACACCTGTTCTGCCCGTAAGTCTGGCAAAATCAATATCAAGATCTTTTATCACATAATTACCGGCATCAAAGTTATCTGAATAACTTGCGACCTTGATGTTCGGATTTGTCCTGCCGCTCTCGTCCGTAGCATATCCTTTAAGGTCAAAAGAACCGTCAAGAATGCTCTGTCCGTTGAACTGAGTGGTATTGGCCATTCTGTCGATTTCCTGCTTGAGCTGTGTAACTTCCTCCTGAATTGTCTTTCTGTCATTTTCAGTGAGTGTTCCGTTACTTGCCTGGATTGCAAGCTGGCTCATTCTCTGAAGAACCGCATGGATCTCAGAGAGTGTTCCGTCTGCAACCTGTACGATTGAGATTCCGTCGTTTGCACTGTTATTTGCAACTCCCAATCCTTCTATCTGTGAATTCATTCTTCTGGACATTGCAAGACCTGAAGGGTTATCCTTGGCATTTGCAATCTTAAGACCACTTGAAAGTCTCTCAAGTGACTCAGAAAGAAGCTTGTCATTTTTCTGTAAAGCATTGTTTGCGATCATTGCGGACATGTTGTAGTTTACTTTCATGTTAACCTCTTTTCTGCACGTATAGAGCTTAAAGAGCCTCTATAAATGCTTTCGCCATTTTCAAAAGTGTGCCTGTATCTGCTGTCAAATTACTTTCGCCGTCCATGGCTTCTGCATTAACCGTGCCTACTTTAGTAGGTTGTGCCTGTGCGTTATAGAGGATTGCTATCCTGTTTCGGTCTACACCTGCATCCTCTATCTTCTCCGCTAATTTATCGCACATCTTAGTTTTTACGCTTTCAAGATATTCAGTCTCTTCGGGACTTCCTGCATACGTTGTTGTAAGCATTCCCGTTATACCGCCTTCCTCCCGGTAAAGATTTGCCGAGATAAGTCCGTAGTCGGTAGTCTGAACACTCGCTTCCATCCTTGAAATTCTGCTGTTGTCACTCTTTAGAGTGATGTGCATTGATACTTTAGTTCCATCTATTTCCACCGGCACCTCAAAGCTTCCTCGCTCTGAAGTATGTGCCATCACGGAAATCTGTTTTTGCATTAGAGTAATTGCCTTAACGTCAATGTACTCCGTTTCCGGATCTACCAGTACATCCGAAAGTTTGTCGGAAATATTTTCAAGGCTCTTTGTATAAGTCTCTTCATAGTTGTCACTATCAAGAGCCTCTGTGAGAGTTTCCATATCTTTCGATATATCTCTCTTTACAAGCTCCGCTGCCCTGTTCCATAAATTTCCGTTTCTTCGATCCCGCCTTATGCCAATCATCGCTTCAAAATTGTTGAAATTCATCTCAACTTCAAGTGTCTCCATCTCTGCGATTGCTAAAGGCGCTGCCTTCGAACCCGCTATACCGCGAATTTCCTGCACCTGGTCTTTAATATATGCTTTCTCAAGCTCAGGATCGATTTCTTCATTCTCAAGCGCTCTTGCAAAATCCTCTAACTTCGTGTTAGGCATGGGTTTTGCAGCCTTTAATTTTTCGGGCTCGAGATTCTCATATACTATATCGGCTTGTGACCTGTAAAATCTGAAGGCCGAATTTATCTGTTCGTCAATTTTTATTACATTTCCTTCTTTTAGGTCTACTCCGCCGAAGTTATCACTCACGGAATAATCTATTCCGCTCCTTGCTGTTCTTCCGCTCCTTGTCTCAGTCAAAAGATTTCCCAAAGTCATATCTTTTCCTGTCTTTAATACAGAACCGATTGCCTTGTAATCATTTGCCTTAAGCGTATGGAAAAGTCTGTATATTCCTATAAAGGAAGCCTTCTCTTCTTTTGTGATATCTTTTTTCTGCTCAAGCTTGCAGATAAACTTTGAGAACTTCTCGCGTGATCTGTCAGAATCTCTTTTTCCGTCGCCGCTTCCGTTAAACATTCCCTGATCGAGGCTGTCAGAAAGCTGCTCCAGCGTCATATTGAGAGGATTGTTTCCTTCTCTTATGAGATTCAATACGGCTCCGGGCTTAAGTCTTTCAAGCGTTGCGACAAACTTGCGATCCCAGGCTCTCACGTTTTCAAAATTCTCTTCCGTGATCTCCATGCTGTTATAGCCAAGAATCCTTACCGCTCTGCGGTTTTCCTCATTTGCTTCTTCGCCAAAATCACGAAGTATATCGTCAACATTTCTAAATGCCTTCTTTATGCTGTCTCCAAGATCTGCTCTCGGCGCGGTCATCATTGCTTCGTATCCTTCACCCGCTGCCTTGAACTTTCTTGTAAGGCTCGCTGAAACATCACTTATCTGCGAAAGAGTTGCTGTCTGCAATCTTCCGGCCATAAGTCCCGAAATGTCCGCCGGTCCCTTACTTATGATCTGAACTTTTTCAAGAGTAAGATCATACACTCTCGCCGGGTTTGACGCCTTAACACCTGTGATGTCGTCAATGATCTCGCCCGTCTGCGCACCCTCAATATCTTTAAGAATGTTTGAAAGCTCTTCTATAAGATTCTGCATAGGCGCAGTATCTATCTCAAAGCCTCTGTCCAAGAGGCTTTTGTTTGCTTCGACGCTCATGCGAAGTCTTACTTCCTCAAGCTGAAGTCTTGCTGCAACAATCTTAGGATCGTTATCGGATAAAAGAGCCGTCGGATTCTCAGGATTTACTCCTGCATCCTCTCTGCTTGCCATAACGAGATTCTTAATAGTAAAGTCTTTTTCTTCTTCAACAACGTTCTTTACCGCGTCATATGTAATATTCTTTGTATCTTCATAGATTCTTACAGCCTTCTCGATATTACTCTCTGAATCTGCAAGATTTCCCTGAACCGCATTTTTACCGTCAAGTATTGCTGATGCTGCCGCTTTAACGGCTGCCTGCTCCGTTATCGGAAATTCAACCTTTGCGATTTCCGCAAGTGTATTAAGATTCTCTGCAGTAAGCGGTATTCCCTGCTCAACCATCCACTTTGCATCATCTCGTATCCTTAAGTCGCTCATATCATAGCCTGCTTCATCGAGCACTTTATCTATCTGCGGAGCAAGGCTGTCCCAATTTATGCTGTCTGCTTTCTGCGCATAGTAGCCGCCTGCCTCCTGAGCATAGAATCCTCTTCCCGAAAGATTCTGTCCGTTTGTACTGTGAGCTGCAAGGTAAAAATTGCTTATGGTGGGCTTCATGTTATTTAAGACCATGTACTTGACCGCACCGTCAGAAGGCTCCTTTATCTGAGCAGCCTCCTCATAAGCGCCTTTTGCGGCTCTTACATTTTCAGTTGTCATAGGAATATCGTTCTGAGAAAACTCCTTTTGGATTGTCTCCGCAAGTGTCCTGCTTCCCGTTATCTTTGTAAGCTTTTCAACGCTCATGTCGTCATTGTAGCCTGTAACGCTGACTCCGGCCTCCAAAAGTACACCCTTGATCTTATCAAGGATGTTCACTGTCTCCGAACTATTTAGATTTTTAACATCAAAACCATCCTGAAGAGCCTTTGCATAGTCCTCCTCAGACATAGTATTTGACAAAAGTGCCATATAATTATGCTGCGTCAAAACATCCGTGTTCTTTGCCATCTCGCTGATGTCCTCAGCTCCTCTGGCACGACTTGCATATACATCATTACTGAATAAGCTTGTATCAAGGTTCACGGCAATCGCGCTCAATGAGCTTTGCTTTACCGCACTCTTGTTGATCCTGTCCTCAGCATCCATGCCGACGTACATAGAATCCTCAGTTGTCTTTTTCCCTGCCACAGTCTGAAAATTAATGTTCATATACGCCTCATTTTTATTAAAAAATGTTTTTTACGCAAAAAGGTGACGGGCTTACATTCCGTCACCTTCTATTTCGGCTCAAAATTTTTATTTCTTAATATTAAAGAATTTATAATTTTTCTTTTTTTGATTCTTTAGTTTTCGTGCTTTTCCTTGCCTTAGCCGCTCCCTTAAAACGAAATACCTCGGCTCCGTAAGCAGGAAGATCGAAGGTTATGCTGTAATCCTTGTAATCACACAAACCTTTCTTTGCTGTGATCTCATCGGGGATATTGCTTCCATTTCCTCCAAATTGCACTTCTGCGCTGTCAAGAATATGCCTATACTTACCTGAAAAAGGAACACCCACTTGGAAACCTTTTCTCTCAACAGGAGTCATGTTTATAACAAACAGCAAATTATCCTTACCGTCTATGGCGCGTCTGTAGAAGCTGTAAGTGCTGCGCTCCTTATCATCTGCGTTTATCCACTCAAATCCGCCCCAGTCATTGTCTACTTCGTACATAGCGGGATATTTTCTGTATATCTTCAAGAGCTGAGAAACATAGTCCTTCATTCCTCTGTTGAGGTCATTTGCCAAAAGGAACCAGTCAAGCTCGCGCTTCTCGCTCCACTCTCTTTCCTGGGCAAAGTCCTGTCCCATGAAAAGAAGTTTTTTGCCCGCATGCCCAAACATAAATGTATATCCGGCTCGAAGGTTTGCGTATTTATCAACCTTATAGCCCGGCATCTTCTCAAGCATCGAGCACTTAAGGTGCACCACCTCGTCATGTGAAAGAGGCAGGATATAATTCTCGGAATTGTTGTAGCTCATGGCAAAGGTCATCATATTGTGCGCGCCCTGCCTGAAATAAGGATCGAGCTTCATATACTCGCAAAAATCATGCATCCATCCCATATTCCACTTAAAAGCAAAGCCAAGTCCATCCTCTTCGGGTGGCGCAGTGACCTTAGGCCAAGCAGTAGATTCTTCCGCTATAGTAAGAAACTCCGGATAAGTTCCCCTGACAACACTGTTTAGATGTTTAAAAAACTCTATCGCTTCGAGATTCTCTTTTTCGCCATATTTATTAGGAACCCACTGTCCGTCTTTTTTGCCATAATCCAGATAGAGCATGGAAGCAACCGCATCCACTCGTATTCCGTCAATATGGAACTTCCTTATCCAGAAAAGAGCATTCGCTATAAGGAAATTTTTCACCTCGGGTTTCCCCAGATTAAATATCTTGGTTCCCCAGTCGGGATGCTCGCCCTTTCTCGGGTCGGGATCTTCGTAGATACACTTTCCGTCAAAACATGAAAGTCCGAATTCATCCGTCGCAAAATGCGCAGGAACCCAGTCAAGTATTACACCTATGTTGTTCTTGTGAAGCTTGTTGACAAGATACATAAAGTCCGAAGGCTCACCGTATCTTGATGTCGGGGCATAGTAGCCCGTAACCTGATAGCCCCATGACCCGTCAAAAGGATGCTCCGCTATTCCAATGAGCTCAATGTGGGTATAAGGCATTTCTTTGAGATACTCGACAATTCTGTCTGCGAACTGTCTGTAAGTATAAAAACCATCTTCCGTCCCATCCGGATGTTTCATCCATGAACCGATGTGGCACTCATAGATCGCAAGAGGCTGTCGGTTGGGGTCCTTGCCCTTGATCTTTTCATACCAACCGGAATCCGACCACTTAAAGCCGGATAAATCCGTAGTCCTGGATGCATTTCCGGGACGGAGTTCAGAATAATTTGCATAAGGATCGGCTTTATACAGCTTTTTTCCTTCCGGTGTTGTTATGAGGAACTTGTACAATTCGCCCACTCCAACTCCCGGAATGAAACCTGTCCATATATTACCGACTTTTGTACGCTTTAGAGGGTGCGTATCTTCCGCCCAGTTATTGAACGCGCCAATAACATGAACTTCTGCTGCATTTGGTGCCCACACAGCAAAAAAGTATCCTTTCTTTCCGTTTTCTTCTGCCGGATGCGCTCCGAGTTTTTCATAAATCTCATAGTGCGTCCCCTGTCCGAATAAGTATTCGTCTGCTTCAGATATAAATACTTCTTTGCCCATGCATCCCCCTCGTAAATGTATTTAAGCTGTTAATGCATAAAATCTTTTTCTCTGAGGATTATCATATCATTATCATCATATCGCTTGCGTACTATGATATCAACGAAGTGAGATACAGATCTCTTCTCCGCATAATATATAGCATCATCCACGATATCCCTGACTTCTGAGACCGTAACATCGTGGTCCAGTGTCTGTCTTTCGGATATCTTGGTATGAAGTGCGAGAATACCGAGATTGTCGATAGCATACTCGTTCTCAAGCGCATACTGCTTAGCGTATGCAACAAGCGACTCATCATCAAGAGCCTCAATATCAACTCTTACGCTGAAACTCTCTTTAAAATCAGGGTTATTATCAAGGAAGCTGTTCATATCTTCCTTGGTATCTTCCATTACTATTATTATACCCTTTTTCTGTTCCTTGAGAATCTTTATAAGTTCAGCTGCTGTTTCAGGCAAAATATCTGCAGCTCTCTGAACTATAAGCGCGCCGTTTGCAAGCTTATCAAAGATTGCCGATGGTCTCTTCTTATTAAGCGTATTCGCTGTTATCTTGGCAACTTTTCCATTGAAGTCAGAATTGGATGCCTGCACTGCGCGGATAAGTCCCTTGGCAAGGTTGATAGTTCCTGCGCCCTCTTCACCTGTAACAATTACATTTCCGCTAAACGCATCCATGCTCATGTTATCAATTGCCTTGATGATCTGTCTTCTTGATTTCTTATGATGAATATAAGGTCCGAACAACTCTTTCTCTTCGGGAGTCATCTTCCTTAATCTCTCTTCAATATCTCTGTTTCCGGCGCCATGTTTCTTAAGTTTCTTCTTTGCACCCTGCGCGCCGTCCTGATTCTCATTTCTCTGAGCATCGGCTCTTTCAGGCCTCTCGGGTCTTTGTCCCTGAGGTTTTCTGTCAGCATTTCTGTTTCTCTGTCTGTCTTCACCTCTTGCTTCCGCTCTGTTTCTTTCTCTGTCCTGAGGTCTTCTTGGCTCTTCCTCTTCATGCCCGTTTTCTTCAGAAGCTTTCTCCTCAGGTGATTCAGGCTTTATTTCATTCCTTGTAGAATTGAAGTCTTCACGTGCAAATCTGTTCTTTTTCTTTTCAGGATCTTTAGCCGGTTCCTCTTCGTCCTTATTTTCAATAGGACCGTCTGTGCCCTGCTCTGCTTTATTTATAACTTCATCGACAGCCTCGTCGATAATATCGGCATTATCTCTTGACCAGTCGCCTCTTCCGGATGCTCTGTTCTGCTTTTCTTTCTTAATGGCATCAGAAATTGCCTTCTCAATTTTCTCCTGAAGTCCGGCCTTTGCTATCTCATCGTAATCTGCGAAAAGATCTCCTGTCTGATCCGAAACCTTTTTCTTTACGCTTTCAAGCTGTCTCTCCTGCTGATCCTTCTTGAACTGTTCCCAGTTCTGAATGTACTCGGAGATACTGATCTGACCCGTGATCTGCTTCTCTACTACGGGATCGGGCTCAACAGCCAGCTTGATCTGACCGTCATGATCCTGAGAAAGCATATTATCAAGTCCGTTACCATTCGAAGCTGAATCTGCGTTATCCGCATTTGCACTTGCATTTGCATTTGCGCTCACATTGCTCATGCTGTAGCTTCCGTTCGGATGAATAACCGCACCGGGTACTTCGTCCTCCAACGGCCTGTTCTCATAGGTAGCACTGAAAGAAGGCTGTTCATCGGGAACATCTTCAAGATCAAAAAAACCTGAAGTCTCTTCCTGTGCTATTTCTGCTATATCTGAACTCTGTTCCTGTACGGGATTTTCTTTGCTAACTTCGGGAGCCGGATTAAAAACGGGCTCTTGCTCAGGCACATGGATCTCATGTGTATCAAAAAATACTTCTTCTATACCGCCGGATGCAGGCTCTCCGATAGTTCCGCCAACACGCGAAAAAGAGCCGTCATTTTCATCATCATCAAAAATTTCCGGTTCTGAAGATTCTGCCATTTCCTCTGCAAATGTTGTATTTCCAAATCCCTGCTGCGCACTGTATGAATTTGCAGGCGCTTCCTCAGGCTGCGGCTGTGCTGCTTCTTGCTGCTGCGCAAAGCTCTCCTGATACTGTGGAGCCTCTGCCTGCTGCTGTGCAAAACTTTCCTGATACTGTGAAGCTTCCTGCTGCTGAACAAATCCCTGCTGATATTGTGCAGCTTCCTGCTGGGCGAATCCCTGTTGATACTGTGCGGCTTCTGCCTGCTGGGCAAAGCTTGCCGGATACTGTGCTGCACCTGTCTGCTGGTCGTAACCGGTCTGATATGGTGCATATCCCTGCTGCGGCTGTGCATAACCGGGCTGACCGAATCCTGCCGGATACTGCGCTGCCTCTGCCTGCTGGGCGAATCCCTGTTGATACTGTGCAAGCTCCTGCTGTTGCGCAAAGCTTGCCTGTGGCTGTACAGGCGTCTGTGTCTGCTCATTTCCTATATATGGCTTCAACTCCTCTGCAAGTGCTGCCTGCAGATTCATTGTATTGTATGCGCTTACATCAACGGACGGAGCTTTAATCTCAACGTCATTTGAGACAGGTGGCATTTCTCTTGTGTCCTGTGCGTATACCTGTGATCCGGGCATATTCTGTGCCATCTGGCTCTGCGCGGGATCCTCTTTATTGTATGTTATGGATCTGTCTATATATCCACCATGTTTCTGCTTATATCTGATATATCTGTCCTGCTGTTCCGGCGACAACGGTTCGTGAAGCGCCTTAAGTTCAAGGGCCTTCATGACATAGTTACCGTCTCCGAGCCACAAGAACATCTCGTCACATGTTTCAATGCACTCAGTAGTAAGACCTATCCTATGATAAAGATAAGCCAACTCATATACCCATTTTTCCCTATAATCATGTTTTTTGAATTCTTCGAGAACAGCGATTCTCTCTTCAAGACTTACTTCCTGAGCTTCGTAGAGTTTATACTGTAAGATATATCGCCCTGTATCTCTGGGCGCTATTCTGACAAATTCCTTATAATATTCAACTGCTTGAACAAATTCTCCCATCTTTATGGCAAGTTCACATAGGGAGTATACAATCGCTCTACCCGTGGGGTGTCTGTCGTATGCCATGAGCAGGATATCTCTGCTCTCTTCAAAGCGTCTGTTTATCTTATATAGATCACTTATCGTGCAAAGCATTGCGACACTTTTCACTCGTTTCCAGTCAATTGTGTCGGCGATCTTCACAGCTTCGGCAAATCTGCCTTCCCCAATTAAAGCCTTGATCTCATCGGCTCGAATTTTGTATTCAACTTTATCCAAAATATCACCTCTTTGGTGCCCCAACTATATCCAGTGTTAGTTTATCATAAGCACCTTATCTTTGTAAAATGTCTGAAAGTCGCGCAAATTGCGTAAGCGAAAGTACTTCTCCCCTTGCTTTTTCGTCAATATTTATCTCAGTTAACGCATCTTGAACCTGCTGTCTTGTAACCTTAAGAGAAGGGTTGTTGGAAAGAGAGTTTGAAAGTGTCTTCCTCCTCTGGTTAAATGCTGTTCTGATTATCTCGAACATGTACTTTGCATCGCCGACTTCCACCGCCGGCTTCTCATATCTTTTAAGATGCACAACTGCCGACCCGACATTCGGCTGCGGGATAAAGCTTCCGGGCGGAACGTTCATTACTGCCGTTGCCTTTGCATAATATCCTACAGCAAGAGAAAGTGAACCATAGTCCTTATTTCCGGGTCCCATGACCATTCTGTCCGCAACTTCCTTCTGCACCATGACAGTAATGCTGTCAATCGGTGCGCCGCTCTCAAAGAGCTTCATTATAATCGGAGTAGTGATGTAGTAGGGAAGATTGGCAACAACCTTTATCTCTCTTCCTTCGTTGTATTCTTTTACTATGCTCTCTATATCAACCTTAAGGATGTCTTCATTGATTATTGTCACGTTGTCATACTCAGACAATGTATCATCCAAAACAGGAATAAGTGTCTTGTCTATTTCAACGGACACAACGCGTTTTGCAGCCTCAGCCAGATACTGGGTAAGGCTTCCTATGCCGGGACCTATCTCAAGGACACAATCTTCTTTTGTAACACCCGAAGCCTCAACAATACCGTCAAGTACTCCGCTGTCTATAAGAAAGTTCTGCCCGAATTTTTTCTTGGCGCTCATATTGTATTTGCTCAGCACTTCCTTTGTGCGTGCTGCATTTCCAAGATATGCCATTTATACCTCCGTCATTAGGCCGTACATACGCTTTGCATTTTCTTCCGTAATACGTATTACGTCTTCTTCGCTGATTCCTTTTATGTTTGCTATCTCTTTTACCACGTAAGGCAGGTTTAAAGAGCTGTTGCGTTCCCCTCTGTGGGGTTCGGGTGAAAGATACGGGCAATCCGTCTCAAGAAGTATCTTTTCCATAGGAATTTCTTCAACAACTTCTCTAAGCTTTCGGCCGTTCTTAAATGTCACCACTCCGCCGACCCCTATATAAAAGCCCATATCCACGCATTCTTTTGCAATTTCTTTTGAATATGAAAAACAGTGCACCACTCCGCCTATATCTTCCGCATGCTCGCTATGCATTATATCCATTGTATCCTTTGCGGCATCCCTTGAATGGATAACAACGGGGAGTTTTACTTCCTTTGCAAGCTCAAGCTGTCTCACAAACCATTTCTTCTGAATCTCGGGCGCAGGATCGGGCCAATGATAATCAAGGCCTATCTCACCGATTGCAACGCATCTTTCATCCGCGCTCCAAGCTCTCAGGCGATCCATGGCTTTATCATTAAGTTCTTCAACTTCACTTGGATGCACTCCGACTGCCGCATATATAAAATCATGTTTATGCGCCAGCTCAAGTGCCCTTTCACTTGATGCCATATCCGCACCTATATTTACGACTCCGCCAATCCCTTCTTCTCTCAAAGAAGCTATGAGCGTATCTCTGTCTTCATCATACTGTCTGTCATCGTAATGAGCATGCGTATCAAATATCATTTACACACCTTCCGCTTTTCCAAAATCGCAATTTTGAATTTTTTCATAACATCTAATTTACCACAAATATATCCTCACAGATATGCGAAATTGAAAAAAAATCAAATTTTTTTATTTTTTTTGAAAAAAACACTTGCAATTCTTTTTTAAGCGTAGTAACATATCACTTGTCGTTGAGATACGGCAAAGCCGCTAAATAACGAATGCGCTGCTAGCTCAGTTGGTAGAGCACCTGACTCTTAATCAGGTTGTCCAGGGTTCGAGACCCTGGCAGCGCACGCCGAGTACTGTTTTTGTAGGTATATCCTATGAGGATGGTACTTTTTTTTCTGCATTTTTTGAAAAGAAAAAGAAATGCCGCAGAGAAATAATCCGATTAAAGATTTTTCTTTGCGGCATATTTTTTATTCTTCAACTTTATCAACTGCTTTTTCCGGATGTTCCAACATCTCCTGCATGGTATGCCATCCCAGAACGGCACATTTAACTCTTGCAGGCATATGTCTCACATCCTGAAGCGAAGCAGCTTCATCAAGGGACTCTATGCTCTCCTCGTCCGTAATATCGCCCTTTATCATGCCCATAAAAGTCTCGGCAAGCTTAATGGCATCTTCTTTGCTCTTTCCGATTATCTGATCAACCATCATATCTACAGAAGCCTGTGAGATTGCACATCCGCTTCCGATATATTTTCCATCTGTAATAACGCCGTTTTCAACCTTAAGCTGCAATGTGATATCATCACCACAGCTTGGGTTTATTCCACGCATTACAAGATCCGGATTCTCTAATTTACCTTTGTGTACAGGGCGCAGATTATGCTCATTAACTATCTCGCGATATAACTGCTTAAGCTCCATATCCCATGACCTCCCTAACCTTTGCAAGTTTCTCCAAGAATATTTTAACCTCTTCTTCTGTATTATAGAAGTACAAACTTGCACGTGCGGTAGATCCTTCTCCGATAAACTGCATAAGCGGCTGTGCACAGTGATGTCCTGCTCTGATACATACATGATCGTCGTTAAGCACCGATGAAATATCATGCGGGTGTACACCGTCGATTGTAAATGTAACTATTCCGCAATGTTTCTTGGGATCTTTTGATCCATATATCTTGATATACGGAAGTTTTGACATGCCTTCCATAAGAAGTGCCGTAAGTTTCTGTTCCTGCGCCTCTATGGCCTCAAAACCGACGTTTTGAAGGTATCTGATTGCTTCGGCAAGTCCAACCGCTCCGGATGCATTTACAGTACCTGCCTCAAACTTATGAGGAAGCTCCGCATAAGTAGCATCTGTCCTTGTAACATACTCTATCATTTCCCCGCCTGTAAGGAAGGGAGACATATTTTCCAAAAGCTCTTTTCTTCCGTACAGAACACCGATTCCCATAGGTCCGAGCATCTTGTGTCCGGAAAATGCAAAGAAATCCGCACCAAGATCCTGTACATTGATCTTCATATGAGGTGTCGACTGAGCGCCGTCTACTACTACGATTGCTCCCTTAGACTTTGCATATGCCACAATTTCTTTTACAGGATTGGTAACACCCATGACATTGGAAACATGCCCGATAGCCACAACCTTTGTCCTGTCTGTTATCTTGCTCTCATACTCTTCCTTGGAGATAACGCCCTCTTCATCAGGCTCAAGATATACAAGTTTTGCATTTTTCTTCCTGCATACCATCTGCCAAGGCAATATATTGCTGTGATGTTCCATCACTGAGATAACAACTTCATCACCTTCCGAAACGTTATCAAGCCCATAGCTGTATGCCACGAGGTTAAGTGATTCGGAAGTATTTCTTGTAAAAATAATCTCTTCCGGAGAGTTCGCTCCTATGAAATCAGCAACAACACGTCTTGAATCCTCGTACATATCTGTTGCTGCAATACTCCAGTCATATAAGCCTCTGAGCGGATTGGCATTTGCCGTGCGATAAAAGTTTGATATTGCATCCAGAACCTGATTAGGTCTCTGTGAAGTAGCCGCATTATCAAAATATACATAGTCACCTGAATTTAATATATCGAAGTCTTTTCGATAATCTCCGATGTTAGCCATTTTCTTTTCCTACCTGTTAAATAATATTCTGAATGTAGAATATAACTCTCTGTTCCAGTTCCTTATCGGGAATCGTTCTTGCAACGCTGTCAAGTCTTGCCCTGATCATCATGCGTTTTGCATTTTCTTCATCGATTCCTCTTGTCTGCATATAGAACAACAAGTCCTCGCCAAGCTGTCCTATTGTTGCGCCGTGTCTTCCGTCAACATCTTCTTCCTGACAAAGTATCACGGGCATGCTGCGGTTTACAACATCAGGGCTCAGCATAAGTGTATCTTCCTGCTCATCACCTGCCGATCCCGAGCTTCCGTTTTTAAAATCAATTGTTCCTCTGAATACCTTTGTTGCGGAATCCATCAGAACTCCTTTTGCGTGCATGACTGAGTTTGTATTTTTTCCTCTCTGGTCTGCGATGTAATTCACATCAAGGAAATTATTGTATCTAACGAGATATCCCATGTTAGATATTAGCTCAGCATCTTTTTCAACAAGGTTCACAAGACAACCTGTCCAGGTCTTCTCTGCTCCAAGTTCCAACGTTGTAACGCCGATCGATCCGCCCTTAAAACAGGCACCGCCGATATCATCGAAATGAATGAACTTATCGCCAAGCATCTGAATCTTATATATATTTATCTTTGCACCCTCTTCAGCAAGAAGTCTTGTGCTGATCCCATGGAATCCGCCGAACTCTTTCTCCGACTCATACACAAGAATAACGCTTATCTCAGAATCTTTCTTGGCATGAATGACCTGTGATGATATACATCCTTCGCCGTCTTTCATCTTATACTCTATGATAACGGGTTCGGAAACTTTAACATTTTCCTCAACCGTATAAATATCACACTTAGCGCCTGCAGAGATCATGAGCTCGTCTACATCGATTCCCATTCCCGTTCTGATCGCCTGACCGTCGTTTCTTCCCGTCGTATCGGCGTTAGGACCTGCAAATTCGCCTGTGGTATACATTATCCTGTCTTTATTCTTGATAAATATCTCGCCCGCTTTTGCAAAATCAACTCCGCGCTTTACATCTACGCCCTGAGGCATCTTGCTTGCATCCGGAGTTTCAAAGCTATCTATTTTTATATCTGATTCGGAAACTGTGCTGTCATTGACCTTAAGAAAACCATATGTCAAAACAGGCAGCACATTAACCTTCATGTTCAAATCTTTGTTCATGTGAAGTCCCTTCTCAATGTCCGCTCATCTCAAGCTTAATAAGGTTATTCATCTCAACGGCATACTCAAGCGGAAGTTCCTTTGAAACAGGATTGGCAAATCCGCTTACGATCATCGCCTTAGCCTCTTCCTCACTTATTCCTCTGGACATAAGGTAGAAAATAGCATCATCGCTGATTCTTCCAATCTTAGCCTCGTGTCCTACATCAGCATCATCGGTTCTGATGTCCATTCCCGGAATTGTATCTGCTCTGGAAATGCTGTCTACCATAAGTGAATCACAAGAAACTGACGCTTTTGCCTTTTTAGCTGAACTCTGAATTACAACACTGCTTCTGTATGTTCCTATTCCGCCGTCCTTGGAAATGGACTTGGAATTGATAACCGAAGTTGTTCCCACTCCCTGATGCACCACCTTGGCACCTGTATCAAGATTCTGGCCTTTTCCGGCAAAAGTAATTCCGGTAAATTCCATCTTGGAGTGATCGCCCTTAAGAATTGTCATAGGATAAAGATATCCCGTATGAGATCCAAACGATCCCGATACCCACTCCATGATCCCGTT
This sequence comes from Butyrivibrio hungatei NK4A153, assembly GCF_000424465.1. Taxonomy (GTDB): domain Bacteria; phylum Bacillota; class Clostridia; order Lachnospirales; family Lachnospiraceae; genus Butyrivibrio; species Butyrivibrio hungatei_A. The sequence goes on along the minus strand of NZ_AUJY01000020.1, from coordinate 24,504 downwards.
CTCTTCGATAAGAGCTCTCTTGGTATTGAGGTTATACATATTCTTGGACCAGTTCTCGATTGTGGAATAGCGAAGTCTCGCATTCTTTGCCACAAAGAGCTCAACAGCTCCCGCATGAAGATTGGCCACATTATACTTTGGTGCCGAGCATCCTTCTATGAAGTGAAGATCTGCACCTTCATCAACAATTATGAGAGTATGCTCAAACTGTCCTGCTCCTGCCGCATTAAGTCTGAAATAAGACTGAAGCGGAATATCTACCTTAACTCCCTTTGGCACATATACAAATGAACCTCCGGACCATACCGCTCCGTGAAGCGCTGCAAATTTGTGATCCGTAGGCGGTATAAGAGTCATAAAGTGACTCTTGATCATATCCGCGTATTCTGTTTTCATTGCGCTCTCAAGATCTGTATAAATAACACCCTGAGCTGCAACCTCATCTTTCACATTGTGATATACAAGTTCTGAATCGTACTGGGCTCCGACACCTGCGAGAGATTCTCTCTCTGCTTGAGGAATACCAAGTCTTTCAAAAGTGTTCTTGATATCTTCCGGAACATCTTCCCAGTTATTCTTCATCTCAGACTTATGTCTTACATAAGATGTGATCCTGTCCATATCAAGACCTTCTATACTGGGTCCCCACTTTGGCATTTCCATCTCGTTGTATATCTTTAAGCACTTAAGTCTGAAATCCCTCATCCATTCAGGATCGTTCTTTTCTGCAGAAACCTTTAATACGGTTTCCTCATCAAGACCTTCCTCCATCCTGTAGAAGTCTTTTTCTGTCTCTATATCCTTAAATTCATATGCGCTGCGGTCTATCTCAACCACTTTCTGTTTGTTATCGCTCATATCAATCCTCTGTTATCCGGCCAATTATTACGCTTCTGAGATAAACTTCTCAAATCCGTTAGCATTGATTTCATCAACCAAAGATCCGTCACCTGTGCATACAAGATTACCCTTAACAAGCACATGTGTATAATCAACATGTAGTGACTCAAGAATCTTGGTGCTGTGTGTGATTATAAGAAGTGCTCCGTCCTTTTTCTTCTGATACTCCTGAATGCCCTTAGATACTGTTCTTACAGCATCAACGTCAAGACCTGAGTCTGTCTCATCAAGAATAGCAAGTTTGGGATTTAACATAAGTAGCTGAAGAATCTCTGCCTTTTTCTTCTCACCGCCTGAGAAACCAACGTTAAGGTCTCTGTCAGCATAAGCCTCATCCATAGAAAGAACTTCCATAGCAGCCTTAAGTGATTTCTGGAAAGCCATAAGCTTTACAGGTGCACCTGTCTGGGCATGAAAAGAATTTCTTATAAAACTGCTGAGTGAGATTCCGGGAATCTCATAAGGATTCTGGAATGACAGGAACATTCCTGCCTTTGCTCTCTTGTCTGCAGAAATATCGGTAATATCCTGTCCGTCAAAAATAATATTTCCCTCTGTCACACAATAATGAGGATTTCCCATAAGAGAATATCCAAGTGTGGACTTTCCTGCTCCGTTTGGGCCCATGAGAACATGAGTCTCTCCGGGCTTTATATCTAAATTGATCTTGTGCAGAATCGGCAACTCGTTATCTATTGATACAGATAAGTTTTTTACCTGTAATAAAGACGCATCTGACATGATAAATTTCCTTTCCGTGTTTTCCTACCAAGTTGGTAGGAAATATGATAACACCGCAAATTTGTATTGTCAATTTAAAAACAATGTAAAGTTTATCATAAAACCCCTTGACATACCATACAAAAGTAATTAAAATACAATCTTGTCAGTACCGTGCGGGTGTAGTTCAATGGTAGAACACTAGCCTTCCAAGCTAGATACGTGGGTTCGATTCCCATCACCCGCTTTACTGATTTTTTTTTACCCTTTTTTCTTTCTTATACAGCAAGGAGTTAATTCATGGAACTTATCATCGATGTTGTCATGGACGCGCTTATCGATTCTCTTAAGATACTCCCCTTTCTTTTTATAACCTACCTTTTAATGGAATATCTGGAGCACAAGACTCAGGAATATACGTCTGCGATTGTCCAAAAAACAGAATACTTCGGACCTTTGTGGGGCGGACTGATCGGCGTTTTTCCGCAGTGCGGATTTTCAGCCGCAGCTTCCAATCTCTACGCAGGCAGAGTTATAACGCTCGGAACCCTTATTGCGATTTATCTTTCAACTTCGGATGAGATGATCCCGCTTTTTATATCAGAACAGGTTCCTGCCGGAATTATGATAAAGATACTGGTCATCAAAGCTGTCATCGGAATCATCGCAGGCTTTGTCATTGATGCAGTTGTTCACTGGCATCATCTTACTCACAATAAAAGGCTCGACGATCCGATTCAGATAAATGCCCTGTGTGAAAAAGAGCACTGTCACTGCGAAGAGGACGACCACAGCGGTTTTATCGGAATTGTAAAATCCGCATTTGTTCATACGATACACATTTTTGCTTTTGTTCTTGTTCTTACTTTGATATTGGGATTTGCAATCGAGCTTATCGGAGAAGATAAGTTATCTGAACTTCTTAAGACAAGTCCGGTGCTCAGCCACCTTCTTGCGGGAATTATAGGTCTTATCCCCAATTGTGCGGCATCAGTCATCATTACAACCTTGTATCTTGATAAGATGATCACTCTAGGAACAATGATGTCAGGCCTCTTAGTCGGAGCCGGAATCGGACTTTTGGTATTATTCAGAGTTAATGATGATAAAAAAGAAAATATCAGAATCGCAATTCTTCTGTTCCTTATCGGAACTGTCACAGGCGCTTTGCTTGATGTACTTGGAATCGCATTATAAAAGAATAAAAAAATACCCCGCTGCGTATGCACCGGGGCTTTTTTATGTACTGACTAAAGCAATTGATTAAACTAGTGTTACCTGTTGTTTAATAAATCTAATTGAATTAGCTATTATTATTTTGCTGATGAAGCCTCTGCTGAAGCGTCTGAAGATGCCTCAGATGAAGCGTCTGATGAAGCGTCTGAAGATGCATCAGATGAAGCGTCTGTAGCTTCTTCTGTTGTCTCTTCTGTAGCTGCCTCTTCTACTGAGAAAGCTTCTACAGATGCCTCTACAGATGTAGCCTCTGTAGCTGCCTCTTCTGCTGCCTCACCGCAACCAGCAAGAACTGCTGCTGAAAGTGTTAAAACTGAAAGTAATGTAACGATATTCTTCTTCATAATATATTCTCCTCTTTTCTGCATACTTTGCAATTACGAATTATTGCAAACAATTGCTTCAGTACAGTTATAGATTATATATTGTGAATAGAATAATGTCACCGACAAATCGACGCATAATATCTTAAGATTTCCTTAATATTTTGTGCAATTCTCACAAATTTTATTGATTTTGAATGTCCGCTACCCCTCCGCCGGCCGACTTATCATAGCTTAGTGTTATGAATATTCCATCTCTTGATGCCTGGTTAAAGTCTCCGCAGACAAACGTAAATGAGTTGCCTCCGTCATCTTTTATAACAATTTCCCACTGCGTACTGTCTATTTTGATATCAAGATCGACGCCCACAAGTGTATATCCGGAAGCAAGCGTAACTCCCTCATCAAGCAGATTTGCAGAGTACGCATCACTTGTAAGGTCATGAAGTGCCATCTCTGTTATCATAAATTCCGTGTTATTTATAATAGTTGCATTTATCATTGCTTCTTTTAGAGCTGCTTCTCTCTTTGCATTATCTTCAGCAAGTTTTGCATCAAGCGTTGCCTGAATACCCTGATATTCAGTAGTAAGTTCCGTCATCTTCGGTCCATAGTATTCAAGCATACTGTCACTCATTTTGCTAAAATCCTTATTCTCAATAACCGTTTCTTTTTGCGCAAGCTCATCAAGAGTTCCTCTAAGACTTGAGTCTGTTATATCAAGGTACGTATTCTCCGCATGATTTTTTGCCTCAACAAGTGCCGCTTTTAATGCCTCGGCCTCACTTAATTTCTCAGCCGAAGGTTTACACGCAACAAGCAGGAGCGCCATAATAAGCGTTCCTGCTCCGCTAATTAACTTGCCACTTTTCATATCTTGTCCCCCGATTCGTTTTCTGCGTACTCGGGCTCATTGTAATAGTAATCCATGATAAGTGCAACTACATGACAATAACTTACTTTTCCTGACAACACTCCGTTCACTTTAAGATTAGTATCTATGAAGGTTTCAGCCGCTTTTTTTACTGTAGCAGTCTTAACTACAGCCTTCTTCTCAACTTCGACCCACGCTTCCTTTGTAAGGAACTGGTTGTCATATTTTACCCTGTCAGAAATCTTCACGTGTGAATTGTATTCCTGTTTGCTGACAGCGTTATAAAAATCATTATTTATATAATTAAGAACTCCCAAATATCCGCTGTATCTAAATACAACGTCATCAGATTTTACACAGGCAAGAAATCCAAAGAAATTTGCTTCATCTTCATATATGTACCCGTGAGTATGTGCAAGTTCATGGCACATCGTAAATGGCTTATTCATTATAGACATCGTATCATTATAGTTTGCTTCCATTGAGAACGGAAAATAATACCCTTGCATGTACTGCTGGCTCATAAATCCCGAGAAATGAAGGGGCTTTGGTGTCACATAATATCCGCCGAGTCTCGGAAATTCTCCTTCAAGATTCTTCATTGCAAGGATGGCCTGCTCCTGCATGTTCCCGCTATATATAACGTTACCTCTCTCATCATGCGGAACCTGTTCTGCAAGTTCATTACATCTTCGAACCACGAAATCTCGCATCTCCGCAAGCTGAGCAAGATCATAATCCTTGGTAAATCCCGTCTCTGTCACTTTAAGCTTTGATGTGTGATACAGAACAAAGCAGTTAAGCGACATTATCGTACATACTATCGCCATCATAACGGGCGACACTCTGTGGAGGATCCCTGAAATTCTATTGAATACTTTTTCTGCGGAAAAGAATCTTTGACTCTTGTTTATCGCAACCTTTGAATATATCCAAAACACGGTGTGTACACCTATAAACAGAATTGCAAAAGCCGTAAACAAAACGATAAATACCAACATGATCTCGCCTACAGAAAAAGCAACCTTACTTGTAAGTGCTCCATATACCGATGTTATCTTCGGATATATGTTCGTGACGTAGAAGTCAGAAAAGGCCGCACTTTTCCATGCGGCCAAATTAAAGATAATACAAAATGCCATTATTAAGGTTATTTTTAAGGAGAATACTTTTTTTTCGTGCATTTTTCTGACTCCCTGTTTCCTAAAATTCATTTATGAATATTCTACATTAAAAATATGGACTGAAAATGACCAAACTATTGAAAAATCGTTCATATTTTATACATATATTTGTTTTTAAATTTCTTTAATCCTTCTCCCAATATGGTAAAATTATCTTGAAAAGGAAATCCCTTTGCGGAGGTTCACATATGCGACTGCTTCTTGCTGATGACGAAAAAGAATTATCCAACGCTCTCGTAGCTATATTAAAACACAGCAGCTACACGGTAGATGCTGTCTACAACGGGACGGATGCCTTAGACTACGCACTTACGGGAAACTACGACGGAATAATCCTGGACATTATGATGCCCGGACTTGATGGAACGGAGGTCCTTAAAAAGCTGCGAACCGTAGGAATATCTACTCCCGTTCTTTTTTTGACCGCAAAATCCGAAGTTGATGACCGTATAAAAGGCCTGGATCTTGGCGCCGATGACTACCTGACCAAACCCTTCGACATGGGGGAACTTCTTGCCAGAGTTCGCGCAATGCTTCGAAGGAAATCGGATTTTTCACCGGTCAACCTGACTTGCGGAAATTTGACCCTTGATAGAAACGTATATGAACTGTCCACTCCGAATCACAAGCGGATAAGACTTGCCGGACGCGAATTCCAGATGATGGAAATGCTCATGGATAATCCGGGAAGAATAGTCTCCGTTGATACCTTCATGTCACATATCTGGTCTGACGGTGAAGCCGACGTCAATGTGGTATGGGTTAACATCTCAAACCTTCGAAAAAAGATTCTTTCTCTTCATGCAAACTGCGAAATAAAGGCTTGCAGAGGTGTCGGATATTCAATAAATGAGAAAAAACCAGGTAAACCGGAGCTGTAAGATGGTAAATAAATTAAGAAAAAAATTTGTTATAACCGCAATTTTATCGCTGCTCCTGATTCTTGTTACGATGATCGGCATCATAAATGCCATCAACATGCATCAGGTCGTTTCTGATGCAGACAACATGCTGGCAATCCTCTCATCAAATAACGGATACTTTCCGGCAAAGATTCTTTATAACAAAGCACCGAAAGTCACTTTTTCCAAAAATAATACCGGTTCTTTCGATTGGGACGTGATCAACTCCAATCATTCGACTGAGTCGCCCTTTCAGACACGATATTTCTGGGTAAAAATGGACTCTTATGCCAATACGATCAGGATAAATACCGTGCACATTGCATCCGTCTCTCACGATATCGCAGAGGAATATGCAAAAGACCTGTACTTTTCAAACTCAAGAAAGCTCGGATTTTATCATTCCTACAGATATCTGATATCAGATGCCGAAGACGGCACGAAACTTCTGCTGTTTCTGGATCTTAGTACCGCGATAATAAACGCCAAGCACTTAATGATCCAATCGCTGGCAATCGGCGTACTTGCGCTTATTGCCATGTTTATTCTGGTATTTCTTTTTTCCGGACAGGCTGTTGCACCTGCCGTTGAATCCTTGGAGAAGCAAAAGAGATTTATCACGGATGCAGGCCACGAGCTCAAAACCCCTCTTGCCGTGATATCTGCAAACATCGATGTTCTTGAGCTTGAGCAGGGCAAAAACGAATGGACAACGAGCATACGAAATCAGCTAAAGCGCATGAACAGCCTTGTAAAGAACATGCTGACTCTTTCGAGAATGGACGAAGAGCGCATGCACGTTGTATTTACAGACTTCGACCTTAGCGAAACGCTCAAGGATGCTGCAGTTTCTTTTGAACCGATTGCTGAAGCACAGGAAAAAAACTACAAAATCGATATTCCGGACGGAATACATATTGTAGGTAACAAGAGCTCAATGAACCAGCTCGCCTGCCTGCTTATAGACAACGCTTTTAAATATTCGTCTTCATACGGAAGCATCCACGTGCTGTTGTCTGTGAATAAGCACATTGTCTTTGAAGTTTCCAATACCTGTGATACAATTCCTTACGGTAATCTGGACAGGCTCTTTGATCGTTTCTACAGAGCCGACTTATCAAGAAGCAGGGAAACGGGCGGATACGGCATAGGTCTTTCCGTTGCAAGGGCTATCGCCACTTCCCACAGCGGAACGATCGAAGCGCTTCGAGACGGCGACAAAATAATAAGATTTGTCGTAACGCTTCCGAAACAACAGACCAAAAATACACAAAAGAATAAATAAGGTGCTATGAATACTACACTTAAGATAATACATGAAGATAATGACATTATTGTTTGCCACAAGCCTGCCGGAATGGCGACAGAAGGCGCTACGGTCGGCAAGATGGACCTTGTGAGCAGCATTCGTAATTATCTTGCACGCAAAAACAGAGCGGCCGGCAATACCGGCAAGCCTCCATATGTCGGAACCCTCTACAGACTCGATCAGCCCGTAGAGGGTGTCGTTGTTGTTGCAAAAAATAAAGCGGCAGCCACTTTTATCGCCAAGCAGATAAAAGAACACACCACCGACAAATACTACTATGCCCTTTGCTACGGAAACGTGGCAGACGGCGCCGGACATCTTGAAGATCTTCTTGTAAGAAAACAGAACGATGGCCTGGCGCTCGTAGTGAGTAGAAAGGAGGCAAACTCACTAAAGAACCAGACCATCATCCTGGGTAAGGGCCAAGAACAGCGTATTTTTTCCGGAGAGATAAAGAAAGCTGTTCTCGACTATGAGGTTATGCAAAGAGATGAAAACTCATCGCTTTTGAAAATAAAGCTTCAGACCGGGCGTTTCCACCAGATCAGGGTACAACTTGCTCACATGGGACACCCCATCCTCGGCGATAGGAAATACGGAACAAAAGAGTCCCTTGAGTATTCCGAAAAAGTAGGAAAGACCAACGTGTGTCTTGCCTGCTACCGATTTGGTTTTGTGCATCCTTCGAGCAAGAAAAAAGTGTTTTTCGAGATTACAATTCCTCAGTCTTTGAAGCTATAGACCTTGAACAGATAATCTCCAGATTTCCGTTTCTTTCACGCATTTCGTCGAGCATGCTCTTTGTTGAAGCTTTTGCTCTCAATACTACTTTGTAGCTAAGTCTGTAAAGGCTTCCCATTGCTGTGGTCCTTACTTCCATCAGTTCAGCCTTGTTAGTGTATCTTTCAAATATGTCATCAAATATTCCTTCAAAATCAAGTCCCTCGGGAACTGTGATCTTAAGATATTTTTCACCGTTAGCACCATTAAACATATTAATGTTTGAAAAGATCAGGTTTGCAAGTGTGATAAAAACTACGAAAATCACTGCTATACCGATATATCCCATCCCGGTTGCCAAACCTGCCGCCATTGAAAGGAATATGCTAGTTATCTCTTTTCCCGAACCCGGTGCGGATCTGAAGCGGACAAGTGAGAATGCTCCCGCTACCGCAACTCCCGCTCCGATGTTTCCGTTTACCAACATGATGATAACCTGTACTATCGCCGGTATCAGCGCCAACGCCACTACAAAGCTACCGGTGTAATCATTTTTTATGGTGTACATAAAAGCAATATATACGCCAATTGCCAAAGAACATAGAATAGAGATAATAAATGTCAAACCTGTAATCGTGCCGTTAGGCATTATTGTGCCGAAAACTATGTCTGTCGTTGTCATGCTGTCAATACTCCCTTCAACTTGTCATTATGTCTTTGTCATACTGCTCTACGCAGTGCAACAATCTTAGATTTGTCTTCTTTCTTAGGTATGATACCTTTGTTGGCCATTTCAGTTGTCTGGCCATACATATACTCAAGATATCCTCTTCCGTACTTGGAAAAAGATGTCTTTCTGATATTAAGCTCGTCAAGGATATTAGCCAGTTCAGGAGACATAGCTCCGGCGATCTTAAGCTCCATAAGGTGTTGTCCCGGAAGCAAGATATCATGTCCGGCATTGCCCTCCTTGAGACTAAGCTTATCGGTTCTCCATCTGATATTTGTATCAAATGTGATCCTAAGTTCAGGGTCATTTATCCCCACCATCGCGATACGGTCATACGAAATAACCATCGCAGGTGCAAGCCCCTTGTAATACTTAAGGAAATAGTCTATCTCATTGGAAATCTGAGACTTTTCCTTTGGCTCCTTATGATTCATAAGGTAGTCAACCGCTTCTGAATATGGCATTGAAATTCTTCTTTTGTATACAACTCCCTTAAACTTTTTCTTGATCTCGATAAAAGATGTTGTGTCATCTTTGGCCGTTCCATAACTTCTAAGACGAAGTTTCTCCTTATAAACGGGCTTCTCCAAAGATCTTTCGATCAGTTTAAAGTCAGGTGTATCAAAATAAATGTTCTGGATGGAAGTCTTACCATAGCTGTCCACTTTGGCCATATTCTCAAGCTTTTTCATGAGCTTTGTATATTGCTCATCATCAAGCAGATATTTAACTTCAATTCTTTGAAACACATCTTTGAACCCTGCCATTCCTTCTCCTTTCCGAATGAATTTTTCACCTCCCTAAAAATTTTATTAGCCGAACCTAAAAATAACTTAAAAAAAGAAATAAATGGTTCGCAATCATGTTAATAACCATGTTATAATAAAAGGGAAACATCGGCTGTCTTTTACGGAAAAAGCGAGGTGCCTATGTACAAAAAGGGTGATAAAGTCATTTTACTTGATTACAGCGGAAAGCCCGTTGTTCCCAACATTGTTGCAGTCATAGAAGATGTTTACGGCGATGACAGAGTCAGACTCTTATTGCCTGATAACGGTTGCTGTTTGGAATTTGTCGACAGATTTAAAAAGATCGACGACAAGAAGTACGACCGGATCCTTCACACAGTTAAAGAAAATGAGAAAAATCTTCCGGTAGATCTGCAGTTAGACATTAGAAAATTTGCTGCAAAACATCCCCGCCGCAGAAAAGATGAGATACTGAATATGTTCGACCAGGATAAGCGATATATCTCTATTCTTCAAGCCTATTCAGGCCGTGTAATGATGTATGGAGAAGAGAATATAAATGAACATTTCCTCTATGAATATAATGACGCCGTCAGAGGCATCATTAAGACAAGAACTTTTTTCCATGAACTTGATGAATCAATCCCCATTCCCGACCTGTGATTCGCCGCTGTTTGCTATATACAGCCCCAGTCCCAGACAAATGAACGCATAAGGGGTTGATAATACCTGGGAAAAAGATACCATTCCGTTAAGATAATATGAAACTATAGGGAGCGCGCAGATAATAGCTGCGGGCCCCTTTTCTTTATCGCATTTCTTAAGGCTTGCAAGTACGTAAAAAGCAATAAACAGCATTCCTACAAGTCCCGCTAGTCCACCTTCAATAAGCTCAGTAAGGAAAATACTGTGCGCGTTGGTAAGTCTGTTTTCACCAAACTCATTTATAAGAAGCTCCGCGCGCACAGGCTTTGAATAAGCATATGCGCTAAAGCAGTCTCTTCCCACACCTACAACTTTCCTAAATGAAGGGAGCTCTTTGTACATATCAAGCGTAATGCGCCATATTGTGCCGCGTCCGTTACCCGCAAGATCATCAAATCTTACAATCACATACGCAAGTCCCAATGTTGCTATAATGCAGACGAAAGTCTTGTATATCTTTCTGTATTTTTCGCCACGAAGACTGCTTTCTTCGCTCTCTTTGGAAAGCGATACTATCATGTATAGCAAAAGTCCCACGGTCATGAAGAATATTCCGCCGTTCATATCGCAGATTTTGATTAAGATATTGTCCGAATATGTATATTTTCCGGGAAAAATTCCCAATAAGATCTTTACCTCAAACATGGCAAGGCCAAGGACAAAGAGCTGTATCATAAGCGCCTGCAGTCTCTCTTTTTCATAGAGGCAATACCAGATAAGAAGGCCGTATGTACCGATCAGGGTCAAAAGAGTACTGTCGCTTCCCTGAACAAACAGAGCCATTAAGACAACCACGCTGTAGAAACTCCAAAAGTAGAACTGCTTTCCAAAAAGCTCACGTGTCACGGCAAAGCCAATTCCAAGAGGCACAAATATAGAAAGATATCCCGCATACCAATTGATGTTTCCGACGCACGCCAAAAATGACGGATCTGTACCCGAAACGCTGAGGATATTCACGCCAAAGCGCTCCGCTATAACAAGAATAGCGATAACAAAGGGGGTAAGGAATATCGCAGCAAGAAGATATCCGTTGATAACGATTCCTTCCGAATAGACAAAGCAGAAGAACATCATCAGGATAAACGTGATAAATCCCGTTCGCCATCCTTCAAGTCCCCAGAAACTTACTTTGTGATCAATGGAAACAGCGAGATTGATAAGATTAAGGCAGAGAAATACTTTAAACAGGTTTCGTATCTCCGATTTCTCCACACCTTTTTCGATAAACTCAGAAATGTACGCAAAAATAATAAGCCCCGCAATGGCAGCGCTTATTATCATGTATATATTCCACTTTTCCTCTCCGAGCATATAATACCCGTCCTTCATATAGATAGGAAGGATCGTAGAAAGCATTATCAGATAAAATGTCAAAAGAATCTTTCTATACTGCATAGCACATAATCAAACCTTAAATCTGTAACCAACTCCCCAGATTGTCTCTATATACTGAGGATTTGATGTGTCGTATTCAATCTTCTCACGGATTTTTTTGATATGAACGGTTACCGTTGCGATATCACCGATAGAATCCATGTTCCAGATTTTTCTAAAAAGTTCTTCCTTGGTAAATACGTGGTTGGGGTTCTCAGCAAGGAATGTGAGAAGATCGAACTCTTTTGTGGTAAAGCTCTTTTCCTCATCATCCACATATACTCTTCTTGCAGTCTTGTCGATCTTAAGACCTCTGATCTCAACAAAGTCATTGCTCTCATGTCCCGATCCGACAAGTCTTGAGTATCTTGCCATATGTGCCTTAACACGCGCAACAAGTTCCGAAGGACTGAAAGGCTTTGTGATGTAATCATCTGCTCCAAGTCCCAGTCCTCTTATTTTATCGATGTCATCCTTCTTGGCGGAAACCATGAGGATAGGCACATCTTTCTTTTCCCTTATGTGCTTACAAACTTCGAATCCGTCCATACCCGGAAGCATAAGATCCAGGATAACAAGATCAAACTCCTCAGCAAGTGCCGTGCGAAGTCCCGCATCTCCGGTGTTCTCGATAGCTACCTCAAAGTCGCTAAGTTCCAAATAGTCTTTCTCAAGGTCAGCGATTGCCTCTTCATCCTCAACAATAAGTATTCTGCTCATACACTCTTCTGCCTTTCTTTAAGTATTATGGTCAACTGTAACTGTTTCGGAACCGCCTGCAAATTCAATGTACTTTCTGAGCACGAAATGCATACACGTTCCCTCTCCCTCATGGCTTGTTGCCCATATATATCCGCCATGATCTTCTATGATCTTCTTTACGATAGAAAGACCTATTCCGCTTCCTCCCTGCTTGGAATTTCTGGAAGCATCCGTTCTGTAGAATCTGTCGAAGATATTCGGAATGTCTTTCTGTGCTATACCCTTTCCGTTATCTTCAAGTTCAACGCGGATTGAATCGACTTCGTCCAATATCCTTATGTCGATCTGTCCCGTTCCGTCATCCCTGTCGAGATACTTAACACTGTTGCTCACTATGTTGTTCACAACTCTCTTAAGCTGCTCGGGATCTGCAACTATCTGCGTATCGGGCCCCGTTAAGTTCGAATAATTAAGCTTTATCGACTTGCTCTCAAGGTCTGCACCGATTTCTTCAATACAATCTCCGAAATACTCCGCAACACCCAGCTTTACAAAGTTATACGGAATTCTGTTGTTGTCGATACTGGAGTAAAGAGTCAGCTCATTGATAAGATTATTCATATCATTTGCCTTGTTATAAATAATCTTAACGTACTTGTGCTGCATCTCGGGATTGGCTGCAACGCCTTCCATAAGTCCCTGTGAATATCCTTTTATGGCAGTTATGGGAGTCTTAAGATCGTGAGAAATATTGCTGATAAGCTCCCTGTTCTGCCGTTCTCGTTCTATCTTCTCTTCCGCAGATTCCTTAAGCCTAAGGCGCATGTCCTCGTAGTTTCTGTAGATAGCGCCTATCTCGCCCTTTTCTTTGACATCCGTCGGAAGTATATAATCAAAGTTACCGTCCTTGATGTGCTGCATTGCAATATTAAGCTCATCAATTGGTTTGAAAAAGCTTCTTCCTATCCATGTCGTAAGCAAGATACTCGTAAGTAAAAGTATAATTACTATCGACACGGTCATGTATATAATAAGTGATTTGGGGAATTCTGCTTTTATTCCTGAAATGATATAAAGACTTCCGGGTTCCCCTGTTGAAAAAATAAAATTATACTGTCTTACAAATAATTTGGACTCCGGTAATACATATATGCTGTTAACACTGCTTCCATAACTGAGCTCATCTATTACGCTCTCAGCGGCTTCTGCATTTTCATCAGCAACATAAAAATTAGCATCTCCTCTTTTCACGATTATATATGAATACAAAGAGGCTACTTTCTCATTAATATTCTGAAGTACTTCCGGGTTTTCCAAAATAAAAGGGTGAACAAGTCTCTCCTCTTCTATATCATTTATTAATCTATCCGTTCCCATTGCAAATGCTTCGATTGGGTTTGAAACCATATTGTAATCGACAGACCCTGAATGTTCCTGGGCAGCCTGTTGTTTACGCACAATATACCTTCCACCCATTAAGAACATTCCAAATGCAAGGAAAAGAGGAAATATAACAATCACCACTGAAGTGATAATGAGTTTCGTACGGAATCGCATAATAACCCCCTACTCATTTTTAGTATACCATATTTTGTAAACAAGTGTGCATAAAGGAGGTAATTATAACTCTTAGTCTCGCTTATATATATCCCTTGTATATACCTTATTCATTACATCATCCAGACATGAATCATATCTGTTCGCAATTATCGCTTTGCTCATCTTTTTAAATTTATCAAGATTATTGACTACTTCATTTCCAAAAAAAGTCTCGCCATCTTTAAGTGAAGGCTCATAAATTATTATCTTCACATTTTTTGCCTTGATTCTCTTCATTACGCCCTGAATTGAACTGTGGCGGAAGTTATCGGAACCGGTTTTCATTGTAAGCCTGAATACCCCTACAATAATCTCTTTTTCTTTCTCCTTGTTCCACTCATCATTTGCACTGTATGCACCCGCCAAATCAAGTATCCTGTCAGCAATAAAATCCTTCCTTGTCCTATTACTCTCAACAATTGCTTCGATCATATTCTGCGGAACATCACCATAATTGGCAAGAAGCTGCTTTGTATCCTTCGGCAAACAATAACCGCCGTATCCAAAAGAAGGATTATTATAAAAATCTCCAACTCTCGGATCGGAGCACACGCCATGTATTATCGCTCCCGTATCAAGCCCCTTAAGTTCAGCATATGTATCAAGCTCATTAAAATATGACACCCTAAGAGCCAGATAAGTATTGGTAAATAATTTAACCGCTTCTGCCTCCGTATATTGCATTATAATAATCTCTACATCCTTACTTTCGGCACCATCCTTCAAAAGATTCGCAAATTCATGTGCCTTATCAACAAGCACCGAATCCTCTTTGTCTGTACCAACTATTATCCTGCTCGGATACAGATTGTCATAAAGAGCCTTAGACTCTCTAAGAAACTCAGGACTAAACAATATATTTGAAATATGTTTTCGTCTCTTTATTCTCAAAGTAAAACCGACAGGAACAGTAGACTTTATTACAATAACCGCATCGGGATTGATTTCCATCACTTCCCCTATTATCGACTCTACCGCAGAAGTATCAAAATAATCCCGCTTACTGTCATAATTGGTCGGCGCTGCGATAACCACATAATCAGCATCCTTATATGCATCTATTGCATTCGTTGTTGCGGTAAGATCAAGATTTCCCTTTGCAAGAAACTTTTCTATATACTCATCCCGAACCGGCGATATCCCTTCATTTATAGCTTTTACCTTCCCGGGAAGGACGTCCGTTATAATCACATGATTACTCTGTGAAAGAAGCGTTGCTATACTCATGCCCACATATCCTGCTCCGGCAACAGCAATATTTTTCTTCTCAGACATGAAACTTCCTCCTTGCAATGATTTCATCATTATAATCAGACAATCATTTTCTTACGGCAAGTAATTGCCAGTCCAAAAAAAACCAAAAACTCAGGCAAAGACGAACCCGAAAACGGATAAATGATTCCTTGGAAAATAAATAATAGCGCAAGTAAGATATACCCTTTATCCACCTCTGTACAAACCGGGCTTTTCCAATTGTTTATAAGCTCATTAACAGCAACTGCACCAAGTGCCAGAACGACTATAAGCCCAAATGCTCCATAAATCATCAA
Organism: Butyrivibrio hungatei NK4A153; assembly: GCF_000424465.1. Lineage (GTDB taxonomy): Bacteria > Bacillota > Clostridia > Lachnospirales > Lachnospiraceae > Butyrivibrio > Butyrivibrio hungatei_A. Next base: position 8,924 of record NZ_AUJY01000020.1, on the reverse strand, counting down.
TATATTCCACAACTCACCTGTTGCACTATTTGCAGAATTTATAATACTTGTAAAAAAGCCCGATATAGCCTTTCCGCCTGCGAGACTCGAAATACTTCCTACCCTTGTCCCATATGTAAATGCTATACATATCGCTATCAGAACCAAAAGGATTGACCTTCTGTACCATTTAGAGAATCTTACAAGTACCGTATGATCCTCATCGTATTCCTTCGGAATCTTGTCCCAGTAGCTTGTAACGGCAAGTCCCGCCACAGCAATCAATATATCAATATATATGCTATACTCAAGATCAAACGTCTTATTAATTCCCTTTGCCTCAAAATATGACAAAAGCGGTGCATTTGAAGCACAAAACGCATATACAAAAAGAATTATCATATTCCGCTTAATGAAACTCTGAATCGGGCGCCTGATAAACTGTAGAAATAATATAAACATCAACATTGTCATAAATGCCAGCATATCGCCATATAAAAACAAAAGAATAAATCCCAATACAGAATAAACAAGATATACTTTCTGTTTCTGCGCATCATCCTCAGAAACATACAAAAATGCACTTACCGCGCATATAAGCAATAACGCAGTGATATTTCCGGCACTATTATCCAGCAGAGCTTCAGCTCCGATTATCGTAGCCGCACCTGTGAAAACATACCTGTATATACTCAAAAAAATCAATGTATATGAAGCCAGTAAAATCTGCAGATAATACTTTCCGACAGGCTTAATATAATACATACAAAAAGGCACTAAAAACATAAGCATGTAGTAATATGTACGCGAAACTTCTCCCCCGTCCATTATGGGCTGTATGATAAAACAAATAAGAACAAGCGCAAAAGCCCCGATAATAATAAACCTTTTCTCGCCCTGTAAGCGATCCTTTAGACTTCCCTTTATAATAAACTTCCTGCCACACCACAGCGACATTATCGCTACCACAACTCCAAAAAGGATATCCTTCACAGATACCCCCATAAATTTGATAACATCAGCTTCATACATATATAACGGAAACAAGAATAACAGCACGCGAGCCATATAATCGACCAAATAATCCGAACCATCTATAGGCTCCGGATTTATCGCGATGCTCACCTTTTTTCTAAACTCTTTGTCTGATAACTTTTCTTTGACTTTTCTTAATTTTTCTGTCAGCGTCTTATCCATTCGCATTTGTCTCGCTTGCCTTTTCCTTAGATGCTTCTGCATTACGTCTTATTCCACTGAAAACAACATAAGATGTTACCGAAACAATCAAGAGAATAATGATCATCCTCCAAATTCTGGCATTCCTTACAGCCTTCATCTGAGCTACATACGACTCCGTCCACGCTTTGTCAATCTGAGCCTGTTCCTGTAATTCCTGCGCAGTTTCACTGTTTTGTAGTTCTACAAGGTTACTACTGTTATCCTTCTTAATATATAATTCGTCACCTTTATATACTATATGCACCCATCCTGATTCTTCTCCAACTACCAATACCGTGCTACCGGCACTTACCGTAACCTTCTTACCCGTAGTACTCTTTGAATCATATGCATCAGTATTTGCAGAAACAGACTGCATTTCGCCTGTCAGCTGTTCAGAAGCACATACCTCATATCCTGTAAAATAAAACATACTTACCAATATCATAAACGCCGTTACAATTCGTATATTTCTATAAATAATCTTTCGCATACTCATTTTATCCTCTTTAGAACCTCTCTCTCTTCTGTAAATAACGGTGCTTCCATTCGTGGTTCACGACCGTACTCAATACTCTTAACATGGAACTGAACATCCTGAAGGATACGCCTATTCGATGCTATAGTATCTGCCAGTATTCCGATTACAAAAATAAGAAATCCTATGATTATCAACGTGCACCCAAGTATCAGAGACTGGATATGTCCTCCGCTTCGTCCTACCGAAACATAATACAAAAACCTTACTCCAATTCCTGTTCCAATGAAAATAAAAGGCAGACTTATAAGCGTAAAAGCCTTAAGCGGCTTATACATAACATATGCCCGTAAAATTGTGAGTATAGATTTCTTGACATATCCCCACATACTCTTAAAAAGCCTTGAAGGACGCAGTTCCGCATTAGTCCTTATCGGAACACTCATCATAGGGATATTCTCTCTTCCCGCCTGCACAATAGTCTCAAGTGTATATGTATAATCATTTACTACATTGAGCTTCATGGCAGCTTCTCTGGAAAATGCCCTGAATCCGCTCGGCGCATCGGGAACATTTGTATTGGAAGCCCGCCTTACAGACCAGCTTCCCAAATGCTGAAGTTTCTTCTTGATATACGAAAAATGCTCGGTCTCATCAATAGGTCTTGCGCCTATTACCATATCCGCATCTCCGTTTAAGATAGGACGCACGATTTTCTCAATATCCGCGCCCTTATACTGATCGTCAGCGTCTGTATTAACAATAATATCGGCACCGCATCGAAGACATCCGTCAAGTCCGGCAATAAATCCCTTGGCAAGTCCCTGATTTTGTTTGAAGTTAACAATATGGTCAACTCCCCATCTCTTGGCGACTTCCACAGTATTATCCCGGCTTCCGTCATTGATGATGAGATACTCTATCTCATCAATCCCGTCAATATGCGTAGGAAGGTCATTTAATGCGACTTCCAACGTCTCTGCTTCGTTATAACATGGTATCTGGATTATTAGCTTCATCAGTTCACCTCTCTGAAATGTTGTAGTACAAATCAAAATGTCCTGACTCCCAATATTTTTCGTAGATACTTGAAAGCTTATCCTTTAACCCACTCTCAAAATCTACCAAAACCATACTATCCTTAGAAATATCACTTATATCAAAGCTATCATCAACATATACAACATGTATATGCTCATCTCGCAGTCTCATCTGGACGGTATCTATATACTCAAGCCCGCCCTCATATAACAGTATTATATCACCATTATGCCCGTTATTGCGTAAATTTGTTATTTCATCAGCAACCTGGATATCTCCATAAATATACGACTGGCATATATATATCAGATGATTGCAGGCATGATATGAAAGTCCTATCAGAAGCAAATACGCAATACAGATGTTAATAGCATTTCCCTTCTTTTTGTAAAAATATATTCCTATAATGATCACGCCAATAATAATAAGCGTAAAAACTATACTCATTATTATTACGCGGATAGGATGAAAATCATCTCTATTGAGAAAATAGCTCATCCCTATCATCATCATTACATGCGGATCATTCATCCCAACTTCATTAGCTGAAACTATAACAATAGACGCAATGCCACTTGCCATAATGATACCGGCCGCGATAACAAGTTTTCTGATATAGTTATCTCTCGTTAATAACTCATATACTCCTATCATTGCCATTATCGGCACTACAAACTCAAAGTATCTTCCGTGCAAAAAAAGGTCAAATCTATTATTAATACGATCCGCACTGTTCATCAGAAAAATGCACATTACCATGAACTGCATGAATGATGCTGTAAGAATAAAAAAAGCTTTTAAATCTTTTTTTATAGTCTTTCTGATTAGCGCATATATTCCTATATATGCAGTTCCAAAAGTTGCGCATCCAAGGTAAAGGATTTTTCCAATCATGCTTGCGAAAAATCTGCCAATTCCTGCAAAACTAAATATTTCTTGTACTCTGGTAACCTGCCCTGAATAATCATTAATATATGTTTTGTCAGCTGTCCCACTTGAATATAACTTATTTATGACATTATCCTTGATACTAAAACAAATGATAAAGCCAATAAGCAGTACAATCGCTGCAAAAACCGTAGCTGGCAACACTCTATTATCTGACCTCTTAATCCCTATAAATGCGACGACCATCATTGTTATTCCAGCCGCAGCAAGTATCCCTACAGCTCTCATATGAACCGAGTAGATGTAGATTGAAGCGAGTGCGATTATAATACCCCTTATAATTGAAGGCTTCTCAATATACAAAATCATAAAGTACACAACAACTGTATAACAGAAGAAAAGAAGCCCCTCTGTCATAGTCATCTGTGTATAAAATACCCACGGCGAATACAGTACCGTCATTCCGGCCAAAATAATCTGCAAAAGCTTAGTTGTATCCGCAAAAAGTTTTTTTGCTATTCTACACAGAATAAAAAAGGAAGTAATCTGCAGTAAAAGATTAACTACCACAGCCGCCCTATATGCAATTATAGAATCTGAGAATAACTTCAAAATAGGAATAAGGATCAGAGAATATCCAAATGAATAAAAAGAACTGATAGAACACACTTCGCTGAAATCATATCCAAGGAATCCTGCAGCACTTGCCCAATAGCCAAATTCGTCAGGAAAAAGAGAAAACCCAAATATTCCCTGAATACCATACATACATAGACAAACAAGAGCCAGAACAATAACCGCCACCATTAGGATACTATCATGCCTATTCTCTTCTTTACCCATACGTCCCCCAACTTACCGGTAAATAAATAGCGGGAAATGGCTCATAAGAGTCATTTCCCGGCCAAATGTTTTATTCCTTGTTATTTTACGAGCAGTCCATATCCTGCAAGTCCACCTGTAATTTCGAATGTAGCTCTGCCATTCTCAACTGTTACAGGGATAATCTGAATAGCTCCACCGGGAGCAACTCTTACGATAAAATAGGTCTTGTTAGGATCAAAATTCTTGATTCCGATTGTCACAGGAACAGTTACGCCATCAGGAAGAGATGTGAACTTACCGCCTGTAAGCTTACCAAGGTCAACATTGATACCGCCTACAACCGTTCCTCCAACAGTAGCAGCCGCAGCGTCAAAACTTGCATAAACGGCAGGGCTGGATTTACGCTCAACTGTATATGCCCTTACGAAAGGTGTCTCATTGCCTGCAAGACTAGCTTTTGACTTAATCGCACCAACGCCCTCTCTGATTGCAATTCCGGCAATCGGAGAAGCGGGAGCAACGAAGAACGCACCCGGAAGCTCATTCTTAACTACAGCTCCGCCAACAGCAACCTGACTGGTTGTAGCAACCTGAGCGGTTGAAGTCTCTTCATTACTCGAAGAATCCTTACTGCTCGATGAATCCTTTGATGAAGAAGCCTTAGAAGCTTCTGTTGCACTTACCGTTGTAGCTTTCGATGAGCTGCCGGCACTCGTTGAACCTGACGGTGCACTTGCCGAATCAGTAGCTCCTACAGTAAGTGGCATAATAAGCATTGTTGCCGTCATAGTTACTGCTAGAATCTTTCTTACCAACTTAGTATTCATAACACTATGTCTCCCTTCATAAATCATTCTTTTTTGAATGTTTCTACGAAATTATGCAAACCAATACTTCAAGCTAAAAACAATTATAACACAAAAACCCACTATCAATAAAACGTATATAAATATTTTTATAAAAAAAATATAAAATAATAGCACACACTGTGTAGTTTGAACTATAAGCAACCATTCCGATTTGATTATTCTATTTATGGTGACCTCCCTTTGTATGTGGTAATCCCTAAATCCACATTGCTACAAATGTGAGGTCACTTCATATTATCTATAGACACCAAAAATGTTGTCTACTGGTTTAATTAGGCAACACAAGTATGACACTAAAAATATATTCTGTAATTCAGATTCATTATACGGTATTTATGGGAGATTATTGAATCCACCAGAAAATTTAGTGTCACGCGGCAAATTAACTTTCCATCCGCCCGCAATTCCAACGCATATTAAAATCGTTTTTTTTGTTTCTTATCTATCACTATCGTGCTGTTTTTTACGGCACGCTTTTTTCTTGTATCTGTAGTCTTAATACTGTATAGTTTTTCCTGTTGTTTATTGACTAAATAAAAAGAGGAAGAACCCATCCGACCAAAGATCCGTTCTCCCTCATAACCAAACTTAAGCGCTGTAAACAGGTCCTGTGCAGGATCTAAGTCCTAATTAATGGTTGCCTGTGCATAAACAGTCATCTTAAGAATCGCCTTGTTATGATACGAGAGAATCAATTAAAATGCAACCTTATCCGACAAAAAAATTCAACAAAAACTCTGTTTGATTCTTTTATGACATCGTTCAAGCCAAAGAAAACAAAGTGTCCTTCATGCGGGCGTACCGGCGATTGCAATAGCTTTGCCAAGTATAATCGTTATGTTGTGGACTTTATAAAGGGCAAGCCCGTCTCATCTACGATTGAGATTGTACGTGTAAAGTGTTCCTGTGGCTGTACGCATGCCATTCTTCCAGATCCTATAATCCCATATGATTCTTATAGTCTTTTCTTCATCCTCCGTGTTCTCACAGAATACGCCATGAAGCGTTATACCGTTTCAAATCTCTGTGATCGCTTTGGGATTTCTCCATCAACACTCTATCGCTGGAAAGATCTCTATAAAAAACATCGGCTTGAATGGCAAGGGCTTTTAAAAACTTTAGAGCAGACCTTCTTTGCTTCATTGGTGGAGCTCGCCTTTCTTGCTCCATACTCCTCCCATGCATTGTCTTTTTTGCAGAAAACAGGCATGTCTTTTTTGCAATCACACAAAAATCCAACGCACTTGCCGCGGAGCAAATCTCCTCCGGATTTCAATTGCCCGTAATCACACGACACGGGAATGGTAATCCCCTCTTGCCTCATCTATGATGCAACCATAGGAGGTAAAGAATTATGAACGATACAAAAAAACTATCAACTGCAACTGAGATTGCTCAATTCCGTTTCGCTCTGATTGCCCCGGTGATCCAGGGTCTGTTTCCTGACGCCTCAAGAACAGCTTATTACAAAAGAGTAACGGAAAAGCCGCTCACTTTTCCGGATGGCACCGTAAAAGAAATCAAATATAAAACCCTCGAAAAGTGGGTATCAAACTACCAGCGTTATGGCTACGATGCTCTGTTGCCATCTGAACGTTGCGATAAAGGATGCACCCGTGTACTCACAGACACTGCAATAGAAGAGATTTTTCGTCTCAAACAAGACTTCCCCCGGCTAAACGCTACTCAGATTCATGCGCAGCTCATACAGAACGGATTCATTCCTGCAACTGTAAACGTCTGCTCTGTACAACGCTTTATCAAGAACAATGATCTAAAATCTGCCCGCAACCCAAATATTCGAGACCGCAAAGCTTTTGAGGAAGACTCATTCGGGAAGATGTGGCAAACAGATACCTGCTACTTCCCTTACATAACAGAGGACGGAAAATCACATCGTGTCTATGCCATATGTATCATTGACGATCATTCAAGACTTATAGTCGGCGGAAAACTCTTTTACAATGACTCTGCCGCAAACTTCCAGTCTGTATTCAAGAATGCTGTCGCAACATACGGAATTCCTGCTAAGCTTTACACCGATAACGGCGGCCCTTATTCGAACGACCAGCTTTCTCTAATCTGTGGCTCTATCGGTACCGTTCTCCTTCATACAAAAGTTCGCGACGGTGCAAGCAAAGCCAAAATAGAAAGATTTTGGAGAACCACCAAAGAGCGTTGGCTCTATGGACTCGATATGGATTCCATTTCATCCCTTGAGGAGTTCAATACACTTTTTGCTGAATATATTCGCAGCTACAATACAACACTCCATACAGGCATAAACTGTACTCCTTTTGAAAGGTATCAGGCTTCAGTAAAAAATGTTCAGTCCCCCAAGTCCCGCGAATGGCTTGATGAATGCTTCTTAAACCGTATCATTCGTAAGGTGCGAAAAGATGCAACTGTTTCCTTCGGAAAAGTATCCTATGACGTCCCAATGCAGTTCATTGACATGAAAGTCGAGATACGTTTTCGTCCGGGAGAAATGGATTCTGCGTTCATCCTTTTCGAAAAAGAGCATTATCCGATACGTCCTACGAACAAAGTTGAGAACTGTCATACAAAACGCAACAATGGTCCCACCATTGATTATTCGAAGTTAGGAGATTCCAATGTATAATGACTATTATTCACTTGCATTCAACCCTTTTGACAAACAACAGATTTCTGAAAAAGACTGTTTTCGTTCAAAGGATTTCGATGAAATGACGTCAAGACTCAATGTCTTAAAAGATGTCCGTGGAATCGGGCTTTTTACCGCAAGCCCAGGGATGGGAAAATCTTACTGCCTGCGTTGTTTTGCAAAAAGCCTCAATCCAAATCTTCACCATATGGAATACATCTGTCTTTCAACAATCAGCGTTGCCGACTTTTATAAACAGCTCTGTATAATCCTGGGTGTTAGTGAAAAAGGTGGCAAAACCGCCATGTTTAAAGCCATCCAAGAACAGATCTACTATCTGTACCACGAAAAACGGCAACCGCTCCTTCTTGCCATAGATGAAGCGCAGTATCTTTCAAACGGAATCTTTAATGACATCAAGATGCTGATGAATTACGGCTACGATTCCGTCAACTGCTTCACACTCATCCTTTGTGGAGAATCTCATTTAAATGACATACTCCGCAAGCAGATCCACGAAGCTCTCCGTCAAAGGATAACTATACACTATAATTATCAAGGGCTTACAGATGATGAAGTAATGAGTTATGTCGTTCACAAGTTGAACTGCGCCGGAAGCTCTAAAGCAATAATCGACGAATCGGCACTCCGCGCCGTGGCAAGCCATACACATGGAAATCCAAGGCTGATCGATAATCTTATGAGCGATGCTCTTGTAATCGGTTCCCAGCAGGATAAAAAAAGTATTGATACTGATATAATCCTTGCTGCTGTAAACAATCAGAATCTCGGATAAGGTATTAAATTTTCAATGAGCAAGGCTGTGGTTTCCGCAGCCTTATTTCAATAAAGGATTTTTCCTATGCTGAAATAAACCCGCGAATAGCGTGCCGCTACACCGTCAGAATCATGCTGTTAGCGAAAAGACTGCGCCGTTCAAGCGGAGAAATCGCAGAAATCAATTTGCAATAACCCCCGCTCTCAATTCGCCGTTTGACAA
>NZ_KE384199.1:40970-120050 GCF_000424465.1 Butyrivibrio hungatei NK4A153 | reverse complement strand
TAAAATGAACCCCAAGAAGTGGACACAGCCAAAAAGCATTTTGGCAGGATTTCAAACAACAAATCCGACATGTGGACATAACATTGGCTGTATATTTACTAAAAAATGTGATAATCCCAACATGTGGACACGGATGTAACTGTCTTTGCTGATATAATTAGCAAGGGAGGACTCTATATGAATCCAAAAAAGAAACCATGTTACACAAATGAACAAGTTGCAATTCTTGTTCAGAATCCTTATACACACACAGCTACCCCCTATAGGCTAACGTTCACTCTTGAGTTCAAGGAATATTTTATTGACCAGGTAACTAACCATGGTCTTACAACACCTAAGATTCTTAAGGCTGCTGGGTATGATCCCTCGATGTTCGCAAGGACTACCATTGATAACATACGCAGAAATATCCTTGCAGAGGCGACTTCTCCTGAAGGATTAAAACCACCTAGGGGATTGTCACAAGCTGAGCGCACCAAGGCCTATGCAAAGAAAAACCTTGACGCCCAGAGGACTTCAACATCTATCAAAGAGATGCAGCAAAGAATCGTACATCTTGAACAGCAGGTTGAGTTTTTAAAAAAAATTCAAAATATATATCTTCATCCTCCGGGAAACTAGTTCATCAGAAGGAATATATATTTAAAGCCATCCAAAGAGAAGTCAGCTCTAATGACAGTTGTCTGGATGTAAAGGAGCTCTGCGAACTCGCAGGTGTATCGCGCTCCGGGTATTATCGCTACATATCAGAGGCTGCTTCACAACACCGTCTCCAGAGTGAAGCTAGGGATCTTCGGGATTTTGCTCTTATAAAACAAGCATATGACTTTAGAGGATACGCCAAAGGATATCGAAGCATATGCATGAGGCTTGTCAGAACGGGCACGCCCATGAATCACAAGAAAGTCATCAGGATTATGCGAAAGTATGGCTTAAAATGTCCTATTCGAAAAGCGAATCCCTACAGGCGCATGGCAAAAGCACTCAAGACAAATGCTGTTGCTCCGAACCATGTACAACGTCAATTCAAGAGCCATGGACCACGACAGGTGCTGCTAACAGATATAACCTACATCAGATTAAATGACGCTTTCTGCTATCTATCAGTGATTATTGATGCTTACACAATGCAAGTACTGGCTTTTCAGCTTAGTGAATCACTTGAAATAGACTTTGTTCTTGAAACAGTGCGTCAACTAATGAGGAATCACTTATACTCATTGAATGCTACTACATTCATTCACAGTGACCAAGGCTGTCACTATACTAGCGTTAAGTTTAGAGATCTTATTACTAACACAATCCTCACACAATCTATGTCCAGAAGAGGAAACTGCTGGGATAATGCTCCACAAGAGAGTTTCTTTGGACATATGAAGGATGAACTTAGCCCATATATAAAAACCTGGAAGACATTCGATGACGTCCAGAACAGAATAAATGACTGGATTAACTATTACAATAACGATAGGTACCAGGTGCAACTACAAGGGATGGCACCAAATGAATACTATCATTATAAAGTAACCAATCAACTACCATCAGCATTGGCAATAAATACTGCCAAAAAATGAAGCGTGTGTCCTTGACATGGGGTTCACATTACCTGTTTTTACACCGTACGCTTCTTACACAAGCTATCTATACGGTGCAGGTATCCATATTCCTTTTTACACATTCCATTTGAAACAGTTATCTATATGCAATAAAATAATTTTAAAAAAGGAGGTTTAAAACATTTATGAGTGCTAACGTAATTCGCATCGAAACAGAAAATGATTCGCTGTTTCTTAAAGATAACGAAATTCATATGTTTGCAAATGCGATCGAATATGTATACAAACCATCTATAATCAAAAAAATGGCCATTATCACATCAATAAAAGAAAATGGCAGTATCGAAAAGTCTTTAGTTCTATATATTGGTGCCGACACTGAAATATATATAAAATCCAATCATAAATGCTTTCAACCTTTTTTATTTAATCAGATTAGAACAAAGTTACCAGTGAATTCTAAAAAGATTCTTGATGCCTTGGCATGCACAAGTAACAATACATCTATGATATACAATTATAAACAAGGTGTTCTCTCTTTAGTTTCTTTTTCAATTTGGGTTCTTTCAATTGCCATTGTTATTACTTCAGATAGTTTGTCTTCTAAAATTATACTTGTAGCATTGGGAATAAATATTATAGGATTTGTACTTGATATCATTGCGTATTTAGATAATCCCGATAATAAGTTTGCAGTTAATGTTATGACAGTGTATATAGTAAACTATGGACTTGTTATATCTCTGGCAGTTCTATATTTTACATGTATAGACGCACTCGACGCAGCAGTCAACGCTACAATTAAACATTTCTGCGGTTCATGCCAGAGTATGCCATAAGTACTCTACTAAAAAGGAAGATTTTTGCCCATGTATAGGATAATGATGTTATCTGCAATATTTTTTGGCTTTTCTACCGCATCAGGTCTGCAAAAGAAAAAGAATGTTCCATTGAGAATTATAGGCTTGTCCGTTGTATTAGAAATGATCCTGTGTATGTATATGTCATTCATAGGATATCTTGTGATCACAAAAGGACGAACTATCGGCCTTAACAGTACAGGAGCTGCCCTGGGCATGATCTTGGGCGTACTTATTTTTTCCAAGATAACTCCTCAGTACAAAAAAGTGTTTTTCGAATCCTATGTGATAGTCTTGCCTTTAATGTACGGACTTGGAAAAATCGGATGTGCTTTTGCGGGATGCTGTGCGGGTATTCCGTATAACGGTTTCATGCGTGTACACACCGCCAACGGCAATCTGTTTCCGATTCAAAAGTTGGAAGCGGTAGTTTTTCTGCTTCTTTTTGCAGGTTCTCTGCTATTATATTTCAAAGATCGTTTTAATCCATCACACGCAGTAATCATCTATTGTATAGCAAAAATCGCGCTGGACTTTCTAAGGATCGGACATGTCGATCACTTAATAACCACCAATCAGATAATGTGTGCCGCCATTATGGCATTTTTTATCCTCTACACATCAAAATCATCATAATCCCCATTATCATAGCCGCCGTAGCTATCGTATTCCTTGATCTTGTCGGTGGCTCTTCTGTTGAATTGCTGTTTGAACTTTTGCTGCTTTAACTTTTGTTCCTTAAGCTTTGCTTTTGCCTTTTCTTTTGCCTTTGCTTTCTTTTTGCGCTTCAGCATAAGCTCTTCTTCATCATCTTCTTCCTCTTCTTCGTCTTCGTATTCTTCATCCTCGTCGTCGTAATCATCGTACTCTTCGTATTCCTCGTCCTCCTCATTCCTGATAAAGAGTGAGAGTCCGCGAAGATGATGCATTATAAATATCGCAACGAGTATGAATATATCGGTATATAAAAGACCTACGATATAGTAATTTTCTTTTATCAAATATCCCAGTTTAAAGCCTATAACACTTAAGATGCCCGATAAAAGAAGTGCAAACACAAGTAAGAGCCCGTGTTTTATCGCGCCCAGTATCGCGTATATGAAATCAACAAAAGATGCATCGAAATACACGAATCTACCTATCATCAGTCCAAAATAATACATCATGATAGGGCTATACTGCTCTTTGCTAACGGTAGCATCGCCAAATGTAGTAAAGCACGTCAAAACAATGATCGCATAGAACATTCCGAGCATTCTTACAGAAGCCTTATCTTCCTTGGAAATTCGTCTAAGCGGAATGATGATCTTATCAAGAACCGTGTTTATAAAACAGGTCATGGAAATAAGGAATAAAAGCAGGAAATCCTTGTTTTTATCCCATTGATAATAGAACCACTTAATCCCCATCGGCATACTGCCCATTTTCTTAGCCTGATAGAGAGGTGTAAGAAGTTCAAAAATATGGTTACAGATTATATATGCGCACGCAAATAATATTACCGATGTACTCGATATCATCATCTCGAAAAAGAGCTGCATATTATCTACAGTGCGTCTTTTAAACTCATCATGTCTTTCGCTGCTGTGAACAAGGCATACGGACATTCTGGTTCCAAACATTATGATCAAGCTGATGATCAGTAAACCGGCAAATGCCATCCCCAGAAAAATAAGCTGTTTAGCTCTGTTAAAATCCGGGTTTATATACTTATCAATCGTCATATGTCAAAAAATTCCTCCGTCAGATCATACTATATATGTTACCATATTTTTATCTTTTTCGCTCTTTTTTTAACATATTTTTTTGACATTATTCTAAAAAAAGGATAAACCTTTTAGAAGATAGCGTAAATGATTCTTTACAAGTTCACGGAATATAAACTACAATATTATTATAGTTCTGAAATATCAATACACCAAAAACGCGAAGGAGGCAAGAATGTTGGAAGACAACTTTTTAACCGGTGAGCAAATGGATACTATCGGTGAAATTGCCAATATCAGCATGGGTAATTCCGCAACTACTCTTAGCTTAATGGTAAATAGAAAAGTCGATATCACTACTCCAAGTGTAAAACTTATAAAGAGAAGCGAAGCTTTGGATGATTACGAAAAGACCTGTATTTTCGTGCAGATTCACTATGTAAAAGGTCTTGAAGGAAATAATGTCCTGATTCTTAAAGAACACGACGTAAAAGTCATGACAGATCTTATGATGGGCGGAGACGGTACAAATACGGCCGGCGAGATTTCCGATCTTCATCTTTCAGCCGCTTCGGAAGCAATGAATCAGATGATGGGTACGAGTGCAACCTCTTTATCATCTATGCTCGGCGTTCCCACAGACATCAGCACTCCTATCGTAAACAGGATTGATGTTGAGAGTATCAAAGTTTTCGAGAAAATGTTTGATACTACATACGATAAATTTGTTAAAATAGCTTTTAGGATGACAATCGGCGATTTAATTGATTCCGTTATGGTACAATTATATCCGATACGATTCGCAAAAGATATGTGCAACAAATTTTATACAAAGGAAAACGCAGAGAACAATGAATAAGGCAGAAACACTTGAGATCAAAAAGCAATTTACACCGGACAGGTGTACTATCGACCACATTTGCGGATGCTATGTGGATCACGACAAGAACAAACTATTCACTTTCAGAAAAGCCTTCGGACAGCTTCCGGAGGAAGAGATGTTCAAATATCTCGATATTTTCCAGCATACTCTTGCAGGAACTTTTGGCAAGAATCTGATCAGTCTTGAGTTTCCTCTTGACCAGGAACAGCCGGGAGGTACTCAGGACTTTCTTTTGACCTTGAGGAATTCCCAGCTTCAGGATGACGAGCTTGTAGATGAATTCTACGAAAAGATAATCGCCAACTATGTAAACGGCGAGAATTACTACATCATCCTCGTTCACGCAGCATATGACATTCCGGGAATCACAAGCGATGGTATCGAGATGGAGGATGCGTCAGAGAACGTATATGACTACATCCTTTGCAGCATCTGTCCCGTTAAGCTTTCAAAGGCAGGACTTGGCTACAACGAGAAAACAAATGTGATCGAAGAAAGATTCAGGGACTGGATCGTAGACGGTCCTACAAAGGGCTTCCTATTCCCTGCTTTCATCGAAAGAGACACGGATATTCACAACATGCTCTACTTCACCAAGAAGCCCGATGACCTTCAGCCTGAATTTATCGAGGCAATGTTCGGCGGAAGAGCTCCTTTGGCAGCTCCTGAGCAGAAAGGCATCTTTGATACGGTTGTTCAGAATACGATCGGAGAAAATGCCGATTACGACATAATGAAGAACATTCACGACAACTTAAATGACATGATTGAAGATCACGCAGACGATCCGGAGCCTCTTGAGCTCAATAAGAACGACGTTAAGCAACTCCTTCACGACAGCGGCGTTTCGGATGAGCGTCTCGGCTACTTTGAAGAAACCTACACAAAGTGCGCAGGTGATGAGGACTACCCTCTCCTTGCAAGTAACATTGCACATACCAAAAAGTTTGATATCGAGACTCCAAATGTTGTCATCAAGGTAAAACCTGACAGAACCGACCTTGTTGAATCCAAGATCGTCGACGGCAGACAATGCCTTGTAATCGCAGTTGATGACCACATCGAAGTAAACGGAATCAACGTAAGAACATTTATGGACAGATAAAACTACGAATTGTATACAAAAACGAGCTTACTTTTCTTTTTATTTAGAAAAGGCAAGCTCGTTTTTTGGACCTTACGCCCTATAAGTAAATTTCAAATTTTTTCAAAAATAGATAATCCCGATTGTTTCGACGGACGATTCCGTATCAATAAACTACAGGATTTGGTAATCAATTAATAATTCATACTTTTAAGCATTTCGATAGCGGTCTTATGTCTTCCATCGGAACCGGGATACTCGTACTTCTTAAGAAGACGTTCCCTCATCTCCTCAGGATGATTATATAATTGATCCATAATTCTATCAAAAGCTTGTCTCCATTCGCCCATACTAATGTACCTCCATTTGACAAACAACGATAGCGTGTACAATAGTATAGTTTTTTAAAGATTTTATCAATAGGTAATTCAACCAAAAATATGAGATATTTTTTTGCCAACTTCTATCCAAGAGTTTAGATTGCAGCAATAGCCTTCTTCGGGCACTTTGAAACGCAAGTGTCACAATGTACGCATTTATCCTGATCGATGCTAGCAACATTGTTCTCCACAACTATTGCGCCTTCAGGACAGTTTTTCTCACAAATATGACATCCGATACATCCCACTTTGCAATATTTATTGACATATTTACCCATATCCTGTGACTTGCAAGTAACAGCCTCTCTTGCATCGTAAGGAATGAAATCGATAAGGTGTCTCGGGCAGATATCAACGCACTTTCCGCAAGCCTTACACTTTTCCGTATCTACAATTGCAACACCGTTTACTACATGTATCGCATCAAATTTGCACACCGATACGCAGCTTCCGCCGCCAAGACATCCGTATCCGCAAGTCTTCGAACCGCCTCCCGGAGCCTGTGCCTGGAATCTGCAGTCATCTGCTCCCTTATATTCATACTTCTGGGTTGCCTGCTCGCAGTCGCCGCTGCAATGCACAAATGCAACCATTCTCTTTGTCTTTTCAGCCTTAACGCCCATTATCGCAGAAATTGCCTGCGCTACCGGTGCACCACCGACAGGGCACTGATTTACAGCTGCTTCCCCCTGAGCTATTGCCGTCGCACATCCCGAACATCCGGGATATCCGCAACCTCCGCAGTTATTGCCGGGAAGCGCTTCCAGGATCGCAGCTTCTTTTTCATCAATATCGACATGGAGCTTCAGATCTGCAATGCCAAGGATAAATCCTATGGCAACTCCAACGCCTGCAACAACTATCGTTGCAATGATTATTCCACTAATCATAAGTCATTCTCCTTCTTTCAGCCAAGATTTGTAATTATTACTTCAAAGCTGAAAATCCCGTAAATGCGATTGCCATAAGTCCCGAAGTAAGAAGCACAAGAGGCATTCCCTTGAAGCTCTCCGGTATATCATTGTACTCCATCTTCTCGCGAAGTCCTGCCAAGATAACTATCGCAATTGTAAAACCAACGGCTGTTGAAAAACCGCAGACCGTACTACCTTCGATGGTGTAATTGTTTGTAACGTTGTTAAGTGCAACACCAAGAACCGCGCAGTTTGTTGTTATGAGAGGAAGATACACACCAAGCGCCTTGTACAGTGAGACCATATATTTTTTCAATATCATCTCAACAAACTGAACAAGCATCGCAACAACAAGAATAAACACGATTGTCTGTAAGTATCCGAGATCAAAAGGTTTAAGAACAAACCAGTAAATAGTACTACATACAAGTGATGAAAGAGTCATTACGAAAATACATGCGCCTCCCATTCCAAGCGCGGTGTCAATTTTTTTGGAAACACCAAGGAACGGACAAAGGCCGAGGAACTGACTCAAAACAACATTATTTATAAGAGAAGCGGAAAGTATGAGTACCAGAAATTCCATTATTGTATCTCTCATTATTTTTCAGCCTCCTTCTTTGCTACATTTGATTTCATTTTGTTCATTGCCGCAATAAGGAAAGCAAGTACAAAGAACGCTCCCGCCTGCTGAACGAAAATGCTGACAGGTTGATATTTAGTAAGATATTTTCCCACAATTCCAGTAATAACCGTATCAGGGCCAAGAACCGGAACATTAAATGCTGTTCCCGCACCGATAAGCTCTCTAAAAAGACCGATAACGGTAATAGCGCAGGTAAATCCTATTCCCATTCCCACTCCGTCAAAGAACGAAGGTACAATTCCGTGTTTACTTGCATACGCTTCCGCTCTTCCGAAAATGATACAGTTAACAACTATAAGCGGTATATATACACCGAGCGCTTTATTAAGTGTCGGCACATATGCCTGCATAAGAAGCTGAACCAATGTAACAAAAGATGCGATTACGACAATAAACGAAGGAATCCTGACCGTAGCAGGTATAATCTTTCTTAATGCCGAAATTACCGCATTACTGAGTGCCAAAACAAATGTAGTCGCAAGTCCCATTCCGAGTCCGTTTGTGGCGGAAGATGTAACCGCAAGGGTTGGACACATACCGATCATAAGTACTAATGTAGGATTCTCAGCAATGAGACCGTTAAAAAATCTCTCGGCGGGAGAATCTTGTTCCAATCCAAGCGCGCCTTTCTTTATATCTTTACTCATTGCCTTGCTCCTTTCTTAAGTGCTTTTTCAAAATATGCGTTGGCAACATCTACACCATCGGTAATTGCCTTAGATGTAATCGTCGCTCCGGAAATCGCCTCTATCTGAGAACCGGAATCCGAAAGCTGTCCGGACTTTACAACTGAAAATTGCACAGCGTTTTTACCCGCAAACTGAGGTGCAATGATCTTTTCCGCATTCATTCCAAGTCCGGGTGTCTCCGCGATTGAAATAATGGAGATTCCGTTCATCTTGCCACCGTTTGTTATTCCGACAGTGAATATAATTGAATCGCCATAACCTTTGGTTTTCATCTGAATTACATATCCGAGCAGATTCCCGTTCAGATCAAGTGCCTGCTTTACACCCTGTAAGCGAACTCCCTTGACAGCGAGTTCATCATACACATCTTCCAATATTTCTTCATCCCATCTGATATCATTGAATGTGATCGCATCACTGAATACGGACTGATTGGCTTTGTTCTGCGCCAACATATCCTGATATGCTATCGGATCTTTTGTAACCTGATATACAAGTCCCAAAAGAGCTCCCGCAACCAAAGTGATGATAAAAAGTATAAAGGCGTTTTTGATCATGCCAAAAAATTCTCTCATGCTTTCATCGCCTCCTTTTTAGCTTTTCCCCTGATTCCGAATGCCCTCGGAATAGTTACTCTCTCAATAAGCGGAACCAAAAGATTTCCGATTATGATCGCATACGAAACGCCCTCTGCATTTGCTCCAAAAATACGGAAGAGTCCTGTCAAAAGACCTAAGATGATTCCGTAAATATATCTTCCCTTCGGGGTAATGGGGCAGGTTACATAGTCTGTTGCCATGAAAAATGCACCGAGCATAAGTCCGCCGCCCGAAAGATGTGCGGCAATGTATCCCCAGTTAAATCCATATTCTCCAAACAAACCTACAAAAGCCACAAACGAAACGATATAACTGAAAGGAATAACATAATCGATTACTCCGACAGCAAAAAGGATGATTGCTCCGATAACAATGCAGATCATTGATGTCTCTCCTATTGTTCCCGAAGTGTTTCCTATTATCATGTTCTTGATATCAACCTGAACGCTGTTCTTAAGGTTAAAAAGCGGTGTTGCTCCCGAATATGCATCACAGTTAAAGTTTGTCATTATTGCCGGAAAAGAGATCATCAAAAAGCATCTTGCACCAAGAGCAGGATTCATGAAATTCTGTCCCACACCTCCGAAAAGTTGCTTGACCATAACGATCGCAAAAGCTCCTCCGAGCACAGGTACCCAGAGCGGCACTGCCGGCGGCAGGTTAAGTGCAAGAAGCAATCCTGTGACCACAGCGGTAAAATCATTTATAGTGATAGGCTTACGAAGCACCATAGAGCTTATGATCTCGGAAGCAACGCATGATGCGATTGAAACTCCGATCAAAAAGATACTGTAAACACCAAAATTATATATTCCATATCCGGTAGCAGGAAGAAGCGCAATAAGTACCCAGATCATAATATTTGAGGTCGTCACGCTTGATCTTACATGCGGATTGGATGACACCTTTCTCAATTTTTCCATCAAAATGTCCCCCTTACTTTTTCCTATTTGCAAGCTGAATTTTTCTCATACCTTTGATCAGCTGAGTAAGCTGTCTCCTCGCAGGACAAATATAACTGCAGCATCCGCACTCGCAACATTCCATTCCGTATAACTGAAGGAATTTTTTCTCATCGTTATGTTCTACCGCATCGGCAAGATTCTTGGGAATGAGTCTTTCAGGACACACTTCAACACACCTTGCGCAGTTAATGCAAGCCGACGGTTCAAACTGTGAAACGGCATCTTTTGTAAGGCATGTAAGCGCAGATGCAGTCTTTGTAGTGGGAACATCAAGATCAAATATGGCAAATCCCATCATGGGACCACCGGAAATAATCTTGGCAGGCTCCTTGTAAAAGCCTCCGGCATCATCTAAAAGCTGAGTGTAGCTTGTTCCTATTCTTACTTTGTAGTTTCTGGGATTTGCAACGGCATCTCCTGTGATGGTAACGATTCTCTCCATCAAAGGTCTGCCCTCTTTTACAGCTCTGCAGACAGCACAAAGTGTATCAACATTATCAACGATACATCCCGCATCCGCAGGGAGCATTGATGAGTTGATCTCTCTACCCGTAACGGCATAAATGAGCATACGCTCAGCGCCCTCGGGATATTTAGTCTTTACAGCCTTTACGCTGATATTTTCTAAGTCCTTTGTAAGATCTCTGAATATCTTGATCGCGTCCGGCTTATTATCTTCAATCGCAAGTATTCCTCTGGCATTAGGGAAAATGCTAACGGCAATCTTCAGTCCTTCCAAAAGCAGTTCAGGTTCCTCGATCATACGCCTGTAATCGGAAGTCAGATATGGTTCACATTCTGAGCAGTTAGCAATTACATAATCGATCTTATCGGGTTCCTTCGGTGAAAATTTAACAGCGGTAGGGAAACCTGCACCTCCCATACCTACCACGCCGGCCTCTCTGACAGCCTCGATCTTGTCTTCAGCGGTCATCTCGTCATAACGCTTACGCGGTCTGAATCTCACCTCTTCATATCGTTCATCGTTCTCAACGATAATACTCTCACACATAGCTCCCGTAGCAAGTCGTCTCGGTTCAATCGCGACAACAGTACCGGAAACAGTTGCATAAATAGGCGCAGACACAAAACCGTTTGCCTCCGCAATCTTCTGTCCGGTCAAAACATGGTCTCCTACGGCAACTATGGCCTTTGCCGGTGCACCAATGTGCTGTGACAAAGGATATACCAAGTCTCCTTTTGGTAGCACTGATTTTATGGGCTTACCCTTAGTTAACTCTTTGCCTTCATAAGGATGTATGCCGCCCTTAAAAGTACCTTTTGCCATTTCCTACCCTTCTTTCGATTGTTTTAGAAAAATATTTACCTGAATAGATAATTTCAGATTGGTTTTTATACCACTGCTTTAATTGTATCAAATTTTTAATCAAAATTAATGATTAATCTCAAAAATTGCGGATATTATTTTAACAAAATACTGCTTTAGTTTTTGTGGTACAATTATTTATAAGGTGATTTTTGAAAGTAGGTATAACTTAGCATGAAGAAAAGTGTCAAAAACATCACATTTTCAGACGATCATATCATCCACAAACTTCCGCAGATGCTCGGATGCAGCAATGACGACATATTATTTATAGATATAGAAACAACCGGCCTTTCTCCCAGAAACTCAGACATTTATATGATAGGCCTCTCTTATTGTGAAAACGATTCCTGGCGAATTGTCCAGCTTTTTGCAGAAAACACGGCCGAAGAAGCCCATATTCTCAAGGTGTTTGCCAGAAATTACGGCAATCACTCCAAGATAATCAACTTTAACGGAGACAGATTCGATCTTCCTTTTTTAAAAAACAAGTTTGATAAATATAAGATTACAAATCCCATCGAAGATGCAGATTCAATAGATCTTCAAAGGATCATACGTCCTTATCAGGATCAGCTAGGTCTCATAGATTGCAAACAGAGAACAATTGAGATGTACCTTGGTACCACAAGAAAGAATAAACATAACGGCAAAAGTCTTTTGCCCATTTATGCTTCATATAAAAAGACAATGGCAAGGCAGCCTCTTGAGATTCTTTTCCTTCACAACTATGAAGACGTAAAAGGAATGTTTGCTCTGTTACCGATGTTCCTCTTCCTCAAGTTCTTTTCACTTTTTAGGAATATGCCCGGAACATCGATCAAAACGGATGAACCAATTTCGCCCGAGAATTATCTTGCCTCCGATTTGCCGGATGAAGAAACTGTTCTTCCCGTAAAAGCCAAAAAGGTTCAGGCCAATTATTACAATGATTATGAAGGCAATCTCAAGAAAGAAATATTCATGAAGCTCGAGCTTCCCTTTGCACTGCCGTCTTCTTTGACAGGACATCTTGATGACTGTTATTTCAAGACAGACAAGGATGAAGCGATCTTAAGAGTTCCTATATATGAGGCGGAGCTTAAATATTACTATTCCAATTACAACGATTACTACTATCTTCCAAAAGAAGATACGGCAATCCACAAGTCAATCGCATCATTTGTTGACAAGAAGTACAGGGAAAAGGCTAAGCCCGATAATTGCTACACCAAGAAAAACGGGCAATATCTTAGAGAATGGAACCTTGTATTCACACCCTTTTTTAAGTCAGACTACAAGGATGAAAGAATATTCTTCGACCTCAACGCTAATCTTAAGCAAAGTCGCTTTGCTTTAAGTGTATACGCATCGCACATAATTGCACATATTCTTGAAATCTAAAAGGCTTTCGCACCGGATAAGTGTGAAAGCCTTATTTCTTGTTAAATAGTATATTTACTTTAGTTCAAGGGTCTTTCGTAATAGAAAGAGTTCTTTCTTACGTAACCCATATCCTTATAATTTATGATCTGTTCTGTGCTTCCGATAAAGAGTATTCCGCCTGGAGCAAGTGAATCATAATATTTTCTGAATATCTCGTCCTTAGCTTCTTCAGTGAAATAAATAAGCACGTTTCTGCATACAAGGAGATGACAATCCTTCGGATACGGATCTCTCAAAAGATCTGCCTGCTTGAAAGTAACTCTTGATTTAATCTCATCGGATACCTTCATCTTTCCGTCAGCAGTCTCTTCAAAAAACTTGGTCTTAAATTCTGCCGGAACGCCGGCAACTTCCTTTTTATCGTAGATTCCCGCCTTAGCTTTTGCAAGAACAACCGCATCAAGATCGGTCGCAAGAACGTTTATCTGATTTAACGGCATGTGCTTTGAAAGCATCATAACAATAGTATATGGCTCGTCACCTGTAGAACAAGCAGCGCTCCAGATCTTGAGATTTTTGCCAAACTTATTCATAAGTTCGGGAACCATCTCTTTATCCATCAAATTCCACTGATCTGCATTTCTGAAGAATTCAGAAACATTGATAGTAAGATAGGATACAAAAGAATCAAGCGCCTCTCTGTCCTTCTTTATAAGATCGGCAAAACCATCATAGCCCTTTACATCATACTTCCCTATGAGGGTATCGATTCGCCTCTTCATCTGTTTTTCTTTATATGAATTGAGGTCAATCTTAGTCAGATCATAGACTGCTTTTTTAAACCACTCATAATCATATGCCATGGATAATCCTCCTGATTCTTTTTCTTTTATTTTATTATAGTGCGAATTGTATGTAAAATTAAAAAAAAATAAAAACCGGCATTTCTGCCGATTTTTATTTTTATATGATGTTTAGAAACTATTAGTTCTCTTCCTGTTCCTGCTCTGCGATAACCTTATCGATATCTACAGAAACAACATCTCCGCTCTCGGCCTCTTCTTCCTTCTCAGGAGCGAACATAGCCTTTATTGAAAGGCTGATCTTCTTCTCCTCTTCATTGAAGTCTACAATCTTAGCTTCAACTTCCTGGCCAACCTTAAGTACGTCAGCAGGCTTCTCAACATGCTCCTTAGCAATCTGAGAAACATGAAGAAGTGCGTCGATACCGGGCTCAAGCTCTACGAATGCACCGAAATCAGTCATTCTTGCAACTTTACCGGTTACAACATTACCTACAGCATACTTAACTGTAGCATCCTTCCAAGGATTCTCGTTGTCGAACTTTCTTGAAAGCGCAATCTTGCTGCCGTCGATGCTCTTAACGAGTACCTTAACAGTGTCACCGATCTTGAATGCTTTCTTAGGGCTCTCAACACGTCCCCAGCTCATCTCTGAAATGTGAAGAAGTCCGTCTGCTCCGCCAAGATCGATGAAAGCACCGAAATCTGTAACGTTCTTTACAACGCCTTCTACAACATCGCCAACTTTGATTGAATCAAAGAGCTTCTTAGCCTGCTCAGCCTTCTCTGCTGTAACAAGCATTCTTCTGTTACCGATGTATCTTCTTCTCTTAGGATTGTACTCAGTAACAACAAATTGGATCTCCTGATCCTGATACTTTGAGAGATCTTTCTCATAACTATCGGAAACAAGGCTTGCAGGTATGAAGATTCTAACTTCGTCAACAACAACTGTAAGTCCGCCCTCGAGAACCTGTACAACCTTAGCTGTAAGAACTTCCTTGTTATTGAAAGCTTCTTCGATTCTCTTGTTTCCTCTGTCGATAGCGAGTCGCTTGTATGAAAGAATAACCTGTCCATCTGCGTCGTTTGTCTTGAGCACTTTGACATCCATAGTGTCACCGACTTTGACTACAGTTGTAAGGTCAATACTGTTATCGTTGCTATATTCGTTCTTAGTCAAGATACCATCGGACTTGTAACCAATGTTAAGAATTATCTCGTCAGGCTTAACGTCAATAACAGTTCCCTCAACAACCTCCCCCGTGTGAATTGTTTTGAAAGATGCGTTAAGCAACTGTTCAAAAGTTTCTTCTGACATAATTCTGAACCTCCTCAATAATGTTCTTTGGGGTTGATGCCCCGGCGGTAATCCCCACTAGTTTAACCGCTTCCTTTCTCTCTAGATGCAAGTCATCCAGTGTCTGAATAAAATATGTTTTGGCACATTTCTGATTGCAAATTTCGTATAGTTTTCTCGAATTTGAACTATGTGCCCCTCCGATCACTATCATCACATCTGCCTTGGATGCAATGTCTTCTGCTTCGGACTGTCGCTCGTCAGTAGCGTTACATATAGTATTCACAATATTAATATTGTAACCGTTATTCCCAAAGATTTCAACGGTTTCTTGAAATTTATTCTTGTTAAATGTAGTCTGAGAAACTATAGTATACTCTTTTTCTCGGTCACCACGGAACTTTTCGGCACTTTCGGGTGAATCGATAACAAAAACTTCACCATCGGCATAACTCACAATTCCCTCGACCTCGGGATGATTTGCACTTCCGACTACTATTATGGATTTGCCTTTCCCGCTTTCCTCAGAAACTATCTTATGTATGCGCTTTACAAAAGGACATGTCGCATCAATGATCTCAAGCCCCGTCGCAGCTATTTTTTCATGAACTTCCCTGGTAACTCCGTGAGATCTTATAACTATTATCCCACTTTTTATTCCCTCAAGTTCATCAACGGACTCAATGACCTTAACGCCCTTTTCCTCCATATCTTTTACAACTATCTCATTGTGTATTATGGGGCCGTATGTGTATATATTCATTCCCGGGTTATTCTTTATCTGCTCATAAACGGTATCTACCGCCTTTGTAACACCAAAACAAAAACCCGCATGTTCAGCCAGGATTACTTCCATCTGTTTCCTTTCAAACGCCCTTATAGAGCTCAATAATCTTATCTTTAACTTCCTCGATCGTCATATCCGAAGAATCAAGAAATACCGCATCATCTGCCTGCTTAAGCGGAGATATATCTCTGTGCATATCCCTGTAATCTCTGTCTATAATGTCCTTTTCGATTTCTTCGAGATTGCAATCAACCTTCTTTGCAACAAGTTCCTTGTATCTTCTCTCCGCGCGCACACGTGAGCTTGCTGTAAGATAAACCTTAAGGTCCGCACCGGGAAGCACCACTGTTCCGATATCCCTTCCGTCCATTACGACATCAGTCTTCTCGGCGAGCTTTTGCTGAAGTTCCACAAGTTTCTCTCTCACGGCTGCATTTACACTTATTGCGGAAGTCATGTTTCCCACTTCCTCTGTTCTTATAAGTCCGTTTACGTTTTCGCCGTTTAAATATACAACCTGCTCGTTGTTTTCATGCTTTATTGTAATATCGGCCTCTTTACAAGAACCGGCTACCTTTTCGCTTTCATCTGCGCCAATTCCGTTTTTTAACATGTAAAGAGCCATTGCTCTGTACATAGCGCCTGTATCCACATAAATAAATCCAAGCTCCTGCGCAACCTTTCTTGCGATCGTGCTCTTTCCCGCTCCCGCAGGTCCGTCTATAGCAATACTTCCAGCCATTGTAACAATTTCCTCCTAAAATTAACCATTCATTCCGGCGCTTTCTCCCGCAAGTCGTCCCGTAGACCATGCAACCTGCAGATTAAATCCTCCGGTCTCGGCATCGATATCCAAAACCTCTCCAGCAAAGAATAGTCCCTTAACAAGCTTTGATTCCATCGTTGAAGGATCTATCTCTTTGACATTGACACCACCTCTTGTGATTATCGCTTCATTAAAGTTTCGCGTGCCCACAACCGTCATCGGCACACTCTTTATGAGCTTTACAAAGCTTAGTCTCTCCTCTTTGGTGATATCATGAACCGCTTTTTCGGGATCGATACCTGAGAGATTAATCATAACAGGAATAAGCTTTGTTGGAAACAGTCCGCCCAAAGCATTCTTAAATTGCTTGTTTATAGCACCTTCAAAATCCCTGAGAATCCTTTTATCAAGCTGTTCCTCGGAAAGAGCGGGCTTAAGATCAAGCAAAAGCCTTGCATTTGCATTCTCTTCATAGTGACAGCTCGCCGTTAGAACCAGCGGTCCGCTCACTCCAAAGTGTGTAAAGAGCATCTCTCCAAAGCCGTCATATACAGGCTTGTCCGCTTTTTTCTTTTTACCGGCAGACTTTTCTTTTTCTTCTTTTTTGGATAAAAAGAGCTTTAACCCGACATTCTTAAGTGACAGCCCCTGCAGATCCTTGCACCAGTCCTCTTCTATCACAAACGGAACAAGTGAAGGCACTGGTTTTACAAGCGAGTGTCCGAGATTCTTCGCAAACTTGTAGCCGTCTCCCGTAGAACCTGTAGAAGGATATGACACGCCTCCCGTGCACACTATCACACCGTCAAACTCTTCTCTTGTGATCGGGTCACCTTTCTTTGAATATGTTATCGCAGAAACCACGCCTCCGCTGCTTTCCACAGATAAAACTTCCGTATCGAATATAACCTTTACACCGGCTTTTTTTACGGCGTTGTAAAGAGTCCTTATTATATCGGATGAGTGGTCTGAAACGGGAAATACTCTATCTCCGCGCTCAACCTTCAGCTTACATCCGTTGTTTTCAAAAAAGTCCATAACAGCGCTGTTATCATATCCGTACACTGCGCTGTACAAAAATCTCGGATTTCTTTTGACGTGTCCAAAAAAATCCGTGACATCACAGGCGTTTGTTACGTTGCAACGCCCCTTGCCCGTTATGTAAATCTTTTTCCCGGGCTTTTCATTCTTCTCAAAAACAGTGACGCTCGCGCTGCTCTCCGCAGCAGCAAGCGCCGCCATCATCCCGGCTGCCCCGCAGCCGATAACCGCTATTTTTTTCATATACTGCTAATCCTTAAACAAATCAAAACTAAACTTATGCCGGACTATCATCTTTTGCAATGATATTTCCGAGCATCATCGGATCGTCGGAAGCAAAATCTATCTCGTCGTTAAGATAAACCTGATAATTATTCCATGCCTCTTCCAACATCTTAAGGTCCGCCTTCACCTCATTCGGCCTTCTCATACAAAGCGCAACCACGAGGGCATTTATGACACTTAACGGTGCCACAAGCGAATCAACTATCGATGCCATCTCACTTCTTGCAAGAAGATTGCAGGAAGAATAAAGATTCATGGGTGAATGAACGGAATCCGTAATGGTTATAACCTTCGCATTCCTGTCATTGGCAAATTCCATGCACTTAAGAGTTCTCATGGAATATCTCGGGAAACTGATACCTATTATCGCATCCCTGTCGCCTATCCTTATCATCTGCTCGAACATTTCCGAGACACTTGTAGTTTTGATTATAACATTATTACCTCTGATCATGTTGAGATAAAAATGTAAAAAATCTGCCAAAGGCTCACAACTTCTTATACCAACTATATAGACCGTCCTCGCCTTTAAGATGATATCAACAGCCGTCTTAAAAGCCGCTACGTCTATATTGTTAATGGTATTCTCGATATTCGCCATATCTGACTGAAGGATTGTCGAAAGGATCTCACCTTCACTGCTTTTCCCAAACTTTCTTCCGACCTTTTCAACGGAGCCGAACTTGTCGCTTACCCACACCGAAAGCGCCTTCTGGAAAGCAGGATAGCCATCGTATCCAAGGCTCATGGCAAATCTGACAACAGTTGATTCACTCATACCCACGATCTTGCCAAGCTCAGCAGCCGTCATAAACACAGCCTGCTCGTAGTGATCGCAGATATAAGTTGCAATCGACTTCTTGCCTTTACTCATCTTGGAGTAACATTCATTTATTCTTGTTATTACATCTTCATCATTTTCAAATTTCATAGACTGAATGCCTTATACGCCGATTCAAGCATAGAAACTGAAGTTGCCTCATCAAGATCGTAGTCACCTGTAACCGCCATACAGCCTGCTCCGTGAATATAGATCCACATCTTCATAAAAAGCTGCTGTGCGTTGCTAATGCCATCATCAGACGCTCTTTTGATCTCTTTTACAACGTTTTCTTTTGAACCGTTTACAAGATCATACATACTCTTCTTCTCGTCACCCTGTTCGGATACAAAAAGAAGTTTAAATAAATAGGGGAATTTCTGGGCGAACCCAATATAAGCAAGACCGAGGTCCACAAACGGAACCTCATGATTTTTGGAACAATCGTTGTAGTAATCTTCATAGTATGCGGCCGCCTTGTCATAGACATCTTTCTTAAGCGCATCCATACTATCATAAATACGGAAAATAGGCTGTGTTGAACACCCTGCCGCCGCTGCGAGCTTCCTAGACGTTATCTGCTCGAAACCTTCTCTCTTGGTAATCTTAAATGCTGCATTTACAATCTCTTTTTGCGTAATTGTCGCTTTCCTGGACATACAATCCCCTCCCAACATAATTCTGCATAGATTCATATAAAAGCATGCGTTATCATTTTACAGAATTAACGATAGAGTGTCAACGAATTTCACTACTGTCCAAACATTACCTGGTCTTTAAAAAGATTTCCTCATCTGCTGCAACTTTATCCAGAGGATATATCTGCATATACTCATCCATGAGACTCTTTGCACCTGCAAAATCTCCCTTATACTCATATGCACATATTCTGTTAAACATCAGCGCCTGCTGCACTGCGCTGTCATTAAGTCCTATTGCGGCATCAAAAGTAACGATTGCTTCCCCAAAAGCATTTCCCGCCTCTTCTTCATTGCCGGAATCCAGATAGAATCTGCCCTTGTTGATCTGGCACATACCAAGCTGATTACTGATATTTGCACTCTTTGAATTAGACTTCAAATATTCCTTATAAACGCTGATAGCATAGTCATACTGCTGCAATCTCTCATAAGACTGGCCCAAAAGAAGCACTACAGACTCTTTCGTATCATGTCCGCCGTTCTCTTTGTTGGCTTTACTGAGATAATTCTGCGCCTCAGCATCGTTTCCGAGGTAAAAATACATTTCACCCTTCTCGAAATTGGACATGGTCTTCTCGCCACTGTCAAGCGCATGCTGAAGTATGTTCTTGGCCTTATCTTCCTTGCCGTTTTCAGCATATGCCTTGTAGATCATTACTATCATGGAATAATCTTTGTCATTAAGACGGATTGCGCTGGTGAAATCTGCATCTGCGTTTTTCTCCTCACTTTCGCCCGCCTTAAGTTCGCATACTCCCCTGAGGTAATATGCGGTCGGATCTTTGTCTCGAAGACTCAAAATGGCATCATAGATTCCTTTTGCCCTGTTGAAATCCTCGAGTTTCATATATGCCTCGGCAAGGTAATAGTTGGTGTCAAAATCCATATCATCAACTATTCCGTCGTCCGCAGCAAGAGAAGCCAGAAACTCCTGTGCTGCCTCTTCTTCTTTATCACTGTATAAGTATGCTATTCCTCTGCCCCTGTGGACAAGGCACGCGTCTTCACCGTCCTCTTCAGCTTTATCAAAACTTGCCAATGCTTTTGCATACTCATGACTGTCTATGTAAGCAAAACCGGCATCAATACCATGTCTGCCTGCAAAAGATCCGCATCCGCTCAGAGTAACAGAAATACATATTGCGCCCGCAATAATCCTGTACTTCACATTTAACCCCCTAATTATCCCAAATATGCAATAACCTCTACTTCACAAAGAACATCCTTGGGAAGCTTTTTAACTGCCACACAACTTCTTGCAGGCTTTCCTGTGAAGTATTTCTCATATACGCCGTTAAATGCCGCAAAATCACTCATCTCTGCAAGGAAGCATGTTGTCTTAATAACATGCTCATAGTCTGTTCCGGCTGCCTTAAGAATCTCACCGATATTCCGGCATACTCTCTCTGTCTGATCTTCGATAGTTGTTGTGTCGATCTGACCTGTCACGGGATTAATCGGAATCTGTCCCGATGCATAGAGAAATCCTCCTGCCTTTATTGCCTGTGAGTAAGGTCCGATAGCTGCCGGAGCCTTATCTGTAACAATGTATTCAATCGTATGTTCTTTCACTTTATAAATCCTCCTCCAAAAATATAGTTTTTCTATTTACTCGTTCTCGCCTCCAAATACTGCGGTAACGTAGAAACCTCTCGCGTTCTCCTCGACCTTCGTAACAACTCCCTCTCGCTCAAGCATGCGCTCTCTGAAAGGAAAATTACCCGACATGGCAAGTGACGGATCTATCGTATAATAATAATTGCTCGGAAGTACACCCTCCGTGACCGTGACATGATCACCTTCTTTTAACAGTCCCGGTCGTTCCATTTTAAATGACATTTCTCTAGACATTTTAACACTCCTGATCAGTCTTTTACAATCGCATGCTTAAGCAAGTACTGATGCCATCTTTCATAAGATGAAGCCTTCAAATGTATATCATCTGTAGATAATTCTTCCAATAAATTTCCGTTTTCATCATCCACAGCTTCATTCATATCAAGATAAAAAATATCCACATTATTTGCCAAATGAGACAGCGCCTCATTTCTCTCATTTATTCTCTCGTTGGTAAATATCTTATCATTGCTGCTTTTATTCTCGGTAACATGCATGATACTCTGTATATAAATAATCGCATCCGGCTGAAGTTCCCTTATCCTTGCAAGAACTTCGGCATACTTGGCAACAAATGTCTCCGTTGTGCCCGTTCCAAGCTCGTTAAGTCCAAGCATGATATAAATCTTGCCGTAAGGCTCATCCTTTTCAAGAGCCTGCTCAACAGTCATCTTCTTGCCATCCTCATCTTTAAGGAAATCGTTCTCAAGAACACTGTGAATACTAAGCGACACCTTTGCATAGAACATCGCCTGCTCATCAAGTCCCTCACAGTACTCCGAAAGTCCTACGGTTCTTGAATCTCCTATAAAAAGAGCATCTGCAAAATAATCGTCCGTAACTTCCTTAAACGTAATTTCTTCAGGTGAAGAATCATTTCCCGAAACATCGTTTCCTGAGATATCATTGCCTGAAACATCGGCAAGCAGTGCAGCCGCATCGCCTATATCATCTTCCTTTGCAGCCATAACGCTTTCTTTATCAAAAATCTGCCAGGGCATAACGCCGTTCGAAATACCTTTTATCATGACAACAAAAAGAGGCTGTTCCGCAGGATCGAAATCCGCAGAATAATCAGCATAGATTGAGCCCTTCGCAACAAATGTAACAGCGGATATTATTATTGAAAATACCACCACGCCCGTCACCAGCGGACAAGTCTTAAAACAATTCATTACATACACTTTCTATCAGAATGCAAAATACATAAACGGATTACCTGCCGAATTAGTCAGACTGTAAACCGAAAACCAAAACAACACAAATAAACATATCATGATCAGAGGATTCTTCCTGTGATTTTCAAAAAACTTAAACACATGCGGAATCAGAAGAACCAATCCCACAGCCAAAAGACCTCCGTATATACCAAGATTTTTTATATAATCATTGTTATTTACAGCGATACCCGCTCCAAAGAACGGGAAAAGTCTCTTAAAGTAGTTCAAGAGCATCTCTGCATTGGATATTGCAAATATAACCCATGTAAGCGGTATGAGAACAAGTACGTTAAATCTTCCCACGATTGCCTTTAATACTCCGGGAAGTTTGAATACCACGAAACGCTCACACATTATTATTACAAAAAGAATAAGTCCCCACAAAATAAAATTGAGGGTCACTCCGTGCCAGAAGCCTGTAACAAGCCATACAACAAGGAGATTCAACACAATCCTTACAGCACTCACTCTGCTTCCGCCCATAGGAATATAGATATAATCCCTAAACCATGATCCGAGCGTTGCATGCCATCTTCTGTAAAACTCGGAAACGCTTGCCGAACTGTACGGATGATCAAAGTTAACGACAAAAGGAAATCCGAGCATAACCGCAATTCCCGATGACATAAGAGAATATCCCCAGAAATCATAGAACAGCTGAAGCGAATATGTCACCGCACCAATCCAGGCAAACGGAGTCGAGATACTCTCATATCCTATTGTTCCGATTTCCTTCCAAAGCATTGCGTAATGATCAGCAAGAAGAACTTTCATCGCAAGACCTACAATAAAATACTTAAGTCCGTCTTCGATATTTGCAAATATCTCTTCTTTAGAGCTCTTTGATGCTCCGGGAATAAGTTCGAGATTATCGCTATAATCCGAATAGCGCATGATAGGTCCCGAAACCACCTGAGGAAACATGCAAAAATAAGCCGCAACGTCCTTGAAGAGCGGCTTAGAATCAATCTTACCGTTATATGAATCCGCCTGAAAAGAAATCATCTTGAAGGTATAGAAACTGATTCCGATAGGTATAAGGCTTCCGTCAACAAACTGTCCCAAAAGTTTAAATGTAACGAGCGTAGCCGCATCAAAGATCACAATCAAAGCAAGAAGGGCCTTCTTTTTCTTGCCCTCCACGCTTCTGACCGCTCTCGCGAACAGATAGTTGACAACAACCGCTCCCAAAAGAGCCGGAAACATATTCAGGTTTCCGACAGAATCGATGCTTCCGACAACATAAAAGATCAAGCTGCCCAAAAGCAGGGTCCACGTCCTGAATTTGACGGGAGTCACATAAAACAATATTAAAAACGCAGGTAAAAACCTAAAAATAAAAGTTATATTCGAAAAACTTATCATTTAACACATTTCCCAAAAATATTAATTGCCGGTGTTATCAGAGTTATCCGTAGTACCGGACCTGCCGGCACCCGCATTGTTTATCTCAGCAAGTTTTGTCTTTGAAGACGTAGCACTCTGCGATTTAGGGAAATTACTGATGATCAGATCGTACTTCTCCTTCGCCTTATCAATGTCTCCATTATCATAATAAGAGTTTGCAAGGTAATAAATTATATTTACATCATCCTTATTATATTGATAAGCCTTTGCAAATTTCTCTATAGCAACCGTGTAATCTTTTTTCTTATAAGCTTCTTTTCCGTCTTCATAGTAAATATTGGCAAGATGGGATCCTACTTTCTGCATGAGCGCACTGTAAAGTTCCTTAAACTCTGTAGAAACTTCCTTTTCGTTCTCATCAATATTTACTTTCTCAAGTGCAAGAGCAATACCGTCAATGTTGGTCGGATCTTCCATGTAGATCTTAACCGCCTTCATAAGGCATGTGCTCGCAGCATCCTGATTCTTACCTACTTTCTCATTAAGATCGTCAAGCTGCTTCTTGAGCTTAGCGATCTGCTGCTCGTACTCTCCTATCTGAGCCGACTTTGAATCAGATACTTCACTTATACCGGTGATGGTTCTGTTATTGTTGGATGTAATATTTTTTATCCTCTGAGGAAGTATCAAAAAGCAAGATACCGCAATTCCAAGTACGATACCAAGAACTATTCCCCAGATTGATCCCGACTTTGTAAGCGCAGACTGCTTACGAGGCTGGATTATCATCTCGTTTCCGCTGTTATATCTGATTGTCTCATTACTTCCTGATGATGCGGCGTCGGATACAAGTTTGCCACCCTCTCCGGGAAGAAGCATGTTATCGGCTTCCTTCAGGTATCTTCTTGCCATAAGATTTCCGGTATCAAGCTTAAGAACCTTCTGGGCTTCAACCTTAGCTCTGTCAAAATTGCCCGCTTTAAGATATAAGAGCGCCAAAAGAAGGTGTGCCTTAATAAATCCGGGATTTAAGGAAAGCACCTTCTTAAGCTGTATCACCGCAAGATCCAAGCTGTCCTGACGGCAGTAATTATATGCAATATTAAACTTCTTTATAGTCTGATTGATGTCCTCAAGTTTAGCCGGACTGTTTCTGACCATATCCATATAGTCATCAGCAATATTGTCTTCGGGTCTGAAGTTCTTACTGATAACCCATTCCGAAAGTGCAGCAACAACTTCGCCCATCTCATAATAAACAAGTCCCAACAGATTTCTCGCATCGATATTGTTCTTGTTCATCCTAAGGCTCTGCTGCAAAGACTCTATAGCCCCCGTTAAATCTCTGACTCCCGCTTTTTCAAGACCATCGTTATAAAAAAAGTTTGATAAGCTCTCAAGTTTTTTATATGTAGCGATAGCCATTACTTACTCCTTTTTGTACTCTCTGATTCTTGCTTAGCGTCCTTAAGAAGCTTTATGAGTACATCCGACATATCATCAAGATCCTGATTGTAGATAATGTCCTCAGCGTCTTCAATTTCCAGACTGGGCTTGAACTTCTTAAGTTCCTCTTCAAAATTTATCATTATTCTTCCTCGTTTATAACATCTGTTTAAGTTGTCCGGCAAGGTACAAAGATCCTGCTGCAAAAACAACATCTTTTGACTTGCGAACAGTTATGACATCGGTTACCGCATCCCTTACATTGCTGTAGTACTTGATGGGAACTCCGATTATATTGTGTTGTTCCTTACTGTCTTCAAAGGCACTCTTAAGGTCCGATACAGAAACAGATCTCTCCGTTCCAAGGACAGTTACGAATATCGCGTCAAATGTTCCGCTTGTAAGCACTCTGTCAATAACGTCTTTGTACTGCTTATCCGCGACCATGCCAAACAACAGCATCTTTCTTCCTTCCGAATCAATTGCTGTTGCACATTTAATAAACGCTTCTATTCCGTCTATATTGTGAGCACCGTCAACATAGACACCGGGCCTTACTTCTTCCATTCTGGCATCCCATTTGGTACTCATAAGGCCTTCTCTGATGTCAAGTTCCGATATCTCAGCGCCTTTATCGCGCAAAATTTCTGCCGAAGCAATTGCCAAAGCGGCGTTTTCCGCTTGATAAAGAGCTTCGGTAGTAACCTTTAACTCAACATAATTATCATATAAGGAATTATATGAAAAAGCAACGTATTTGTTCCCTGCTTCATCCTTCACAGTCTCCACATCCGTAATACTTTTTTCGTCTACGGACACAACTCTGGAATCCATCTCAAGGGCTTTGCTTTTGATAACTTCGCTGCATTCTTTTCTCTTGTCAAAAAATACCACAGGCACACCTTTTTTGATTATGCCTGCCTTCTCTCCCGCTATCTCGGGAAGTGTATCTCCAAGGTACTGCATATGATCGTAGCCTATCTCGGTAATAACACAAAGAAGTGGTGATTCCACGGAATTAGTTGCATCAAGCCTTCCGCCAAGTCCCGTCTCCATTACAAGATAGTCCACAGAGTAAACATCATATAAAAGCATCGATTCAAAGAATAAGAACTCGAAGTACGTCGGGAAATACTCACCGTTTTTGTACTCCATGATCCTTTTTAACAATTCGATAAAGACTTCCGAAAAGACACCGTCGGTCACCATTTTGCCGTCGATGCAAAACCTTTCGTTGATCTTCATAAGATGCGGAGATGTAAACATTCCGACTTTATATCCCGCTTTCATCAGGATATTTGACAGATAGCTGCACACGGAACCTTTTCCGTTTGTGCCTGCCACATGAATTATTTTCATGTTCTTGTCCGGATTTCCCAAAAAAGCCAGAAAATCCTTTGTATCTTCGATTGTATGTTTATCGGTAAAACCGGGAACAGTATTCAGAAACTCCTCACACTCTCTGATATCCAACTTTTCATCGTTGTCCGAGCGCCTGATAAACTCCTCCACTTTTTTCATTAATTCGTTATGCATAATCACACCACTAAGCTTATACTCGATTATCTAAGAGTACTACCCGCATCCCCCAATGCGGGTAGCATCTGTATATTTAATTACTTTGCCAGCTGTTTAAGTCTTTCTGTAATCTGGTCGTATGTCTGCTGGTACTTCTGCTGTTTCTCTTTTTCCTCTGCGATCTTATCCGCAGGAGCCTTTGCAAGGAACTTCTCATTGCTGAGCATGTTCTGTGAACGCTTAAGCTCTCCCTCAAGTTTCTTCTGTTCCTTGGTAAGACGCTCTATCTCTGCTGAGATGTCAACAAGGTCTGAGAAAGGAATATATACCGTTGCTTCCGCAAGCACTACGGAAACAGCATCATCTGCGATTCCATCCTTATCCTTTTGGCATACAGATTCTGAAGCATAAGCAAGTGATTCAAAGAACAGCTTACCTGTCGAAAAGATATTAAGTACTTCGTCGTTATCGCTTACAACAAATACTTTAGCCTTTCTTGAAGGAGCAACGTTCATCTGTGTACGAACGTTACGGATTCCTCTTACGGCTTCCTTGATTGTCTCGATAGCCTTCTCATCGGATGCAAAATTCCACTCATCCCTGTATACCGGCCAATCTGAGATCATAATCGACTCTTCTTCATCCTGAAGTGTGCAGAAAATTTCTTCTGTAATAAAAGGCATGTAAGGGTGAAGGAGCTTGAGCGCATTTATAAGCACTGTCTGAAGTGTCCAGAGCGCTGCCTTGTGCGACTCCTTGTCATCCGAATTGTAGAGACGGGGCTTAACCATCTCGATGTACCAGTCACAGAACTCATCCCAGATGAAGTCATAAACCTTCTGAACCGCAATACCAAGCTCGAAGTGATCCATGTTATCCGTTACTTCCTTAATGGTATTGTTGAGCTTAGAAATGATCCATTTATCAACAGGCTCAAGTCCCGCAGGTGCAGGCTGATGGATAGCACTCTTTTCGCCATCCTCCATGTTCATCATGATAAATCTTGAAGCATTCCAAACCTTATTTGCAAAGTTACGGCTGTTCTCAACTCTCTCATTATAGAAACGCATGTCGTTACCGGGTGCGTTACCTGTGATAAGTGTGAGTCTGAGAGCATCGGCACCGTAGTTCTCGATAATATCAAGAGGATCGATACCGTTTCCGAGCGACTTACTCATCTTTCTTCCCTGAGAATCTCTTACAAGACCGTGGAAAAGAACTGTCTTGAACGGGAATGTTCCCATGTTCTCATAACTTGAGAAGATCATTCTGATAACCCAGAAGAAGATAATGTCATAACCGGTTACAAGTACGTCTGTAGGGAAGAAGTACTTAAGGTCTTCAGTTTCATTTGGCCATCCGAGTGTCTCAAAAGGCCAGAGAGCTGATGAGAACCATGTATCAAGAGTATCGGGATCCTGTGTGAAGTGAGTCTTGCCGCACTTAGGACATACTGTAGGAGCCTCTTTTGATACAACAACTTCTCCGCACTCGTCACAGTAGTATGCAGGGATTCTGTGTCCCCACCAGAGCTGTCTTGAGATACACCAGTCACGGATGTTATCTGTCCAGTTGAAATATGTCTTCTCCATTCTCGGAGGAATAAGCTTGATATCGCCGTCTTTTACAGCCTTAACAGCAGGCTTAATGAGCTCGTCCATCTTAACGAACCACTGTGCCTTAACCATAGGCTCAACTGTTGTATGGCAACGATCGTGTGTTCCAACGTTGTGAGAATACTCCTCGATCTTAACAAGAAGTCCCATCTCATCAAGTTCTTTTACAATAGCTTCTCTTGCCTCATATCTGTCCATACCCTCGAACTTGCCACCGTTTGCGTTGATGGTAGCATCGTCGTTTAATATATTGATAACTTCAAGGTTATGACGCTTTCCAACTTCGAAGTCGTTAGGGTCATGTGCGGGTGTGATCTTAACTACACCTGTACCGAATTCCATATCAACATAAGAGTCTTCTACGATAGGAAGCTCTCTGTTTACTATAGGAAGAAGTACCTTCTTGCCCTTGAAGCTCTTGTATCTTTCATCATCAGGGTTAACGGCAACAGCTGTATCTCCGAGCATTGTCTCGGGACGTGTTGTTGCAAACTCGATGAACTCTGTCTTTGAAACAGTTCCGTCAACATCGATAACAGGATATTTGATGTGCCAAAGATGTCCTGCCTGCTCCTCGTATTCTACCTCTGCATCAGAAATAGATGTCTTACAGATAGGGCACCAGTTTACGATACGGCTTCCTTTATATATGTAACCCTTGTTATACATTTTAACGAAGACTTCATTGACAGCGTCATTACAGCCATCATCCATTGTGAAACGCTCTCTGTCCCAGTCACATGAAGAACCGAGCTTTTTGAGCTGGGAAATGATGGTTCCGCCGTACTCTTTTTTCCACTGCCATGCTCTCTCAAGGAACTTCTCTCTGCCAAGATCTCTCTTGTCGATTCCCTCTGCCTTGAGCGCATCGATAATCTTGACCTCTGTCGCAATACTCGCATGGTCGGTTCCGGGCTGCCAAAGAGCATTATATCCCTGCATTCTCTTATAACGAATAAGGATATCCTGCATTGTATTATCAAGGGCATGTCCCATGTGGAGCTTACCTGTGATATTCGGGGGTGGAATTACGATAGTAAAAGGTGTTTTGCTTTTATCCACCTCAGCATGGAAATATTTCTTTTCCTCCCATTTGGAGTAGAGTCGGCCTTCGATACCCTTGGGATCATAGGTCTTGGCAAGTTCTTTGTTCATAGTCTTCTCCTTCTTTATAATCATTTGATCAAGTGCTCTGCTAATTGGGATATGTACTAAACTCGAAAATACCTCGTCAAGTACATCCCCATGGCTCGCACTAGCTTCGATAAAACCTCAGCAAGTGCTCTGCTCAAAATATAAAAGTCCCTAACAGCGTTAAGCTGTTAAGGACGTTAATAACGTGGTACCACCTTAATTCACAGAAGATCATAAAGACTCTTCTGCCTCATTTCGCATCATTCAATGCCATATCTTTTAACGCAGATAACGCGGGGACACTTATTGAAAACTCTTATCAATTTCCTTTCTGGGTGCCCGGTTCAGAAGCTACCTTCCACACACCGCAAGTCTGTATCCTCTCAGCGCGAATTCATCGCAGATACATTCTCTTTAGACCGCAAGCTGTATGTACTCCTCTTCCTCACAACCTTTAGAATATTGTTTGAATTTTAGCTTATCAAATAGGACATAGCTTTGTCAACATCACTTGCACTTCGAATGATTCGTGTTGTATCATTCGATATGAATTTATTTGCAAAAAAAGTATTGTTTAAGGAAACTTTGTTTCCAAAAGGAGAGTTTAGTTCTATGTTCAAAAAAAGATTACTGCCTTTACTTTTCAGCTTGGTATTCATCTCAGGTTGTACTCCGCTTCTTAATCCCGACATTGCTTCTCAGAGCATGCCGCAGGAACAGGTAAAAGAAGACATTGATAAAGTATTGGCTGATGAAGAACCTATTACAGAAGCATCCACAGAGGCTACGACAGAAGAAGCTACTGAAGGCACAAGCGAAGGATCAAGCGCTGCTGCAAGTTCCTCTGCTTCAGAAGCTCAAGACGCCGCTTCGGCTACTGCATCTTCAGCAAATGCTGTACCTCATTTTGTACAGGCACAGAATGCCGCTTCGGAGACATCTGCTTCTGCAACAAATTCTGTACCTCGCTTTGTACAGGGGCAAAATGCCGCTTCGGAAAAATCTGCTCAGAATAATGCCACATCCACACCTGCTTCTACACAGAATACTCAGGAGGCTCCCGCGCAGACAACTTCTGCAGAATCAGCTCAGCCTGCTCCCGCTCCCGTTCAGAGAAATCTCGGAACCGTCGGTAAGGCCTATGAAAAAGCTGCAAAAGATTTCAACGCTAACTACAACAATTATAAATATGACCTTATTTACTGCGACGATGACAACACACCGGAGCTTGTAATAGATACCGGAAAGAAAGTCACAATTTATACCATTACAAACAACAAGGCCCGTCTCATCGTAAGAAATCAGAATACCGCAAAATGGAAATATGGCACATCTTCTTTCTGCTATGTTCCAAGAAAATCCTTATACTTTGATAATAATAATAACTGCTTCGGATGTATTTGCGAAGACGGACATGTCGGAGACGGCTCCATGCTTGTATCTTACACCGTCAGTAACATGAACATTTATCCTAAAGTAA
Source organism: Butyrivibrio hungatei NK4A153 (assembly GCF_000424465.1). Lineage (GTDB taxonomy): Bacteria > Bacillota > Clostridia > Lachnospirales > Lachnospiraceae > Butyrivibrio > Butyrivibrio hungatei_A. Next base: position 89,195 of record NZ_KE384199.1, on the reverse strand, counting down.
GCGAAGTCACTCCATCAGCAGGCGCAGACTATCCCGATCCTTCTCAGCCTGCAAGCTACAGAAACCAGAAAGACAATTCAGTATCTGCAGAACAGGCGCAAAACGAAATCCTGGCAATCTTTAACTATGATTGGCAGAAAATTCAGGGAACTATGGATTTCAATGCTCTGCTCGCAAAGCTTGAAGAGATGGGAGTATGATATAAAAAAGAATAATTTGCAGAATAAAAGCGTGAAGGAGCCATCCTAGGTTCTTTCACGCTTTATTGAAGAAATCTATAATTGATAAATAGCTTTACCAATCAACACCAGTTATTATCTCATTCTTTTTTGTTTTATAAATAGTTTTATCTTTTTCATCGTCTATTGAATATGTATGTATAACCGTCTGAGATATCTGACCGAACCAATCCTTTTTATATTTTAAATACACAAATGATTTATCATCTGGTGAAATTTTTATTGTTGGTGAAAAGTCCTTTACTGAAAGCAATTCTTTCTCCGAATTATTCCTTAAATCATATATAGAAACCATATGATCATGTCGTTCACAGATAACATAATCCCCTTCAGAAGAAATATCAAAATAATTAATATTATCTTTTATCTTTGTATCCTCTTTAGTTTCAACATTGTATGATTTCAAGCACAACGATTCAATATAATATATACACTTCTCATCCTTAGTGATTGAAAAATTAAAATTCTCGTGATATCCCTCTGTTACCAATATTACCGTTTCATTATTTGTCATTAAATCAAACTTATAAATAGCAGTTTTTTCTTCTTCACCTTCTAAAAAAACATCTGCATAATACACAGCCGTCTTATCCGCATTCACTTGAACCGTCTGTTCACCAATATATATTTTCAGCTCATTCAACTTATTAATACTATTCTTTAAAGCATCATATATAGCCAGATAATATGCACCGTTTTCGTCCTTCAAAATCCCAATATACTGTTTATTTCCAATAGATGAGTGATTTGAAAAACGTCCATGATACGCTATGTCATTTTCCCTATCGCAGAAAAAATGCTGCTCTTTTTTATCTTTCAACGTATATCCGCACCACGACATGCCATCTGTTTTCCCCTCGTCAATTCTCATACAAGAAATCACTCCGCACATTACAAATACTGATAACGCAAGTACAATTATTTTTTTCATTACTTATGTCTAATCTCCCTATTAAAAAATGCAATAACATAGTAAAAGAATTATCCACATTCGTTCGCGTACGCATCTTCTAAATCCGTCATAAAGCCATAGTACCATCCTGGGTGTTCGCCTCTTTTTATCGAATCAACTATCCTGTTATAAGTTACATTTGGCGCTGTTCCAAACCAATCAAATTTATTTGGTGCAAAATCTAAATTTGCAGCCGCCAATATTGTTTGGACACATTGATTACAATTATTGGTCAAAACATGATACGCAACCTTATCATTCTGATATTTTGCTCTTTGCTTCATTGCTTCTGCATACATTAGTTCTCCTTGCTCATTATTTATTGGAATATATACAAAATTAGTATATGGATCGTTTACATTTCCGCTTCGGTTATTATATGTATCGTGAATTATATAATTATCATTTACAAGAGTCTCATATGACATCGACTTTTGGTTGCCATTGTCATCTATTGTAGTTCCTAACCATCCACTAATCAATCCGTTAGGAGTCGGATCAACTCCACCTCCTATAGAAAACACATCACATTGTCCATCTTCTTTTACTAAAGCAATCGCAGCATGTCCCTGCCAAACTGCTCCATCGCCGCTTAACAAATATACCGCCCCAACATAATCAGATTCAGCTTTTGGAGTTCCTGCCATATTTGTAGTTCCCGCCAAACATCCCGATGAAATATTGGTATTGTTACTAGCATAAGAATTAAATCCAATCTCCTCCCATCTATTATAATTCTTTTTCTTATCATCTACCCAATTATTAAACTTCTGCGTAGTTTTTGCCGCCCAATTAGGCAAATTACCATTGCTATCAACTACACCAACCGGATTGCCCCAGCAATAGCCATAATGATTGATTGTAAACGGACTATCCTTGAATCCCTTTACTTTATCTTCAGACTGAAATCTTCCATTATCAGCACTATAGTATCTTGCCTGCGCAAACTTAAGTCCTGATACTTCATCTTCCTGATAGCCGGTGAATGCGAATGGCTGGATTATGTTGCCCTGCTTAGTGTATCCGTGTTTCTTCTGTTTTCCTGTAAACGGATCTATGTTTCTTCCAAAATCATCAAAGGCATATGAACTTACAGCCACCCCGTCTGTACCTGTCATGTACATAGGCGAGCCCAGTTCATCCTGAAGGTAATAGTAGTTGTTTCCGCTCTTTGACATTGAGATTACGTTATTATCGTAAACAAAACTCTCTGTCTCTCCATTTACTGTTCTTTCAAGAAGGTTATAGTAATCCTTTGAAAGATCGCACAAATACTCTATCTTTTCTTCAGGTCTTACAGATGCCACCCTGAATCCAAGTCCGTTATAATGGTTTTCAAGTTCTCCCTTGTCCTTATCAACTACCTTTGAGAGCATATTCGTAGCATCAAAAGTAAAGGTCTTCTGTAAGAGACCGTCTATGAACTCTTTTGTCTGGTTGCCACGCTTATCGTAATCGTAGGTCTTGAGGATTGCCTGAGAGTTATTAAGTTCCTTAGCTTCTACAAGTCTATCAAGGACATCGTATGTGTAAGATGTCTTTGTATCAGTTTCAGACATGCTTGTTCTGTTACCGAATGCGTCATATTCGTAAGCAGCTTTTGTTATTCCATCGTGTGTTGTCTTTGTAAGACGTCCGATAGCATCATAGCTGTATTCATATCTTCCGGATACCTTATCAAGGCCGCGTCTGTTTCTATCGATACCACTGATAAGTCCGGCATTATTGTATGAATAGAAGTATTTATCAAGTACGCCCTGCTTATCGGTACTTGTCATACTCTCAAGGTTTCCACCCGGCATATATGTATAAGCCTGGCTTACACCGTTAGCAAAGTTCTTGTTTACAAGTCTGCCAATCTCATCATAAGCATATGTTGTCTCTTCTCCGTTTCCGATTACGCTGCTAAGCTGAAGCTTATCGTCGTAATTATAAGAAACTACTTTCCCGTCAGGATATGTGAGCTTTGTTCTCTCACCTGTAGCCCCATACTCATAAGCTACCGTCCTATTCTTAAAGTCTGTAACCTTTGTAAGTCTGCCAAGGATATCATTTTCAAGGATTGTCTTTCCATACCAGTCATTTATCTGACTCAACTGATTAAGTTCATTATAAGAGAATGCAACACTTCTTCCGTCAGCATATCCTACCTTTGTTACTCCGCCTGCATTGTTATACTCATATGTTGTTGCATAGTTATCCCTGTCAGTCTTTGTCTTAAGACGGCCGTACTGATCGTACTCATAAGTTTCCTTCTGACCAAGAGCATCCGTTACTTCCGTAAGCTGACCCGAAAGATTATAAGAATAGATCGTTACACGTCCGTCTTTACCAACTGTAGGGAATACGTCTCCTGATTTCTCTTCATTGCTTACAAGACCTTCTGCCCTGTGCACGCTCTTTAAGTTATCAAGAGCATCATAAGTATAGGCTGTCTCATTTCCTAGAGCATCTACAACGCTCTTAAGACGGCCTGTAGCTGTGTATGTATAAAGAGTTGTATTACATCCGTCAATTACCTTTGTAGCTCTTCCAAGTGCATCATACTCATATTCAACACATCTTCCGTCTGAGCCTGTTACTTTATTTACTCTGCTTAAAGCATCGTAACCATAGTTGATCTCATAACCGTCAGCAAATTTTCTTGTCTTTACTCTTCCTGCTTCATCATATGTAAGTTCCTGCTCTGTCACACCGCAGAAGCTTACTGATGTAAGTCTTTTCCCGTCTGTATAAGTAAATTTGCGCACCCTTCCAGCTGCATCAGTGATCGAATCTATAAGATCCATTTTGGTGTATTTGTAAGATACTTCATTTCCAAGTACGTCCGTTTCCTTTGTCACTCTGTTTAAAAGGTCATACTCACGCTTTGAAACATTTCCGAGAGTATCTGTAACTTCCGTAACATTTCCAGCTTCGTCATATGTATAGCCTGTCTTATGGCCGAGAGCATCTGTCTCTTCCGTCACTCTGTTAAGGGCATCATAAACATAGCTCTTTACCCTGACATCTCCAAGATACTCAGCCGTTACATTTCCATTCTTATCATAATCATAGCCTGTTGTTCTTCCCTCGGGATCTGTGACTTTAATAAGCCTCATAAGAGGGTCATACTCATACTTTATCCGACCACCGTTTGGAAGTGTTACAAGTTCCTGTTTTCCCATTTCATTATAGGTTATTTCGGTACTTCTTCCCTCTTCGTCGGTTACCTTTGAAACCCTTCCCATGATGTTCATATCAAAGTTTTTTAGTGTTCCGTCAACTTCCTTAACAGAAGTCACTTTTCCCAACTTATCATATCTGTATTCCCTTGTATTTCCGAGGGCATCTGCCACCTTTACGATCCTATCGGCGTTGTCATACTCGTATGATGTTGTGGCTCCGTCTGCTGTCGTGGAAGAAATAACTCTGTTAAGCTCGTCATACTTATAGCTCGTCTTTACTCCGTCAGGATCTGTTACTGTAGCAACATTTCCTCTATCATCGTAAGTAAAACTTGGCCCTATTCCTCTATCGTCAAAGATTGCTTTTATATTCCCTTCACTGTATGCAAATATACGGGCATTTCCTCCGGGAGCTGCAATCTCTTTTATTGTGCCGTTCTTGTTATAAAAATATTTGTATGTGTCGTCTCTTGGTCCTTTTACGGTATGAAGCTTTCCGTCTGCATTGTAGGTATAGTTCGTCTTATTTCCAAGCGCATCAATAACCTGCGTTACATGCCCTCTGTTATCGTAAGCTACCTTAGTCGTATTACCGTTCTTGTCAGTATAGCTTGTTTTCTGGTTTCTACCGTTATATGTAAAACTCTCCTTACCGTCATAGTAGGCTGTCTCGATATGCCTTCCGAAGTCATCATGCGTATAAGTAACCTTATTGCCGTTCTGCTCTATGGCAACCGTTGTATTCTTCTCGTCGTCATACTCATAAGTCATCACGGTATTGTCAGGGAAACTCTGCTTTACTGTTCTTCCCTGCTCATCATACTCATTTGTGATAGATGTAATTCCTTTTGGATTGATTACATCCTTGATTCTTCCATCTTCCGTGTATGTAAACTTCCTTACTGCTCCGTCAGCTTCTTTTATCTCTGTAAGCCTGTCATCGTCATAAGCATAAGAAACACACCTGCCAGCCTGATCGGTAACAGATGTCATAAGGGTAACTCTTGTTTTCCCAAGTTCATTTAAAATACTCTTTACAAGATACTCAAATGTAAGAGTGTTTCCGTTCTTGGTACTTATATTTGTAACGCAATATTTGCCGCCAAAGACATCGTATGTAAAAGATACATTGTCTCCGTCAACATCTCCAAGCGCTACAAGATATCCCCTGTCATCAAATCTCTCATATCTGCCGTCATCCTGAGTGATAACATAGCCGCCTGTGAGTTTTTCAAGGAGTCCTTGTTCGCCCTGCGTTTCGAAGTAAAGGTCTTTGTCATATACATCGTCAATCTTTTTATACTCGACTTTACTTCCGTCAGACTTTTCTATCTTTATTATTCCGTCATCTTCCACAATGCGCTTTTCAAAGGTATGCTTCCAGCCTTTTCCGAGGCGTCCGCCCTTTTTGTCCATTGCATTATAGAATCTTCCAAACGAAAGAGGATATTTTCCTCCAAGTTCAATATCAACGTGTTCATTTATATAGTTTCCGCTACACATATTTACAGGGTCATACTTAAGAATTGTGCTGAGCACGTTCTTACCGAGTTTATCTACAAAACTTCCTGAACCCTGCGCCCTGTTTACGCTGTCCTCAAGGAAATCACCAAGCCTTTCGATAACGCCCATCTCAATGTTGCCGTCACCATTTACAAGTTGCCCCTTGCAACTTCTAAGCTCTTCGATCTCCTGTTTTAATTTACCTATTCTATAAGGAAAACTAATCGCTGAAATCTTTGCAGACTGCTGATTATCGAAGTTGGTGAACCTGTTAATAAGGTCAAGGATCATTCCGTCTTTTGATGCGTTTCCACAAAGATTACCGTAAGCATTTGATGCCATAAAGAAGTCATATTCATCACAGTTTCCGTACTTACTTCCAAACCTGCTGTGAATATTGTCCTTTAAATTCTCCATGGCGGTTGCCCATGTTTTATAAGTAGAAGCACAGCCGTGAAGTTCTATGTTAAGTCCTTCCAGAACGATCGTGCTTATCTTGGCATCATCGGCTTCATCAACCGCAGCTTTAAAGCCATTTACATAATCCGTAAGAATAGCTCTGAAGTCTCTTTCAATCCTTAGTATTTCATCAAGCTTTGCCTGCTCTACTGTTCCTACAAGGAGTTTTGCCTTATCAGCACTCTTTCCTTCCCAGTTTGCTTCACCTGTAAAGCTGTCCTGTGCTCTCTTATGCGCTGCAGCTTTTTCTTCATATTCATCAATAGCAGAAAAAAGGTCACTTATGTAAGCATTGAATTCTGCCATGTTTATCCATTTATTTTCCATAAGTATTAACCCTCTTCCCTATCTATTTTTGCGGCAATATCAATATCTGTTTCAACTATCTTGCCGGTACTTTTATCTAAAAGTGTTGCAGTATCGATACTTACAACATCCTTATATGTTGCCGTCAGATCTTTCTGCCTTTCAGCTATATATTTGATCATGTGGAGTGAGGCATCTTCGCCGATAAGTCCGGCTTTTGCCAATGCAGAATCTTTAATCTCAAGAACGTTTGCAGAATTCTTAATCTCTGAAATAAGCGCATCTACCGCCTTTTTCCCCAACTGTATCTTTTCGTCTTTACCACTCATTGTCTACCATCCCCGTTATCCTTAATTTTGAGACTGTTCACGCTCTCGCTCACGCTCACGTGCACGTCTTTCCTCTTCTTCAATTCTTTCTATCTCAGCTTCAAGCTCTGAAATCTGAGACTCGGCTTCTCTTATCATCTTATCTATGGCACTTCTAAGCCGCGTACACTCGCCCTTTGCTCCGTCCATTCTAAAAACGCAGACGTTCTTAGCCTTAACTGCATTCTGCTCGTTAACGCCAATCCACTCGCCTGCTCTGCTTAGATCTATTTCATCAAGTGTATCTTTCTGGGTCTCAATCTGTCTGATATAGCCGTCGATAACTGTCTGTTTCTCCCTCATTGCTCTGATGTCTTCTCTGATTTCTGCAATCTTTCTTCTGCAATCCCCGATTCTACTCACTATAACCTCCAATACGTTATTATCAAAATTCAAAACTAACCCATTTTTCTGTAATACCCCTCTTATGTTAAATATCACAAAGTAATACTTAACACAAAAATTATACGATTATTAGAACTTAAATGCAACAACATAAAAAACACCCCCACTAGCATTTTGGGTCAGGGCGCTAGCAGGTTTATTTCAATAGCGATATTTAACTCGATTGTTATGGGAAACACAAGTTATAATACTGAATAGCATCAGTGATATATTGACGCTTCATTAATGAAAGTCAATATTTTTTTAACTATTTGTCACTTAAACAATCGATATGAAATAGAAAAAGCCGTAGTAAAATAATAATGGCAATACACTTTCATTAACGTAATATATATTTTGGTATTATTGGCAGAAGGAGGTAATTCACATGATAACTGCAAAAGTTCATAAAACCGGAGAAAACCAGACTGTAATATTGCCTGAAAATTGCCGTTTTTCTTCTGATAAGGTAATAGTTAATAAAATAGGCGATACAGTTTTACTCATTCCACCAAATGATAAGTGGGACTCTTTTATACAAGCGATAGACATGTTCTCAGATGACTTCATGTCAGAATAACAATCAGAACCTTACTATGACCAAAACGAGACAAAGAACACTTACTCTTTGTCCCATTTTGATCCGACATTAAGATTATTTTCTGTTAGCCACTCATCTTCAACCGTGAGATATCTCACTTCTCCCGCTTCGTTCTCAAGCGTTACTGAGACCTTAGGCTTCTGTCCCGGCTGAAGTTCCTCGCAACCGTAGTCACCGTCAAATATCTGTTTTATAGTCCACATAGTTAGTCCAATCGCTTTCTAAAAATCTATTTCTCATGCTATGTCTAATCTCAGTATAGCCTTACCTCAGTCTTCCCCGACAAGATGCACTACCACGGGTTCATGTCCGACTTTGGGAAGGAACTTATTGAATATATCATCCGTCTTTATCTTCAAGCTCGATGTGCAAACACAGGGATGACATCCGATATACTCGCCCTTCTTTACATCTTCGTCGACTAGCAGCTGCACGGCATGTTCTTTATCATTCATAAGCCCCATTATGCTTACTGCACCCGGCTCTATATCAAGGAATTTAAGCATATCATCCGCGTCTGCAAAAGAGAGTCTTGCAGAGTTGATCTGCGATGAGAGTTCTTTTGTCTTAAACTTCTTATCTCCCGGCATCATGAGCAGATAATACTGAGTCTTCTGCCTATTGCAAAGAAAGAGATTTTTGCATATCAGAACTTCAAGCACTTTATCAATCTCATTGCACGCTTCCATCGTATTTGCAGGCTCATGATCTGTCCTCTTATACTCTATTCCGAGCTCATCCAAGAAGTCATATGTACGAACTTCTCTCTGAAGTCTTCCTTCTGTATTTTCAGGTCTTCCGCTAAACAATTCCATGTTGTCTCTTCCTTTCCGTTTTTTACTCATATCCACATAATATCATAATTCTTTTAACCAGTCCTTGCACCGTACATCTTCATTCCACTCTCCATGTGCGGTACAAAAGACAAATCTCGCACCGTACGTCTCCATTCTACTATCCCTGTGCGGTGCAAAAGACAAATCTCGCACCGTACGTCTTCATTCTACTATCCATATGCGGTGCAAATAGCAAACCTCACACCGTACGTCTTCATTCCACCCTCCATGTGCGGTGCAAAAGACAGATCTTGCACCGTACACCTTCATTCTACTCCTCCTGTGCGGTACAAAAGACAACTCTCGCACCGTACGTCTTCATTCTACTATCCATATGCGATGCAAATAGCAAACCTCACACCGTACCGTTTGCTCGTATCTTTCCTGTACGGTGCTCCCCAATTTTTCTCCTCTGAACGCCCCTCTTGTAGGAAATGTATCCCTTATTAATTTCCTATATTCTGCCTCAACCGGTACGTATAGGCCGTCCTGCGCTTTTCATCTGCACATCCTTGTGGAGCGTATTGGGAGACAAATAGCCCCCTCATATTTACGGAACAAAGAGCTACATCCTTGCGGAACGTATTGGGAGGCAATAGCCCCCTCACATTCACACAAAAAACAACCGAGGCCCCCCGCGGGCCCCGGCTGTTATATTAAATTCTATTTGGAATATAAAGTATTCCAAATAAGGTTATTTAACTAATTTACTTAACGATCATACCTGTCTCTCTGTCGGCAAATACTGCTACCATTACGAGGAAGACAATTCCCATGATGAGCTGCTGTGTCTTGGGCTCGATACCGAGCATTACAAGTCCTGCGATAAGGATCTTGTAGGTCATTGCGCCAAGGATGATGTTGTAGAACTTAACCTTAGCACCGCCGTTAACGGGCATTCCACCAAGAACAAGTGCGATCATGATCTGTGTCTCGAGCTGATTACCTGCTGTTGAAGTAACAGATCCAACCTTGATACTGTTGATGAATGCTGCAAGTCCTGTGATCATACCTGCTGCCGCGTATACGAGCATCTTGGTCTTTTCAACTCTTACACCTGCAAATCTTGCTGCAGTCTCACCTGCACCGATAGCTTTAAGTCTGTTTCCAAGTCCTGTGTACTGGAATACAGCAAAAGCAATAAGGAGGATTGCTATCGTAAATGTAAGATTTACCGCAAGTGTGTTATAAGAAGTAATGTTTGATGCTCCGTATACGGGAGTCTTTGTTGTTGCATAAGCAACGATACCTCTTATAAGGTACATGTTACAGATAGTAACAATGAATGATGTGATCTTACGCTTTACATTGAAGAATCCGTTTATAAATCCAATGATTCCGCCTGTAAGCACACCACACAAAATTGCAAGCACTATATTGTAATTTGACAAGTAGCACACAACAACCGAGCAGATTCCCAACATAGAACCCTGTGAGAAATCAAGTCCGCCCATTGTCATAACCATAAACACGCCAACGCATGAAATAAGAAGTACATATGACTGTGACAAAAGAAGCTTAAGACTTCCCATTGAATAGAGCTGACCTTTAGTAAGTACAGCAAACAGCAACACAATGAATATAAATCCGGCAAAAGGCATTATGTTTCTTATGATTGGCCGCTCCATGAAAGGTGTTTTGATTTTTTTCTCGTTTTCCATAATCGGCCTCCCTTATACCATATTCGCAATAAGATCTGTATCTTTCAGATCTTCTGAACGTTTAAACTCACCATTCTGACGACCGTCTTTCATGATAATGATACGGTCTGCCATACCAAGCAGCTCTGAGATTTCTTCAGAGATCATGATGATAGACTTACCATTTTTTCTCATTGTATCCATCATCTGATAAATATCTGCCTTAACCTTTACGTCGATACCACGTGTAGGTGAATCAAGGATGATTATGTCTGAATCTTTACCAATCCATCTTGCCAAAACAACCTTCTGTTTGTTACCGCCGGAAAGAGCTGACATGAACTGATGCACGCCCTCCATCTTGGTACTCATCTGTTTAGCAAACTTCTCTGCAAATACTTTCTCATCCTTTGCGTGAAGAATGTGATTCTTCTTGATATTTTCAAGTGAAGGAAGACAAATATTGTCCTGAATAGTGTCATTTATTACAAGAGACTCGTTATCTCTGTCCTTCGACGCATATGCGATACTGTGATCGATAGCGGTCTTTATGTCATTTATCTTAGTTCCGTCTGCAAGAGTTACACTACCTTCTCTGTCATAAGATGCTCCAAAAAGAGCTTTTCCGACTTCATGCATACCACATTCGGAAAGACCACCGATACCGATAATCTCGCCCTTATGAAGTTCGATACTAAAGTCATCGATCTCTCCGGGTACTGTGAGGTGTTCCCCTTTTAATACAACCTCATCGGAAACTCTCTCGTTATAGTCCGTACGATAGTAGTTATTACTCATCTCACGTCCTACCATGAGCTTCTTAAGATCGTCCGTATCAACTTCCGAACTCTTAACCGTTCCGATAAACACACCGTCTCTAAGAACACTGATGTTATCTGACTGTTCTATTACTTCATCAAGATCATGTGAGATAAAGATAACGCATCTTCCGTCATCACGTGTCTGCTTCATAACCTTGAAAAGCTCGATTCTTCCTTTTTCACCTAAAGCCGTTGTAGTCTCATCGACAACAAGGATCTGTGGCTTAAAGTGTGTAGCCTTAACGATCTCGATAAGCTTTCTGTCCTCAAAATTGTAATTATCTATGAGGTCTGTAGCCTTGATGTAATTAAATCCATAGGAATCAAGAAGTTCCTGTGCTTTTTTATTCATGGCGTTTGTATTCTTTACGCCAAATTTTGTAAATTCGTCTTCTTTTCCGAGAAAGATATTCTCAGCAACGGAAAGACCTGACAATGTTCCGATTTCCTGTACGATAACCGCAACTCCCTGATAGTTTCCGTCTACCTGGTTCTTGGCATTGACTTCTTTTCCGTTTAATGTAAATGTACCGCTGTCCTTATGGTAAATTCCTGTAAGACAGGATGTAAATGTTGATTTGCCTGAACCATTCTCGCCGATCAGTGCATGGATTTCTCCCTTGAAGAAATCAAGAGTGACATGATCAACGGCATGTGTGACACCAAAGTTTTTGTCGATTTTCTCGGCATGCAATAATACTTCGCTCATGTCTGCCCCCTTTATTTAACAACTGCACCCTTAACGGGTTTAATGGTCATAGTTACGATTGCAAGAAGTACGATACCTGTTACGATATTCTGTACTGTTGTAGGAGCTCCGAGAGCAACGAATCCCTCGAACAACAATTCAATGATGAACTCTCCTATTACGATAGCTACTATCGGATGTCCGTATTTCTTGAATGCAAGTCCGAAGAACGTTCCCATAAGAGGCGGGAAGTTACGGCTCATTGATGCAAGGTTTGAAGCACTTGTCATTGATGTTCCGTATGAAATTGTAAGGATTGATTCAATTCCAACAAATAAACCGCAAAGAGTAAATGCCACAACCTTATATTTATCTACGTTAACACCCATGTTCTTGGCAACAACTTCATTTGAACCGATAGCATAGGTGTATGTTCCTATCTTTGTATACTTAAGGATGAATCCACAAAGGAAGAACGCTGCAAGTGCAAGAACAAGGTTCCAGGGATAATCTCCGAATGCTCTGTAGTCAGTTGCAAGGATTGCTTCTTTTCCGTTTGTCGCATAGATGGAAAGAGCCTCATAAACAAGAGATAATCCTGCAGTTACGATAAGAGATGAAATTCTAAGTTTGATATATACAATTCCGTTGAGAAGTCCTACAAGAACTCCGCTTACTATAGGTGCGATCAAAAGACCTGCATAACCGAACTGTTTACTCATATTTACCGCAAGCACCGATGAAAGTACGATGTTTGCGCCCACACTCATATCAAAAGGTCCCATTACGCAGATAAAATAAAGTCCACAACCACCAACTGCATAATAAAGGGCTGTTTTTAAATAGGTTTGTAATTTATTAAAATCGCCGAATGTCTGAGGTGCCAACATCTTGAAGAACGCCCAGAATACAAACGCGATAAAGATCAAAAGCAAAAGCCCGAATGCCTGGCTCTGTTTAAATTTTTGAAACTTACTCATATAATCCTCCCGCAAGAGTTTTTGGTCCAGAAACTGTTTTTTATATATGCCGTATTCTCCGGTTGCGGAAAATACGGCATATCCATGTTTTTTCCTTAAAAATATATATCTTTTATAAGCGTTTAGTTGTTTATTAAATTAGTTGCTGTGACGAGAAATAACATCGTCGATTGAAAGATTTGAAGCAGCCTTGCTGAGATCTTCGAAGCTGTATCCGGCCATCTCTACCATCTCTTCATCTGTGTAAGGATCATCATTTACAAAGTACTTCTCATAGTTTGCATAATCATCGGGTGATGATACATAAAGGTAAGGGAAGAGAATCTCATAACCAAATGTTCCTTCATCCTTTACATAGTTGCCCTTAACTGCGTTAAGTACAAGGAAGAATGCGAACAGAGGATCGCAGAAGTGTCCGCCTGACTCTGCAAACATGCCGCCTGACTTAAGCTGATCTGCAAGGTCATCAAGGAAGTCTGTCGATACAACGTCGATCTTACCTGTGAGACCTTCGTTAGCATATGCACCGATAGAACCTACAAGAGGATCTCCGCCGCCACCTGCTACGATAAGAGCGTCCATTCCGGGATTTGAATTGTAAAGTGACATAGCTGCCTTAGCACCTTCTTCTGAAGATGTGTTTGCATATACGGGCTCAGTAAGTGTAGCCTTATCATCGGGATGAGCTGTATTCCACTCTTCAACAGCCTTCTGATATCCCTTCCATCTAAGCTGGAATGTAGCATCACCAACTGTCCAAGCCTCAAGACCGATCATTCTGTCGCCCTTTTCAAGAAGGAGATTAACAAGTGTATATCCGTTTGTTACCTCATCTTCATGAACTGCACCAACATAATATTTAGAATTGCAAGCTGTCTTGTATACTTCAGGGCTGTTCTCCTCTGAAATGATACGGAAGAACTGTGCGATATATACGCCGTTTTCTGTACATGTATTGATTGCGGATGTCATCTCTGAATCAGCTGAGTTACAAATAATGATTCCCTTACATCCTGCTGCACAAAGCTGCTCAACAGAAGCTGTAACCTGCTCTGAAACGTGTCCCTGATCAACATACTGAACTTCAACGCCGTTTGCCTTTGCAGCCTTATCAACGATCTTCTTACACTGGCTTCCGAGAACGTCAGTTGAACTCCAGATTGATACACCAATCTTGATGTCGCCTGCTGCAGCGGGTGCTGCTGCGCCGTCTGCTGTTCCCCCTGAACTATCTGCAGGTGCTGCGCCACCGGCTGCCGAACCACAACCAACCAACATAGATGCAGCCATAGTTCCCGCAAGGAGCATTGCACCTAATCTTTTAATTTTCTTTTTCATAGATTTACCTCCTTTGAAAATTAAAAATATGAAATGAATATAATAATCGGTTCGTCTCAACGAATCCGACCTGGAACCTTATTTACTTTTTGAGACCTTTTACTTCAAAGCTTTTACTGGTCTCATCTCCGAAAACAACACCCGCCGAATCAGCTGCCGTTTCGTCATATGTAACGGAAACAACCACTTCATCTCCGTTAGAGAGTTCTTTATTCTTATCTATGCTTACCGAAATGGATGAAACAGCATTTATATACTTTGTGAGTTCGGTAAGATCTCCGAGTTCATCGAGCTCCTCAATCTTCTCTTTTCCTCCGACCATCTCTGTTTCCATTCCGTCGTAGTCGACATTTACAAACGCGGTGCCTTCACCGTTTTTGCCGTTAAAGTCAACAGTCACATAATCAAGAATATTTGTGATTCCGTCGGTTGTATTTATCTGTGTTTTTTTCTCCGCACCGCAACCTGCAAGTGCAAGAAGTATGCTCATCCCTGCTGTCGCAAGTACTACAGTTTTTCTAAATTTAAACACCGATTATCCCCTCCCGAAAGAAGTTATTCTTTTTTCGCTCTGTAAAAAACGAAAAGCTTTGCAAACAGAAATGAAATAATATTTCTTGTTTACAAAGCTATTCTATCAATTTAATTATTTTTTAATTAGCACAATTTAGAAAATCTAACTATCACTTTTTTGAAAAAGTGATAAATCCCGCTCCACTGCGCGTTTTAGCACTGTATAAACAATAAATACATAGACAAATCCGATGCAAGCCGTCAAAAATTGAAACACAGAAAACGTCTTCTGAAACACAGGCAATTTATTTCTCAAAGGGCTCTGCTCCGGAATAAATGCCGGAAGCAGCCACATAGAGATCGTGGCGCCCATAAACACGCCTTTTGCCAGTGAACACAGGATTGCCCTTGCCATGTTTGATATCCGAAACACATTGTTTCCGGAACCCATAAATGACTTTTTGAAAAGAAATTCCACCGCCACGGCAAGCACGATATTTCCCAGCATTATGAAAATGATTATTGCGGGAACTGCCATCATAACGGGACTCATCGCGATCATATACGCAGTAATCGGAGTGATGATGCTCAAAATAATCCCACAAGGCAGGTTGACCATAAGCACCGCAAGAACTATACACGTGTTAACGATCGGGCCTGTAATAAAAATGCTAAGATTTTTAAAAACCTGACTTACGATACAGATTGCCAGAAGAACCGCCGTTGTCGCAATCTGCCTCGTTCCAAACTTACTTTCTTTTGTTTTTCCCATTTTCCCACCTCTGCTTTTTTCGTCTATTGCATATTCTTCTTCCTGTATTCGCTGGGACTTATACCCTCAAGTCTTCTAAACACGCGGCTGAAGTAGTTATAGTCATCATATCCGACTTCGAAAGAGATCGCTTCAAGCTTGTTCTTTTCATCTTCCATAAGCTTTTTTGCCCTGTCCATACGACATCTTGTGATATAGGTCGTGATTGTCTCGTTGTATTTCTGTGAGAACTTACGTGAAAGATAGCTGGGCTCGACAAAGAACTGCTCCGCAAGCCCCGACAGAGACAGATGTTCCATATAATGTGTCTCTATGTAATCCCTGATATTCTCAACCTGACTGCTTATGGAGTTATTCTCATTTGCAGACTCTCCCTGCGCTATGGAAAGAGCAAGCTCCATATTGTCAGTTATTATCTCTTTATTAAGTGAACGAAGTCCGTAGTTTATCGCATCCTGAACTTCCTCATAGGTCCGCTCATCGCTGTTCTTGTCAGAATCCGCTATTGTATTGAGCGCTCCGGTCGTAAACTGCGTAACTTCAAAAAGACTCCACTTCTGTTCGTCGCACTTATCAAGCCCCGCCGTTTCCATAAGAACGGTCTTTGCGCGTCCGATATCTCCTTTTCCTAGACTGTCGACAAGAAGCGATTCGATACAGCTTGTATATCTGTCGTTAAAAGCCGATGCTTTCCTGCTGCCCGTGCACACTACCGTGCTATGCTCACGTCCAAAAGGCCTTGTGACAAGATTTGCGATCATCTCTCTGTAAACAGCGGCGATATCATCGAGCGAAGTCGCCTTGTCATGTAGCACTATGGTAATAGGTCCCTGTTCTTCAACAGGAAATGCCTCAAGAATGCGGTCAGCGATAAAATGTAGCCTCGTCGGCGTCGCATTGAGCTCTATCACGAACTCATTTACCTTATCGGTGTAGTTGAAAACGATGGTTCTTTCATTTCCGACAATCTTGCGAAGTTTTTCTTTCAGGCTGTATGACATGCGAAGCACATCTTTTTCATAGCTCTGCTTCAAGATCTCAACATCGTGAAACTTCACAAGGATAGTAGACATTTCGGAAAAGACCTTTGTGCTCGGAACATGGAAATCTTTTCCCGGTCTGAATAGTTTGCCGTTTAAAAGAGATGAGAATTCATCATCCTCAAGAAATGATGAAACATATGTCTCCCTAAGGCGACTGTCCTCTTTTACCGCTTTCTCCGCTTCTCTTTCCTCAAGTGTCTTGAGCGCTTTGCTGAGAGAATCAACAAGCTGTTCCCTGCTCACAGGTTTTAGAAGATAGTCGATACCTCCGGACATAAAGACGCCTTTTACCTTCTGGAAATCATCATATCCGCTTACAGCCAGTGTAATGATATCCGGATATTCCTCTTTTACCCTGTCAAGAAGCTCAAGGCCGCTCAAAAACGGCATATTGATATCCGTGATCAGAATATCCGGCTTCTCTTTCGGAATTCTCTCAAGCACTTCTTCCCCATCACATGCAGGCTCGAGGAATTCTATGGAATAGTCCTCCCACGGTAACATACATCTTATATTTTCACGGCTCCAAAGTTCATCATCTGCCGCCAATACCCTATACTTTGCCTTCACCCTAATTGCCTCCTCAATATATCTGCCGCGCCGCAGTCTCCTTGCGACGTCAATCAATATCTGTAACCATCTTTACCGTCGGCAATATGATAATTGCCCTGGTTCCCGTTTTCTGATCACTTTCGTAGTGAATACCGTAATTGTTCCCATATACATTTTTGATGCGGGCATTAACATTCATAATACCAATGGAGCGCCCCATCTCAATTCGCCCTATATCAGCCTTTTCAAGCTGTTCATTCATCGCATCCGCGTCCATTCCGGCGCCGTTATCTTCTATTGTAACAAACAATCTTCCGTCATTGTGCTTTGCCGTGATTATAAGCTCTTTGTCTTTTCTCCTTGTCATACGAAGCCCGTGCTGAAGCGCATTTTCCACTATAGGCTGAAGCGTGTCCGTATCAATGTGATAAGTGTATTTTACGGAGTTGCCGTTACGCACATCCATAACATACAGATAATTTCGAACATGCGCCATCTCCTGCTGCAATGTCGCCTGAGTGTCGGAAATATCAAGACTGTACCTGAAAATAGCTGAAAGAGACTGACACAGACCGCTCACAAGCATACAATCCTGCGAAGCGGCTATTCCGCTCATCGTATCAAGCGTATTATAGAGAAAGTGAGGATTTATCTGCGCCTGCAGAACTTTGTACTGCGTTCGTTCCATCAGTACTTTAGCCTCATATTCCTCCTCGACCATCTTCTGAATCCTGTCGAGCATTTCGTTGAACTCTTCCCCCATTACCTTGAGTTCATCGCTCCATCCGTCCGTCTTAACTCTAAGCTCTTTTTCTCCGTTCTTGATCCTTATCATCGTACTGCTGAGCGCTTCCACGGGTCTGTAGATAAATCCCGAAATAAGCGTTCCAAGAAAAAGCATCAGCAAAATGATTATTCCCGCTATAACCAAAAGAGTTCGAACCAACGCACTCTGAGTTTCAAGAAGCAGTGACTGCGGCGTCAGCATAACTATATGAAGGTTATACTTTCTCAAAGCGATGCTGTTCAGATAAAAAGATCCATATTCATTTTCAAATTCCGGAAATTCATTTGAAGCGGTTGCAATTGTCTGTGTCAAATCGGAAAAGATCCTGCTCTCTTCCTTTGTGATATTCCCAACCTGAGCAATAGAAATATCTCCTCTTGGCTGGAGCCACACGTACACATCTCTTGATGAAATATATTTGCTCATAAGGTCAGATATATTCTGTGCATTAAAATCACAAACTATATATCCGTATTGAGTTCTTTTATCATCATATGTATGGAGTTTAAGACAAAACCGCAAAATATCGCTATCTGCGACTTCGTTATGATATCCCGAGATCATGACCGCATAATCATCCGACTCAAGATATCTTTTTAGATGAGATTCATTGACATATTGCTCGCCCGCGTAAAGATCGTTTGGATACGCAATAGGCTGTTTTCTCCATGAACTGATCAGCTTATCCTCATTGTTGTAAATATACATGGCAAAAAGCTGATCTGCAGAATCGAAGCGCGCTTCAGAAAGGCGCCAAGCGCTCCAATAATAATTCAATATCTCGCCCTGCGCCGAACTGTCCCTTCTCATAGCGGCAATTAGTTCAGTTTCCGTATAGATGGTCTGCATCTTTACAATAAGTCCGTGAATATACGAATTAAGCTCGTTCTCAATACGCTGAAGCGTCTCATCGTTATTCAAAAGACTTTCTCTTCTGATCTGCTGTCTGGATGTCACTTCAAACGCGACCGTCTGCGCGATCACTGCAAAAAGTGTGCATCCTATGACCATGCTGAGAATTGCACGACGCATTGTCCATTTGATTTTTCTCATAACCCGCCCTTATTCCCCAATAAGGATAAAATCAACTGTATTTTGCTTCGTCCAGCGATTCCTGAGAAATAAGTGCCTTGTGAAGCATAACAATTTCGCCCTTCCTATGCTCTTTTACCTCATAAAGAGCATTATCTGCGGCATACATGTAATCCCATAGTTTGTTTGTTGACACGGGAATAGAGTTGCATATTCCCTGTGATATCGTAACCAGCTTACCGTACTCATGTGAAGGAGCCACCAGATTATGTTCTTTTATACCCATTCTGATATTTGAAGCATACCACATAACTTCTTCATCAGTCATATCTTCATAAACAATAACGAACTCATCTCCGCCGTATCTAAATGCGTGTATCCTGTCGTTACTGCTGCATTTTTCAGTTATTATCTCTGCTATTGTCTTAAGGCAGGTATCTCCGGCCTGATGTCCGAAAGTATCATTGTACTGTTTGAAATTATCAACATCGAGAATCTCAACAGCGAGAGACTTCTGATTTGCATATGCCGCATCAAAAGCTTTATCCGCATATTCATTGAGACCGTATCTGTTTCCGAGTCCCGTAAGCGAATCCGTCTCAGCTTTTTTCATAAGAGCTAAATTCTCACGCTCCATCTCACTGAGCTTAGCCCTGATCTCGGTAAAGAACTTGTAGTTTACGATACCTTCTTTTTCCTGAGCCATTGAATGAATATAGAATTCTTCATGTGCCTCATGCATCTTCTCTACATTATTCATCTGAGTATACAATTCGCATTTGATCTTGGCGTATTGCTTTTTCAGATATGCAATATTTATGTCATCTACCGATTCCTTGATGTTATCCACAATATCGGAAACTTTTTCAAGCTGGCCTATCTTCATATAGAAGCGGCACACTGCATAAATATCATCAATATTATCAATGGAAAATCTTTCCGAACAAAGCGTCTTATAAAGATTATCTGAATATTTCTCAAATTCTTCCATATTTCCAAGTGCATAATTCCCCCGCATTCTCACACCCTGAACAAGAATGTCCTGGAAATACTCACTTCGAACTCTCGGATCAGATTCAAGTCTGTTTATGGCAAGCAAACACTTCTTAATAGATTCAGGTTTATTCATGGCCAAATAAGCGTCGGCTTCGTAGCAATAGCAAAAAAGAATATTCAAATAATACAAGCTGTCTTCTTTATTTCTTCTGACATGTTTATACCCGGACTGAGTGTAAGAAAGCGCGGTCTTATATTCGCCTATTGATTGATAAATTACTCCAATATTACACTCAATAAAACCGACTGCAGAACTCTTCTCAAGTTCACTGCAATCTCTTATTCCCGTCATAAAGAAATCAAGCGCCAGCTCAATATTGCCGTGGTTAATGGCGTCAATACCAAGAAGATTGTAGCATCTTACGATATACTCCTTATCTCCGCATATCTGTAAATACTCGATCGCCTTCAAAAGATTCGCATTAAAATTAAGATACTCTGCGCTCACGCGATAATACGCATCAGCGAGATAATAATAGGAATATCCCAAAAGATTAACATCATCGATCTCTTTGGCTTTTTGAAGGAGTTTGTCACTTGCGTCAACATAACTATCTGCCATACTTGCTCTGGCAGTCATCACTTCACGATTTAAAGTTTGAACTTCGTTATCATAGTTTTGAATATTCATGTACCTGTAACCCATTTAAAAAAAGCAAAAATACGCTATTCTGATTATTTCTAATTTTATATCATACTTTTCAGTCTTGCAAGATGAATGAACGCACCTGACACAAGTGACAGGTAAAAAATGTGGTTTACATATATTGCTTGACCTACTCGGTCATAAGATTACTTTTGCACTGTATTCCGCTTAATTTTACCACAGCACATAACCCCTGTTATTTCGGGGCTTCCCGTATATCAGTTTGTGAGTAATCCCCCATTTCCACAAAGTTATCCACATGACATTAACGTCATTCATATATGACTTTTGTATGATTTTTCGGTCATTATACCAAATTGTGTAGTATATAGAAACAATTCAGTATAATGTCAGGTTTACATAAATTTGTATTTTTGATTTATATGTAAACCTACTACTTCATTTTCCACCAATATAACGTCAATATCAGCTCTTTTTAATCATCAAACCCGCTCCAAAACTGTGATATCGCCTCTTTGACCGTAGTAGTCAAAACAGCCTTCATTTTTATCCACTCTCTCGGGAAAAGCGCTCTGTATCCGGCTTGCGTGAATCTGTCATCAAGAAGAGCCACTACTCCCTTGTCTTCTTCCGTTCTTATAACTCTTCCGGCAGCCTGAAGAACTTTGTTCATTCCGGGATATCTGTAGGCATAATCAAATCCGTCAACGCCCTTTTCCTCAAAGTAATTACGCAGTATCTCGCGCTCATTGCAAACAAGCGGTATTCCCGTTCCGACAACTATTACTCCTATAAGGCTGTCATTCTTAAGGTCGATTCCTTCGCTGAATATTCCGCCCATAACACAAAATCCAAGAATATTCCTGTCTTCCTCAACCTCTATGTCCATGTGTATGTATTCATTAAGATCGACATTGTTTCCCTCTGAGAATCTGTCAAGGAATGACTCTCTGGCTTCCTCCGTCATATAGCTTTTTTGAACCAGAAGCTCAGTTGCTTCGCTATTGCAGAACTCTCTTTCATAAATGTCGTAAACCTCATCCAAAAAACTGTGTGAAGGGAAAAATATAAGGTAATTCCCGCCCCTTGCATCAACAATATTGTGGATATATGAAGCGATATTGTAGTACTGCTCGCTGCTTCGCTTTGAATACCTGCTGGTCACATCCCTTCCCACAAAAACTCCAAGTCTGTTTGGATCAAATACGGATTTTGCGTAGATCTCGAAATCCTCGTCCGTTCCTCCGAGCAGCTTCTTGTAATACTGTATGGGAAGAAGTGTCGCGGAAAAGAGAATCGACGAACGTCCACGCCCCATACATTCAGCAAGGTTCAAGGAAGGATCGACACATGAAAGCCTCAGTATAAAGCTTCCGTCCTCCGCAAATTCGCTGTAAATCACATAATGATCGTCTACCTTGTCATATATTGTAAGAAATCTTGAAATATCAAAATAAAACAGCAAGAGCTCGTCTCTGCAAGGGCCTGTCGTGTGTTCCTCAAGATACTCCGACAATATTCCCAACAAGCGGTTTAAGGCATTTACAAACTTTTCTATGCTGTCTATAACAGTACAACCGTCGCAATTTCTTTTTAGCTCCAAAAGTTCCTTGTTGCACTTATCAAGATGTCCCGCGATTCTGGGATGAAACTCCTTTATCGTGCTCTTTAATTCCAAGAAGCTCTCTTTGCGAAGAGCCGCACTGTACATGTCCCTTCCCCTGTCCAGAAGATTGTGCGTCTCATCGACCAAGAATACGTAATCAGATTTAACTCCGTCAGCAAAAAATCTGCGAAGATACACGAAAGGGTCGAAAACATAGTTATAGTCGCAGATAACGCCATCAGCCCAAAGGCTCATGTCCAGCGACATCTCAAACGGGCATACTTTGTGTTTCTCCGCATACTTTACTATCTTTTCCCTGTCAAAAGAGTCCTCGTTCGTCAAAAGGTCGTATATCGCATCGTTTATCCTGTCATAATGGCCGTTTGCATACGGACAGGCCTCGGGATTGCATTCTCTTTTATCTTCTTCCAAGAAGCAGATCTTATCTCTCGCCGTTATAGTCACGGTCTTAAACTTAAGATTCTGTGACTCTCTCAGTGTATTGTAAGCGTCTTCCGCAACGGTCCTTGTTATCGTCTTGGCTGTCAGATAGAAGATCTTGGACGTTTTCCCCTCTCCCATTGCCTTAACAGTGGGAAAAACAGTCGTGATCGTCTTGCCCGTTCCCGTAGGTGCCTCAAGAAAAAGCTTTTTTCCATGGACAATAGTCCTGTAAACGCCGGCGGCAAGCTCTTTTTGACCATCTCTGTACGAAAAAGGAAACTGCACAGCCTTTATAGACTTTGTTCTTATCTCGTTCCACTCAAACTCAAAGTCTGACCACTTCAAATATTTTTTTATAAGATTTTCAAACCATGCTGTTATTTCTTCAGATGAGTACTTGAAGTCAAAATACTTCATTTCTTCAGTATCCATGTTACAATAACTCATTCTGACTTTGATTCCGGGACAGTTCTTTTGCCCCAAATAGATCGCGGCGTAACACTTCGCCTGCGCAAGATGGACTTCAACCGGCTCTTTCATCTTATTAAGGTCTCTGTACGTTCCCTTAATCTCATCAACGAGAGGGAGCTCTTTTCCGGCCTCAAAAAGAGATTCCTGAGCATCGTATGAAGTTTCATTAAAGAATTTATCCAAAATACCGTCGGCACGGCCTTCTATAACAAGGTCGTATCTGCCCGTGTTATACGTATACTTGAGCGGCACTTCGGCATGATAATCAGGTCCCATGCTCTTTTGTATCATGCGATGTATTCTGCTGCCTTCCTGCATCGCGTCGGCGGAAACCTGATGTATTCTGTTGTCTATGCTTCCGCTTCGCAGTACAAACTCAACAAGCCTGCGGACTGAAATTTCTATCGAATAGTTTTCCATAATAGTAAAACTCCCCATGGCATATTTTATACCATGGAGAGCTTTACTACCACAATGAACAATTATTTTCTTATTTGAAAGGTATTACTCAACCTCTCATGATAAGTATACTGAATCGTTCAAAATTAATCAAATGATGAACGTTTCATTCAATTAGCTGGCAATTGCCAATTTCTGTAAAAAATTCTCAAAATCGCTGTTGTATCCGCGATACTCTACTGTAAGAGTCTGTGAAAGATCAAGTCCAAATACTCCGAGGATCGACTTAGCATCCACAACATATCTGTTATAATATATATCTACATCGAAGTCACACTTAGTTGCGGCATTGACGAAGTCCTGTACCTGATTAGGGCTCAACATAATGTTTCTCTTAATACATCCTAACATCAAATGTTACTTCCTTTCTGTACCACTTGCACTACTTAAATTTAACCTATAAAAATATACATGCTCTGAAAGGAAATGTAAATGGAAATTTGTTAAAATACTGTGAAAAAATTGCGGAGAATTTATGTCTTTATTATTACCCGGATTTCTTTTCCCAATGTAAAATATTGAACAAATGCCCGAAAACATTGACAAATCGCAATACTGATAGTTTAATTGATATAAAATCATAACTTGAATATAAGACTACATTTTTTCAATGTGGCTTGCCATTAAGGAGGAAAAAAGCAATGAATCTTTTTCTTGAAGAAATCTCATCTGATGAGGGCGTGGTATACAATTTAACTCCCATGGGATATGTAGGTCTGGTATTTATGATACTTGCTGCACTTGCAATAATGAGCTTCTTCGTAAATAAGGACGGCAAGGGAAAACTCAGCATCAAGCAGATCACGGTATCCGGACTTTGCCTTGCTCTTGCATTCGTTCTTTCTCACTTCAAATTTGCAAAGCTCCCGATGGGCGGCTCAATAACACTTTTCAGCATGTTTTTCGTCACATATATCGGATATATTTACGGTCCCAGAGTCAGCATAGCTTCAGGTATTGCTTACGGGCTTTTGCAGCTCATTGAAGACCCTTATATAGTAAGTATTCCACAGCTTTTTTGTGACTATATCCTCGCCTTCGGCGCACTTGGCCTTGGCGGATTATTCTATGAAAAGAAATACGGCATGATAAAAGGTTATATCACCGGAGTTCTCGGTCGTTACTTCTTTGCAGTATTATCAGGCGTAATATTCTTTGCTTACTACGCACCCGAAGGAACATCACCGATTGTTTACAGCATCACTTACAACGCAACATACATCGTACCTGAATGTATCATTACTGTAATTATCCTGTGTATTCCCGTTGTTAAGAGCACTCTCAAGCGTATCAAGATGGAAGCAAACGAAAAAGATATCAGAAAGGCCGTCCAGCTTGGTTAATCGAAGCTACATCAAGAAATAAAAGAACATTTTCCAACAGATAAAAGAAGATCATCGAACCATTTCCGTCTGATGATCTTCTTTATTATGCTCTATGTAATAATATTCCGATTCATTTAATCAACTCACTATAAACTCACTATACTGTGAAATATCAGCCCTTTGAAGCATCGCTTTAATGCGAATTCCGGAGGTTTCATATTTCGTCTCTTTCACAACACCTCTGTTTTCAAGGATATTCACTATGCTTCCCTCTGTATACGGAAGAAGAAGCTCGCATTCCTTCTCACCTTCGCTTAACTTTCTCTCTATTGCTGCGATAAGTTCATCAAGAGAAACGTCATCTTTTGCACAGATATAGATTCTGTCGCCCGAAGCCTTCGGAATCTCCATAATAAGGCGTCCGTTCTCCTCCTGTTCTCTCTGAACAAGATCGGACTTATTAAATACATATATTATAGGAATATCTCCTGCGCCAATCTCAGCAAGAGTTTTCTCTGTTATTTCCATATGGAATCTGTATTCGGGATCCGAAAAATCAATCACTTCCAACAAAACGTCTGCGTACTTTGCTTCTTCGAGCGTTGACCGAAATGCTTTGACAAGTGCGTGCGGAAGTTCGCTTATAAAACCTACCGTATCGGAAAGCAAAAATGGTCTTCTTCCTGTAGGAGTTATCTTTCTGACAGTTGTGTCAAGTGTCGCAAACAGCATATCTTTTTCAAGGACAGTTTTGTCATCTGCGCTCTCCGCGCCATACAAGCGAAGCAAGTTATTCATAACCGTTGATTTACCTGCATTTGTATAACCGACAAGCGCGACACGTGCAATATTTGATCTAAGTCTTCTGTTCCTCTGAGTCGTTCTTTCTTTTTCAAGATTTTTGAGTTCGTTTGAGAGTTCACTTATTCTGTGTTCTATACGTCTTCTGTCAAGCTCAAGTTGCTTCTCGCCGGATCCCTTATTTGAAAGTCTTCCGCTTCCGCCGCCCTGTCTTGAAAGAGTCTTCCCCATTCCGACAAGCCTTGGGAGCATGTACTGAAGCTGCGCCGACTCAACCTGGAGCCTTGCTTCCCTTGTTCCCGCTCTCTTTGCAAAGATCTGCAAGATAAGTCCCGTCCTGTCGATAACTTCCGTATCAAGTATCTTCTCAAGATTCCTTACCTGCATGGGTGAAAGCGAATCGTTGAAGATAATAATGCTTGCATCCAGCACATCAAGCGCTGCCGCAATCTCCTGCACCTTGCCGCTTCCTATATATGTACCTTTATCCGGAGCATTGAGCGCCTGAGTCACCGTCGATGCAACCTCAATGTCTATAGCCTTCGTCAGCTCTTTCAGCTCATCCATCGAGCGCTCAAACTCATCATCGCTCCTGCCCGTGTTGAGCCCCACCAGGATGGCTCTTACGGTATCTATTTTTTGGGTGTTTTCATATAATTCGTTTTTCATGTTTTATTGTTCCTTGCTGTTGCGCCTTTTTGTTGTTTATGACTTTTTGCACCGTATGATTTTATTGTAGCTATCCTGTACGGTACGATTTTTGGCTTTTGCACCGTAGGGTTTCATTCCAGCTATTATGTACGGTGCGATTTTTGCTTTTCACACCGTACATCTTCTTTTCAGCTATTCCGTGCGGTGGCATTCTTGTTTTTCACACCGTACATCTTCTTTTCAGCTATTCCGTGCGGTGGCATTCTTGTTTTTCACACCGTACAGCTATCTTCCGGTAATTCTGTACTGTGCTCCTGCATAACACTCTCTGCAAATTCATAATTTCGCTTCTACAAACTCACCATTTGAAAAACCTAAAGTTTTTCCGGCAACCACAGAGCCCTTATTCTTCATTACTTTCAAAAGAGTAATCATAAAAAAACCGTGTGTAACCACTGCGCAGTCTTCATTTTTTGCAATAAGGCCATCTACAAACTTCTCTGCTCTGATTATAGTATCTTTTTGGCTTTCTTTCTGCCTTTTACTGTTAAACAGCCATTGCAAACGGCATGAAATACTCCAAAATGCAAAAGGCATCTTTAATTTCGTGCTTATACTCGCGGATATAGGAACTTCGTCTATAAGATCTGTAGCGATATACTCCCGCTCTCCAAACACAGCTTTTGCCGTTTCCAGTGTTCTTGGTAAAGAACTGACATAATATGTCTTATAATCCCTTTGCGGAACATCATATTTTGCAGAAATTATAGGAGCATGATTGTACGCCTCAAAATCATGATTAACTTCTTCCGAATTGCTCCATTTTCTTATATTATAATCAACTGTCCCATGCCTGATTATCAAAATATTCAAAGCCTTTTTCCTCGTAACTTATCTGCAACAATGACTAGTTCTGTTGCCATATGATACCGCATGCTTCGCTATATGCCTTATATTCTTCATTATAGTCACATCAACAATCTACACAAAGCTCTCAAACTTCCCTGACGAGCAAAATCTCAATCTCTTCAGTTCCTTCAACAAACTGCTTCTTACCGCTTTCAATAAAGCCGTAAGCTTTGTAGAAATCTATGGCATCCATATTCTTCTCAAGTACCCAAAGCCTGTCTACGCTAAATTCTTTAATCGCAAATTTTAACAAAGCAGAACCAACGCCCTGTCCCCAGAAGAAATAATCCACATAGAGTTCGACAACCTCACTGCCCTCAACGTGGATGAGGCCTTTAACTATTCCGTCGTCGTAAACCCAAATATTATCTAATATTCTTGCCGGTTGGCTGTCAGAATCATTGCTTTCACAGCACTCCATGTACTGCTTAGCCACATCCAGTACTTGCAGTTCACCAAAAGAAAACTCATCATTGTGAAAGATTGTTCTATACTTCATTCTTTTCACAAATACGAGTATCTCCGCTATTCTTGATATATCTTGTTCCTTTGCTCTTCTTATCATAAAAATCGCTCAAATCCCCTTGCAGAACTCAACTATCTCCTGCTTCCTCGGCTCGACGTCTTCCTTATATTCTATAGAACACAAACCTATACTTCCGCAGGATTCAATCTCGAGATGTCCGTAGAAGTGCTCGATGCTTTGGATAATTTTCTCGCACTCGTGCATTCCGGGGCCTGTTCTGAGCGCGATGCTGTAGCCCTTTTTACCTGATGAGATCTTGGCATGTGGCTCGTGGGTATTGCACCAAGGCGTGCATCTGTCGATGAAAGCCTTGTACTCTCCCGGAATGTCAGCCCAATAGGACGGCGAAACGGAAACAATAACATCTGCGCTGTCAAACTCTTGCATTATCTTATTCACATCATCGTCCATAACGCACTTTGCCGTAGTATGACAGGTTCTGCATCCTTTGCAAAAAGAAAAAGAGTAATCATCTATACATATCTCTTTTACTTCATATCTATCGGCCAGCTCCGCAGATACTATCCCTGCAATCGTGGCCGTAGCCCCTGTTTTCACAGGACTGCAATTTATTATAAGCGCCTTCATTCAAGCCTCCCATCACTACGTCTTTAAAATTGAATATCATATTCTTTAAAATTGAATATCATATTCTTTATTCTAAATAAAAGTATCTTGCCCCTTATAAAACCTTATAAAATACTTCTATAGACTTTTCACGTATATATAAGCTTCCTCAGCGCCGGGCCGGAATTCTCGCACGGAAGAGCAGTGAAGCCCATCTTTTCATAGAAGCCCTCTTTTCCCTTGGCGGCAATCAACTGAATACTGAGCCTTGCGCCCTTGGGAGCGGACTTTTCAATAAGTGAAACAAGCTTATTTATTATACCGGCCCCAATATTCCGACCTTGATATTCAGGTCTTACAGTCACATCAACTATGGTCATGTACATGCCATCTCCTACGACGCTTCCCATACCGACTGCCTTTTCGCCATCTTTGGCAAGGACAAAATAGTCTCTTTTTGCCAAAGCTTTTTCTGACTGCTCCTTACAGAAGTTCTCCCAGCCGACCGAGGCCCTGAGCTCATAGTATGTTTCAATGTCCGGTTTTTCTTCGTAGAATCTGATTTCCATAGCCGCCCTCTTTTCTTAGTACAGTGTCTTGCAGACTTTTGATCAATTAATTGTCAACGCAACGCTTTCAATCAACATTTCTAACTATTATAAGTAATGAATACCATACACTCAATAAACTTTTTTCAATTTACCTGCATGCAGTGTTAATATTATACTTATGATATTGATTAAAAACGGAGGCAATTCTTATGGGTGTTTTTTCTAAGATACATAGATTCAGAGAAGCGGGACAACAGGCAAACGTCAACAACCTTGAGCGCTTTGGCACTCCCGCAGTTTCTTTATTTACTACTTCAAAGATTTTCACGCTGCACAAGCTTATTGATATCACAGACGGCTATGAAAACGTCATTTATCACGCTTCGACCAAATTTCCTTCACTTCATGACAAAACGGATATAACCGATGCTTACGGCAATCCGGTCGCACATGTGGAAAGAAAGCTCTTTTCACTTCACGAGAGACACTATGTCTATATGGCAAACGGCGCATCTTTCGAGATTTCAAATGAGCTCATGCACATAATCAAGGACGTTACCAACATTGTCGGACTCGGTTGGCAGCTTAAGGGCAACATTCTGGGCTTAAACTTCGAATTATATGATGAAAACGGTGAGATAATCGCTGTCATTTCCCAGAAGATGTTCTCAATTCACGACAAATACTGCATAGATATATACAAGACAGAACATGAAAAGATAGTCATCGCGATCCTTGTAACTCTTCAGCACATGATAAAAGACAGAGAAGCTGCGTCTTCAGGTTCATCTTCATCAGACTGATGTAAAGGTGCATAAATAATCATTTTTTTCTTGCAATATGAGGGAAAAAGCGATTTAATTAACTGTGAGACATTTTTTCATGGGAATGCTTTTCCTGTGAAAAAGGAAACTATATAAGAAAGTGGAAAAGATTATGGAAAACCTTAAAATTCCCAAGAACTACAAATCTGCTCTTGATCTCCACGATACACAGGTAGGTATCAAGACTGTCAAAGATTTCTTTCAGGGCATGCTCTCAAACAGACTCAATCTTCAGAGAGTAACGGCACCTCTTTTTGTAACACCCGAATCAGGACTTAATGATAACCTCAATGGTGTTGAGCGTCCTGTTTCTTTTGATATTCTCAACGAAAATGAACGTCCTGCCGAGATCGTGCACTCTCTTGCTAAATGGAAGAGATATGCGCTTAAGAAGTATGGCTTCAATGTCGGCGAGGGACTTTATACCGATATGAACGCTGTTCGCCGTGACGAAGTTCCGGATAATATCCATTCTATCTTCGTTGACCAGTGGGACTGGGAAAAGGTTATAAATAAAGAAGACCGTAATATTGATTTCCTTAAAGAGACTGTAAAAGACGTATATAAAGTACTCAGAAAGACTGAGAAATTCATGTCTATCCAGTACGATTATATTGAAGAAATCCTTCCTGAGGATATTTTCTTTATCACAACTCAGGAGCTTGAGGACATGTTCCCCGAGTACTCTCCCAAGGAGCGTGAGTACTACATTGCAAAGGCTAAGGGCGCTGTATGCATCATGCAGATCGGTGACCTCCTTGCATCAGGTGAGAAACACGACGGCAGAGCTCCCGACTACGACGACTGGGCACTCAATGCCGATATTATCGTGTACTTCCCTGTTCTTGACATTGCTCTTGAATTATCAAGTATGGGTATCCGTGTAGACGAGAACTCACTTAAGGCTCAGCTTGAGAAAGCAGGTTGCACAGAAAGAGCCGAGCTTCCTTTCCAGAAAGCAATCCTTAATAAGGAACTTCCTTACACTATCGGCGGAGGAATCGGTCAGTCAAGAATCTGCATGTTCTTCTTAAGAAAGGCCCATATCGGAGAGGTTCAGTGTTCAATCTGGCCCGATGAGATGGCTGAAGAAGCAAAAAATAACGGAATACAGCTTTTATAATAACAATAAAACATTAAAGGTTGCGAATCTATTTTCGCAGCCTTTTTCATGTTATTAAGACAGGGAGAAATATTGACTTGTTTTCATCAACTAAAGATAAAATATCAAAACCAAAAAAATTATCGCCGGCACATACAATTCCGGTGAGTTTTCTTATAACAATCCTTGTAGGAGCGCTGCTTCTTATGCTACCGTTTTCATCGGCAAGCGGAAAGCCCACGGATTTTCTGACCGCGCTGTTTACCGCAACAACGTCGGTCTGCGTTACGGGACTTGTGGTCGTTGACACTTACGCACACTGGAGTTTTTTTGGCCAGCTGATCATCTTGATACTTGTTCAGATTGGCGGCCTTGGAATGATAGCTATCGCCGCTACTTTGATGCTTATAACGCACAAAAAGTTTTCGCTCGGTGACAGAATGCTTCTTCAGGACTCTTTTAATCTAAGTTCGGGAACAAAATTGCTCAGATTCCTTACCAGGGTAATAAAAGGAACTTTCATAACGGAAGGCCTCGGCGTGATTTTCTATTCATTTGTATTCATCCCGCAATTTGGCTTTATTAAAGGCCTGTGGATCTCGATTTTCAACTCTGTATCGGCATTTTGTAACGCAGGAATGGACGTTATCGGGCAGGGCAGCCTTGCCAATTACAGAGAAAATCCGATTGTTATGGCAACTACCATGATTCTTATAATCATGGGCGGTCTTGGCTTTGTCGTTTGGTTTGACGTTCTTCATTCGATAAAAGAAGGTGTGAAAAAGAGATTCTCTCCCATCATTATGGTAAAAAGATTCTCCGAGCACTGTAAGCTCGTTCTCAGTTTTACGATTATACTTATAACGAGCGGCACGCTTATTTTTCTTTTGACCGAGTATAACAATCCCGGAACCATAGGAAACATGGGCTTTGGGCAGAAACTGGTAAACAGCCTGTTCCAGTCGATTACACTTAGAACTGCCGGATTCACCACTATTCCACAGGAAAACCTGACGGTTGCGTCCTGCCTTGTCTCATATTTATTCATGTTCATAGGCGGTTCGCCGATCGGAACTGCGGGCGGTGTCAAGACGGTCACAATTTTCCTGCTCTTTATGAATGTGCGCTCTTATGTAAAAAACGCGAATCAGAACGTCATCTTCAACAAACGCGTTTCGGTGGATTCGATGAGAAAGGCGGCCGCAGTTGTTTATGTCAGTGTTTTTGCAACTCTCACACTCGCGGTACTTCTTTCGGTATTTAATCCCGTTCCGATGGAGGATGCATTGTTTGAAGTTATAAGTGCATGCGGAACCGTCGGTTTATCGAGAAATCTTACGGCAGCGCTTAATCCTATAGGACGGATCATAATAATAGTTGCAATGTTCCTCGGAAGAACAGGTCCCATCTCGATGGTGGCGTTCTTTTCCGGAAATGAATCAAATAAAAACAACATCAACTACTCCGAGGGAGTATTTTACGTCGGATAAACGGAGGTATAGAAGTGAAAAAATCAGTAGCAGTCTTAGGACTTGGAAAATATGGACGCAGCGTGGCAAAGAACCTGTATGCAATCGGTGAAGACGTGCTCGTTGCAGACAAAGACGAAAGACGTATAAGAGACATCTCATCCAAGGTAACTTCCGCAGTATGCGCGGACCTTGAAAATGAGGACGAAGTTATGGCGCTCGGACTCCAGAACATGGACATCGTTATAACCGCAATGGGCGGCAATATAGCAGCAAGCATCATGGCGGTATCTATTGCAAAAGAAAAGGGCGTTCCGCTTGTAATCGCAAAGTCCTCTTCTTCCCGCATGGCCACTATTCTTCAGAGAGTCGGTGCAGACAAGATTGTCGATCCCGAGAAAGAAGGTGGTGTGCGCTCAGCCAGGATTCTTGCTTCACAGTCAATCCACGATTACTTCGAGCTTGACGATAACCTCTGCATGGTTGAATTGCAGCCAAGAAACGCATGGCTCGGAAAGAGTCTTATCGAGCTCGATCTTCGTAAAAAACACAACATGAACGTCGCAGCTATCAAAGAAAAAGGCGGCAACTGGAGATATATCAATCCTTCTCACAAGCTCACCGAGAATAATCTTCTCATGGTCATCCTCGAAAAGAAGGATATCGAAAAGTGGAAGTAAAAAGCGGGCTGCAGTCTTTTTGCTGTATCATCTCAAAACATTATATTGGCCGTGGGATTGGATAAACATATGCTGCGCTTCATAAACTCACATATGCACCAAGAATTTTCCATCTGTCCATGCAGATGATTTTTATAGCCTCGTCTGTTTTTCAAAAGGTCAAAAATCACTTTCCTGCATGCGGAGAAAGATGTCTGAAGCAGGACGCTTCTATACAGTTAAAAGATCATGGTCATTGTCCGCAACGCGGACTATTATAACAAATATAAAGCACAAAATTCCGAACTCATAGAGCTCGGAATTTGTGCTTTTATTTGTTTTAGGCGCTACGCGCCGTATGACCATGACCTATATAGGTTTTATTTGCGTCCTGCAAGTTCTTTTCGAAGCATGCAATAAGGAAAGTGATTTGACCTTCAGAAAAACAAGAGGATATAACGAATCTGCATGAACAGATGGTAATTCTTAGGTGCATCTGCTCAGACAACTTCGCGCAGCATATATCCCCCCCGGCCAATATAATTTCGATGAAATGCAGCAAAAAGACTGCAGCCCTGCCGCTCACTTCTCACTTTTCGATGTGATACTCTCAGTTCTCCTGTGCGGCTTTTTCTTTTCTCATCTTTATGATGGTTACTATGTTGGCGATGATGGTCGCAGCATCGGAAGCTGCGCCGGTATAGGAACCAAGTATGAAATGATAGATGAGCCATGGGATGAAGGTAAGCATTACCAGCATCTTGAATTTGAGAGGATCTTTCACGTCCATAAACAGAATATATACTATGCATACCGCTGCAGGGATTATTCCAAGTAAGCCCTGATTGTTAAGCAGGATTGTCATAACAACAGATGCCGCTATGAAGAATATCTTCCACAGAAGGTTGAGTTTTTCTTTATAGCAGATGAAGTTTCTTACGCATGAAAGTACGTTGTTTACGGCACC
The DNA here is from genome assembly GCF_000424465.1 of Butyrivibrio hungatei NK4A153. GTDB lineage: Bacteria > Bacillota > Clostridia > Lachnospirales > Lachnospiraceae > Butyrivibrio > Butyrivibrio hungatei_A. The sequence continues at coordinate 55,220 of NZ_KE384199.1, read as the reverse complement.
GGTTATGCCTCCCAAAAGCAGCATAGCCACTCCCTGCATCAGAAGCTGGACTATCTGTAATATCAGTATTTTGGACTTCTTTTTTACCGCGCCTGTCCCAATCTGTATCATTGCGGCAAAAAAATCTATTATGTTCGCAATAAGTTGCATATCAAAAAACTCTCTCCTGTTTCAGTAAAAAAATAGATACAATTTAATATTTAACTACACAAACATAATTAATGCAATCCTCATAATTTGCACGAATAGCATGAGAGCCAATACTACTATTTATTCCCCAAAATAGCTCTACTTCATGTACTTAAACACCTTAATTGATTCAAGCGGATGTCCGCCAAAGTCAAAGAATGCCTGATTATCCCAGGAGCTTCCGCCGTAATATTTCGCAGCATCTTTGTCATAGTCTGAAGCAAAACTGCTCGCCCAGCCGCTTCCGTACTTCTCCCAGATTGATGAGTTATCAGCGTTTGCAGGCCCTACAGGAAGCCAAGCTCCTTCCCAATAGAACACGCCGATTCCGCCGGCACTGTTTACGTTCTGATAAAGGTCATGTATATAAGAGGCCTGTCCTTCGATTGATGCAGGATATCCGTCCACAAGATCAGCCTTGCCTACCCTGTTTCCAAAGCCATCTCCGTCCTGCAGAGTATAGCAATAGGAAGTCTCCGCAATAAAGGTCTTCTTGCCAAAGTGCTCTTCAATATACCCCATCACACTTTTCATATTATCCATATCGCCGTGCCAGAACGGATAATAGCTAAGTCCCATCATATCAAAATCAAGTCCGTTATTTACAAGTTTCTCTATAAGAGACAAGACACCCTCTTTCGGGGATATATCCGTATAATGAACTACAACCCCTATATCTTTGCCGATCTCTTTCGATATCTCCCGAACCGCTTTGCTTCCTGACTTTAACAGCTCAATGACATTCTCTATCTTTGTTTCGCCTGACATACCGTTGTTGATCTCGTTTCCTATCTGAACCATCCCAACATCGACGCCTGCATCCAAGAGCTGTTTAAGGCTGTCTTTGGTGTAATCATATACAGCCTTTGACTTTTCTTCCAAGCTCATGCCTTTCCATGCCTTTGGAGCATACTGCTTCTGAGGATCCGCCCAGAAATCGGAGTAGTGAAAATCGATTAAAACCTTCATTCCGTAATCTGTAGCTCTTTTGCCCAGTTCTATTGCGGTTGGAAGATCGTTGTTACCACCGCCATAGCCGTTTCCGTTCTCATCATAGGGATCGTTCCAAACGCGAATACGGATGTAATTTATACCTGAATCGGCAAAGGTTTTAAGCGCATCCTGCTCATTTCCGTCAAAGTCATAGAATTTTACTCCGCTTTTCTCCTCTGTAAGCAGTGAAGACACATCCATTCCAAAGATAAAATCATCTGAAAGACCATCAATTGCAGTTTTCCATGTCTCCATATCGGCCTCCTCACCTTCCGGCTCCACCATATCCTCAGTTGCAGCCACAGTTGCACTCATAACACCACTAGGTGCATCACTCGTCACACCACCGGACACATCCGCATCTATGGCCGTTTCTGCATCTGCGCCCACCGTGGAACTATCGGCACCGGCACATCCACATACGGCACAGATTGTCAAAAAAGCTGTTGTAACAAAAGTTTGCATGCTCCTTAGCTTCATCTTTCGGCGTCCCTCCTACTTATCAAAATCAGTATTTCCCCAGATTCACCTCTTTTGCCAATGCGAAGGAATAAATATATGTGTCTTTAACTTTCTTTCCCGTCGATGCTTCCAGCGCTCTTTTATAAAGTTCAAGCTGAATCTTGTATCGCTTTACAAGCTCCTCTTCATCCTTTGTGCGGTCTGTCTTGTAATCGACAAGCACGATCTCATCATCCTCTATGAACCACGCGTCGATGATACCCTGAATAAGAACAAGCTCATCTGAAGGGAATTTCTTATCAAGTTCGCTCGCGGAAACTCCCATCATAAACGGTTTCTCTCGCATAAGAAGCCCTGCGTTAAAAGCTGCTCCCATTCGCTTTCCGAGATCAGTCCCCAGGAATTTTCCGATATCCTCCGTCTTGATACAATCGGCAGAAGCCCTAGTTATCCTGTCTTTCTGAACAAGCTCGTCAAGGAACCTTCCAAGCTCGGCAGCACCGCTTCCCACGCTGTAATCAAGAAGCTCCATGATCCTGTGGTACGCCGTTCCTCTATCAGCTCCCGTAAGCCCGGACGCCTCAGACACTTTTCTTTCCGGCTTCAAAAAAGACTCACCATTTTCCAGCGCATAATTGCTACTTTCCGCGGCTTCATCATACTCCGCTCCGTACTCTTCCTCTTTGGTAAAATGCTCGCCGTTCTCTTCAAGAATATGCTTTTTAAGCTCTGTAACCGTAGTCTTGGTATAAAGCCCCTTAAGATGCTCAAATCCGTACCTCGCATCCATCTTGTCTTCAAGCTTCTTCGCAAGTTCCTTATCGTAATAAGCTCCGATACCGTCCATACGGATAAGCCCCTTAACGCTCTCTTTCTCATTACCGGCATTTATTTCATCTACACTTACAGATGAAACCGCGAATTTCGGCACGCTTTCTTCGTTGTCCATAAACTTATCCGTTATAAGCTCCGACAATCCGTACTTTTCGGCAATATCATATATCGCAGGATGCCTGACAAGCGAAGGAAGAACAAGATCAAGATAACACGCCGCCGATAACCTTATCGAAAAAGGCATCAGTTCTTTTCCCTGTGAAACTCCATGTGCAAGCTCAGGCTGACGTTTAAGCTCCTTAGCAAGTACATCCGGAAGTTTTTTGACCGAAGCGGTCATGATTAGTTTTTCTTTTGCTCTCGTAAGTGCAACGTAAAGTACACGCAGTTCTTCGCCCAGACTGTCCGTATTCATCTTATCTGCGATTATCACCCGCTTTAAGGTCTCTGAGCGTAGACGCAGCTTAGAATCGATGCATTTAACACCTATTCCGAGGTCCATATCCGCAATGAGATTGCCCTTGGTATCCATTTTGTTGAACTGCTTGGACATTCCCGCAACGAACACTACAGGAAACTCCAGTCCCTTACTCTTGTGAATACTCATGATGCGCACAACATCGGCGTTCTCATCGATAATCCCTGCCTCGCCGTAGTCTACCTGTACGACCTTGATGTGCTCAATGTATCTGACAAAGTGGAACAATCCCTTAAAGCTTGTCTTTTCGAAGCTTTCAGCCTTGGACAAAAGAAGCTCTATATTGGCCCTTCTCTGATTGCCCGCGGGCATCGCACTCACAATAAGCTCAAAGCCCGTAACATCAATGATATACTGCAAAAGCTCATGCACGGGTGTGTAAGTGGAAATATCCCTCAGATCTTCGATCAGCGAAACAAATTTCTCAAGCTTATCAGATAACGCCTGATTTTGAATAAGTGCCTTATCTGCGCTGTCTCCATGCACAAGTTTTAATATTCCCTCATACAACGAAGATGTGCTGAAAGCCTCTTCACTTTTATTAAGTGTAATTTTAACAAGTGCAAGTTCCTCGTCAGTAAAGCCACCTATTGGCGAATGCATTACCGCAACAAGCGGTATGTCAACCGTAGGATTGTCTATTACTGAAAGGATATTCAGCATAACAGACACTTCCCACGCATCGAAATATCCGCTCTTTGACTCTATATATGATGGAATCCCCTGTTCCTCCAGCGCTTTTTTAAACACATCGTCCCATCCGGAGTTCGTCCTTAGCAAAATTACAATATCTTTAAACTTTAGCTCCGGATCCTCGCGCATGAGCTCAAGTATCTTATTTCCTATCGCGTGGGCCTCATTTTCTTTTTTCCCCTCGGGATCGTCTATAAGTATGAGCTCGGGAGTCATGTCAAAAGAGGGCTCGTCATATCCCGCACCCGTCACAAGCTCCGCGTCCTTGTCATACTCAACGCTTCCAAGATCCTTCCCCATTATCTTCCTGAAGATGTAGTTGGTTCCCTCAAGAACCTCTTCCCTGCTTCGGAAATTCTTATGAAGGTCGATTCTCCTGTCACTTGCAGACTCATCCTTACTGTAAGTAGCAAGCTTCTTCATAAAAATCTCGGGACGCGCAAGCCTAAACTTATAAATACTCTGCTTCACGTCACCAACCATGAACCTCTCGGAGGATCCCGCTTTTATTCCTGATATTGCCTGCAAAATAAGCTCCTGCACAGCATTACTGTCCTGATACTCATCAATTAAAACTTCTTTAAAGAATTCCCTATATTCAAGCGCCACATGCGTCGGCTCCCCCGTCTCATAATCAATGAGAATATTAAGCGCAAAATGCTCCATATCGGAAAAGTCGATCAGGCGCTCTTCTCTTTTCTTTTCATCAAAAAGCTGTATGTAACGAAGAGTCAGCCTGCAGAGCTCCTTCACCGCCCTGTCGCAAAGCTTCATCTGTTCGGCGACCATATCGGACGTAAGCACCAGGTAGTTCTCGGTGATTTTCTTTATGTCCTTTTTTACGCTGTCACGAAGTTCCTTTGCGCGCTCTTTTTTCTCAGGCGATACGCTCTCGTCCTTCTTTGCAGGCAATCTGTCAAAAGAAATCCCTCTTACCGCGTCATACAGCTCATCATACGACTCGTAAGCCGCAGCACGCCCCATCATCTCCGCTTCTTTCTCAAGCAGCTCTCCGTACATATACGGTCCGTCGGGCAAAAGAGTCAGCTCATGAGCCGCGCTCAACTTATCCTGCGCCTCAAGAAGCATTCTTTTTACCGAAGTAACACATTCTTTTACCCATTCAAGCTCATCAAAATTCTTTCCCTCGATGTCGTAATCAAGCGCCCTCTCCTTGATATAAGTCTCAGGCCACGGCATACTCATGGAAAAGCGATAGAGCCTTTCGATATACTCTTCAACGGCCTTGTCGTTGCTTCCCGTGCCGAAATATTCCATGCAATAGATGAAATCTTCGTTGCTGCCTTCTTTTGCCTTAGTATACTCTTCCTCAAGCATGTTCTTCATAACATCTTCCTGAAGAAGCCTGAGCTCACCTTCATCTCCGACACTGTAAGACGGATCAAGCCCGACAAAATTAAAGTTATTTTTAATAATATACTGGCAAAAAGAATCTATCGTAGTTATCTGGGCATTATGAATAAGCGTCTCCTGCTTCTGCAGATGTGTATTCTCCGGATCCTCCAAAAGCTTGTCCTGAATGGCAAGAGTAATCTTCTCCTTCATCTGCGAAGCTGCCGCTTTGGTAAAAGTAACGACAAGAAGGTGGTCGATATCCACACCTTCATTTATCATCTGTATGATGCGCTCGACAAGAACCGCCGTCTTTCCGGATCCGGCGGCGGCTGAAACCAGCACATTACATTTCCTGGCGTTTATTACCGCCTTCTGTTCATCAGTAAACTCAACTTTCATTCCTTATAAGCTCCATTGCTTCTTTATCGTCAAGATCAAGTTTTCTTCTGGAATATCCCGGAATCTTATCGTCAAATCCGCATATTCCCTTATACTCGCAGTACTTGCAAGATCCCTTTACATCCATCTCATAAGGATTCACCTTAATATCTCCGTTTAAAATGGACTTACCGAATTCGCGGATCTTCTTATCTACATACTTGGAAATAGCGGAATAATCCTCATTTGAAACGGCACTTGAAGCCGCTGTCAGGTCTCCGCTCTTGTTAAAGCCGACCGGTATAACGTCAGATGTACCGTTTATGCTGTTGTCAAGCATATTTATGATATCCCTGTTTCCGTTGACCAATCCGGTCGTACGAAGTGCCTTGATTATCTCTTTATTGATAACGTCCGGTTGCAAATCTCCCGAACCGCTTATCATCGGGTCGTCCACATGATAATACAAAACAGCGGCGGGAACGGCTTCTTTTCCGTTATAGATTTTCTTGCTTGCGGCGGTCGCTACGTTCATATACATAACGAGCTGAAGCTGAAGGCCGTAATATAACGATGCAAGACTCAGTTTTTTTCCGCCCGATTTAAAATCGATGACCTTGACATAAACATGATCCGAATCTTCATACAGATCAACGCGGTCAATCCTTCCGTGCAATTTCATGCTCTCAACTATTCCGCGTTTCTCATCTTCCGAAAGAGTTATATCGATCTCTTCGATTTTGCCCGCTTCCCTGAAATCCATCTCGACATACGCAGGCTCAAAACTTCCTTTGGAAATCTGGTATTTAAGCGTATCAACCGTCCTTATAAGTATCCTTTTTATGCGTTCAACCATGAATTCATTACGCGCGTTACTTAAAAGGATGGTCTCTCCGTATGCATCGACGCTTTCTGTTAAGGCACGATTTAATATCTCATCAGACTCCTCTTTAGACAAGTCTTTCCACGATATATGCCTGTTTATAATCTCGCTTGTATATTTTTCAAGGACTTCATGGAAAACATTTCCGAGATCTGCCGAAGCAAAGTCATACTCTTTTCTCTCGGACAGCCCCATTCCGTATCTTAAGAAATGTGAATAGCAACATGAAGCAAACTTCTCAAGTCTGCTCACACTGTTCTCGAGATTTGCCCCGTAGAGCGCAAGCGCAATATTCTTGGCAAGAGGTTTGTCTTCATAATGCTTAAATGCAGCCTCTGTCAGCTTATCCAAAAGAGATTTCTCTTCATACTTCTTTCCAACGATCTCATAGAGCGTTGAAAGCTCTGTCTTTTCCTTATCTCCGAGTATTCCGAGTGAATATTCTCTCATCATCTCAGCAAGATTATCGAGACTGTCGTTAACACAGGAAACCTGCTCCTCAAAAGGCGCATCCTCAGGCCGCTCAACCTCAATTCCTTCATACAATGACTCTATCTTCGAAATAAGATAAGCCGGTCGCACGCTCTTTCCGTCGGTTCCAAGTTCAGAGTACGACAAAACAAGCCTGTCCGTAGGCTTTGTGAGGTTCATATACAGATAGAGCCTCTGAATGTACATCTGCTGTCTCGGTGTCGGCGCAAGCTCAACTCCCGTATCAAGGTCAAGCAAAAACTGCCTGTCCATATCGGAAAGAATTCCTCCGCCGCCCGTATTTGCCGGAATAAGTCCGTCGTTGACTCCCATAAAGAAAAGAGCTTTGATCTCACGAAGTCTCGTTCTCTCAATATCTCCGACAATGACCCTGTCCACATCCTGAGGGATTGTTCCGACCTCGATATCTCCGAATCCGACATTCAGAATGTCCTTATATTCTTTAAGCTCCAGCTTATCATCCCCGATAAGCGCCGCAATCTGCTTCAGGATATCGGAAACCTTCTTGTAAACCTGGTCGTACTCTTTGGCCTTCTCCCTGTCTCCGAACTTTTCAAACTTCTCTTTATAGCGCTCAAGCTTTGTGATGCAGTCGTTTTCCTCTATCATTTTGAAAAGAGCTTCCGTGATCTCCGCAGCCGTTCCTCCTTTTGCATCAAAAAGAGGCTTAAGCTCCGCACTGATTGCAGCTCTCATTCCGTCAAGTTTCTCAATAAGCTCAAGTTCCGATGTATCGTCTTCTTTGCCTTTTTTTCTCTTGAACTTAGTCGGCATCCTGCGCATAAAGCGGTCTTCCCACTGCTTTCTTCCCTTTATGCCAAGTGCCCTTACGTAGTTTTCAAGAATGTCGGTGTCCTCCTTGGAGAAATCCGTCATTCCGCTTCGCATATAATGAAATACGTCTTCGTATCTGTATCCCGATATAGCAATGTTTATCGCACTTGTGATGTACTCGATAAACGGATTCAGTAGCAGTCCGGTGTTTTGGTCTATATAAACGGGAATGTCAAACTTTCTCGCAGCTCTTTTCACCAGATTACCGTACGAGCTCAAACCTCCGCACACCACCGCAATATCTCTGTATGCATATCCCTCATCCCTAACAAGTGAGCGTATTTTCATCATGGTTCTACGAACTTCCTCTTCGGTCGTCTGCGTCTCGAATATCTGTATGGAATCCTGCTCCTTGCTGTACTTGCATGAATTATATCTGAAAAGATTCTGCTCAAGAAACGCAAGCGGCGGGTTATCCTTAAGCCTCATTACCTTCTCATCTCTTATGAAGATATCCCCGCCCGAAACCTTTTTGCTCATCTCGTCGTTTCTGATATTTCTCCACGCTTCAAAATCAAGGCTTCCCTGCGAGATTGCGCCCGCTTCCTTGCAAAGCTCATATTCTATCTTCTCAAGGTCACGCACGGTCTTTTTCGTGAGCATGAACAGTTCCTGTTCTTCAAAAGAGCCTGCGTACGGATTTTCATTAGGTCCGATAGTAAGGGACACACACACTTCCTTTGATACCCGAAGGAGCTCTTTTATAACCCTGTACTGAATCGGCGTAAAACCTGTGAATCCGTCGAATACAATGACACTGTCTTTTAAAAGAGGTGACTTTGGAATCGCCTTACATAAAATATCAAGCGTTTCTTCTGTAGTTATGAATTTTCCTTGGATGTAGCGAAGAAATTCTCCGTAAAGGAGTCTAAGATCTTTTATCTTGGAATTGAGTGCAGCCTTGGAAGAGCTCTTTTCCTCAAGGATGGCAAGCGCCTCGTCTCCTATTCCGTACTGCATAAACTCTGAAATTGTGGACTTAACTTCATCGATATATCCGGGCTTATGCATATTTCCGCCTATTACGGGAAGTCTGTCACCCAGAATATCGGCTACTCGGCGTAATACAAGACTCTTTCCCACATCATCGAGCACAGAAAAAGAGCTTTTAGACGTCTCTTCCAAAACTCTGTGTGAAAGACGTCCAAAGCTCAATACATCAATGTTCATTATCGCATGCGAAGGGTGCATTCTTACCACATCCTTCTGCGTTTGCATCGTAAACTGATCCGGAACAATAAGTAAAAAATCATTACCGGTGTTATTAAAACTTCTTTTAATTATCTCTTCTATCAGCCCCGTGCTCTTCCCCGCACCGGATGCCCCAAAACAAAACCTAAGCATTTATGCTCTGCCACCTCAATCTGCCTTTTTAAAGATTCACGGTCAAGTGCTCTCAATCTGTTTAAGAACTCTTTTCAGCTCATCAAGTTCATCCATATACCTGCATCCCGCAATGAATCTCCATTTACCATTATAGTGGAAAGGAAGAATGATGTACATCAGGATTCTGTCCTCATCTCCGGGAAGCGCAGACCTGTAGTAATCAACGAGGTAATGCTTGCCCGAACTTTCAATCCGGTCGTGAACGGTAGTGATATCAAAGAATTTTTTGAACCGTTCCCTGTCAGCTTCCATGATATGCGTATCCAAATACATCTGCACCGCTAAAACGGCCTTTCTCTCTATATCCGAAAGAGCCTTCTGATTTCCGCAAAGGAAAAGATTTTCAAACATTCCCTCCTCATTAAACAGATCTATACGGTTATACAAATTCAAAAGATGCATGAGCACGGCACTGTAATCATCTGCGGAATGTGCTTCCTTCTGCGCGGTGACGTTTCGTGAAACAAGCGCAAATGCTGCTTTTTCCCCGTGTCTTGAAAGAAACCTCACCTTGGTATTTATCACATAACCGTTTGCAACAAGGTCGGCCTCACTTCTCTGGTTATAAGATGATTCCGCCATCTTCAGGATATTTGCAAATCCGCTGGCATTATCCCTTTCCTTGGACCTTCCTATCTCATTTGCCCTGTCCAGATTCTCCGCACCTATAGTCTTCAAGAAATCAATATAGGCTTCATTTGCGTATACAAAACTCACTTGATCGCCATGTAGCTCCGCTATGGCAATCGGAAGTTTTATCATGATTTCCATACTCTTTGTTTCAAGCGGCGTGCTGTTCAGGAAATTGACTGTACCGATATCATCGTAATACGAGCTGAAATCAAACTCCTCATTGTTCTCAAAGCTGCAATCAACACTCCTTACAAATTCAGAGACAGGCTTAGGCTTGCCAAAAAGATATCCCTGCATCTTTTCGCATCCTATGTTCAAAAGAAATTCATACTGTTCTTCCGTCTCAACACCCTCTGCGAGCGTATGTATTCCTAGCTCTTTTGCCATATTTACTATGGATGCAAGAATTATCCTCGATTTCTGATTCGTCTCAAACTCGCGCAAAAAGCCCATATCGATCTTGATAACATCGAAGTCATAATCTTTCAGGTTGTTAAAAGAACTGTATCCTGCGCCGAAATCGTCCATCCAGACTTCATATCCTGCATCCCTGAATTTCTTTATATGTTTGCCCAAAAAATCTGCTCCGGATGCGATAGCACTCTCCGTAACCTCAATGTGGAGAAGCTTTTTGGGAATGTCATATTTTGCCCTGCACTTATCAATCTCACTCATAATGTCGCAAAGCTCAAAATCAAGCCTTGAGAGGTTTACGGAAATCGGCTCAACGGCATATCCCGAATCTATGTCATCCCTCAGATCCGAGCAAACCTGATCTATCATGTATATATCAAGCCTGTGTATAAGATGAACGCTCTCAAGCACCTCAATAAAAACAGCCGGAGAAATGATACCGTAAGTCGGATCGAGCCACCTTGCAAGCGCCTCATATCCGCAGACTTTTCTCGTGACCGCTCTTATTTCTTTCTGATAATAAACCTGGAAATATCTCTGTTTAAAAGCATTTTCAAAATTATCGATAACGTACCGGCGAAGCTCATTTCTTTTGTCCAGCTCCTCCGTGTACAGGTTGTTGTCTCTATCGTAAACTCTTATGATGTCGTCGCACGCCATCTTGGCTCTGTCGACCATTATAACGGGATCTTCCTCAGTGCCCGTGGCGCGGTAAATACCGGCCTTAACCTTCATCTTAAGGCCCTTCTCGTAATTATGTACGGCTTCTCTGAAATCATCCAATTTATCAAGAAGCTCTTCTTTATCAATGGATTTTCCAAGGACAATAAACTGATCTCCGCTTGTTCGCGCAACCAGTTCATCAGGGAAAATGTTTTTGAGTTCATGTGCCATTCCTCTCAGAAAATCGTTGCCTCCCGCGAAGCCGTATTTCTGATTGAACACCTTGAAATTCATAACATTTATGTAGATGATAACTGTATCTTCGGATGCAGAGTATTTGTCATGCCCCCGGAGATGCTCAAGGATACCTGTAAGATTGTGCAGTCCCGTAAGTTCATCTATATGATTTTTTTCTTCGATAGTTATAACATCTTCCATTTGCTTCATAACGTCTCTATAGCCTCCGAAAATTGTCGACCTGTACCTTATTAACGCAAATAAAAATATCAATTATCGTACAATCACAAATATTATATCACAAGAATTACACGGTAATTGATATTTACAGTAATTTAAGATGTTTGCTATGTTTCGTTTACCAGATATGAAATATTATACAAACACTTCAGCCGTTTGTATAATATCTCATATCTTCTCAAAACAAAACCACATCCACTAATATAATCTTAGACTTGCTCTTGTCCTTACATGAGCTTCTCGTCGTAGATGGCTCTCTGGCCTCCAACGTACTTGGGACGGTGGCGGGCACATATGATTGGAGCAGCTCCGATCTTTCTAAGAGATATTCTCATTGGAACAACAACTGAATGCATATGCATACCGATCATGGTTCCTCCGATATCTATGCCTGCGTCTGCCTTTCCGTTAATAGATTCTACAAGCACAGGATTTTTGAATCTCTGATAACAAACGGTTGCAAAAGCTCCGCCGGCATGATTTGGTTGCGGGATCGCATTGACTTGTTCAAATCCGTACTTTTCCATCGTCTCTCTTTCAACGACAAGTGCCCTGTTAAGGTGCTCACAGCACTGTGCCGCAAGAAGAATTTTCTTTTCCTCAAGAACGGGAACAATTCCGTCAAACACCGCATTCGCAGAATCCAGATTTGTAGCGGTTCCTATCTGGTCTCCCAGTATCTCGCTTGATGAACAGCCAACCACAAAAATCGAACCGGGCGTAAGACCGGCTTTCTCAAGTATCTCCGTAACTGCCTGTCTGCTCTGCTCTGTTATCTCTTTAAAATCCATGTTATTATCTCCTTTATTCATATTCCATTCTCTTAAATATTTTGATAAGCCCAAGTTTGAAGCACAAGAACAGCGAGCCGACAACTCCCAAAAGTGCCTGTGCTATCTCATAGGGTAACTTTACCATGGCATATTCAAATGTGCTATACACATAGATCTTGCCCAATGTATATCCAACAACCATTATAACAGCGCCAATAAGCGTTGCAATCAAAGCCGTAATAAAATGCGTCTTTTTATTCCTGCCAAATTTCGAATTAACTATGAGCGAAATGACAGCCGCCTGAAGTCCATGTGTAACAAGCGATACAAACATGGGAGCCGGGTAAAAGAGAATATCTCCGACAAAAGATCCGATTCCTCCCACTATGAATGCAGAAAGCGGATCAAACAAAAGCGCCGCCGTGCATATTATCAGGTCGCACAGATATAAGTGTCCTCCGGGAACGGGTATGCCGAAACTCGACATTATAATATTGATTCCCATAAACAATCCTGTCAGCGCGATCCATCTCGCATATTTAAAGCCCTTTAAGTCATTGTTTTGTGCCTGATCCATATTTTTTCTCCTTTTACTAAATAATTCAGGATAAAATATATCACTTCACTGGTATTTGTATAATACGTAATTATATTTTATTTTTAAATACCAGTTTTCACAAGCACTTTCTGAGCGCTTTCAGCGCACCGGGCAAAAGACCTACATCAAGATTTGAATAGTCTATTATAAACCTGCCTTGGAGCTGTTTTTCAGGTGTCTCCATGCAGTAATCGGAAACAGCTGATATTTTAATTTTGCTCTTTTTAAGCCTGTCTTCAATATCTCTGTCCGTCTGCTTTGTAAAAAGCTGCAAGATAAAATGAAGTCCGGAATCGTTCTCGATCAGCCTGTAATCAATTCCATCAAGCTCTTTTTTTATTATCTCAAGTACACTCTCACGCTTTCTGGTGTACTGATGACGCATCCTGTTTATGTGTTTCTCGAAATATCCCTTTTTGATAAAGTCCGACAATGTATACTGATCAAACGTTGGAACCGTGCAGGAATAAAAGGCAAGTTTCTCATAGAACCGCTCCGCAAGGTGCTCCGGAAGCACCATGTACCCAATTCTTATGGTGGATGCAAGGGATTTTGAAAAAGTGTTTATGTAAATGACCTTATCCATCCTATCCATACTCTGCATCGGCGGTATCGGATTGCCTCGAAGCCTGAATTCACTGTCGTAATCGTCCTCAACAATGTATCTGCCTTCCTTCTCGCTCGCCCACGCCATTATCTCATTACGTCGTCCTATCGGCATTGTTATGCCCGTAGGAAAGTGATGCGTAGGACTTATATGTGCTATATCCGCCTTTGTCCTTACAAGCTCTGAAACAAGAAGTCCCGATTCATCCATTCGTCCAAAAGCGTGTCTAACGCCTTCAGTCTCGTATATCTGGCTTATCTTGCGATAGCCGGGATCCTCAACGCAGTATTTCTTATCTTTTCCAAGGAGCTTGATGATAAGACCGTAAAGATACTCAGTTCCTGCCCCTACGACAATCTGATCCGGTGAAACATTAAGTCCTCTAAACGACGACAGATGCCCCGCTATAGCTTCTCTAAGCTCATATATGCCGCTACTTTCAGACACCTCAAGTAGCTTATCGCTTCTTCCCGCAACGTTTTCTCTCGTGAGCTTCGCCCATACGGAAAAAGGAAAAGACTCCGCATCCAGGCGACTTGAAGAAAAATCAAAGTCGTACTCATCCTTCGATCTCTTTGTCGCAATCTTAAACTCGCGCTTTTTCTCCTTTGGAAAAGATACCGTCATAGTTACCGCTACAAAATATCCCTTCTTGGGAAACGCATTGATATAGCCCTCTTCCACAAGCTGGTCATAGGCATTATCAACCGTAACCGTGCTTATCCCAAGATTCTCCGACAGGCTTCTCCTCGACGGAAGCTTTTCTCCGGGCAAAAGAACTCCCTTTGTAATATCATCTTTTATAAAGTTGTACAGCTTCTGATAAAGAGGACCTTCCCCCTTTGTAAAATCGTACGTTAGCATAGTTATAATATAATATGAATCATTTTAACTTTGCAACGATAAACACTTTTCGTTTCATAAGTAAAATCTGTCACCTGCGCACAATCATTATCCCTCCGACCCTCCGAAAATGCCGAAGAAAACTTCTTACGTGAGGCCATGCCAATAATCAGAGATATACACGTAAAATTGCATCCATACAATGATTCTGTGCGGTGCTCGTTCCAGTTTTCGCACCGTACAGCTTCTACGCAATGATTCTGT
>NZ_KE384199.1:0-40385 GCF_000424465.1 Butyrivibrio hungatei NK4A153 | reverse complement strand
TTTTCGCACCGTACAGCTTCTACGCAATGATTCTGTGTGGTGCATATTCCAGTTTTCGCACCGTACAGCTTCTACACATAATCAGAAGTTTTTACGTGAGTCCCTGTGAAAAATCAAAGCAACTCACGTAAAAGTTACGCAGGCACTATTTATTCTATAACCGCACAGACCTGTATGGCCATTTTTTTACAGCCACACCGCCGGTATCTGCTTGAAATGCGCAGTTCTCGGACGAGCAAGATGACTTTCAGATTGAATAAAGCCTGAAAATGTCGACTTCTCTGAGCAACGTCAAAAGGAGACATTTTCGGACTTTATGAAATCATGAAAATCACTGCGCAGCCGTACACAAGCATTTCCAAGCAGATACCGGCGGTGCGGCTGTAAAAAATGGCCATACAGGTCGTCCGCTATAAAAAATCCCCCGCGGAAAACGCAATCCGCGGGGGAAGTCATCAATGATGGAAAAGTCTGAGTCCTGTGAATGCCATTACCATGTCATGGCTGTTTGCTGCTTCGATAACGTTGTCATCACGAACAGATCCGCCGGGCTGTGCAACATACTTAACACCGCTCTTGAACGCTCTCTCGATGTTATCTCCGAAGGGGAAGAACGCATCTGAGCCAAGTGCTACGTCAGTGTTCTTGTCAAGCCAAGCTCTCTTTTCAGCCTCTGTGAATACTTCGGGCTTCTCTTTAAAGATGTTCTGCCACTTGCCGTCTGCAAGAACATCCATGTAATCTGCACCGATGTAAAGGTCGATTGCGTTGTCTCTGTCAGGTCTCTTGATGTTATCAAGGAAAGGAAGGTTAAGAACCTGAGGTGCCTGACGAAGGAACCAGTTGTCAGCCTTAGAACCTGCAAGTCTTGTGCAATGGATTCTTGACTGCTGTCCTGCTCCGATCCCGATAGCCTGTCCGCCCTTTACGTAGCAAACTGAATTGGACTGTGTATATTTAAGTGTGATAAGTGCGATGATAAGATCAATCTTAGCAGACTCGGGAAGCTCTTTGTTATCTGTAACGATATTTGTGAGCATGTCCTCACCGATCTCGATAAAGTTGTGTCCCTGCTCGAAAGTTACGCCGAACACCTGCTTCTTCTCAATCGCATCGGGAACATAGTTCTCGTCAATCTTGATAACAGCGTAGTTTCCGCCCTTTTTAGCCTTAAGGATCTCAAGTGCCTCATCTGTGTAGCCTGGAGCAATGATTCCGTCTGAAACTTCTCTTTTTACAAGCATTGCTGTGTCCTTGTCGCACACATCAGAAAGAGAGATGAAATCTCCGAAAGATGACATTCTGTCAGCTCCGCGAGCTCTTGCATAAGCGTTTGCAAGAGGTGAAAGCTCGCCAAGATCCTCTACCCAATAGATTTTCTTTTCAATATCTGAAAGAGGTGTTCCTACAGCGGCACCTGCAGGTGAAACGTGCTTGAAAGAAGTTGCCGCAGGAAGTCCTGTAGCTTTCTTAAGCTCAGAAACAAGCTGCCATCCGTTCAAAGCATCAAGAAGATTGATATATCCCGGTCTTCCGTTAAGTACTTCGATGGGAAGATCTTTTCCGTTTTCCATATAAACCCTTGAAGGCTTCTGATTGGGGTTACATCCGTATTTAAGTTCGATTTCGTTCATATTGATTCTCCTGTTATATGATATCCGAATTACCGTGTTCCTTCTAAAAACGTGCAATCATGCGCGTTACAAATAAAACTTGCGATATTATATCACTTGTTTTTGTTGATGATCCTTGTCTCGTACTTACCTGTCTCAATGTCGATGAATCTTGTGAAAAGAGATACCTTATTATCTTCGTTAAGCGCATTCCATACATTGTTTGTAAAAGTATCGATGTCACCCTCGATGTTTACAAGTGTAGGTTCTCCTTCGTAACTTGGAAGGGGATTTGCGTCCTTCATATATGTATGGATAAAAAAGCCCTCTCCTGCCTTGGGATTCTCATATGAATATGTAAATCTCTGACATGATGAAGGATCACCGTTGTTGCTCTTTAAGATAGACATTGAAAAGTCGTACTTGCCGTTTTCAACGTTCATGATACCTGAAATACGAGGTGTGTAGTTGGGTGCATCGGGCTCAAATTCTCTTGTGCGAAGAGCCTGCTCAAAAGTCTTACCCTCTTTCATAAGGTCATATACTGTATCAGTCTGATCACCGTTTGTAACAATAGTTGAGTTACCAAGAACACGTACAGGTGCATAAATGATAAGGCTTGGATCTTCCATCTTGGAAGGATCGAATGCCTGTGTACGGATTCCCTCTCCGTCTTCAACAAATACTCTGTTTCTGCTATTCTCACTTCTTCCCATGATGAAGTAAGCACATGCTGCCTTCTTGCCGTCAGCTGTAAGACCGATAACAATACCTCTTCCCGGGTATGTTGTGCGTGAAATTTCCTGCTTCAAATCTACCATTTCTTTTCCTCCGTATATATCACTGAACTCGCTTGTAACAAGGAAGTTCCGCTCTCGCATTCGCTCGCCGGAACTAAGTAGTACACTACGGTTCGAAAATACCGAACCTAGTGATTACTTAAAGGAAGTTCCGCTCTCGCATTCGCTCGCCGGAACTAAGTAGTACACTACGGTTCGAAAATACCGAACCTAGTGATTACTAAAAAAAACCGCCTGAGCATCCACAAAAGCGGTTGCCCAGGCGGTCGACATTCATAATTTATTTCCATACTCCCATGTGGTTACCCACTTATCCGCCAGTTGTATGAACACATATAGCGTACACTTTTACCACCAAAAAATCAAGGAAAAGAATCCAGCTTTTTATCTGTGATATTTTTACTTCTAAACAGCTGTTTTTCATGTTCACAGATAAATTGCCTCATACACACTTTTTCTATCTGTGTTTTTTCGCCTCATAACACTTGTCATTTTACATTTTCACAGATAAATCGCTCCATACATACTTTTCTATCTGTGTTTTTTTGCTATTTTTTCAATTTTTCACAGATAAATCACTTCAAACACACTCCTTCTATCTGTGTTCTTCATTTTCAAGCAGCGTAGAGTGAAATTTTCAAGCAGTTTTTCAAAGAGTTATTTACAAACCCATATTTCCGCTATTTCCTTAACCTACCGTCACTCCTCCACTGTTTCAGGCACAGTTTTTTCTGTATATTCGGAATCATTTGTATATAATTTATCGCCTTCGCCACCTACATTGAGACTAAGATATATCTTTCCGCTATCCGTAATCACAGCCTTATATTCCACGCCATAAGTAGGAACAATGCAATCCACAACTCTGCACTTCTCGCCTGTCTTGGTTTCGGTATCCTTATAATCAACCGCTCCTATCTCAGTTCCAAACTTAAAGTAATCATCGTACACTTCATCGTCGCCGATCATCTTTTTTATCTCCGATAATTGAGACTCGGTGTAAGCTTTGTTGATGATATCAGCATTTACATATTCAGGTTCTTTTTGCGAGTATTCTCCCTGCGCCGATACGTTCATGCCCATGCCAAGTATGCCTTTTTGAACGACATGCAAAGTATCACCGTCCATAACGAAACCTAAATACTCATCTTCCTCTTCGGGATATTTGTAGACAGCAACGTTATCTTTTACAAAAACCGCGTCGCCCTCAGCTTCACCTGAATTTAGATAGTAGCTGAAAATTCCCGCAAAATGGAACCCTTTTTCATTCTGATCTGTTATCGTCATATCGCCACTGACAGACGAATGTGTCCCTGTGTACCACTTTCCTTCAAAGTTCTCGGCGTTGGGACATTCTTTTGCTTCGCTGTACAGATTCGAAAAATCGTCGTCTGCAATAACAGGTGCAGTCTCACTCTCTGCGCCTGTTGCTTTCTCGGAATCCGACGAATCAATCGAAGCTTCTACCGAAACTTCTGAATTTGAATTTGAACTTCCGGCTTCCGACTCTTCGTTTGTATCGTTCTTTCCGCAGCCTACCACAGAAGATATCACCAGTGCAGTTATTAGATAAAAAATACGTCTCTTATTCATCATCTCTTCTTGCTCCTTAAACTTAAATCATTCAGTAGCGCATCAAGTTCCTTACAGCATATCTAAAGAACCTGTCCCTTGTGCCTTTACCTTTGCAAACACTGAGTATTATTCCCACAAAGATATAAGCCATCACAATATAACTCGTTTGTGATGAAAAGAACGGCAAGAACGTATCAGTGTATGGTATCGTTCCGGTATTTTCAAATATATTGATCACTGTATTTTCCAAAAGGACGTTAAGACACCCTGTTCCCATCAGGAAACTGAGATCGTTTTTACACCTAAAGACCGACTTGTAGCCAAATGCGATAACAGCTATAACCAGAAGTGCAATGCCGATTGCCGGTAAAAGTCCATATCGATTTGCCTGATATGCAAGCAGATAATCCAAGTCGGGCTTTGGCAAAAATTTCAAATTCTCTTTTCCCGAACTGCCGACAAGATTCACATCAAAGAAAGATTGAACCGTTGATTCGTCCAGTGAAAAGACATTGCTCATTGTTTTATGTCCCCATCTAGCGATCACTCCGGTCTTATCGACAAATACCGATGCAGCAAACACGATAACCGCAAGTGCTGCCAGAGACAAAAGAAAATTTATCTTAAACCATCTTTTCTTGATACAATACAAAAGCTGCATGATCATAGCCGACAAAAGCACAATCTCCGTCATCACACGTGTGCTTTTATGTATGATCAAAATGGGAACGATCATCCAAAGTATCGCCTTTAAAAGCTCCAAAATCCCGCCGTGCCTGTATTTATGCAAAACCGCTCCGTAAACCGGAACATAGAGACACATAACCGCTGCAGTCAAAACTTTCACGGAGCCAAATCCGAGATACATATTTTCAGGTTGAAACCTAAGAAATACCAGAATCAGTATTATGCCTACCGCAATCTCTTTTGCCCGCTTTGCTATCAGATTATGGCCTATCATATACACCGCGATCATGACAATTATTCCAATGCCAACACTTGTATAGAAAGTACTGTTCCCGGTTAGTTTTATTGATTTATCTTTTCCCATAAACCAATGTACAATGATGCTTATAACTCCTATAAGCGCTGCTGTAATAACAACATCCCACTCAATCTTACGATGCATATAGAAAAAATATCCTCCTGAATTATGATATATAAAAAAGTTGTACATTATCATAATGCCGCTGTAAAGCGAATACAGGCAGGATTCACAAAATTTTCATATCATGCGTTATTATTTGATAGCTATAGTCTTTATTTCTGTAATACCATGGTTAATCCTTGAAAGGATGAAGTTGAAACTTTGGTCTGTTATATTTATGCTCAAGCTCTTCGTTCATCTCATCATACTCTTTTTCAGTCAATTCACGATTCTGCAAAGAGCTGTCATAATAGTAGAAATGATTCTGAAACACGTCATCAGACCATTCGAATTCATAATGTATACCTTCAATAAGATCCAAGTTTCCGGCCTTGCACCTATAATATTCAACACCATAAGGCATAGGAGGAAAGTTAAAATCATATTTAACTACACCATCTTCGCATAATTCATAGCACTCTCTTTCTGAATAGCTTTCAAATACAGGATCAACTTTTCCGTCTCTAATGGTGTACATATTGTCAATATACGCATCATTTGGATTTTCTTCCGAGCCGGCAGTTCCCAAAAGTAATTCGTCTACTCCGTCCCCATCAATATCCACTTGTAAATATCCAAAACTATCGTTGTTTAAATCCTGCCACATGCAAAATGTAAACCATTCATACTGCTCCGCCCGATCAAAAAAAGTATCTGTATCCGATTCTCCCATTACATCCAGGAAGTTCTTTATATCTTCAATAAGTTCATCGTACGAATTATAATCTGCAATATGCTTCTCATATATTCTTGGGGTGACCGAAGATTCTTCCGAAGCAGCATCTTCAGTGTTTGCGGTACTCTCCTCATTGCTTAAAACTATTGCTGCTTCGTCGGTCACGCCGGACTCGTTGTCTGAATTCTTATTTGAACCACATCCTGCGGTTATTATTAAAATCATCAATGCTATGCCAATGGCTGTTATGTTTTTCTTCTTCATGTCGACCTCTTATTCATGGCTACAGATCAATAAGGCGCGGAATAGTAGAACCATTTTTCTTTATCATACATCACTCGATTTTGGAAAAAATGTTCATTAGGCTCTTCTATAAAGAATCCATCTTCTGTAATATCGGTTTTTTCAGCATCCCCCCACCCGGTGCTTGCCATGTAAGATGAATCATAATATGCATAAATTTTTTCTCCCTGCTTACTCAGAATTATACGAATAGAATCTTCACTATCTTTTTTCAGAACATAAAAAATACATTCATACACATTATCCGAATTAAGATCTGCATATGTTATATCCTGTATTTCCGATGGAGAATGTCCTATTTTTCTCAAAAAGTCACTAAAATGAATATCTCTGTAAATCGGATCGGTTCTGTACCTGGATACTGCATTCAGAATACTGTCTTTTTCAATGATTTCCGAGTAAAAATCAGGATTATTATTCGGAAAGGTATAATTCGAATTGTCTTGAGATGGCACATATGCTGAGATAATCTCATATTTTTCTATCGGAATTACATTATCAGGCGCAAATGATGTAAGAAAATATGCATCAGGCACTACATTCCTTACAGGTGTGAAATTTATATCATATTCTCCGGTTTCCGGATCTTCATACTCAGTACTTCCGGAATATAATTCTTTTGCTGTTAGCTCATTATTATTTAAAGAAAAAAGGGTAAATTCTTCACCTCCCATATGAGCCCAATATTGCAGTATTCCATTGCCGCTTGGATATGCATAGAACTCACTGTGACCGGTGTATATCTCATCAATGCACTTAACTTTGTTATCAGTATATGTATATACCCATACATGATAATCAGCTTCGCAGCCTCCATAGTGTACAATTAATTCAGGTGTCGAATCTTTGTCAATGTCATATATTGAATATGCTCCTCCCGAACAACCATATTCATCAACTCCGCACTCATCAATAACCTTAAGAAAACCAATATATGCCGCCTTGTAATCACTATACGTAACTTCTTGCGCCGCACTTATCGCCCTTTCCGCTCTTTCCGCGTTGATCTCTGTCGAATAAGATGCGCCTTTCGACAATATATTCTTTAATGTGACCATAGAAAAATCATCATCTAACGACTCATTAATAGCCGCTCCCACACTATTCCATCCGGAAAATACCTCATACTGATATTCAGACGTAGCCTCATATATTAAAACCATGTTTTCAGAATCCGAAACACCTATAACTGCAATGTCTTTTATTCCGTCATCATTAAAGTCAAAACAATCCATATCGGTAACTTTATCCAGATGGCGATATGTATTTATGGTTGCTTTGACTTCATTGTCTTTGATTATATCAATGTAGGTATAATTCTTTTTCTTGCCATGATCCATATAATCATCATTATAAACGCTGATCTTAGCATTGCCCTGATTTTGAACAAGCTCGGATTCCATTTCGATCAGTTTTTTATTTTGGGATTCACATGCAGTTGCAAGTATAAGTATAGAAAGCGGAAGTATTATTCGTAATCTCATTGTTTGTCCTTTTCAAGTAATATATTTTATGCTATTTCATTCTGGTAAGTTCCGCATGTCCGTTTAATTCTTCATAAGATACACTCACTTCATATATGCCGGCTGCATAGCTTCCCAATTCATATTGATTGAAACAGTAAGTTATATGATCGCCATAATAATATATACTTGTAGAATCAATATAAGCTGCACCATATGCCCAGTTATAAGCATCTTCTTCTGAATTCATTTCAAATATTCCGGGACATTTGCAATAATCTTCTTTGATTTTTCCGGCAATCAAATCTTTAAATTCAGACTCTGTGCCGGAATAAAAGTTTTTCAAACTTAGTTCCTCACCTGTTGAAAGATCAAACACATAAATATCATCATGCGTAAGTCCATGAGGTCCTCCACCGTACCACCAGTAGTTCATATTAAGCACAAGGAATCGTGAATTAACTATGTCGACATCGTATAATGATTCTTCTGACTCGCCCCCCAAATAATATAGTTTTTCATCAATACATTCACCATCCCAATGCACAACACAATCAAGCTCATCTTCCGAAAAAGTGTTTATAAAGTCGTCCTTTTTTTCTTTAAGCTTTTCATTGATGACTGATGCATGTTTGGAATACTCCTCATTCAATTGAAAGAGATCATAAGAATGATTCAGAATCACCGCTCCGCAAGATGGGCAATTCATCTCCGACTCAAACTTTGTTACCGTGCCATATTTATATGCGCCGACAACTTCAATGGGACAATCAATATCATCAACTATATATCCGGATTTATTATCATCATACCCACCCAGTCTGAACCACTTAAGCTCTGCATCCTTAAGATCACAGACAAACACTTTACCATTTATAATCTGGCATCGAAATGAATCATATATCGAAACCCCTGCTTTATTTTTTAAAGGATATAACTGTTTATCTTCTTCTTTTTTTAAATCGAATACATAAAGATTTTCGCCTTTACGATCTGAATGTAACAACTTATTATCTGCAACCTGCCTATATCCGATCCCAATATCATCCAAAATAAGCTTAGAATTGCCTGTACTTATATCAACAGAATAAACCTCTGTATCACTACTGTAAGTGCCGGTACAATAAACTATATCTTTATCATAATAAAGTACCTCTCTTAATCCATCGGATAAACATTCAATTGCTTCAGCAGTTCCATCCGGCAGTATTTTAATATATTCATATTCACCCGTCTGGCCGTATCTTGTAGCCATAACATACCCGGCCTCGTCAAATGCTCTCGCCGGAGAAAAACCTGCTTTTGCAATGTGATAGCCATCTGATTCTTTGTATGGTGTTTTTTCAATATAGTATTCACCAATTTTTTTTAATGCCTCAACATACTCAGATTCTCCCTGAATAAAAGAAAAATCATCCGAAACAGTAAAAACACTCTCCGTATTTTTTTCATTCCCATAAAAACCGACATACAGCTTGCCGTTGTAATAATCGATATAATCAATCTCCCCGTTATCAGTGACTTTCACCAATCTACCATTATCAGGATCAATTGCATATAAACCAACTCTATTATCGTTATCATCCAAGCCACCATAAAATCTAACATATACTATTTCATTTATATAAAGATATTGGGCTTGCAATCCATCCTTTACGGCAGAAGCCAAATTGTTCTTTTCAAGCACCTCCTGCACAGTATCGGATAAATATCTTTTTTTATTTCCGTTTTCATCTATAAGATACATAGATCCTACAGAATTATCACCGGTCTCATAATATAATAAACAATCTTTCTGCTCAGATTCCTGCTTGGTATCACCACCCGTTCCGGTTTCTTCATTCTTTGCAGAACTGTCCTGCTCTGTCGCTGCCTCTGTATCTGTCGTTTTGTCATGGCAAGATGATAAACATAATGTAAAAACAGTGAGTAAGAGTAACGGAAATATTTTTCTTTTCATTTTTTAGCCTTTCTTGCGATAGTAAATTCCCATAACCATCAGACTCTTTCCCAATATTTATATCTTGTTTTAATATCTTTTGTCATTATTCCCCAATGTTTTCCACGTCCAAAAATAGTTGTACATTATCGCATTACTGCTGTAAAGCAGATGGGCGCAGGATTCACAGAATTTTCATAACACCTGTTGTTCTATAATCAAGTGCGGTCCTCATTGTTTTATCCTCATCCCGGTAGTAAATGCAAAGGGATATACAAATTTCCTTTCTATTCCATTATCGAATTTTACGGTGAACTTGGTCGGCACTTCATCGTCATCCCAAGAAACATCTGTTATAATGCCTTCTCCGTATTTTGTCTGAATTATCCGTTCTCCGATGATAAGATTGTCCGGAACATTTACACCGGCTGTAACTGGAACAGATTTCTTTTTTAGAAGCGGAGTCGGTTTTAACAAAACGTTTTCCACCTTTTTCGCATTTGCATGCGTTTTTGCTATATCCTTCTTTTTCTTGGGTGAAAGCTCGCCTGTAAATACAGATGGTGCATCATCGTATTTAAGTATTGTCAGATTATCTTTTGCCCTGGTGATGCCCACATAAAAAATTCGGCGCTCCTCTTCGTAATCGCGCTTCTCTTGTGGTGTTGCGCTCTTAAAGTTCTTGATCATCTTTACGGGAAATACGCCATTTATCACGTCCATCAGAACAACATTATCATATTCAAGCCCCTTGCTTGAGTGGATGGTCGAAAGAATAAGTTTTGCCGTATAGTCTTCTCTCTTTTCCGTCAATATCTTGCGAAGCAGGTCGAGCCTTTCAAGGAAACCGGGAATGGTCTTTTCTTTTTTTGCCAGCATCTTTAATATAAAGAGCTTATTTGTGGCAATGTTGTTATCTTTCAGATAATCACCATATCCCATATATTTATCAATACGATTAAGCGCTTTGACCGGAGGCTCCAAAGCCATGTTTCTGAAATGTGTTCTGAGAGACCTTACATTCCCGAGGACTCTCCCGTTTAGATCAATACTCTCTGCGGCATCCAGAATACCGATGTGCTTTCTGTCTGCTATATAGATCATTTTCTCTGCATCAGGTTTGCGAAGATATGTTTGGAACTTGAAGTAGATATTCATAAAAAGCGCAGGATCCGACGGATTTAACGCAAATTTCAGTATATTGGCAATATCAACCACTACTCTGTTTGAGAAAAAAGACATATCAGTGCTTTTTATTCTATAAGAAAAATCTTCTCTCTCGAGAAGATCAATAAGCGGAATAATACTTTCGTTATCCCTGTAGAGAATCGCAAGCCCGGAATCACTTACCTCTGCCATTTCAAAAAGATATTTATATTGCGATTCTCTGCTCTTTAATGTTACGTAGTTTATTTCTGAAGAAGCTTCTCTTTCTGCGCACATATGCTTATTGTGGCGGTTAAAGTTCTTTTGTATAAAAAGATCTGCCGTCTCAACAATCTTGGCATTTGATCTGTAGTTTTTATTCATTACGAGAACTCTTGCACCTCTATGGTCTTTTTCAAAATTAAGAAGTGCATCGGGGTATGCGGCTCTAAAACCGTAAATACTCTGGTCTTCATCTCCCACCATGAAAAGATTACCGTTTTCTCCGGCAAGAAGTGAAATTATCATATGCTGGCTTTTTGAAGTATCCTGTGCTTCATCTACACATATGTATTTGTATCTATTCTTGAAAAAAGAAAGCATCTCCGAAGAACTTTTGAGCATTCTATAGGCATAGATCATCTGATCGTCATAATCCATCAAACTTCTTGCTTTTAATTCTGCATTGTAACGATCGTATATTTTAAAGAGGTCTAGTCCTTCGTCTTCTCCGCGCTTTTTTATCTCTTCTTCCGTAAGAAGCATGTTCTTACAATATGTTATAAGAGTGCGAACGTTCTTTATATCGCTTTCTGTAGGATACTCTTCCATTACTTCGGTATATATGTCAGTAAGAATTTTTCCGGATAACTTATCGTCCGTTATAAGATCAAAAGGCTTTTTGCCGATACGTCTTCCATATTCTCTTATTATCTCGTAGCAGATTCCGTTAATTGTCCTAAATTCAAGTAAATTAGAGGAAGCTCTTCCAAATACAGATTCAAATCGTCTTGCCATATCCTTTGTTGCGGCAACGGTATAGGTAAGAGTGAGTATATTTTCAGGTCGTATTCCTTTTACATAGAGCATATATCCGAGACGATTTATAAGGACCGTTGTCTTGCCGCTTCCCGGAACTGCAAGAAGCAGAACGAAGCCCTCAACCGCTCTTATAGCTGCAATCTGCTCATTATTAAGTTTTTGTCCGTATTTATCAATAAATTCCTTGTCTGTCATTATTTCCTTTTCGCTTACCATTCCCTCAGATACCATCGAGCCTATCATCTTCAATATCAGCTAAGCTCGCGCCTGCTTCCTTCGCGCCGGTGTGCAGATGTATTTAATCTTCTCCCCAAATCTCTACAAACTTGTCAAAATGCGGAAGTCTGAGCTTCATATATCCTCTTATTTCGTCGCTGACAAGATGTTTGTTTATCAATCTGCTCCTATAAACCGAATACGAAGCTGCATTCGCCATAAGTTTTTTAATATCTTCAGCTTTACCGTCTTTGGTCTTACATATGCATCTGACAACTTCTTTTTCACCGTTACTCAAAGATTTCCAAACCAGATCATATGAATCTCTAAACATTATCCTTTCAAATTCGGGAATGATATCGTTTAGTGTCTCATTCTTCTGTTTACCGAAATAAAGAGACCCAAGTACCTGATATGCATAAGCATATCCTTTGGTTTCCTCTTCGATTTTTTTTGCTTCCACAGCATCTATTTTCAACAGTTTCTGATACATGGCCGTAATATCATATTTGTTTAATCCCTTTATCTCAAGTTCATCTGCTCTCTTGAAAAAAGTAAGGTTTTTTTCTGATGAAAACTCCTCAATATTTTCAGCCAAACCTGTTACCAGCAAATAAATATGCATTCCTTCAAGTATCATCGAACCTATCATCGATAAAAGTCTGATCATTTCCGGCGTCTTGGAAATATCATCTACTCCAACCAAAACATTATATTTTTTCTTATTTGCTTCTGCTACCATCTTAGTAAGCATCGCTTCATCAGAATAAGAATCTATAAAGCTCTCCATACTGAGTTTGGATATAAGAGTCTTAACAGCATCTCCTGCAGCAGAAAGAGGATATACCAGCCACTTCTTATCAGCTTTAAGCGCACGTATAACATTCCCGTATTCTACCGATTTGCCGGATCCCCTTATACCGGTTATCTTATAAACATATTTCGAGGACTCCTCGCTTGTAAAACTATTGATGATCTCATCAGCTATACATGTATCAATATAAGCCGCTCCTGCAATCCCCGGTGTTCTGGTAAACGGATCAACTCGCTTTTCCATCTTTCCTCCACTTTTATCCTTGTACTTCGTATTTTATCTTTTGTTATTATTATACTATATTTTTTATCTTTTGTTATTATTTATTATATTTTGTTATCTTCACATGCTCTCACTTAAATATCAACTCCATATATCATATAAAATAAAGGGGACAAAAAATTTCTTTTTTGCCCCTAAATCTCAAAATTATTAAAGCAGTTTGATAAGCTTATCAACAACGCCTTTCATGCGCTCATCGGAAATTCCAAAATCCATCTCTTTGTAGCTCCATGCCGCGCGTCCGATTCCGTACTTATCAAAGCAGCTGCAGATGTCTTTGTACCATTTAAGAGCATCCTCGGGAGTTGCTTTGTCAATGACTCCGTACTCTCCGCAGTAGAGCTGAACATTTCTTTCTTCCGCGATCTTAACGGCCTCTGCAAGATAATCATCAAAGAACTTCGCACTTATCAGCTCCTGCTTGTCATATGATGACATATCACCTGTTATGTGATCAAGCTCTCTGTCGTTATTCTCAATATATGTGCCATATGTTGAATCATAAGGCATCCTGAAATCGTCATTCATTTTCTCAATCCAGTGCGCACCCTGATGTGTAAAAATAAGTGGCTCGTAGCAATGAAAATTATAAACAATATTCTCATCATAAGGAGCCGCAAGGTCTTTGAGCGCCTCGATACTGTTGTTGTAATATCCGCCTACAAGGATTTTTACCTTCGGTGCGATTTTTCTTATTCTTCTGATGCACTCGTAGGAAATATCGTTCCATTTTTCGCAATACTCTTTTTTGGTAACTTCGTTAAGAAGCTCAAAAGCAAGCATATCTGCGTTCTTACCAAATCTCTGCGCAAATTGCTCCCAGAGCTTATAGAATCTGTCCTGATATTTTACATTGTCAAAAAAGCCTGATTCATTCTCACCGTCATCAAAGCTGTAACCAAATGTCTTATGAAGATCAAGAACCACGTTAAGTCCAAGCTTCTTGCAAGTTTCGATGGCTCTTTGTATATATGCGAAACCGTCCTCTATATAGTTTCCGGCTTCATCCTCAACAAGTTCATAGTCAACGGGAATTCTGATGTGATCGAGTCCCCATGACTTTATTACCTTAAAATCATCTTCCGTAATGAAATTATCATATCTTTCCTTAGTGTGATTGCACTGTGAAAGCCATCCCCCAAGGTTAATTCCATGCATATAGCCTTTGAATTTTTTCATTTTGTAACCTCCACCATGTTTTTGTTACCCCAATTTTTGACTCTTGTATATAATACCATAGCTATGTGGTTCTAAGGAATACCGCTCATTACATAATGCCAATTATCTTTTCTGCCAGCATCAGTCCTGCGATTGTGCCGTTTACTTTAATCTTGTTTGACATACACATATCAACTGCTTCTTTTAGCGGAATAAACTTGAATTCAATATCTTCAGAAACCTCAAGGTTCTGCTCGCCTGTTTTCTTGATATTTCTTGCCAAAAAGATATTTACAACATTAGTGTCTTTAGTTGGATAGTCATATCCTGACAATAGTTTTGTCCAGTCATCTGAGGAATATCCGGTCTCTTCGAGCAATTCTCTTTTTGCCGCATCAAGAGCACCGTCACCATCTTCTATCACTCCGCCCGGAAGTTCATATAACACTTCATCTACAGGATAGCGATACTCACTCTTTATGAGAACCCTGTTTTCCTCATCAACCGCAACTATCAGTGAAACGCTCTTTTTCTCGAACACATAGAAATCATCGAGGCACATTCCGTTTGGTAATTGCACCTTATCTTTTGCCAGTTTTACCCAGCGATTGTCAATAATATACTCTCTGTCTAACTGCTTCCACTTATCCATGTTGTCCCTCCTCACCTTCTACTTTTCTTTCTCCACAAAAGGTATAATTTTAAGCTTATGATACCTGTAGCTATCCAAAGATTCTTCATATTTAGAAGCAATGCTATCATCTTCAAAAGAATAGAAATCATCTTCCGGATAGTTTACTGTGTAAACCTCCTGTCCATCTTTATAGTAAGTTCTAGTACCGTTGTCCCAGTAAACACCTTCTATGAGTTCCATTTCTCCTTTGTTGTATCTGTAGAACATCAGGTCTCCAGTGGCTGCACCGCCTGAACCTATATTCGCTATTACTCCGTCACCGCATATGTAATAACGATTTCTACACCAACCTTCAATGACATGCAGCAGTTTTCCATCCCGAATAGTGAACAAATCATAAATCTCGTCATTATTATAGTACCAAGACTCACCACTTTCCGTAGTATCCTGGCTCGTGGTTCCCAGAATCAACTCATCAACTCCGTCGCCGTCAATATCGGTTTGCAGATATCCCGCCGTAATACCATAATCATCGTTTATGTAAGAATACAATTCATCTGAAAGCCCATGTTTCTCAACATAGTCATAAAGGGAATCCCAAGATTCCTCTGAAATCTCTGTCTTTAGTCTACAAATAAAATCATCGTATACGCCATAATCGACATCCGTTGTTTCCTGCGGTTTTTCATCAAAAAACTCTGTATTATCAAGTTTAGTCCAACTTACACACTCCCCGTTCTTGATTTCCTCCGTTAGCCCCGCTTCCTTTTCTTTTGCCGCTATCAATCCATTAAACTCGTCAACAGTGCACAACTTAAGTCCTTTTTGGTCAAAAAACTCTCTGAAACGGCGCGCTTCCTCAAACGCATTCGAACTGCCAATATCTGCAGAAGCATCATGTTTACTCCACTTCAGGCTCTTAACATAATAATGTGTGAAACAATGTCCGGTCATAGTACCACAATATATGTCATCAGCCTTATTATCCGGAGTATCATTCAGATCGGCCCAATAAATCTTATATCCATCGGCATGAATTTTCCCCTTTGGTAAATATCCATATTTATTATCCGAATCATCCGTTTTAGGCTCATCCTTTTTTTCTCTGATGTCCAACGTTTCACCATTATAAACAAAAGGGTATTCCTCTGTGCCAACCATTAAATCCGAAGAAATATAATGATTATTTCCTGAAGCGTCAATGTAATCCCTTCTTTCTTCGTGTAAAAAATCATCAGAGCTTTCGATATACCCATACTCATTAACATTAAATTGCCCGTCATAATCAGGATTGCATTTAATATTATTTCCGTATACCGTCTTTAAATGTCCGTCAATTTCCTTAATTACCAAGCACTCTTTAAACCATGTTGTCCCCATCATATTCACATCAAGCGCAAGTTCCTCATTGCCATCTTTTCCGCAATCGACATATGCATATTCAGTCCCTTCAAGTGTCACATAAAAATCGTCAACAGCATTGCAAGAATCGCGGACAGCCCTAACAACTTCCGATAATGTCAGCTCCTTGCCTTCCGCATTTTTTAAAGAAAAGACTTTTCCTACATCACCGCTGCAATCTATAAGGACTTTTTCTTCGTTTCCAAGAAATCTCTTATATATGTCTGCGTGTTCTTTTTCCTCTGCTGCCTCTGTGTCGTTTGCGACCGTCTCCTCTGAATCCATGGTCTGTTGTGCTTTTTCTCCGGAGCACGCTGTCATGGTCAAAAGAAATAACGCCATCGGAACTATTTTGCCTAATCTCATCTTGTCTACTTCTCTTTCTCAATAATAGGTATATAATCAATCTTTTGATACTTGTACTTAGCAAAATCAGGAGAATCAAAAGAGTACATTCCCACGACTGAATCATCCACTTCAGATTCCTTTGAACCGTCGTTGTAATACATGTGCGTCACAAGCTCACTGTCAAGGCGCGTATAAAGCCCTTCTATCAGTTCCAATTCTCCTTCATGATACTTGTAAAAAGACCATACTGTTTCAGATGCAGAACTTGCACCCTCATTTGCTATCGCACCGTTCTCACACAGATAATAGCGACTTCTTTCCGCGCCGGAAAAAACATGGGTAAGTTTGCCACCTCTGATAGCAAACATATCATAAATAACACAGTCAAACGGAGATGAATAATACTCATTGTCGTCGTTTCTGCAACTTCCAAAAAACAATTCGTCAATTCCATCACCATCTATATCTTTTATGAAATATCCAACCGTAACATCATCGTCAGCAAGTTCCCAACTCAAAACGTATGAAAGCCCCGTCAGCTCCGGTGTTAGTCCGTTATAATTGTCATCTTCTATGTTTTTCTTTAAGCGGCTAATCAATGCATCATATGCCAAATAATCTCCATCTTCCGATATCGATCTGATATTCATAGAAAAAGAACTGCAATCAAACTTGTTCCAATTCAATAAATGCCCGTTCTTGATTTCATCTGTAAGACCGCTTTCCTTCTCTTTTGCCTCCAATATCTTCACGTAGTCCTTACGGCTGTATAACTTAAGTCCAAGTGATTCCGTATACTCAATTATTCCGCGACTGTCTTTGAAGATAGTATGATTAGCCGCATCTTCCGAAGCGTTGAAAACATAAGGTGAGCTCTTTAAATATTTAGGAAAATTAATATGTCCGACCAGATTTCCGCAACAAATATCATCCATTTCATTACTCTTAGTATTGTTTAAGTCCGCGCTGTCAAAAACATATCTGTCAGGATAAATCTCAGTTTTTGCAAAAGAAAAATAATCCTGCTCATTCTCTCTTTCTGCAGACCTTCTGATCAAATTTCCGTACGGAAACCTGTCGCTATCTGTCTTCTCAGTGGCAATATAGTGGTAGTTTCCCATCCCGTCCACATATTCCTTACATACACTCTCACAGTAAGGGCTATCCTTGCTTTCAATATATCCATACTCATTAATGCATATTTTCTTTTCAAAATATTCCAAATTGGAATATACCGTTTTAAGCTTTCCGCCTATTTCCTCAATGATCACATATATTTCCCGCTCAAAATCTCCCCGGACGCCCACTCTCAAAGCTATTTCATCGTTGCCATCTTTCCCACAGTCAAGATATGCATATTCAACTTCCCCGAGGCTTACGGCTGACTCATCCACAGTATAGTAGCAATTAACGATGTTATTGATAACCTCTGACAAAACGAGTTCTTGCCCTGCATACCTCTTAAAAGAAAAGAGCTCTTCCGCGTCGCCGCTGCAATCTATAAGGACTTTTTCTTCGTTTTTAAGCAGCCTGTCATATATGGCTGCGTGTGATTCAGCTTCCGTCGCCTTAACCTGTTTTGTATTTATACCGAAACATTCCGCCACTGTTAAAAGACATAACAATGACGGAAGTATATTTTTTATCCACATATTCTTATTTCTTTCCGAATTTGTTTGACTTGAATACTAGGTTGTCTCCGGACTTAGTGAATGTGATGATTCTTTCAGGCTGCTTATACTTTTCATCCCAGTTTTCATTGTTAGGCTGATATTTGAGTGTATAAGTGTCACCTGACTTAGTTCCTGACACAAATTTACCGTCATATAAAGGCGAATCATCTCCCCACGGATTACAACCTATAAGGATTGAATCATATTTCTCATTATATGTCCAAAAAGGATAATCTTTCGGGTCAATGTTAATATCAAGTCCGGTATGATCTTTGGCATATTTAATGAGCTTATCCATTCTTACCACAGTATCCACAATAAGATCCAACTCTGTAGAACCGTAAAATTCTATCTTTTCTTCATCTGGAAGTTTGTCTTCATCTTCAGTAAGACCCTCAACTCGGTAAGCTATAACCCGATCCCATTTGATTTCTTCAGGGCTACTGTATTCAGGTCCAAGGAAGCCAAAACAATCGCTACAGGTCGCAGTAAACCTCTTTGTAAAATCGCTAAGTTCCTCATCAGATACAGGCTCGCCTTCTACCTCTGTAATTTCATCAGTAGAAGATTCTGCCTCAGCAGTTTCATCAGTTGAAGCTTCCGTTGTTTCCTCAGTAGTTTCATCAGACGCAAATTCATCTGAAGCAGTAACTTCCTCAGATGCCGATTCTTCTTTTTCACCTGAAGTCTCAGTAGTGCCTTCCAATGGAATCGGTGTACATGCGGATATAACAAAAGCAGTTGCGAGTATCAACAATGTAGTTCTTCTTTTCATTTTGCTTTTCTCTCCGTTTTCTTTTGTATTAGGAATCTCTGTGTCTTTTATTATACAGATCAAATGTGTTCAGCCTGTTAAAAAACAGCTCACCTTATAAATATAAGATGAGCTGCGCATTTTTCTCCATATCAGAAAATCTTAATTAAATAAGCGTTTTCTTATTACTTTCCAAGTTTGTTTGACTTGAATACAAGTTTGTCACCGGACTTAGTAAATGTGATGGTTCTTTCAGGCTGCTTACAAGATTCATCAAACATTTCATTACCGGGCTGGAATTTGAGTGTATAGGTGTCACCTGACTTAGTTCCTGACACAAATTTACCTTCAACTAAAGGTGTATCCTGTCCCCACGGGTTTTCACCTATAAGGAATGCATCGTATTTCTCATTGTATGTCCATGAAGGAACATCTTTCGCATCAATGGTAACATCAAGTCCGGTATGATCTTTGATATACTTAGTAAGATCCTTTTTTCTTACCACCGAATCTACTAGCTCGCCTTCTATATCAGTAAAGCCATAAAACTCCTTCTTTTCTTCATCAGTCAGATCTTCTGCTGTAAGTCCCGGAGTATAACAGCCTATAGCCTGATCCCACTTGATTTCTTCAGGGCTGCTGTATTCAGGCCAAAGGAAACCAAAACAATCGCTATTCACATCAATAAACATATTTGTAAATGTGCTAAGTTCCTCATCAGATACAAGCTCGCCTTCTGCCTCTGCTGTTTCATCAGTAGAAGATTCTGCATCTGTTGCTTCCTCAGTAGTTTCCTCAACCAAAGGCTCGTCTTCAACAGTAATTTTCTCAGAAGACGCTTCTTCTTTTCCGCCTAAAGCCTCAGTAATGCCCTCTAAAGACGGTGTACATCCTGTAACAACAAGCGCGGTTGTAAGTATCAACAATGCTCTTTTAATTTTCATAGTTCCTTTCCTCTCTTTCCAAAATCTCTTTTCATAAAACCCTGTTATCCTTTAATCCCCAATATAATTAGGATGAGCGGCATGTCTCTTTCTTATCGTATCATTATTGCCGTATGCAATATTATATACCTTATCGGTATTTGTGTCGAAATTAAAGTATAAAGTGAATGTATCAAACTTATACTTGAAGCCATATCCCTGATAAAAACTATATGTCTCTGCAGGACTACCATAAGCAGCTATAATACTATCTTTTGAATCACCAACTCCGACATTGCGAGATGTCTTTGCGCCCTGCTTATAGATGCAAAGATCGTAAGTTAACTCTTCGCCGTTATTAACAAATGTGTATAAGTTTATGTTATTTGAATCATAAACATATCTTGGTTCATCAGCTGTTGATGTATCTTTCTTTTCACACTGACCGAGGTTAGCCATAAGTGTTGACGCTCCGTCAAGGATAGAAAGTTTCTTGCCGTTATACATGATCTCAGCCTCAGAAACGCTGCTGCTATTCTGAGTTGTAGTTGCTGCAGGTGCAGGAGCTGCGTTATTAGTTGTCTGCGCAGGTGCTGTGTTGTTTGCAGCAGGTGTTGCATTGGCATTTGTGTTTGATGTTGTTGTATTTGTAGCAGTTGTTGCATTTGAGCTTGATGTAGTAGCCTGAGCTTTTCCGGTCGCAACTATATTCTTTGTAGAATCCGCGATATTTGACTTAACAGGGTACATCTTTGACAAAGTATCGTTATTATCATATGAATAGCTTACTACTGTATCGTTCTTGGTATTGAAATAAAAACATAAAGTATATGCATCAAACTTTACTGATATACCATAATCTTTATTCAAGCTAAAAGAACTCTTATTGCATCCGTTATACGCATTGTTTATTTCGGCCAATGTTGAGCCTACACCGACACCACGTGCTGTAAGTATACCTTTTTTATAAACTGCGATATCAACAGGAAGTTCGTTTCCATCTTTGATACCTGTTATAAAAATAATGTTTCCTCCATCATAGGAATAAAAAGGCTGTTCAGGACAAGATGTGTTTCTGCTCTGATACTGTCCGAGATTAGACATTATAGTATTTGTGCTGTTCAAAACAGAGTGTACTTTTCCGTTATATACAAACTCATGATCTGCAAGCTTAGCAGGAATCGCATTTGCCGCTTCGGTAGTTGCAGTTGTGTTTGAATCTGTAGTTGAAACAGTAGGTGCAGATGAACCTGTAGTAGCTGCGTCAGGGGTTGTTGCCGTTGCTACGCCGGTAGTAGTTGTGCCATTTGTGGTTGTCGCAGTTGCTGTACCTGTAGTTGTTAATGTCTCAGATGAATTCAATGTTGTAGCTGCTACTTCGGTTGAAGTTGCTGTTGTTGCTACATCGGAAGAAGCTGCCGTAGCCGCATCTATTGATGATGAAGCCGCTGATGCATCCTCGCTTGATGAAGCTTCTGCCGCCTCAGAAGCAATCATTGCCTCTCTTGCTGCCTGTCTAAGTTCAGCCTCAGTCAATTCCATAGCGCTGCTTCCTGAAGAAGCCGCATCACTAGATCCGCTGCATCCTACAAGTGAAAGCATCATAGCTGAAGCCATCAAAATGGCTGTTGATTTACATTTTTTCATAATTCCCTCCACATTTCAGTCAATTATTTTGTGTATCGTATATATACAATACACAAAATAATTGACGTATATATTATGAAATCATGTTTTTTCTGTGTTCTGTTTTTATAGGGCAAATATCATGCTTTTGCTGAAATCTGTGTGTGGAATTTGATTCTTGACTCCATTGGCAAGTTCTTCGGTTGCGATCAGAGATTTGCGGCACTTTCATTGACTCTGGCGGCAGATTCCTTCTTTGGAGTCATGGATTTGTAGCTCTGGCATTGACTCTATGGTGCATTTTTGCCTGTAGAGTCATGCCTTTTAGCAAATACATTCCCTTGGAGAGCTTATTTATATGACCCTACAGCTCATTTTCTGCTTATAGAGTCATGCCTTTCAGTAAAACACTGCCTAAACAAGCATAAAAAACATGACCCTACAGAGCATTTTTGCTCCGCAGGGTCATACTCAATAAATTTCATGTTATAAATGCCTAAATATTCACACAAGAATACTCGATGTATCAAGTATACATCACGCATTCTCGGATTTGATACCGTCTGTCTTGATGATGAACTTCACGCTGCTGTCGGTATCATCGGATGCGCCGCCGAAAGTGCTGTAGTTCTCGCCGGCTTTCTCAATAGCTGAAAGTCTGTCGGAGAAATCAGAAAGATCGCCGTCGAATGCTTCGTAGATCTTCTTGATACCTTCTTTATCAAACTTAATAACTCCGTCAACAAGCTCCTGAACACCGTCATCAAGCTCGCCTGTTCCGTCGTACAATTTGCCTACTCCGTCGTAGAGCTCTCCTGCTCCGTCGTCCAGCTTTCCTGCTCCTTCATCAAGCTTGCAAGCGCCGTCGTAAAGCTTGAATGCACCGTCAACTATTGTTGCATTATTATCCGTCAATGTATCAGCGCCTTTTCTAAGCTCTGTAGAACCGTCCTTAAGCTTGCCAAGTCCCTGATCGAGCTGAACTGTTCCGCCATAGAGTTTCTCTATGCCTGCTGCCAGCTGTGCATTTCCGTTTGCAACCTGATCCGCACCCGCAACAAGAGCATCAAGCTGAGCAATCTTCTGAAGAGTTGCAGGGTCAAGATTTATAAGCGTATCAAGATGCGCTTTTTCTATAAATGTAAGAACTGCCTGAGTCTGAGCAAGATATCCTGCATATGCGGCTATCATAGGTGTCTGCTGCTTTGCAGTGTTTATTGCACCCATTGCAGTCTCTAAAGCAGCTTTTGTAGCGGTCAGTTCTGCATCTTTTGCCTGAAGTGCTTCTGAAATTTTCTGATCAAGTTCTGCCTGAGTATATGTCTTCTCAGAATTCTGGTTCTGATTCGGATTTCCACCTCCCAGCAAAATTGCAGAATTAATTCCCTGCCCCTGCCTTACTGCCATCTTGTTGCTTCGAAGCTGATCAGATATGCTTTCATTATTCTGACCGTTTGCACCTCCTGCATCTGCTCCCCCTGTCGGATTACCATTTACAGGTTGAACTTCTCCCTGAGTTGCTCCCGCTGTACTTCCGTTACCGGAAACCTGATTTGCTCCACTCTGATTTCCTGAGCCGCCTGTGCTTGCAGCAGGATTTCCTGCATTTTCTGAAGTAGAAGCTGTACTTCCACCTTGATTTCCTGTACCCGTCACTCCGTTATTGCCGGTTCCTTCCGAGGAACCTCCTGTTGCAGGCGCACCTGAAGCAGTCGCCCCTGATCCATTTCCGGTAGTTGCCGGGCTTCCTCCATCCGGATTGTCCGTTCCCGAACCGGAACCATTTTCACCCGTGGTACCTGTAGAAGGCTCTCCACCGCTTAAATTATTATCGGAATCATCTCCTGTTTGTGCAGGTTCAGGAGTAGATGCCTGCCTTGACGCATCATCAGGCTCCGTAAGTTCACCGCCACCTACTGTCATAACAAGCGCAGCGTCGTGAGGCTCATTTGGTACGCTACCTGTACTAACCTGTGAAAGAGCTGTCTTTCCAACATTTATAATTGCATCAAGCTTTGCCTTATCAACGCCGAGGGTCTGGCATGCGATAGCAGCTGCCGTCGCATCGGTTCTGCTTCCGATAAGATAAGCCTGCGTAACGGAATAAGCATTCTTTATTGAAGAAAGCTGTGATGAAGCTGCCATAAGGCTTGAAAGAGAAGAAGCCATCTGAGCCAGCTGCTTTACACCGCCGTTAACCGCTTCAGTTCCCTGTGCAAGAGCCTTGGCATTATCAACAAGATTTGCATCTTCCATTCCCTGTCTGAGAGCAGATGAACCATCTTTTGCAGATTTCAGGCCTTCTTCCAAAGCAGCCGTTCCGTTTCTAAGATCATGCGCACCGTTTGTATATTTAACAAGTCCGTCGTAGAACTCCTTGCTTCCGTCACTAAGTTTTCCTGTGCCGTCTTTTAATTCCGCCGTTCCGTCCTTAAACTCCTTTGTTCCGTCATAAAGATCCGACACTCCGTCTCTGAGCTTGCCCGTTCCTTTCTTAAGTTCCTTGGAACCGTCAACAAGATCATTCGAACCGTCGTTTAACTTATTCATGTCATCCTTGAGGTCATCGATCTTGTCTGAATTAGAAAGATCTGACATACCAAAATCTGAAAGAACGTCAGAACTTGCCATTGTCATAGTCATACCAAGTTCAAAGTCTGTTGTATCAGCCGTTATCTCGAAACTGTTACTAAGTTTTTTCTCAAGATCCTCATCATCAAGCTCATCCCACTTATCTTCTGATATATCAAGGCTGTCTTTTAATCCCGGAACCGCAACTCCCATAACGATGTAGTTTCCGCCGTCCGAAATGACCTTTCCGTTTGAGATATCAACATTTGAGAACTTGTCGCCATCGAGGATCATTCCTGACATCATTACAAAAGGAGTGAATACCTCAACCTCTTTTCCATCCACATCTACAGTCTGCTTGTCGGTATTCTCATACTCGAAACGAATCGTGACCTTACCGCTCTTTCCCGCAAGTTCTTCGGGCTTTACTTCTTTTCCGTCAAGAGCATAAGTAATCTTCATATTGACGGGAAGTTTTTTGTCCGTAACTCCCTGATAGTAAATATCAGAGCCCTTGGCCTCCCATGTCAAAGTTCCGTCGCCGTTATCCTTGAACGTCTCATCGCCTTTGACATTCACAATGTCCTTAAGTTCAGTCTTATCAGCAAGTTCAGCCGTAGCACCTGCGTTTTTGAGCCACTCACTTACGATAATATCGTTTGCGGCGCCGCTTGCATCTGCACTCACATATACCGTCTCAACTTTTCCGGCATCGTCAGAAGATCCGATGCTCTTTGTAAGACTGTCAGAAAGTTTGTCTTCCTCGGCAGTAGTTGATACTCCTGCATTCGCCGCATCTGAAACGCTATCTTTTTTTGCACCACAGGCAACCGTCATGATTGCAAGCATCGTTGCCAGGGCAAGTGATAATGATTTGATTAGTTTTTTTCTGATCATAATTCTGTCCTCACGCTATTTTATTAACACAATCTGTAATTTTATCTTGTGACTTTGCACCCGGATTCACGCCAAGTGTAGTCTTTATTATTATCTTGTCGAATATCATGTACATCGCGGGAAGCACCAGCAAAACAGTGAACATGCTGATAATCGCGCCCCTCGACATAAGATTGCACAAAGAGCCGATCATATCGATACTTGAGATAAGTCCCACTCCGAATGTTGCCGCAAAGAAGCTGAGTGCACTGACAATTACTGATTTCATACAGGTAGTCAGCGTAATAAGAGTCGCTTCTTTTTTATCATGTCCCGCGTTTCTTTCCGACAGGTACCTCGTAGTCATCAGGATCGCATAGTCAACAGTAGCTCCAAGCTGGATGGTTCCTATGACAACTGATGATATGAAAGGTATGACCGTTCCCGTATAATAAGGAATTCCCATGTTTACAAAAATCGCAAATTCAATTACCGCAACCAATATAAACGGAAGTGACAAAGACTTAAGTACCAGTGCGATTATC
The DNA here is from genome assembly GCF_000424465.1 of Butyrivibrio hungatei NK4A153. GTDB lineage: Bacteria > Bacillota > Clostridia > Lachnospirales > Lachnospiraceae > Butyrivibrio > Butyrivibrio hungatei_A. Next base: position 14,861 of record NZ_KE384199.1, on the reverse strand, counting down.
AGGAACACAAATCCGATAGAAACCGCGTTTACAACCTTAAAGTCATGATCCGTTATATCTATAAGATCCTTGGTACAAGGCGATTCTCCGACAACCATCGCCTTCTTGTCATATCCTTTTACTATGCGCTGAACCTCATCAATCTGAGCGTTTATCTCGTTTGAAGCCACTCTGTAATCGGTGGTCAAAAGAACTACTTTCCAATCATCGCTTTCGAGCGCATCGAAATATTCCTCAGGAATAAACTCTTTCGGAAATGCAGGTCCCATGATAGCGTCGATTCCGAGCACTGAGATGATACCGTCGGTATTCTTGAGCTCTTTTATCATCTTATTCATGGAAACACTGTCGAGGTTCTTATCAACAAGGATCATATACGCGGAGTTCATGTCGAACTTCTCATCAATCTCTTTTGACCCCTGTATACTTCCAAGCTTGTCGGGAAGCGTATCCGTCAGGTTGTAGTAAACCTTAGTGCGGTTGTTTCCGTAAACCGCAGGGAATATGAGTGCCAGGAAGATGATGAAGAATACAAGGTAATGCTTTGCCACCATCTTCGGTATTCTTACGAATTCGGGCAAAAGAGGTTTATGCTTTGTCTTTTCAATCGCCTTATCAAAGATAAGTATCATGCTCGGCAAAATGGTAACGCATCCGACAACGCCGAATATTACACCCTTGGCCATTACTATTCCGAGATCCGTTCCAAGTGTGAACGTCATAAAGCAGAGCGCCAAAAAGCCTGCAATCGATGTAATTGAACTTCCGACAACAGACTTAAATGTTGCGGCTATGGCATTTGCCATCGCGTCGTTTCTGTTGTCATTCTTTTCAAGTTCTTCCTGATAGCTATGCCACAGGAATATCGAATAATCCATGGTGACTCCGAGCTGAAGTACCGCGCTCAGCGCCTGAGTGATAAAAGAAATCTCTCCGTTAAACACATTGGTTCCCATGTTGTAGACTATCGCCATTCCTATGCTCAGAAGGAAAAACACAGGAATAAGATAGGAATCCATTGTGATTGAGAGAACTATCACAGCAAGTACAACCGCCATTACAACGTATATAGGTGTCTCCGAAATTGTAATGCTCTTAAGGTCGGCCACTATAGCGCTCATTCCGCTCATAAAGCACTGCTCATTCGAAATTTTCCTGATATTTTCTACTGCTTCCAATGTTGTGTCGGCGGATGTTCCGTCATCAAATACAATGAACATCATCGTCGCATCTCCGCTGTTAAACGCATCATATACATCGCTCGGAAGCATCGACATGGGTATCGACAGATCCATCAGAGAATCGTACCAGAGCACGTTCTCAACATGATCCACCTGCTCTATCTTTGCTTTCAGAGCCGCAACATCTTTTTCCTCCATACCTTCAGTCACATACAGGACAAAAGAGCCGGTTCCGAACTGATCTAGCAGGATATCCTGCCCCTTCATAGTCTCGATGTCCTTGGGAAGGTACGACAAAATATCGTAGTTTACTCTCGTATTTATATATCCGATCGCAGCCGGGATAAGGAGCCCGATTGCAACCAAGAGTATCAGATATCTTAATTTGACAATTATTCGAGAAATCTTTTTCATACTATTACTCCATTGAAATTATTGACTATCGGTCATTTATGGTATAACACTTTTATGACCATTAGTCAACATTTTAAAAGAGAAGATTTCCCAAACTTTATTATCTTTTGCTTACTCCTCTCGTCTTCCCCCATTCAACGCAAAAATCCCCTTTCAATAACCGATTAAAATGCCTGATTATCAAAAGAGGGATTATCTGATTTTACACATTGTTAGTTATTGCTAACAAAGCTATTCTAGTACATTCATTTTTCCATGTCAATGAATCCACTATTTTTGTCTTAATAACTTTCCTAAATTTATGTTATATTTAATTTGAAAAGAGAAAGGTGAAAAAATGGGAAAAGCAGACCAAAACAAAAAAGCAAAACTGGAAAGACTACTGAACACTTCCTTTGAGCTTTTTACTTCAAAGGGACTTAACAAGACTTCCATATCGGACATTGTAGAAAGAGCAGGGGTTGCAAAAGGAACTTTCTACTTATACTTTAAGGATAAATATGACATCCGCAACAGGCTTATCGCTCACAAGTCAAGCCAGCTGTTCATGCAGGCTCATGAAGCGCTCAGCCATGAAAACCTGACAGAATTTGATGACAGGTTAATATTTATAATGAATTATGCATTAGATTCACTTGCGACAAATAAGGGACTTCTTTCCTTCATCTACAAAGATCTTAGCTGGGCAGTATTCAAAAAAGCACTCAATACAAATGTAAGCAATTCAGACGATGAATTTGGCACCATCTACAACAAGATGCTTGAAGAATCGGGTCACAAGTTCAAAGATCCTGAAGTAATGCTCTTCCTCATCATAGAGCTTGTAGGCTCAACCGGCTACAGCGCCATCATGTACAACGATCCTGTTTCGCTGGAAGAGCTTAAGCCGCACCTTGAGCAGACTGTAAGAGGGATAATACGGAATTATATTGTGGAATAAAAGGAAATGATTATTTGACGATAATGAACCGTGATGGTAATATATGAATTGAAAAAGGTGCTACCGATAGACGGTTAGCCCTGAAATATAAAATGGTTAAGAAATAACCGCTCTATGTTTGCGAGGCAGAGGGCGGTTATTTTTGTGTCTTGGAATCATGCTTTCCATTTTTAAACTTCAACACCTCTTGCAATCACCATCTTCACATCAAGTGTCTCCTTATCAAGAAGCACCAGATCTGCGTACTTGCCAGGAGTGATAGAGCCTGTAACATCATAGCAGCCTGCTGCCTTGGCGGGAGTTACGGTTGCCGAATATACGGCATCTTCGAGAGAAATCGCTGCCTGCTTAACTGCATATTTAAGGCATCCCATGAGATTCGTCACAGAACCTGCAATTGCGCCGTCGCTAAGGCGCGCTTCATTTCCTCTTACAGATACAGGCTGTCTTCCGAGTTCGTACTCTCCATTGCCAAGACCAGTTGCCATCATAGAGTCGCTTATAAGCGCTATCCGCTCTCGTCCAAAAAGTTTGAACGCAGTCCTTATCATTGGTGCCGCAACATGAACGCCATCACAGATTAGCTCAGCGATTACTTTGTCTTTCTCCGCAGCAGCCGCGATTGGGCCGGGATTCCTGTGACCTAACGGTGCCATTGCATTAAACAGATGCGTGAGATGACACGCTCCGCTTTCAAAAGCTTGTTTTGCGGTATCGTAGTCGCAATCGGTATGCGCAAGCGAAATCGTACATTTCTTAGAAACTTCTTTTATAAAATCCATTGAAGGAGTATCTTCTTCGGGTGCTATATCACAGAATCTGATGCACTCTTTCGATGCCTCATATAGTCTGTTAAACATATCTATATCGGGCTTTCTGAGATACTTCGTATTCTGCGCGCCACACTTCTTTGCAGATACAAATGGACCTTCCATGTTTATTCCATGAAAATAAGAGAGCCCCACTTTCGTAGCCTCTCTTCTATACTCTTCATTATATAGGTTGCTGTCATCTCTGTCCTGTTCTCTCCTATACTCAGCAGCAGCCTTCATTATTTTCATAAGCTCATCTTCCGCAAGCGTCATTGTCGCAGGCACAACCGTAGTTATGCCATTCTTTGCCTCATATGCAAGAATCTTCTCAATCGACTCTATTGTCCCATCGCAGAAGTCAACGCCATCACAGCCGTGCAGATGGATATCCACAAGTCCCGGAATCGCATAGCAGGAGCTCGCATCAATTATCTTGGCATTCTGACAGCCGCCGTTTTGGCAACTGTCAGAAAAGTATTCTCCATCCACAAATATATCTTTTTTAATAAATCTACCGTCTTCCGTAAATGCAGATGCATTCTTAATAATCATCTGTACCACTCCAATCCTTCACACCACGGCAACAAACCTCTTAAATTCGCTCTCCGCATCTTCCACATATTCCAGCATTCCGCCATGAAGTTCCATGATCTTTTTAGCCACCGAAAGCCCCAAGCCACTTCCGCCGTTTTTACCTTTTATATATGGCTCAAAAATATGCGCCTTGAGTTCTTCATCCAAAAACGGGCCGTTATCGGCAACAACAACCTCAACTCCACCGCCCGTTTCTGTCATAGTGACCTTTATGGTCGTATTCTCAGGATTATGTCTGACGGCATTGTTTATAAGGTTGGAAAAAACTCGGCGCATCTGCGAGTGATCATATTTACAGATCACGGTGTCAGGTATTTCCAAATTAAGGACAAGTTTTTTCTCTTCGAATTTATAAAACATATCCGCAAGAATTCCTCTAAGAAGCGCCGCAATATTGCCCTCTTCGGGAATAATCTTATAACTTGCACTTCCAAATTTGGAGTACTCCAGCATATCCTCAAGCTGCACATTCGCAGCTTCTATCTGCTGTTCTATTACAGTCAGGCAGCGTTTTCGCTCCTCGTCAGATATATCTTCTTTCTTAAGTAATTTGGCATATCCCATTACCATCGTCATTGGAGTCTTGAGATCATGAGCTATTCCTGCGTAGAGCTGTCTGTTATGCTCATCATTTTTTTCCCTGAGCGTCTGAGCTTCTTTTAACCCCACTACCATGTTGTTGAAAGCTTCTTCCATCTCGCCGAACTCAAAGCTATCCTTTGCTTCCAGTCTGACATCAAGATCGCCGCCGCTTACCTTATTCATACTGTCTGCGATTCTTCGTGAAGGATCTGAAATATATTTCTTTGCGATATGAGAAATCACGCCAAATATAATCAGGATAAAAATCACACTTGCAACATTAACCTGTGTCTTAAGTCCATCTCCAAGCCCTTCTTTGCCGAACCATCCCGCAATAACCCCCTTTATAAAATCTCTTATCCTGTTAAAAAGAAGCATCAACAGAATAACAATCGCGATCAAAAATCTAAGAAATACCTGAAGTTTCCTGCTATATTCTTTTTTCATTTTTCTTCCATCCTATATCCCAGCCCTCTGATAGTGTGGATATACTCAGCGCCGTCATCCGATATCTTGCTTCTAAGCTTACTTATCGCGACCATGATACTGTTGTCATCGGGGAATTTATCGCTTTCCCATGCCGCCTCGTATATTCGGTCTTTGGTAAGCACATGTCCGATATTGCTCATGAAGCACTCAACCATGCGGTATTCCAGCGCTGTCAGTTCTATAGCTTCACCATTTTTATAAAGTCTCTTAAGATCAACATCCAATCTAAGGCTTCCGCATACAAGTTCCACAGCCTTGCCTTGCCCATCATATCCGTAGCATCTTCGAAGTGTGGACAATACTCTTGCCGCAACTTCCATCGGGTCAAAAGGTTTAACTATATAATCATCCGCTCCGATATTAAGCCCCTTTATCCTGTCAAGAACATCGCCCTTGGCAGTAAGGAAAAGAACAGGTACATGGCTCTTTAGTCTTATCTTTTCAACAAGCTCATAACCATCCATAACAGGCATCATCACATCGGTTATTATCAGATCAAAGCTCCTTCTGTCAAACATCTCATAGGCGCTGTTTCCGTCATATGCTTCGCTCACTTCCATGCCATGCATCTCAAGACACACCTTGAGAAGTCCCGCTATCTGAGGCTCATCGTCAACTACAAGTACTTTGTATTTTTCTTTTTCCAATTTTCATTCTTCCTTTTATCAGTATTATCGTAACCAGCAGAACTGCCGTAAGAAGCACAGGCAACGTATATATAATATATCCGTTCAGATTATAGCTTAGCTGCACGCCATGCCTTTCAAAAGCATTCATGATACTCGCAGATGCGTTATGCATCATATGCGCACATATACTATACATAATATTACCACTATGCTCATAGATCAGTGCATATAATATTCCGCTGAAAAAGACTGAAAGAAATCCCTGAAGGTGGTAACCATGAAGTTCGGCAAATATCAACGACGTTAAGATTACTGCAATAGGGATATTTATTTTTTCTCTGACATAACCGTATAAGCCCTTCCTAAAAAAATATTCCTCCGCCACCGGTGCTATCAGGATTGTAACTATATGATCAAATGCTGTTTCATCAAGTACTACATCTTCTGTTACAGGAAAAATCCCGTTAAGTAAAAAACCGACAAAAGAGTTAAAAAGTATCATACCAATACAAACAGAAAAAACTGCTACCACGATCATCTTGATAAAGCTTCTGTCTTTCCTTAACTCCAAATCCTTGGATATTCCCTTTACATGCGAAAACCAAACAACAAACAAAACTGTTACAACTGTCCCAAAAGAGCCGCTGTAGTGATCAAGCTGTTCCTCAGTCAGCAGGAGCCTCCCTTCCGCAAAAACCTGAAATCCCAGTATTCCAATAAAAAACACCAAAAAATACAAAAAAATCACTCCAACTACCGAAAGCACTCTTTTCACCATTAGTTTCATCTCCTTTGTTTTGATAAAACCATGATAAATAAAATACATTTCCGTAGATTGAAGTGAATCTTAACGTAGCCTTAATTTGATCAATTTTTACAAGGCGCACTCATTCCGAGACAAGCCTTGCCACTCACACCTGCCCAATCTTCTTCATCAGCGCACAGTACTTCTTATCATATCCGTACCTGTCGCCGTAAAGCAGCGCCTTCATAAGAGTCGAATGCGCCTCCTTATCTTTTTTGCAGACCGCGGAAGCACTGTAATAATTCTTCAGATACTCGTGAATCTCCTTGTTGTCACGGTCAACGTTTACAATATACAAGCCAAGTAGCGTTTCAAAGCCCATGAAGCGCTTATCCTCCGTAAAGCCGCCTTTTTTCATAATTCCCAGATCATCACTGCTTCCGATCATGGCGTTTGAACTAAGAACCGCTTCGTACGCAAGAATATTTTCAAAAGAACCGTCATCCTCGTACCACCTCGGAACGGGAACTTTCTTGTTCGCATTTCTTATGAGATTGATGTAATGACACTGCTCCCTGATATAAAGACTGTTATACTTCTCAGAGTTTGAATACTTCGTATGCGGGAACGTGCTGTAGTATTTAAGCACGCTGTCAGTTTCCGCATGGCCATCCCATATCTTCATCAGGTCAGAAGTCCTTCCCATCTGAAATGAATCGGGGATTGCACCGACAAGTTTACCGTCCGTATTCCTGCCGTCATACATTCGCTCGTTTATAAAAAGAACTCTCTCATCAAAGATCTTGTACTCAGGATTATACGAATCCATGATCTTCTTCCAGTAATTATAAAAATCAAGAAGCGTCGAGTTCTTGAAAACATGGCAGGATTCCATCTTTACACAGTACTTTGTCTTGACCATCTTAAGCGCCGTACTGTTGAGGCTCTGAACCATATTTATATCGTTTATTTCATCATCGTCCGAATCGCCCAGATGAATACTGACTCTCGGAGACTTTTTCTTTTCCACAAAACAGATCTTATCGCACAGCTTCTTGATATGCGAAGGAACCGTCTCATCATCCCAGGTTCCGAGAATGATTGAAGCTCCGGGGAAAAATCTCTTAATGGAATGCAGACATGCGATTGTGTTAAGCTCACCTGAAACTTCGATTCCGCCCGTAACCAAAAATGTCAGCTCTTCTGCCCTGACATCGGCCAAAACATCCGCAAACTCTTCCGTCACCGTATTCTTATAATTTCTTACAACACTGCTCCACTTAAGGATATTGAAATAATCAGGATTTACCTTATATTTCAATTTGTAATTCATTCCAAGATACGCAAGCTCTCTTTTTACCACAACATTATCAAGCGTCCTGTATTTTCTGCAGAGTTTAAGCCAGTCGCCGTAACTTGCATTATATTTGTAGGCCGCCGAATTGTTGATGTAGAGCGCTTTTGGAAGCACAACCTTGCTTATCGGAAACTCGACGCAAACGAAATTATTAGCAAGAAACTTCTCATACTCCCTTCGAAGCTGCGAAGAATCATCCGTCACATTCATAAGTCCGACGAAATCAGAAAAAATCGGTGTAAAACTGTTCACATAGAAGTTATACGCAATATACTGCTCCGGCGTCAGATTGCATCTGTATTCGCTCTTGTAATCTCTTTTCCCCACATCCTTATAAAGATCTGCCGAAAAAAGCTTTAGCAGGTCGTTCCTAAGTCCCATATACCACCAGTCGGAAATGCCAAAGTTAAGCACTCCGCTCTTGGAAGTCGAAAGCGCCTCGACCATTATCCTTCTTGAGACAACCGACTCCGTGGTGACGTACCTCGAAACCCTGTTATATATATCAAGAAAATCAGAACCCGTAAGGATCATATCGCTTCGCATCTTAATGCAATACTTTCTCGTACATGCCTCAATTCCCGCGCGGCTCGAAACAATTTCCCTGTTTACGTTGTTCCTCTGCTCATGCGGATATTTCCTGATAAAGCCGCATGTACCGGGGTCCTTACTCATTACTACGATATCCGCATCAATGCCATTTGCGCTCTCGCCCTCGAAGATTGACAGAATAACCTGTGCATGCGGAAGGTGCTTTCTTATGCTCTTAACCGTCTCACCGGTCGTATCTCTCACCATTCCCTGAACGACAACGCCTATATCCCTGCTGTCTATGATCTCGTTGTAATAGTCGACAGCGTACATCTTATCGAATTTTCTTTTCCCAATCCTGTTAAGAAAGCCCTTAAATCTGTTGTAAGCAGGGTGCAAAAAGGATTTAAAGCCCTTCGGCATGACCTTTTTAATTCCATTAAAGAGCAGATTCTTAAAAAAATATCCCGGCAAAAATGAAAGATTTTTTACAAAAATAAGCAATAAGTACTTGATGTACTCCTTGGCATCGTTGCAGCAATAGAAAGCATAGAGTTTCTCCCAGTCCTCGTGAGTATAGCAGTTCTGCGGCACAGCCTCTTTCCTGTAGATACTGTTAGAAAGCGTCTTAAGTCCGATATCGTCGTTACTTAGGATTATAAGGTTTGCCGCAAAAGTCGCTTCGCTCCTGTCTATATCTTCCCTTGTGTATTTCTCGAGATCATCGGGCGCTTTGAAACTTATGCCTTTATTTACAAGATTCATCCACAGATACGACTCCGCATCGTACCTGAATGTTGATATGGAATTATTCGGATAATACTTCCACATCATGTATTCTTCGTCTTCTTTGGAAAACAACGGAACATCAAAAAGCCTCACCAGATCTTTCGTATATCCAAAAAAGAAAATATCCGAAGGATGGTAAGCTCTTTTCATATCCGAAAAAATGTACCGCGGATTTCTCGAATAGAGCTCGCAGCATATCACCTTGTGCTCAAAAATCTTGTATTCGGTACATTCTCTGTTATATATATTAAAATAATCTTTGAATCCATCGTCGCACAGATAGAAGTCTGTTCGTAACTTCAGCGCATAGACAGTCTTTGCTTTCAAAAGACCGTGATAAGTCGACACAATCTGTCTGTTGATGTTGTTCTTAGGCGAAAACGGCACATTGAACTCATCAAATCCGCCAGGATCTTCGCTAAAAACAACTTCATCATATTCAAGACCTTCTACATCAGTTCCTTCCCATGTAGATAATATAATAAATGCTCCCGGGAGCGCACGCCTTATGCTCTGCAGGCATATCGGCGTTTTTTCCCCATCTACGTCTCCCTGTACAATAACTGTAATCTCTTTATTATCAACTAATCCCATGTCCCCTACCAATCATTGGTTAACTCAAAAGAAATCTGTACACAGATCAAGCTGCATGCAGGCACTCATGCCTTCATTCCCCCCGAATCCATGCATATCTGCCCCAACGTTGCAGAAACTGATCCTCTTTCCGTCATTTATCATTTCGTTATATACAGGAGCAACGCCAAATTCATTGTTCTCTCTCACATCATTGACTATCATCCTGTATGCATATTTCACAAAGTCAGAACCCTTCTTAAAATTAAAGATTCCAACGATTGCTTCGTTTGACATATCCTCTTTTTCCCTGACGAGTGTCACTTGTCCGTTTTCATCATATTTGACATAGCTCCACTTGGGCTGATTAGCCGGCGTTGTCATGATAAGTCCGTCATAATCTCTCATTTCATCGAGATATGCATCTATATTCGTATCAATAACCTGCGCACAGCCTGCAATCATAAGTTCATCATCATTATCTATAAATTCCTCCGCAAGGAGCACCGTGCAGGCATCTCCTTCGGTAGTTGCATCGGTAGATATAATCTCGCAGTCGGGTGTTATTTCTCTTAGAATCCTGTCAAGCTCGAATCGTTCGATGTGATCTTCCTGACAAACATAAATAAATCTATGCTCACACTTAGGTCTGATATTCTGAGTCACATATTCGATCACCGGATGACCGAATATATCGGTAAGTGGCTTGGGAGTTTCGTAAAAAGACTCCGCATATCTGTTACTGCCACCGACCATGGGTATTACTATATTAAGCATTGGTTCTTCCTTTGTAAGTTAAAATCGTTAGTTTCACATCTCCGTTGCTGCGTCACGATATATCTTTTTCATGCGTCTGCTACTGTCCTCCCATGAACTTTCGGGAATCTCAGCTTCGATCGGATCGTCGACAAGTCTGCAAATACCCTCATAGATGTCTTCTTCATCATAAGGGTCAAAATAAATTGCTCTGTTGCCGAGTTCTTCATGCGCATGAGGCATATCAGCCACAGCTATCGGTCTTCCGCAATTAAGCGCCTCAATAGGCGATACCCCCGCACCTTCTACAAATGCCGGACAAATATAACCTTCCGACTCGTTTATAAGAGCCGCAAGATCAAGTCTGTTCTTGCATCCTGCGAAAATAATCTCGTCTTCATACTCCTCAAATTCTTCGTACAGATCGTCATAAAGATCATTCTTTCCTACGATCACAAGGCGGATGTTTGTATCCCACCTGTCTTTATACATAATGTAAGCGTCTATGAGTCTTAAGATGTTTTTTTCTGACCGGGTATCACCGACACACAACAAAAACGGTGAATATCCAATGTCATACTTTCCCCTTACATCAAGCTCATCGAGTTCATCGTCGTCCATAATCCTGAACTCGGATGAAACCGCATTGCCTACAACTTCAATCTTTTTCTGCGAAACATCATATGTGTTTGCAATGTCCCGTCTGCTGATATTCGAGACGGTTACCACTTTATCCGCATGCTTTGCGCAAAACGGGATCATAAGCTTATTCTTCAGATACTCAACCTTATTAACATTGTTCTTATTCTTTTCATGTTCAAAAGAAATGTCATTTATGGTACACACCACAGGACACGGACTGTTAAAAGGCACGTAGTGCAGAGTGTGAAGAACATCCAGATCGTATTTATAACAAAAACTTGTTAATTCAAAAAAATTTCTTGTAAAAGCGTTATTGCTTCTAAAAGGTACAACTTTAAACTTCTTCATGTACCTTGATATATCGGCATCTTTTTCGACAAAAAGATAATACACGTCCCCCTTGTCAGGCTTGAGAGCATCCAATATTCCCCTATAAAAGCTCTCATCCTCGCTCGCGCATCCGAGCATATGTGCATCTATTCCAACTTTCATCTATATATCACCTTTTCAGATTGTTTTATATTTATCATCTTTCATCACGAAAAATGTTAAGTAAAATTATGACTTGGCAAGATCCGCACCGTAAGCTGTACATGTGGTATTGAGCTTATACAATTAGTTAGTTCTCAAATGTTTTTTGCTTTCACAGGCTTCATTGTTTTAATAACCATAAGGTTAATGGATCGTCCAAATAATTTCTTACGGTGCGAAACACTTCTGCTTGCCCAGTCGTGTCCGTCGAGGTATAAAAAACTCGTTCCCCCCAAGTTTTTTCACTCTATATTTGAAATACCACATTACAAGTGCAAAAAATTTTTCTCTCTTTCCTTCTGTGAAGCACTCTGATACTCTTTCTTTTATAAGCTGTTAATCTTAATGTTTGTGTAACTTTTTACAAAATTCGTACACCTGTGAGCAAATATATGCAATTATTCAGTTTTACTGGATTGTTGGCTTTTTCTATAATTAAATTATATACAATTTGCTTCACATTTGCAACATTTGTTTTAACGTTTACGAACATTTCTTTGAGATTTTTTCCAAAAAAATTCCGAGGCAGCACATGCTTCCCCGGAATTCTATAAAAAACTAATTGTTAACGAACCTCTTTGAATTCAGAACCACCCTTGCTATTTCCGCCTGAAACCTTGATAGTACCGATCTTATTTGCACGGATACCGTCATTGAAGCAATCAGGGTTAGCAAAGCGAATACCTGTCTTTGCGGAAGCCTCTTGTGTATTTCTGTTATTTCTGATCCTAATGTAAACATCCCAATTTCCGGAAGCGATGTCTGAAGGAACAGAGAATGTCCACTTATAGTTCTTGGTAGCAAGAGATGTAAGGTCGTTTGCGTTAAATGAATCAACGCTTGCCACATATGTCTTGTCACCGTTCTTAAGGATTACTTCCGTATACTTCTTTGTAAGGAAGTTACCAAAGCCAAGGTTCTTCATTGAACCGCTCATTGTAAATGTGCCGTCCTTGCTTACCTCTGAAGAAAGCTTTGACTCTTTTACAAGAATTCTGTATCCCATGTGATCACGCATGAATTTTCTGTATGAATGGTCGATGTATGGTGCAACATCTGATGCGTCAAGTCCCTTAACAAGATCCGACTTGGATACATCAACATGGTTAAGTTCACTTATAAGCACCTCATCCTCACTGTTGATATTGTGGAGGTATGAAAGGTGTGTTCTGTAAAGCTCTGACATAAACTTGGAACCGTCATAGATAGGTGAGCCATGTGACTTTAATGTATCGCGGTCAACATATGCGCACTCACCGCCGTAAGGAACCTCTGTGAGCTTTTCAAGCATATCTATGCCCTTATCACGAGTGATATAAGGCCATTCGTTCTCTTCACCGAATGTTCCGTAATCGGTAGATGTTCCGAGATATCCGTCGTTATACATTCCAAGCCTTTGATTGAGCTTAAGACTTCCGTTTGCAACTGCTGCGTTAAAGCCTGCTGCGTCATTTGCATATCCGTAATATCCCATAAGATGCTTGGGCGCTCTTACAAGTACCTTGATACTGGGATCAAGCTTATTGAGCCATCTGTCTATGATCGCATTTGAGAACTGAGGATCATAGTTGTTACATTTATCAATATCATACATTGATGAATGCATCTCACCCCAAGGTCCGAACATTCCGCACTCAACAGCAAGAACAACATCTTTGTTCCTGTTGATGACTTCGCTGAGCTGCTTAATGTGCTGACGGATAAGCTCTGTGTTGTGGTACACCGTTGAGTCACCGTCTTTTGTCAAACCGGGCTCATTTCCTACCGTCTTGTCACTTGCATAAGAGAATCTAAGTACAAGTGATGTTCCGTTCTTTCTTGCATTTGAAAGTGTATTCTCAAATGCTTTAAGGAAATTCGGATGCTCAGTCAGATTCTTGTTTCCGCCGCATCCGTTTGAACTGTTATATCCATCCTTTGAGAAACTGTTTCCACTTGAAAAGTATCTGAGATCATACATGATACTGTACATTCCACCCTTAGGATTAAGTACAGGACATGAAGAACTGTCAACCTTAACCCATGTATATGGGCATCTGCCTCTTTCGATGTTATCGGCAAGTTCTGCCCCCGTATCCTCGAGGCGGATTGTTGATCCAAGTGATTCAGCTTTAACGTCTAACGATCCTGCACCGATAGTACCGATTACCATACCGAATGTCAGAATCAAACTCATTAGTCTAGTCTTATTCTTAATCATAATCATCCCCTTTTTTGTTCTTTTCGCACAGTCATTCATCTAAAGAACCACAATTAATGTCTGTGTAACTTTCTTAATAAACCATGTTTATCTAAACAACCATGTGTGTTTTCCCAACATAACATATGTTTTAATGCTTCATACCAATGAATTATATAAGACTGCGCTCCCAAATGCAACAATCACTTTAACAAATATTTTCATATTTTTTTGTGTATTATTAATGTTTGCTTTTCGCGCAGTTATCGCATTTTATTCACACCTGTATCGTTTAAGGAAAAAAAATTTATATTGTTTTTACTCAAATATGGTGCATTTTTTTGTCGTATCTGTTATGATGTATATATAATGTTACACATTTGTTACGTTTATACTTCGATATAATTAAGAGAAAAACGCCATAAAAGGAGGGGTTGCAATGAAATCAGTATGTGAAGTATATAATAATAATTTTGGAATCCGTCTTTCAAAATTAAGAATGCAAAAGGGAGTTTCGGCTCGAGACATGAGCCTTTCTATAGGACAGAACGCCGGTTACATCAATTGTATAGAAAATGGCAGATCGCTTCCTTCAATGAAAAATTTCTTCTTGATCTGCGATTATCTTGGTATCACACCAAATGATTATTTTAATTACCAAACTTCTTTTCCCAAAAAGTTAAGCAGTGCGGTAGATAACCTGTGTCATCTGGATGACGACAAACTATCTCACATCTCGTCAGTCATTGAATATATGGTAGCTAATTAAGTCACTCCAAAAGTAGCGCTTTTTGGAGGATTATGGGGAATCGAGTAGGAGGAATTTCTCATAAATGAGAAATTCCGACCTCTCACACCACCGTGCGTACCGTTCGGTACACGGCGGTTCAATCAACTTAACAAGTAACACACTTTTCGGTGTAGTAATCTAACATTGAGACTAATCCAAATGAGGTTAGTCTCTTTGTACTTATAGCCTTTTGTACCCATCCATTGTGAGCGAGTCTTGCATATCTGTCTCCGCAGTAGGCGATATTATACGCCGCCCATCTTGGTACGTCCAGCTTCATCAAATTCTTAGCTCTATTCTGTGGAGTTTTCCAATGCTTCCAAATAC
>NZ_KE384198.1:146698-151690 GCF_000424465.1 Butyrivibrio hungatei NK4A153 | reverse complement strand
GCTCATTATAAGAATATCATTTTGGTTTGTGATTGGAAATTGCCATTTGGGTGCCATATGGTTGCCATTTGGGTTACTTTTGGGGACATTTGGGGACGTTTTTGTTAACAATTCGATTGGTGCATTATAGTTAAGGCAAAAAATATATGAATAACAGAAGTTGTTGGTCAATTCTCAAGGTAAATGCAACACATAGCAAATAATGATAACGGAGCGTATTTTTGCACTATTTTGTGCTTAAATATGCTCCGATTTTATATGCGAAAATATAGATTTTTGGGGAGATTTGCGCTGTTTTGCACATGCTTAACAGATCCATTTCCGGATCTGTCAGAGTAAATCGTACATATTTGGGTGTTGCATTTAGTTTGAAGAATCAGACTTTTTAAGGAGCTTTGGGGGAAGGATTATATCGTTTGGCGGAATCTCTTCAAGACCTAAGAGATTAGTAAAATCCTTTGGGTACATGAGCTTAGCCAGTTCATAAGGAGATTTCCCATGCAGTTCTTTTCGTTTATAGCTGTTGATGTGATCCATCATAAGGCTTATATCAGCCTGAGAATACGGCTCAAGGGAAGTTTCCTTCTTTATCACATAGCGGATAAACTCATGGTTTTTCTCACAACCGCCTTTCTGCTCGGGATGATTGGGCTCACAAAAATAGATAAAGCAACGATCGCCGCCATTTATAGAACGTTGCATACCATCGATATCAGCAAACTCATGACTGTTATCGGTAATTATGTACGGGAACATTTCTTTAAACAGCTCTGTCCCCAAGATCTCTTCGAGCATATCAAGACAAGCAACTACGTTTTCTGAGGTCTGTTCTTCAAGAATAAAAGCAAGCTGCAGCCTTGTAATCGGAAAGAATAATGTCAAAAGAACAGCTTTAGAATCCTTCGAACCCTCGATACAATCCATCTGTGGAATCTCTATAGGGTTACATTCCTTGAACTTAAGGTAGTCCTCATACTTATGCCCGTCCTTTATGACTTTCATTGATTTGTAGTCTTTGGGCCTTTTCTGCCTTTGACGGCGTTTTACGGCATTTCTAAGATCGATATTCCTTGCTTCAAGCTCGCAGCTGTTTATCATACGTCTTAAGGTTGATTCGCTTATATTCAGTTCATTGGTTTTAACTATGTGATAAACTGACTGTCCGTTCTTTATTAATGGATGAACTGCCAAGTAAGATGTACAGAAAGATTGTCAAAGCTCCTAAACATCGGAAAATGAACAAGGATGATGAAGTTTTTAATGACTACATGCTTGATCCGGTCAACAGAGATAAACGTGAAGTCTTAAAAGCGGCATACATACTGTATAGAAACAGGATGCTTATAGATATACAGCTTCAGGATATACGCGTGCTTATAGAAAATCCTGATAATGATGAGTATAAGCGAAATGACAGGCTGTTAGCATATTTTATTAAGATAAATGAATTAGCCCTAAAATACACAGCAAAAAATGTATGATATTCCAAATATGTATTAGGGGATAAAAAGTTGACATAAAAATATAATGTGATAAACTACTGATTGAGGAACAGTAGCTTATTACACTATATTTTTATGGAGTTTATAATATGACAAAAAAAATTTATTTGGAAAAATTTAGTTTTTTTTTATCATTTTATTTTTTTAAAGATGCATGTGATGATATTATATCGGATTATGAGGATTGGTTTAATAACGAAATTAGTATTGGAAGAAGTGAAAACAAAATCTGTGAGGAAATGTTATCACCACGATTATTAGCAAAGAAAATATATAAAGAGACAGAGAATAAGGATGATAGAATTTTGGTTTTATTGAAGAATGTAACAATAAAAACTCTTTTATTGATTATATTACATATGTCGCTTTGCTTTTACATTTTAACGCAATGCAATACATGGGGATGTACATTTTTATATTATGGACTTGCAATTAATTTCTTTATAGCAGTTATTATGTTTTTGGCTTTTTTTAAGAATAAAAGGACGGGGGAGGTATTTTCAGTAGTAAGGCTAATAAGTATGTTTATTCCTGTCTTGTTTATTATTGTTGTTGTTTGGATGATAAATTCAAGTACGAAGCTGCAGGAAGTGGGCAGGGTTTACAATTCGATTTTGACGTTGGCTGTAATTATTCTCTATGCGTATGGAATATACACAGCTTTGAAAAGTACAAATAATGGAAATTTAATAGTTTGTTTACTGCTTGTGTTTGGCGGAGCTGTGATGATAGAATTCACCATGAATCAACAGCATATGTTCTATTTGGATTTGGAAGAATATTCAAAAGTTTTATGGGGAAATATTTTAATTTATGTAGAGATGCTACTCTTACAAGCGATATTTTGGGTAGGTAGAAAAAGTGGATTCACAATTAAATAGAGTCGTTCTGAAAATATGTATATTGCAATTAGTATTAAAGGAAGACAGATATGGATATGATATAGTGAAAATTATGCGGAAATATTTTAAAGATACTGATGAGAGCACTTTTTATACAATTATGAGAAGATTATCAAGTGAAAAATTAACTGAAATGTATTATAGTGACATATCTAAAGGCCCGATGCGAAAGTACTATAAAATAACAGGCGACGGAAAAAAGTATTTATTGAATTATATCAATTCATGGAAAAAAATAGAGGATGTATTTTGTGAATTGGGGATACTATCGGAGTAGCTAAATAAGAAGAGAGATAAATATGCGAAGTAGTTCACTATTAGGAGTTGGAAATTCTAATAATAAAACGGCTATAACAATGAGTAATGGGACTCCAAATTGGACATATATTCCATCAGCAGGAAGATGCAAAAAAACAAAGGAACAGTTGGTATCTGAAATAAAAGATCTTGCAAATAGAGTAGCCCATGCTAATAACGGAAAAGAAACAGAACAGTTAAATCAAGCAGTTATAAAGCTTCAAGCAGATTATGTATCGGAAGTTTCTCCTGATAGGAAGGGATTATATCAGCAAGCAGAGAAGGCTATTAAATCTCAGAGCAAAAATACAAAAGGAATAAAGCATGGAGCTGGGGAAATGTCATTACTCTATTTTTTAGAGCATGCGGACAAATCTCAAAATTTGTCAGATAAAAGTTTTTCACTTGCAGGTGGAGCTACGCTTACATGTCCAATTCTGACAACAGGTGGATACGGAGCAGTTATTGAAAGAGGCGGAGTGAAACTAATGGTTGGAAACAGTGTCGGATGGGGATACCAGATGACTCCTGCGGAATTGAAGAAAAAGGATGAATTTTATGCAATTTATAATAGTGCTGTAAAAAATGCTCAAAAAGAAATTAAAGAATTGAGAGATTTACCGGACTATTTGGAAGACAAGCCTATATTTGATAGTCTTGCATAACTAAATAATATAGTTGCCTTTATATTACCAAGCTATTTTAATAAAATAGTTAATCAAAAGAGATTCTGAATTACACAGGGTCTCTTTTTCATTTGGATAAAATAATAGGGGGGATTATTCATTTTTTCTGCATAACACTACCAATTAGAAAGAGTTCCATAAAGAGTTCCATTAAAAATGGCGTGGCGGCGAAGCTCCTTTCTTTGTGGCTTTACGAGATGAACGGAAGTTCGATCCCGGTCGCCGGCAGTAATTGTATGTAGCTGTAAACTTAGAAAATATCTGGGGTTACAGCTCTTTTCATTTTGTTATACAAGAGGTTCAAATTAGTATAATTTGGGTTCAGTTCAGATTGTATTTATATTTGACCGACTTGAGTTGTATAAATAAAATTCTATGCATAAAAATTGTATAAGCAAAGTTTTCAATATTAAGTTTTGAGTTTGTTTTGAACCACTCTGAACCAGGAACAGTATATCATAACAAAGATTTTATTTGACATTAGATGTTCAAAACAGTATATTATAGATAACAAATGACGTAGAGCATTTGTTGGCTATGAAATGTAAATCCCTACTGGCAGGGGGATACATGGAGCTTATGGGCGGGTTTAGTGTGACAACCGCGAGCCAGTTAGGCGTATGCTGAAAAGAAAACACTTATAATTAAAGCCTCGACGAGAGTCGAGGCTTTAATTATGGAGGTAATGTGGAAAATAAGATTAAACTTAATGCAGAAGCTTTTGAGAGATTACTTAATATAGAATACTATTTTTGTTTGGCTTATAAAGGAAAAGGATTTGAAGTAAGAGTCAGATTTGCAGAAGAAGATTTCCATCATCTTGAGGGAATAGGACAGTTACGTGACTTGCAAATTCATAGTGAGAGTGGAAATGTAACATTTGATAAAGCACTGGATGGTATGATAACACAAGTACAGTTGGAGAAATCAAATTTCTTTGAAAAAAGCTATGTTCAGAACAAGATAGATTATTTACACCTTTTGGAACGCGCTTTTGATGAAAACAGGGTTGTTTTTAGATTTAGAAATGAGCAAAGCAAGTCAAAAATAGAATCTGAATTATTTTTAAACACCTTGGTAGATGGCCAGGATATTTATGTCTATTTAGATATGGTTGCAGGGACAGAAAATGAATATTTTTGCAGATCATTCGTTGCTAATCCAGATTTTGACAGAACTGCAGGTCAGACAAAGCTTACTACTTTATGGCAGGAGAAGATTGATTTATGTACAGGTGAATCACATGTGATATATAGATACAAGAACTTTATTCCTAAAGATTTAAAGAAATGAGAGAGGCGTAGATTACGCTTCTCTTTTTTGATATATTAAGGCTTAAGAATCGTAAAAAACATGTTTTAAGGACTATAGAGGTGCAAAATGCAGCTGGAATCACATGATTTGAACTCGTTAAGAAAATTAGTGAGAAATCTACAGGATGAAAATGAGAGACTAAAAGCACTTTTAAGGAACAATAATGTGCAATATGATTCCGAAAATGCTTTTGATGAGTAAGCGCAAAATATTTCGACGGATATAAAACCATCTGTTAATCCTTCATAATGAATCTGAACTATAAACTACATTTTGGTGTCACTTAAGTGG
>NZ_KE384198.1:0-144773 GCF_000424465.1 Butyrivibrio hungatei NK4A153 | reverse complement strand
TGCATAACACTACCAATTAGAAAGAGTTCCATAAAGAGTTCCATTAAAAATGGCGTGGCGGCGAAGCTCCTTTCTTTGTGGCTTTACGAGATGAACGGAAGTTCGATCCCGGTCGCCGGCATTAGAGAGAAGCAGAGATGCTTCTTTTTTCTGCTATGTTGCGATATCATGGAAAATGAAAGGATAATAATGATAGAAGGCTCCAATTAAGGGAGTATGTAACAGATGATTTTGATATGTTTTGTGAAATGAGGAGAAAAGTTTGAAAAATAAGTTAGTTTTGGCAATAGTAATGACTGCAGTAATCTTGAGCGGATGTACCCAAGGCGCTGATGCGGCTACGGAAGAGCAGATTGGTGAAGAGGTAATTGCATCTAGTGAAGAGCAGGCATCGGAAGAAGAAAGTGTAGCTGAAGAAGCTAATACTGAAGATTATACTGACCAGATTAAGGCAGAGATTGATGGAATTGCAGCAGATTCTCTTTCGGATGAGCTTGTAAAAGCAAACGAGATCTACGACAAATACGATGAACTAAGAAGGAATGCTAAGACGCAGCTGGAGATGAATTTTTTAGGCCAGTGGGGAACTTTGGTGTGGAAAGATGAAACTTTAAGGCTTTTGGATCAATTAAAGGAAAAAGATCCTGCGAACTATGACGATTTTGTAGCCGGTTATGAAGAATGGGAAAAATATGTACCTTCCATGGCTGAGAGAATGAGCTCTAAATACAAGGATGGCTCAATTTACCCTACTATATATTCATACAACGAAGCTATGCGTTATAAGGAAATGGCATATAGTTATGCAAGTACCCTTGCAGATCTTAAAGGAGAGGTGGATTTTTCATTTCCGGATTCTTCTCCCTGCGGTTATTATGGAGATTATACGAAGGACGGCTATCTTTGTATCACAGAGGGAATGGAATCAGGGACCTATGATATTGTTGTACATATAGATGACTCAAAGGAGATTTGTGGAACGGGAACTATTTCTGAAAATCCGGATGCTTTGGAAAATATCATGTTTACAAGTGAAGATGGAAAAGTGAAGGGAGAAATAAGTTGTTTTGCGTTAGAGGGAGCAATTACTGTAACTGAGTCAGACGGTTCTGTTGTTGAGCCGAATGAAACATATAGTTTCACATTTAGATACTAATAAAAGAATAATGCACATATGATGTATGGCTGCCCCGGTGTACAAGATTGTACATCGGGGCAAAATATATAGCCAAAGTATACGAATGCTACTTTCATGGCGGCTTAATGGAGCGGATATAATGACAAAAATATACGATAATGATATAATGTTTTGAGCGCCAAGGATAGGGACTATGCTTGGCGATTTTTTTAGTAGGATGTAGAATTTGCGACACACTTAAAGGGTTTTGAGGAGTTAAATTGACACATAATAACGAGTTAAAAACACCATATTATTGTTTTGATGCAAATATATTGCACAGACACATTGCTGAGATGAAGGCAATAAGGGAGAAATACTCGAGTGATGATCTGCGTTTTTGTTATGCTATTAAAGCGAATTCCTTTCTTATTCCGTACATAGATAAAGATGTAGATTATTTTGAAGTTTGCTCTTGGGGCGAGCTGAAGATATGCAGGCAGTACGACGTTAATCCGGATAAAATTATTTTGTCCGGTGTCAATAAAGAACCGGGGATGATAGCAGATGCTCTTGAATACGGAGTAAGATTTTTTACTGCTGAATCAGTTAATCAATATAATGAGATTGTGAAGCAGGTCGAAGAGACAAATACCAACATTCAACTGCTTCCAAGGTTATTCAATGGGGCACAATTTGGAATGGATAAGAGTTGTATTGAGGAAATCATCAGCGATAGTTCCATACGTGCGGGTGTTAAGATTATCGGCATCCACTATTTTACGGGTACACAGAAAAAGAAGTTCAGTAAGATTGAGTCTGAGCTTAAGTTGTTGGAAGAGTTTTTTGCCGAATTAAAGAGCAAATATGGGTTTGAGCCGGAATTGCTTGAGTATGGACCGGGACTTGGAGTGCCCTATTTTATCGGGGATGATTTTGATAACTGTTATTCTGTGTATGAAGAGATGGTAAGCTACATTGCTTCTGCAAAATACAGCTATCGTGTGAACCTTGAAATGGGAAGGTTTTTTGCCGCTTCTTGCGGTGAATACATTACATCCGTTGCTGATGTAAAAGGTACACCTGATGCACCGATTCTTATACTTGACGGCGGTAGGAATCATATAAGCTATTACGGACAGAATATGGTAATGAAAACTCCTCTGATAGAGTCAGAGCGTAAGGGTGAAAATGACGAGGTTCCTTGCGACCTTTATGGATCTTTATGTTCATTTAACGATATGATCGCCAGAGCGGTTATGATACCGAGCCCAAAGATCGGAGACAGACTGGTATTTAAGAATATAGGTGCGTATTCGGTCACAGAGGGTATATATCTTTTCCTAAGCAGAGATCTTCCGGCGGTGTATGCTAAGGAAGAAGACGGACAATGCAAGATGCTCAGAAACGGTAATCCGACTTATGAAACGAATTGCCTGAATAAATAGTATATAAAAAGTAATACGAGGAGAAATTTGAAATGGATGAATTAATGGAAATATTAAAAGGCGCAAGACCTGATGTGGATTTTGAAAACGAAGAAGCTCTGATTGATGATGGAATACTGGTTTCATTCGATATCATTTATATTGTAAATGCCATAAATGAAGCGTTTGACATTGAGGTAAATGTATCTCAGTTAAAACCCGAGAATTTTAACAGTGCACAAGCAATGTGGGATATGATTCAGAATATGCAGGAATAATACGTATGAATGAGTATAATGTATTAAGCTTTTTGGAAAGCAGTGCTGAAAAATATCCTGAACGCGTTGCTTTTAAGGATAAAGATGAAGCAATAAATTATAACGATCTTTTGTCAAGAACTCAAAAGATTTCCTTTGTTATACGCAAAAATGCGCATATGGAGCCGTTTGAAAAGAACAGACCCGTTGCTGTTTTTATTGACAGAAATATAAGGAGTTTGCAGCTTTTTCTTTCAGTTGTATATAGTGGAAATTTTTATGTGCCTATCGATCCGACACTTCCTGTTGAAAGAATGCAGGCTATGTTGGATACGCTTCAGCCTGTATGTTGCATATCTGCTACAAAAAGAAAACTTCCGATTGAGGCGGAATCTTTTGATTCTTTGCTTGAACAGGCAGAGCAGATAGACGAATCTTATTGTGAATCAGTTAAAAGAATCAGAGAATTTGCGATTGATACAGATCCCGTATACGCAATCTTTACATCCGGAACGACCGGAATTCCCAAAAGTGTTATTGTAAGTCACAGAAGTGTCATTGATCTTGTGCATAGATTTGCAGAAAGTTTTCCTTTTCCTGATCAGCCGGTTATGGCAAATCAGGCTCCGTTTGATTTCGATGTTTCTGTAAAAGATATATATAACAGTCTGAATCTTGGCGGTACTGTAGTTATTGTACCTAAGAGTTATTTTGTTATGCCGGCGGCTTTGTTCCCTTATTTACAGGAGAACAAGGTTAATGTTCTTATATGGGCGGTTTCGGCACTCAGGATTGTTCAGAATTTTAAGCTGTTCGACGCATGCGTGCCGGATAGTATTTCTCTTGTAATGTTTTCAGGGGAGATTATGCCGGTAAAATGTCTCAATTACCTGATGGATTACTGGAAAGATGCAACCTTTGTAAACTTGTACGGACCAACAGAGATTACCTGTAACTGCAGTAGCTATATAATAAAGGACCGTTTGGAAGATACAGACAGTATTCCCATTGGAAAGAGCTTTGCCAATACGGAGATGTTCCTGATAGATCCCGATACAATGCAAAGAATACGCAAAGCAGGCGAAAAAGGTGAGATATGTGTCAAGGGATCTTGTCTTGCGCTGGGATATTATAGGAATCCTGAGCAAACAGATAAAGCTTTTGTACAGGACCAGGAAGTGACTGCATACAGCGATTTGATGTACAGGACGGGAGATATCGGATATTGTGATGAATCCGGTAATTTCTATTATGCCGGTCGAAAAGACCATCAGATCAAGCATATGGGTCATCGTATCGAAATGGGCGAGATAGAAACAGTGGTTAATGCTATCGATGAGATTAAAATGGCGTGTGCTGTATACAAAGAGGAAAAGGAAATGATATGTCTCTTTTACAGTGCCGATTCAGAATGCGATGATATCATAATCAAACAGATCAGAAAGTTCCTGCCTGCCTATATGCTTCCCAATAAGTTCATTTATATGCATGAGCTTCCATTGAATGCGCATGCTAAGATTGACAGAAAAAAACTCGCGGAACAGGAGATTTTTTAAAATGGTTTATTCCTTTTCTTTTTTGTTGTTCGTAACCGTGCTTTTTTTTGCATACTATTTTTTATTTAGGAATCATCAGTGGATTGTACTTCTGGTAGGCAGTCTGGCTTTTTATTTGTATACAGACCTGCGTTTTTCGGTATTTCTGGTTGTTACAACCGTTATGACTTTTTTTGGTGCAATAAAGTTGGAACAACTTGCAGATTTTCAGAAGAATAGCATAAAAGAGAATAAAGAAAAATGGACAAAGGAAGAGAAAAAGGCCTTTAAAGCAACTGTTTCAAAAAAGAAAAGACTTCTTTTAACCTTAATTGCCATCGTTGCTTTTGGAATGCTGATGGTGTTTAAGTGCAAAAAATTCCTTCCTTTCAGTTGGTTGATCCTTCCTCTTGGTATGTCTTTCTATACATTCCAGTCAATCGGTTATCTGATCGATGTCTACAGGGGAGATGTAAAAGCTGAGCGAAACTTCTTGCACTACGCACTTTTTGTGTCGTATTTTCCGCAGATCATTCAGGGACCCATTAACAGATTTGATAAATTACATCATCAGTTTTTTGAGAGGCATGATTTTGATTTTGCACAGATAAGATCGGGCCTGTGGCTCTTTTTATGGGGACTCTTTAAAAAACTTGTGATAGCGGACAGGCTTGCTTTATTTGTAAATATGGTCACTGAGCATACCGATGCTCCGGCAGGTTCCATCGTGGTTACGGCGATATTTTTGTTTAATATTGAATTATATGCCGATTTCTCGGGTGGAATAGATATGGTTCGCGGTATCTCTGAAATCTTTGGAATAACATTGGCAGAGAATTTTAAGAGACCTTTTTTTGCTACGACAATTGGTGAATATTGGCATAGATGGCATATATCTCTCAGTAACTGGATAAGAGATTATGTTTTTTATCCGATAGCACTTTCTAAAAGATATGCAAGTTTTTCTTCAAAGCTTTCAAAAAGAAATACGCATTTGGGAAAAACAGTTCCGGCGGGAATGGTTTCCGTATTTACATTTTTGTTGATCGGACTTTGGCATGAATTCAGTATTGCTTATATTGCATATGGACTTTGGCATGGTTTTGTAATGGCGAGCGCGCAGATTTTTGAGCCGTTTTTTAGCTTTTTGAATCGTTGCTTTTCTTTGAACAGAGAAAGCTATGCCATGAAGCTGTTTGGAAGAGCTCGTACCTGGATAATAATCTCAATTGGTGAGATGTTTACTATCACCGGCTCATTCTCGGGATTCCTAAGGCTCGTTTATCAGATTTTTCATAATTTTAACTGGTATAGGATCGTCACAGATATTGAGATGTACAGCCTTACCTACAAAGACTTTTTTGTGGTTGGCATTGGCGTGATCATTTGGTATGTAGTCAGCGTAAGGCAGGAAGAAGGTATGCAGATACGTGAGCATATCGCTGCCCAGCCTTGGCTTTTCAGATATTTGCTCACCGCAGGTGTTATAATGATAACTTTGATCTTTGGAGTTTATGGATCATCATATAATGCTGCTGACTTCATTTATGGAGGTTTTTAAAAATATGAAATCAAAATCGTTAAGGACTTTTGTGCAAGTAGTGGTGGGAGTACTGCTATTTGCGATGATGGTCTTATATGCATCAAAGGTTCTCGAGAGAAAAGACGCTTATGTAAAGTATGAAGCTTTTTTCAGAGAGAAAAATGATTTTGATGTTTTATTTTTTGGAAGCAGTAACATGCAGCTTATGGTGAATCCGCTTCAGCTATGGAATGAGTGCGGTATTACTTCGTACAATTTTGGAAATACTTCCGAAAGATTACCTGTGACGTATTGGACAATAAAGAACGCGCTTGAATATACAAGTCCCAAAGTGGTTGTCATTGAAATCAGCCAATATGGACAAGAGGAAAAATATAAAGATATGTACAGTGTACATCTTGCGTGGGATAGATTTCCGATTTCTTTAACAAAAATTAAAGCGGTTTATGATGTACTTAGTCCTTCGGATCCGAGATATGAACTTCTATTTGATATGATTCTTTATCATGACAGATGGAAAGAGTTGACGCCGGCAGATTTTTCAAAAGATTATTCTAAATCGATGGGATATGCCACAAGTCATGAGTATACAGCTTTTGAGAGACCGGAATATGAGTTCCGTATAGATGAAGCAGCTCCGAAGACGGAAGGTGTTATGTACCTGGAAAAAACTGTGGAGGAGCTTCAGGAAAAAGGTATACAGGTCGTATTTGTTCATTCGCCTGAAGTAAATAGCGAAGAAAAGCAGGCAAGGATAAATGCGGCATCTGTTACGGCTGAGAAGTACAATATTCCTTTAATTGATTTTACCGTGATGAAAGACTCTGTGGTTGATTATGCAACAGATCTGTCGGATGCAGACCATGCGAACATACAAGGGGCAACCAAGCTGACTCATTATATAGGTGAGTACCTTATGAGTAATTATGACCTCAAAAGTCATGCGGGAGATGCTTCATATAATGACTGGAATACTTTTTATGAAGATTACAGGGCTGAAAATGACGGAGTTCCTATGACTGTGAAAGAGGAAGAAGAGGAATAAAACATATAGCTAAATAGATTTGTGGGCAGATTATGTAGATGACATAACCTGCCCACTTTATATCATAGGAAATATGCTGAGCAACTCTTTGATTTATATTACTTATCGCTGTCTTTCTTAGGTGTTGCCTTAATTTCGACATCGTTAAGTCCGGTGATGTTTACGTTCTTGTTGACTTTGGCATCATATGTGCCGGCCTTCATGATCTCTGAGAAATCAACGCCTGTTGCTTCTGACATTGTGTCAAAGACCTGTTTCATTACTACGGGCATGTTGCCGGAAATCTGGCTTGCGCCGTTTGATCCGTCGCCTGTTCCGTAGATGTTGATCTTGTCGATCTGTGAAAGAGGCTTAGCAATTTCAGCAGCCATCTGAGGCATGATCTTGATCATCATTTCAGCCATAGCAGCGCCGTTGTACTTCTTGTAGGCTTCAGCCTTTTTCTCCATTGCTTCGGCTTCGGCAAGACCTTGAGCTTTGATGCTTTCAGCTTCGGCTCTACCTTTTGCGGCGATACCTGCGGCTTCTGCGTCGTACTTAGCCTTGATACCTGCAGCTTCCTGCTCGGCAGCATACTTCATTGCTTCAGCTCTTGCTTTCTGAGCCTCAGCTTCTTTTTCCTGTTCGTACTTACGAGCCTCAGCTTCGCGCTGTCTCTGGATGAGCTTTGCCTCAGCGTCTTTCTCTGCACGATACTTGTCGGCATCGGCTTTTTTCTCAATCTCAGCGGCAAGTTCCTGCTGCTTTACAAGAACTTCTTTCTGCTTAAGTTCAGCTTCGCGTTCAACCTTGGCAATCTCAGCATTAACTGTGGCTGCCTGGATTGTCTTTTGCTGTTCCTGATTCTGAATCTCATATGCAGCATCGGCTTCAGCCTGTGCTGTGTCAGCCTGCTTCTTAAGAGCGGCTTTCTTTATGTCAAGTTCGTTGTTCTTCTGTGCAATCTCGGTCTGAGCGGCAACTTTTGCATCGTTGGATGCTCTGTCGGCTTCAGCCTGAGCGATTGCTACGTCTCTGTCGGCCTGTGCCTTCGCGATAGCAGCATCTTTTTTGATCCTTGCTGTGTTGTCGGCACCGAGATCTCTGATAAGGCCGTTCTCATCTGTTACGTTCTGGATGTTGCAGGATATGATCTCGATACCGAGCTTATCCATGTCCTTTGAAGCTTTGAGCATAACCTGATCTGAGAATGAATCTCTGTCGGTGTTGATCGTGCGAAGATCGAGAGTACCGATGATCTCACGCATGTTACCCTGAAGGGAATCTTTAAGTTCCTGTGCGATCTGCGCGGGAGCCTTGTTAAGGAAGTTCTTTGAAGCAAGAAGGATTCCTTTTACCTTTACAGGTGAGTCCTCAGTACCGATGTTGATGATCCTGTCTGTTGCGATGCGAACCTTTGCAACAGCGTCTACATCAACGTTGATAAAGTCGTTTGTAGGAACGGATTGTTCAGTTTTTATATCTACGGTCATCTGTCCGAGGTAGAGTTTATCGACTCTTTCGAAAAAAGGAATCTTAACCCCGGCTCTTCCTATAAGGATTCTGGGTTCTTTGCGAAGACCGGAAATGATAAATGCCTGATCCGGAGGAGCCTTCACATAACCCATCGCAAAAATAAGTATTACAACCAAAGCTGTAACAGAAGCGCCAATAATAGCTGTCATAGTTCTCCTCCATTCTGACTGAGAATGCTCAGTCGCAGGTACATCCTTTGTTTTAAACGATTTTGTTTAGCGAATGTACGTGATTGATTTGTTATGCATTAAATATAATCTATGGTGAATCCTAGATAAATGCTGACTTTGAGGGAATATTACAGTCTATTTTGTAAAAAAAGCGAATTAGAAATTTTACGGGATTGAAGATTTGTTGTTGACACAGAAAAATTCGACAATTATAATCAGTACTAATAATTTTCAGAAAGAAGATATGGATATGAGAGAATTTATACTCATCAACAATAATACTAATACCAACCCAAATCCCGTGACCAAAAATCAGGGGACTATTAGTGTTATATTTGATGAGGTTTTTCGGATAAGTCATATCTGAAATAAAAAAGAAAATGCAGAGATAATAAGAGCCTCATCAAACAATAAGAGTTTGGTGGGGCTTTTACTATACCAAAAATTGAGAGGAGAATTGTTATGGAACTAATAAGAGTGCAGGATTCGGATTACAGGAAGGCGTATGAGCTGTATATGACTTTCGATGAAGATGAGAACGGCTTTGTCAACAGCGTTTACGGCTATGATTATGAGAGATTTCTTGAATGGATCGAGATGAAAAGAAACTGGTCGCTTGGGAAAGAGCTTCCTGAGGGATTTGTACCTGATACATCTTTTGTGCTTTCGGTTGACGGGGAGTATGTCGGCGTCTTTAACTTAAGGCATTATCTGAACGACTTCCTAAGAAACGGTCCCGGGCACATCGGCTATGGCATATCCAAGAAGTATAGGGGACATGGATATGCTACCGAAGGACTTAAAATGACACTTGGAAAGGCCAGAGAAATCGGAATTCATGAGGCTTATCTTTCTGTAAACAAAGACAATCCCGCAAGCTTACAGGTTCAGCTTAACAATGGCGCTTATATCCACCATGAGGATGATAAGGAGTATTATACAAGGATAAATGCGATAAGCGAGTCTGACAGTAGGGAAAAAATTGTAAGTGACTATTACAACCAGACAGATGAGGATGGCAGGCTTGATGAATCAAGGCACGGACAGCTTGAGTATGCAACAACAATGCACTATATTCACAGATTTGCGGATTTAGATAAAAAGTCGAAGATTCTTGAAGTCGGCGCGGCAACGGGAAGATATTCAATAGCACTTGCAAAAGAAGGCTTTGACGTTACAGCTGTAGATCTTGTTGAAAAGAACATTGAGATATTAAAGAAAAACAGCGAGGGAATCACAAACATTCATCCTATGCTTGGCGATGCGACTAAACTTACAGATCTTGAAGATGATAGCTTTGATGTGACGATGATTCTCGGACCTATGTATCATCTGTATGACAGGGAGGATGTGGATAAAGCTATAGATGAGGCGATAAGAGTTACTAAGCCCGGCGGAACTATAATGTTTGCCTTCATTTCGGTCTTTGCATTTATGTATGCGAACCATCTGGACGGAAACTGGAAGAACGGGGAAAAAGAAAACTTCACGGAGGATTATAAAGTAAGGCATTTCAAAGAGCAGATGTTTACGGGCTATGACGTTACGGAGTTTGAAGATCTTTTTACCGAAAAGGAAACAGAATATATCACGACAACCGGAGTTGACGGATTTATTCTTTCTATGGAGATGAATCCTGAATTCCAGATCTCGGATGAAGACTTTGAGTCGCTTAAAAAGTGGTATCTTGCATTTTCGGAGAAAAGGGAACTTCTTGGAAGTTCTACGCATCTTCTTTATATCTGCAAAAAAATCTGATAAATGCGTAGGGTTTCGCCGGTATATCAATTCAAATATCAGCGAAATACTGTAATAATATGATTAAACTTTTATAAAATAGCAGATATTTCTGCGCTTTCTTGTGACAATGTGCATTATTTAGTTTATAATAAAGTTGTTGATGATAAAGGTAACAACAATCTTTGCGCTAAAATTATTTAAAAAATATACTAATTTTCTATAAAATAATTATGCCTAAATGCCGATACATCAATTGGGTACATATACTGATGGTAATTGTTCCTTATAAACATAGTCACGAGAGGGGACGATATGGCGAGAACGAATGTAGTTACGGCTGACAGAGTCGTAAATTTCAAAGGCAGAAAGATTATTGAACTAAACTATTGGGAGATTTACGATCACAAAGCAAATATCTATAAGTGGGTCAAAAGAGTTTTTGATGTGGTAGCTGCATGCGTGGCGCTTATTTTACTGTCTCCGGTTTTCCTTTTAACTGCAATTGCTATTTTCGTTGAAGACGGAGGTCCGATTTTCTTTACCCAGCAAAGAGCGGGTAAAGATATGAAGAGCTTTACGATTTATAAATTTAGAAGTATGTACAAGAATGCGGAAGATCTGTTTGAGAAGATGCAGGAACAGAACGAGCAGACGGGACATGCTTTTAAGATCAAAGACGATCCGAGAGTAACTCACGTTGGAAAATTCATAAGAAGATATTCGATCGATGAGTTGCCTCAGCTGTTTAACATAATTAAGGGCGATATGAGTGTTGTAGGCCCAAGGCCGATTCTTTACGAACAGATGGAAGAGTGCAACGCTTATGAGAAGCAGAGGCTCATCGTTAAGCCCGGTCTTACCTGTTATTGGCAGGTGTGCGGCAGAGCCAAGATTAAGTGGGATCAATGGGTAGAGCTTGATCTTAAATATATTCAGGACATGAGTATAAAGAAGGATATAGAGCTTATCATCAGAACATTCCCCGCGGTATTTGGACAGGACGGAGCTTATTGAGATTATCGGGCAAAAGAGAATAATAAAAATCAAAGCTGTCATTTATAGTATCTGATACTAAAGTGGCAGCTTTTCTTTTCGTAAGTGAGCACTTGCGAGGTTATGTCGCATTTAGTACATATCCCAAGAGTTTTAGTTGGTTCTTTTGTCATAGGTTAAAAGAATGAAGCGCGTAGCCCATACTACAGGGAAAACAGGGTGCTTCATGCAAAAATATAAGAGCTTGTTAGCTTTTGAAGAAATGTCTACATGTGTGGACATTATTTTTTTGCGGATATCATCCCGTAGGAAAATAGAGCGTACTCTTTCCGTTACATTCGGAGCTCTGTGGCGAAGCTCAATCTTCATGGCAACAAAGAGCATTATGACAAATTCACGGTCTACCTGTATTTCCGCGGTAGATATTTTTTTATCCCTAAGGATTTCCTTGAAAGTCTTGTCGTTGAGCTCAAGGTTTGACAAGAGCTTTTGACTGTGGCCGTGTGCCATTGAATCGCTGATAAGTCTATAGTGGTAAAAATAGCTGTCTTTTGCTATAACAAGTCTTTTGGCATCGCAGATGGTGGGAAGCATTATATTTACGTCTTCGGCCATTACAATCGAGGTGTTGCAATACTTGATGTTATCAAGAAGAAGCTTTCTGGATGTGAGCTTCATGCATCTTGACATGGTAATGGGACGAACTTCGTTTCCAAGAAGGTTCTCTTTTATCTTATCAAGGGAGTCTCCTGTGTATACGCCGGGTGCAAGCCCCTGAGTTTCTTTTCTTCTCTCATTATTTTTCTCAACAATATAGTTTCCTGAGATTATCTCGCTGTCGGAAAAAGAAGGATCGGTGAGGGCATAGAGTTTCTCGAACATATCGGTGTCAATCCAGTCGTCACTGTCGATGAAACAAAGATAGTCTGCGCGGGCTCTTTTAACCCCTTCAGTCCAGGCGGATATGAGACCGCCGTTAGCCTTGTGGACTGCGATGACGCGATCGTCTTTTGCGGCATATTCGTCGCACTTTGCAGGACTTACGCCGTCTGTGGAACCGTCGTCAACGAGGATTACCTCAAACTCCTTGAAAGTCTGTGTGAGTACGCTTTCAAGGCATTCGTCCATATATTTGGCGGTGTTATAAACCGGGATGATTACACTGATATTGGGCTGTGACATTTCTTTTCCCTTCTGAATTGAATTAAATTCTACAAACTATCTTATCAGCGACTGAGTGTGCGTGTCAAAATGTGATAGAAACGTCAGTGTATTTGAGGTAAAATTAATAGTAACAAAAAATCTAGGAGGAAAGGGCGTATGGGTAAAGTTTTTCATGTAGATCATCAGATAGATAAGAAGAATGTAGAAGATTCGGTCACAGAGTGGACCAAAGTAGTTGAATACAGTGATATTAACAGCGAAAAAAGGCTTTTTGGCGGCAAACTTATGTCGTGGATAGATGAAGTTGCGCGAACAGTTGCATTGCGGCATTCCGGTAATCCCGTTATCACAGCGGCTGTCGACAACATGCAGTTCAAGCAGGGCGCGAAGCTCGATGATATACTCGTTATAATCGGAAAGATAACATATGTTGGCAGGACTTCGATGGAAATACGGGTTGATACTTACGTTGAGGACAGGCGAAACGGTATGCGGCA
The DNA here is from genome assembly GCF_000424465.1 of Butyrivibrio hungatei NK4A153. Taxonomy (GTDB): domain Bacteria; phylum Bacillota; class Clostridia; order Lachnospirales; family Lachnospiraceae; genus Butyrivibrio; species Butyrivibrio hungatei_A. The sequence continues at coordinate 131,770 of NZ_KE384198.1, read as the reverse complement.
CGTCCTTAACAGAGCGTATCTGACAGAGGTGTGCATAGATGATGATGACACTCCGGTTCTGGTTCCCTACGGGATAAATATAAAAACAGAGAACGAGCGTGCCGAGTGGGAAGGTGCAGAGAAGAGGATAATCCTCAGGAAGAAGCGCAGGATGGAAGGGTTCTGATAGATTGGATTTGTGCGCGGCATAGTGGATGGAAAACTAATGTGAAATATTTTTCACTTTTATATTGACTTGAGAAAATGTGAGTGATATATTTATAACATCAAATCGAGTTATAAATATATCACTTTTGTATTATGGAGGCATGAAATGAACAAGAACAGGAAAGTAACATTGAGAGATATTTTGGTTTCAAAGGTGGTTAGAAATATTGCCATTGCGGTATATTTCTGGATGTGGGCAAGAACAGATTATAAGGAGTCGTACTCTATGATTCAAAGTTCTGTCGGCGTTTTTCTTGCAGTTTTTTATTACATGCTCTATTCAAGAGAAAGAAAGTATAAGAAGGAATGCTTTGACGAGCTTGCAGAGAGAAACTTAAACAAATGCAATGCTATTTGCTATAAGATTATGGCTGTTATCATGGTCGCACTTGCTTTTACGGCTGCAATAGTAGGACATACTGAAGCTTTTGGAACTGATGTTATCGGTTGGATCCTCGTAATCTCACTTGTAGTTGTTTCAATCGTGAGAGTTATCCTGTATTCTGCCATCGATAAAAAAGGAGAATAAGCCCATGGCACTTATCACTAAGGTAAAAGAATATCGCGAAAAAGCAGGTTACAAGCAAAGTGAGCTCGCCGAGATGGTCGGCGCAAGACGCGAAACAATCGTCCACCTTGAAAACGGCAAATATAACCCGTCGCTTAAGCTTGCGATGGACATTGCCAAGGTCTTTGGCGTTACCGTTGAGGAGTTGTTCGAGTTTACGGAAGATTGATAAGAGAATAGAGAAGAGAAAGGCGCAGATTGGTGTAAGAATGGGTACAAAATCTGCGCTTTTTTAATAAGAAATAATGTAGAATTCTACAATTTTTCTTATTAGTTTTTACTGTTTTGGCTTTTTTAATGAGAAAAAGTGTAGAATTCTACATTTTTGGAGAATAGAATGATAAAAAGAGATAAGGTTCCAAGACATCTGATGTGACTATAAATGGTATCGAAATACGCGAATTTTTATGAAAAGGGCTGAATTGTAAAGAACAATTCAGCCCGGAATTTTATTTATTTGTGCTTTTGTATTTTTCAAGCTCTTCTTGTAATGTTTTAAGTTCTGCTTGTAATTTTACGATCTCATTTTCGTATTTTTCTTCCGCATCAGTATAGCCGGCGGTATACTGTGAATTCATCTGCTCTCTGTAACGGCGCTGGCCTTCAAGAAGTTCTTTAGCCTGATTGTCATAATTTAGTTCGAAGATCATGTTACCTACCTCCTCAATATCAGGATGATTCTTGGCAAGTTTTTTAAATTCTTCCCAAGTAGTTGCTTTAAAAAGATTCGCCCAGTACACAAGATTGTGGTTGATATCTTCTTGTGTAGCAAGGTCTGTGTGGTTTAATTGTAGCACATTTATACCGAATTTATCAGTATATAAGTGGTGGTTTTTGATATTGGTAAGACGGTATCTGGCATAGAATTCTTTTGCTGCTTTTGGGATGAGCGTCTGATCCGTGATGCAGAATAGCGTTGTAGGTTTGATGAGAGAATAATTATCACCGCTGCCAATATTGTCATATACTCTGCATAGATAGAGTATTGAGCGTGATATCCAATACTTATCGGGATATACCTGGAGCTCGATATTGAGAATCTCATTGTTGTTGAGAGTTAGCTTTATATCCATGATTGTTTCTTTTCCCGCGCTGTTAAGGTCGATTGGATTCTCGACAAGGATATCTTGTACATCATCGGGAGACAGTCCTTTTAGGGCACATACAAGACCTGTTAATGCGGTTTTAGAATTTTGCATGACGTAATGGAACATCATATCGCTCATGAGAGTGAATTCGATTTCGCCTGTAGCAGTTTCATAGGTGAGTTTATTAGATTCGTCTTTTGACTTGGTCATTTAGATATTTCCTTTCATAGAAAAAATAGAATTGGCAATTTGCCATGAATCGGCTTGGAATTGTCGTTGAAAGACTGCCGACTTTTTCAATGATATCAGATAAATCTTAAGAAATACCGTCGAAAAATCTTAAGATTTTTTGTAGTATGAAAAAAGAAATATCAAGGGCGCAGATTGGTGTAAGAATGGGTACAAAATCTGCGTCTTTTTCTATGACAAAATACTATATATAGATTATAATTATTATGAAATTTGGGATTAATGAGAGTTTAGAACGCTATTTTTGAGTATTTTGACAGAATTAAACTATGATTATGTGGAGAATAATATGTCAATTGGAAAAATAGTTAAATCAGTATACCATTGCATGCAACGACATTATCTTACATTTAGATTATTGGTATGGTTAAAAGAGAAGGGAATAACTCGAAGAATTAATTTTTTGATTTCTCATAGCAATGATGCTAATCAACGTAATAATCCGACAAGTCAGATGTTACAGTCTCAAGAATTTTTTTCTGATAGGGAAGTAAAAGGGCGCTTGGAAAATGTTATGAGTTATCTGGCTGATGAAAAATCTTGCAAAGTATTATCGGCTTGTATAGATTATCGTACAAAACGAACCCCTATTCCAAATGAATTGTTTTCAGAAAACGACCAATACTTTGTTTCTGAATTGATACATCTTAAAGATGGCGAAATATTTGTGGACGGCGGTGCATATACCGGAGATACAATTCAACAGTTGCTTGACGAAGCAAAGAAACAAAAGGTTAATATTAGAAAAATATATGCATTCGAGCCGGAAGAAAACAATTATTCATTGTTGAGCAAGTTTTATGGTAAACGTTCGAATATAAAATTGATACAGCAAGGATTATCGGATAAAAATGAAGTGCTTCTATTCAATGCCAGCGGAGTGACAGCAAGGATAGTCGATGATGAAGAAAATGCAACGGATAAGATCAAAGTAATGAATCTGGATAGTTTTGAAGAATGTAAAGATGTCAGCTTTATAAAAATGGATATAGAAGGTTCGGAGTGGGATGCATTGCGCGGCGCAAGGGAACTAATAGTTAGGAACAAACCTAAGTTAGCTATATGTTTGTACCATTCTGATCGGGATATGGTACGTCTTATAGAGCTTGTTCATGAGTTGGTTCCTGAATATAAGCTATATGTAAGACATCATAGCAAGAGTAATGTGGAAACTGTTTTATATGCTGTTTAATAATAAGTGTGTTTTTGGCGTAGATAGACACAAAATCTACGCCTTTTCCCTATGACAAAGTACTAGATATAGATTATAATTTATTTGAGTGTTTATGTGATTTTGGGGCATTGTGAGTAAAATGAACGATAAAAGCGAGATTCAAAAAATTGAATTAGGCATATTAAAAGAGATAGATAAACTCTGTAAGCAGCATGATATCAGCTACTTCCTGATAGGTGGATCCATGCTTGGTGCAGTGCGCCATCACGGTTTTATTCCTTGGGATGATGACATCGATATTGGAATGCTTAGGGCAGACTATGATAAGTTTGCAACTATCGCTGAAAAAGAACTTGAGCACCCGTTCAGATTAAATACATTTCGTAATAATAAAACCCATCATTATTATTTTATGCATGTTGTAAATGAAGAATATTCTGTACGTCGACTTGGAAGTATAGATAAAAGAGTAGAAAATGTCTGGATTGATATTTATCCCATCGACGGATTTCCTAAGGGTAAGATAAGGCAGAAAACAGAGTATTGCAAACTTCAGTTTTACAGATTCATGTATCATTTGGGCTTTTTTGAAAAAATCAATCTTTCCAGACCCGGAAGACCATTATATCAGAGAATGATTCTTTCGGTTTTAAAGAGGACATATGGTTTGTTTTCGATAGATGGTTCCAAGTGGAGAGATAAGCTTGATACAGAACTTAGAAGTCTGAGTAGCAAGAATGCAGATTATTTTATCAATTATATTGGCATGCAAGGAGAAAGAGAGCTATTTAAGGCAGATGTTTTTTTTCCACTTAAACAGTATAAGTTTGAAGATATGAGCGTCAATGGAGTGAATGATTTTGAAATATACCTGACTCAATTGTATGGGGATTGGGAAGTTCCTCCTGCCAAAAAAGAAACTCATCCTATGGAATTTGTTGAATAAGGAAAAATAACATATATGGGTAAATTATGATGGGAGAAATTGTAAGCGTTGTAGTTCCTGTTTATAACATTAAGGAATATATAGATAAATGCATTGATAGCATTGTAAATCAGACCTACTCTGAAATCGAGATAATTATTGTTGATGACGGTTCCAGTGACGGTACAGAGCAGATTATAGATGAATATGAGAAGAAATATAAAAATATAGCAGTATATCATACTGAAAATAAAGGGGTTTCTGCAGCCAGAAATCTGGGAATCAGTAAAGCAAGCGGTAAGTGGATAATATTTGTAGATGGTGATGACTATGTGGAAAACGGATATGTTGAAACACTTGTAGAACTGATGAAAAAAAATAGTGATTGTAATTTGGCTATTTGTAATCATTGCGAAGTTGATAGTGCAGATAACAAAGAAAAGTTTAATTGGTTCGAAAATGTGATCAATGGAAAAATAGAAAAAAAAGATAAGCTCATGTTAAAACTGTTTGGCGTTGAGTTTTGTGGTGAAAGTAGCAGATATTTTGGGACAGTATGGGGCAGAATGTATAATCTGCCTATTATTATTGATAACAATATTTTGTTTCCTGAGAAGTTGTCATTTGGAGAAGATTTGGATTTTAATATTAACTATTTGCGATATGTACATAACGCATATTTTTCTCCAAGAGCACTATATAATTACAGAATGCGTAGTCAATCAGCTTCAAGAGAACAAGTGGGAAAAGAGAAATATATTAAGTTTTATGATCAATGTCTTGAAATTATTAGTGAATATATAGATAAATCATCGCAGAGGGCTTTAATTGATTTTATTGGCTTACACTCGATGTATAAGATATTGAGCACAATGGGACGAATAGGTGTAAAAGATGTAAAGTATCTGGTGAATCTAAGAACAGGATTTAGAGATACTATTGAAAATCCGAAATTTGAGTATTTTGATCTGAAAAAGAAAGTGTTATGGTTTGCAATAAGGTATAAGTTGGCTGCTTTTTTAAATTTTCTTTTGCGGATAAAAAATAAAAAAGAGGGAATCATTTGAGTAAGATAAGTATAATTGTTCCTGTCTATAATGTTGGGAAATATGTAGAAAAAACGATATTGAGTGTTTTGAACCAGACATACAAGGATTTTGAGTTAATAATCATTGATGATGGTTCAACAGATGAATCCGGAGAGATTTGTGACAGATTAACTTGTAATGATAATAGAGTTAAAGTGATACATCAGAAAAATGCAGGAGTTTCTGTAGCAAGGAACGTTGGCATGGCGGAAGCTACCGGTGAGTGGATTACTTTTTTAGACGGGGATGATTATTTAGACGAGGATTATTTACAAGAAATGATTATATCCGCCGATAGTGGGGATTATCAAATAGTAATGTGTGCATATTATTATGTGGATTCAGAAAATGTAAACGAGTATTCTTTTTTTGCGGGAAATAAAATATTCAACGAATTAGATCGTGAATTACTAATAAAAACAGCGCTGGGAACAGAACTGCCAAAAAATAGAAAAGCTACTACAGGAGGACCGTGTATGAAGCTGTTTAAAAGCAGTTTTTTGCGCGAGAATGGATTTCTTTTTGTTCCTGGATTAAAGAAAAGGCAGGATGAAATTTTTATAATTGATTGTTTTTCAAAAGTTGCTAAATTGTATTATATTGATAAACCTTTATATTTTTACGTATATAGGGAGGCATCTACTGTAAATACCTATCATCATGATCAAAATCAAATTGCTTTACAGGTTATGGGACATTTGAAGGAGTTTTTTTCTAGAAACTTGTGGATTAAAGATTCAAATGCACTTTACAACAACCGTGTATTGATATTGATTTTGGAAGTCTTCAAATTAAAGTATGTTAGAAAAGAATGTGATATGTCATTTTTTGAAAAAGTTAAGCAGATAAGGAAATTATGCGAGAATGAATTATGCTCAGATACATTTAAAAAGCGGAATTATTATAAGCTTAGTTCTAAATTTAGTATTTTTGATTTTTTTATTCGTAAGAGAATGTACATATTGGCATATTTATTATGCAAGATAAGATATTGTGGTTGATCTAAAATTTGTAAGTAGATTTAGGAGGGGATTGTCATTAGTAAGAGGGAAACTTTTGGAAAATATTTAGCATATTTTATATTTGTTATGTGGTTTAGTACTGAAATATTATTCCGAACCTCTATGGAGTATTTTATGTTTTGGAAACGAGATGTTGCTAATGATGCTGTTGCAGTTATTATTTTGTTGCTTTCATTTGTGCAAATATCAGTATTTCAGAAGTACAGTATTAGAGAGATGTTCATTATTTCATTGATTTCAATAGCAATGATAATTTGCACATTTACTTCCGGAAATAATATAATGCTTTCTACTTGGATTTTTATTTTGCTGGCAAAATATATAGATTTTGATAGAGTAGCGCTTTTATCATACATAATTCTTATTCTGACTATATCCATTGTATTATATCTATTTTTTTCCGGAAATATAAATGAGGTAATGACATATAGAAAAGGAATTATTAGGCATTCATGGGGGTTTTCACATCCTAATTGGCTCGGAATGCGTGTATTTGAGTTGATAGTGGCACATTGTTATGTGAGACGGAATAGTATAAAGTGGTATGATGTTCTTTTAATTATTTTTGGAATGTTCTTTGCTTATAAAGTTCCTAATTCTCAAACGGCATATGTTTGTTTGGGGATTTTTATGTTTCTTTTGATGCTATATTATCTATCAGATTATTTTGTTGATGGAAGAAAAATATTTGGTAAATGCATAATATATATGGCTTTTTTTGCTAATGCATTTAGCATTGCAATGTCATTATTTAATGTAAAAAAAATTCCGGTTTTATCTAAGTTGGACAAAATGTTATCTTTACGATTTTCAAATTGCTATAGGGTCATAAAACGTTTTGGAATTCATTTGATGGGCACAAATGTTGAGCTATATTCAAAAAGGATGGGAATCAGATATACAAAATATTATTTAGACACGGCGTATACAGCTATATTGGTGAGGTATGGGATTATTATATATATTGTTTTTTCAGTTTTATATATTTACGCTATGTATTATTGCTATAAAAAACAGAATTATATGCTAGTCATTATTTATGGGGTATATGCATTGTATGGAATAATGGAAAATACATTATATTCATTAAGTTTAAATATTTTTTTATTTGGAATTGCATGTCCGTTATATAATAAAGAGTTTATTAATAACACGATAGAAAAGGCTCATAAAAGATTTAAAATTTCATTTGGGTACGGATTGTAAGTTAGCATCATGGAGTGATTATGCGAACAATTAGCAATATAATTTGGCGTTTGATGGAAAAAGTCGGAGTTCAAATTGCTGAATTGATCATAACGTTTATAGTAGCAAGAATTATTGGACCAAAAGCATATGGTACACTTGCAATAATACTTTCTATTATTGCGATACTTAATGTGTTTGTTGATGGAGGATTGGCCAGTGCGCTTGTACAGAAAAAAGATATCGATGATGTTGATATAGCAAGCGTGTTTTTTTTTAATATATTTTTTTGTGCAGTAATATATATCGGGTTATACATGGCAGCTTCATATATTGCAAGTTTCTATAGAAAAAATGATCTTGTTGCCATGATTAGAATAGCAGGATTGATAATTATCATTTCCGGAGTGAAAAATGTCCAACAAGCTATTATAACCAGATATTTGCAGTTCAAAAAGTTTTTTTGGGCGACAATTATAGGAACCTTTATTTCTGCAATTATTGGAATCAATATGGCTTTACGTGGATGGGGAACATGGTCTTTGATTGTGCAAGTGGTCAGTAATGCACTTATTGATACTGTGATTTTGTGGCTTAGATCTCAGTGGAAACCCAGATTTGTTTTTTCATTAAAAAAACTTAAAGTATTATTGAGTTATGGGATTCGAATTATGTTTTCGAATTTTATAGATGTTTTATATGGCAATATGAGACAGCTACTTATGGGAAGGTATTATTCCGACGCGGATTTAGCATTTTATAACAGAGGAAGGAGCCTTCCTAAAGCATTTATTGAGAATATAAATGCGTCAATAGATAATGTTATATTTCCTGTGATTTCGATAGACCAAGATAATCCGATTCGCGTAAAAGAAATTGTGCGAAAAACAATTGTGGTCAGTAATTATTTAATTACACCGCTGTTGATGTTTATGTTTGTTGCTGCGGAAGGAATTATAAAGCTTCTGCTTACAGAAAAATGGTTGGATTGTGTGTTTTACATGAGGGTGTTTTGTGTAATCTACATATTTCAACCTATACATACTGCCAATATTAATGCGTTAAAAGCTATGGGAAAAAGTAATTATGTACTTAGGATTGAGGTGATAAAAAAAATTGTCGGAGTCAGTACATTTTTGCTTGTGATTCCATATGGTATGAAGGCAATAATGTGGGCATATCTTGCAAATAATTTTTTTGATCAACTTGTGAATAGTTATCCGAATAAAAGGATGATCGGTTACAGCTATTTCAATCAAATAATTGATATTATGCCATGTATCTTATCAGCTTTGATTTTGGGAAGTGTTTCGTGGTGGATTGGTAAGCTTAATATCGGTTTCGTTATGATTCTGGTTCTCCAATTTTTGATAGTGGCTTTATATTTTGCTATTTCAATCGTGTTTAAATTTGAGAGTTATAAGTATATCAATGAGATAATCAGACAATATATAAAGAATATTAAGAGGCATGTATAGTGTGAAAAAAAATATTTTAAAAAGAATACAACGAAGGATAATATATTTTTTTCAATGGTGTAGATGGCCTTTTTATGTTTTGAGAGGTTTTGAAGAAAATAATGTAGGAGATAAATGTTCAGAATCTTTAGTTGTTTCTTTGACATCATATCCCAAGAGAATTGATAAAGTTCACATTGTTATTAAATCATTACTTATGCAGTCAAAGAAACCTGACAGATTGATATTGTGGTTGGCAGTTACTGATTTTCCTAAGCGTGAGGTGGAGTTACCTTCAAAATTGACTAAACTAAAAAAGTATGGTTTAGAGCTAATGTGGTGTGAAGATATCGGATCGTATAAAAAATTCATACCAACATTAAAGATGTTTCCGGGGGATGTGATTATTACAGTAGATGATGATGTCTTTTATCGGAAAAATACTTTGGCAGATTTATGCAAACTTCATGAGGAGTATCCTGAGTGTATATGCGCTAACAGGGTAACAAAATTTTCATTGGATAAATCAGATGAATTTGTTATAGAGTCGGGAGGATATGAGAAGTGGAGAGAACCATCTTTTTTGAATAAACTTACCGGATGCGCAGGAGTATTGTATCCTGTAAATTCATTGTATAAAGATATACTTGATGAAACTATCTTTATGAAAGAATGTAGAACAAATGATGATATATGGTTTTGGCTGATGGGAGTTTTGAATGGAACACGAGTAATTGCTAACAGTAACGAAGAGCATTTATTGGTGCTTTCGATTCCCGGAACGCAAAAGAACATTGCACTTTCTGAAATTAATGATAGAGGTGAGAAACTTTTTTGGAAAGATTTTCGCGCAATGCTTTTGCATTATCCGAAACTTGAAAGTATTTTAAAAAATGAATATCACCGCTTATCAATATAATTAGCTAATTAAAATTGTATATGATTCTAAGGGAAATTATGAACGGAAGTAAAAGAATAAAATATTATATAAAAAAGAATATGCCCAAGTGCTGTTATCCTTTTCTGATAGAATTACAATATTACAAGAAAAAAAAATATTTTTTTGATTTTAATAATCCAAAGACATTTTGTGAAAAAATACAATGGGCAAAACTATGTAGAAGAGATGCAATATTTACGCATTTAACGGATAAGATTGCTGTTAGAGATTATGTAAGAGAAAAGATAGGCAATAAATATCTAGTTCCACTTATTGGTGGAATATACAATGATAGTGAGGATATTGATTTTGAAAAACTTCCCAATGAATTTGTGATAAAAACCAATCATGGATGCGGATGCAATATTATTGTGTTGGATAAGTCAAGGCTTGATGTAGTAGAAGTAAAAAAGAAAATTAGACAGTGGATAAATCATAATTATGCTTATGATATGTTTGAGCTTCAATATAAAGATATAGTTCCCAAAATATATATAGAAAGGAATTTATTATCTGTAAGTCATGGAAATTTGGCTGATTACAAGTTTTTTTGTTTTAATGGGAAGGTGTTTTGCATATATGTTATGACAGATGGTTATCCTGATCACAGTAAATCCAAACTTGGAATATTTGATAGAAATTTCAACTTGATGGACTATAGAAGAAAAGATTTTTGTCCTATAGATAAGCAACTGGATAAACCTATTAATTATGATCATATGGTGGAAATTGCTGAGAAATTATCTGAAGGTTTCTCACATGTTAGGGTTGATTTGTATAACATAGAGGGAAATATATATTTTGGGGAGATGACTTTTACAACAGGCGGAGGATATTTTGAACATGTTCCGGAGGAGTTTGATACAATACTTGGAGAACAATGGAACCTTAATAGTGGTCTGTAAGTAGGTGACAGTTACTGGTATCTTTTTTTATGGTATTGCATACAAAACTGTTTCAGATGTGTCTCTGGAGTGATGTCTGATGTACAGTTTGTATGAAGGGTTTAAGTCGTGGATAAAAGGAATGATTCTGATCATGTCTTCGTATCCCCCGTGTCGGAAAACAGCTGCATGGATTATATTTTTACTGAGGACAAATTATATGTTGAATATCTATTTTGGAGAAATTGAAGGAGCGATGCATGGGCCGTCATGGTTCAGGTTTAACTTTCGGGAAGAGTGGTTTGAAGATCCGCTTATTGCTGAGATGATGGAAGATATTGATAAATCGCATTATAAGGGAGGGCAACTTATCGAGAGTGATGTACTTGGCCCGATTCCGCCTGAAAGATTGTCAGGCGGTTTACAGACGCTTATTTGCATTTATAAAAGACCTGATCTTATGTTTAATGCTACAAGTTGTGGAGAAAATTGTGCCAAGTGGCTTTTGGAGATTGGAAGAAGAATAGATGTCTCTGTGAACCTAAGGTATTATATGCCTTTTGATAATTGCGGAGATTTTAAGGCCAGAATTATCAATGAGGATAAAACTATTGATAATATTGAGGATTACGTGCATACAGCTCTGAAATATGTTTGATATAGAGGAATCCGGGTATGAAGAATAAACATCATATTATTGTCGAGACAGAGCGACTAAAATATGAATTTGATATAAGAAGAAATATTACTGTTATTCAAGGGGACAGCGCAACCGGAAAGACAACGCTTGTTCAGCTTCTTGAGACATATTCAAGGTATGGGAAAGATAGTGGAGTACGCCTTCAGTCGGATGTTCCGTGTGTTGTGTTTGGCGGAGATACAAGCCTTTGGAAAGTTGCGATGGAAACATATCAAGGCAGCATAGTTTTTATTGATGAAGACTATTCATTCATTTATTCTAAAGAGTTTGCTGATGTAATACAGGATACATCGAATTATTATGTTCTGATTACCAGACAGCCATTATATAACTTGCCATATAGCGTAAAGGAAATATATGGAATCCGAACAACCGGAAAATATCATTATCCTGAGAAAATTTATAATGAGTTTTATAGGATATATGAGGACACGGACGAGAAGAGTTCAAAAGATGTGATTGTCATGGTTGAGGACTCTAAATCGGGGTATCAATTTTTTTCTTCGATATGTAAAAAAGATGCCTGCATAAGTGTTGATGGAAATTCGAATTTTGTCAGCAAAATTGAAAATGCAGATAAAGATAAGCAGGTTGTTGTTATCGCTGATGGAGCTGCATTCGGTGCATATATTGCTAAAGTAATGGCTATAGCTAAGAGCAGAAAAGATGTAACAATGTATTTTCCTGAATCATTCGAATGGGTGATTCTCAAATCAGGAATTATTAACATAAAGGACATTGATAGTATACTTGCCGAACCGGAAAGGTATATTGAAAGTAGAGACTTTTTTAGTTGGGAAAGATATTTTACTCAATTACTGGTTGATGCAACTTCGGATAGTGAAATAAAAAAGTATGATAAGAGCAGGCTTAAGCCATATTATCTTGAGGGAAAGAATCGAGATTCAATAATAGGAGTTCTTCCACAGAGCATACGAGAATTATTTGAAGAATAAATCAAAATGACTAATTCCGATTCTGATTCGGAATTAGTCATTTTTAAGATAAGGCTTTTAATGAGTTTGCTCGCTCCGATTCTTGCATTTATGAATACTGAGTGTTAAAATTTTGTCATATGGCTTTTGGATATTTTAATCTAAGATAAATTTTTTTGGAGGTTTTTAAAATGAGTAAGAATTTTGATGACATTTTGGCAAAGCTTAAGACAGCTGAGAAAAAGAAGATGTCTGTTGCCGTAGCGCAGGACACACACGTACTCGAGGCTGTAAAGGTTGCTAAGGAGAGAGGAATCGTTGATTCTATCCTCGTTGGTGACAAGGATGAGATCGAGAAGAAGGCAGCAGAGGTTGGAATGAACCTTGCAGACTACGAGATCATCGATGTTAAGGATACCATCGAGGCAGCTCGTACAGCAGTTTCTCTTGTACACGACGGAAAGGCTGACATTTACATGAAGGGTGCATTGGAGTCAAGAGATTTCCTTAAGAGCGTTCTTGATAAAGAAGTTGGTCTTCGCACAGGTCGTCCTCTTTCACACGTTTGCGTGTTTGAGATTCCCGGAATCGATCGTCTTCTTTTCCTTACAGACGTTGCATTTATGCCATATCCCACACTTGAGGATAAAAAAGTCATCATTGAATATACAGTAGATGTAGCAAGAGCTTGCGGTGTTGATTGCCCTAAGGTTGCTCCTCTTGCAGCAGTAGAAGTAGTTAACCCTAAAATGCCCGTTACAGTTGAGGCAGCAGAGCTTACAAAGATGAACGAAGCAGGCGAGATCAAGAACTGCATCGTTGACGGACCTCTTTCAATGGATCTTGCTATCGATCCCGAGGCTGCTCAGCACAAGGCAGGCGCTCTTGACAGAAAGATCGTCGGTGATGCCGATATCCTTCTTTTCCCTGATATCCACGCAGGAAACCTTACATACAAGACAATCGTTCGTCTTGCAAAGGTTAAGAACGGTAACATCCTTACAGGAACAAAGGCTCCTGTAATCCTTACATCAAGATCGGATTCAGTTGAGGTTAAGGTTAACTCAATCGCACTTGCAGCAGTTGTTGCCAATAAATAAGCTGAGAGAACTTGATGAGTTTTTTTCGAATCTAGTTCGAACGTCTTCCGGCGAGGGCAAAGCCCGAGAGCGGAAGTTCCTTATAAAAAAATATGTGAAAGGAAAAAAACATGATAAAGAGTTTAATTATAAATCCCGGTTCAACTTCTACAAAAGTCGGCATCTTCGAGGATGAGACACTTGTAAAAGAGGAAACATTAAGACACAGCACTGAAGAAATCAATCAGTATGCTACAATCATCGATCAGAAGGATTTTCGTAAGAACATCATTCTTGATTTCCTTAAAAAAGAAAACATCGACATCAAATCTTTCAACGTAATCGTAGGAAGAGGAGGACTCTTAAGACCTATTCCGGGCGGCACATACGAGTGTACAGATGCGCTTCTTGCAGACCTCAAGGTTGGTGTTCAGGGACAGCACGCATCTAACCTCGGCGGTATTCTTGCAAGAGAGATCGGTGATGAGATCGGTGTTCCTTCATATATAGTTGACCCCGTTGTTGTTGACGAGATGGAGCCTGTTGCACGTATCTCAGGTATTCCTGAAGTTGAGCGTGTTTCAATCGATCATCCTCTTAACCAGAAGGCTGTTGCAAGAAGATATGCAAAAGAGATCGGTAAAAAATATGATGAGATCAGCGTTATCGTAGTTCACATGGGTGGCGGTACATCAACAGGAGTTCACAAGAACGGCAAGATGGTTGACGTATTCGCAGCACTTAACGGTGACGGTGCATTCTCACCTGAGAGAGCTAACGGCATCCCTGCTAAGGCACTCGTTGATCTTTGTTTCTCAGGCAAGTTCACATATGATGAGATGAAAAAGAAAATCGTTGGTGGCGGCGGACTTAACGCATATCTTGGAACCAACGATATGAGAGAAGTAAACAAGATGTGCGAAGAGGGCGATGAGAAGGCTAATCTTATCCGTGACGCATTCATCTATCAGATCTGCAAGAACATCGGCGCTTGCGCTACAGTTCTTAAGGGTAAGGTTGATCAGATCATCCTTACAGGCGGTATCGCATATGGTCAGGTTATCACAGACAAGATCAAAGAACGTGTTGATTGGATTGCACCTGTAACCGTATATCCCGGAGAGGATGAGCTTCTTGCACTTGCACAGGGCGCTATCCGTGTTATGAACGGCGAAGAGGAAGCAAAGAAATATTGATCAAAACATTTGCTTTGGCAATTATAATAAGAGCCCCCGATGCTTATTGGCATCGGGGGTTCGTGCTATAAATAGGAAATTATTTTTTTATTGGGACAATTGCGAGCTTGTATCCCAATGGGACCAATACTTTAAGTAGACTGTCGACTTGAGGGGAGTGTACAGCTTTTTCCATTCGAGCGATGACAGGTTGTTTTACGTTACATTTGTCTGCAAGCTCTGATTGAGATAAGCCTTGCTCTTCGCGTATAGTGACCATTGTTCGAAGCAGGTCTTTTTCAAGTTCAATTATTTTTTCTTCTTCGGGAGTGATATTAAGTTCTTGTCTAAATTCTTTCCAGTTACTCATTTGCATTGTACCTCCGCATATAATCTTTCAGCTCTTTTTTTGCTTTCTCAATTTCTCGGGGAGGAGTTTTTTGAGATTGCTTTTTGAAGTGGTGGAGAAGTAGAAACGTGTTGTCTTTGTAGTATGCATATAATATTCGGTTCGATAAAGGCCGCAATTCCCAGATATCGCCATCAAGATGTTTGGTAATAGGAGCTCCAACTCGTGTTCCCATTTCTTCAAGGATATCAAGATATGCAACTAATTTATTGAAATTAATACGGGCATCTTTACTTGTTGCCGAATTTTTGTGCAGATAATTGATGAATTCTTTTACATCACTATATCCGTGTTCGTCTTCATAAAAAATGATTTCAAACATATTGTCTCCTTTAATGCTATAACAAATTTGATATAAGAGTCAATAACAAATTTGCTATAAATGGTTTTTTCGTTTTTTCAACTTAGCACTCCTTTCTTGGAAAAGTGTAGATTTTGGCGATTCACCAAGACGTCGTCTTAGAATTGTCATAGAAAGACTGCCGACTTTTTCTATGTTAGCAGACAAATCTTAAGATTTACCGTCGAATTTTCTTAAGATTTTTTGAAGGGAAGAATTCATGATTTTCATTGACGCATAGAAGAAGTTAATTATAATTATAATTAAATGCAGACAATGGTGTCAGACAAAACACTGTTGCCTGCATTTTTTTTATTGAATAGGAAATTTCTTTGAAATTCCCTATTCAATAAAAACGCTCCGCAAGGATGCGCAGCTCGCGGTAAGGAATATATTGCTTACGCAATCCGCTCGCGCGCTAGCATTTCGCGAGCGAAATGCTTTTTCATTTGATGATACGAAATCCTATCAGATAAAAATTGCTCCGCTATGGAGCCGGAACTAATGAAATACAGGTGAATACATGAAAGATGGATTTATTAAAGTGGCGGCGATCACGCCGAATTTGAGAGTGGCCGATGTTCAATATAACATTGGTGAGATTAAGAAATGGATCAAAGAATCTGAAAAAGAAAGCGCAAAGATAATTGTGTTTCCGGAGCTGTGCATAACAGGCTACAGCTGTCAGGATCTCTTTTTACAGGACGAATTGTTGGAAGGGGCAAAATCTGCGCTCATAGATATAACAAAGTACACAGAAGATATTGATGCGATGGTCTTCGTCGGACTTCCGCTCGCGATAGAAGGAAAGCTCTATAACGTCGCGGCGGCAATAAACAGGGGGAAGATTCTTGGAATTGTGCCCAAGATACACCTTCCGAATTACAACGAATTCTATGAGGCAAGGCATTTTTATTCGGGAAAAGAGCTGAATACGGCGATAAATATCGAAGGTGAAGAAGTTTCTGTGGGCAGCAGGATTATTTTTACGTGCGATGAAATGCCTGCGCTCAGGATTGCTGCGGAAATCTGTGAGGACCTGTGGGTTCCGAATCCGCCAAGCACAGAGCACTGTCTTGCCGGCGCGACGATGATCGTAAATCTGTCGGCATCGAATGAAATAATTGGCAAGAGCAGATACAGAAGAAACCTTGTCAGCAGCCGGGCTGCAAGTCTTGGCTGCGCGTATGTCTATGCTTCGGCAGGCCCTGGCGAATCGACGCAGGATGTGGTATTTTCGGGACACAACATCATGTCTGAGAACGGAAGCATCATTGCGGAGTCGGAGCTTTTTTCCGAAGGGATGATAATTTCAGAGTTTGACATGAAAACTATCGAAGCGGACAGAAGACGCATGACTACGTACAGTGCGAAACAGACGGAAGCTTATAAAAAGATTTCTTTTAACATAAAAAGTGAGGAGACAAGCGTTTCAAGATACATCGCGCCAAAGCCATTTGTTCCGTCTGCAAAAACAGAGAGAAACGAGCGCTGCGAGGAAATCCTGACAATCCAGGCGATGGGACTTAAAAAGAGGCTTGAACATATCGGATGCAAAAATGTTGTTATCGGCATCTCGGGAGGTCTTGATTCGACGCTGGCGCTTCTTGTGATCGTAAAAGCATTTGATTATCTCAAATTGGATAGGCGGGGAATCGTTGCAGTCACCATGCCGGGATTTGGAACGACGGACAGGACTTATGACAATGCGCTCAGCCTCATAAAGGAAACGGGAGCGACGCTTAGAGAGATCAATATCGGTGAAGCGGTCAAAAGACATTTTGCAGACATTGCTCACGATCACGAAAACCACGATGTAACCTACGAAAACAGCCAGGCGAGAGAGCGCACGCAGATTCTTATGGACATTGCAAATCAGGTAAACGGAATAGTCATAGGAACGGGAGACCTGTCTGAGCTTGCCCTTGGCTGGGCGACATATAACGGTGATCACATGTCCATGTATGCGGTAAATGCATCGGTTCCAAAGACTTTGGTCCGCCATCTTGTGGATTATTATGCTGATACATGCAGTGATGAGAAATTGAGCGAAGTGTTGCGTGATATTTTGGATACGCCGGTATCACCCGAGCTTTTACCGCCTGAGGACGGCAAGATCTCGCAGAAAACGGAAGACCTTGTGGGACCTTACGAGCTTCATGATTTCTTTTTGTATCACATGTTAAGGCTTGTGCAGAGCCCTGCAAAGATATACCGCCTTGCAGGCATAGCCTTTGCGGGAAGCTATTCTTCCGAAGAAATCCTGAAATGGGAGAAGGTTTTTTACAAAAGATTTTTTGCCCAGCACTTTAAGAGGAGCTGTCTGCCTGACGGTCCGAAGGTCGGTTCAGTCGCTGTGTCACCGAGGGGAGACCTTAGGATGCCGAGCGATGCTTGCGCGACTTTGTGGTTAAAAGAGCTGGAAACATTAGGATGAGGTGCATTTATGGAGATTTTTGATATTATAGGTCCCGTTATGGTCGGACCTTCAAGTTCGCACACAGCGGGCGCGGTGCGAATAGGGTATGTTGCGGGGAAGCTTCTTGGCGAGGAAATCAAAGAGGCAGAGATATTGCTATACGGTTCGTTCAAAGACACCGGAAAAGGCCATGGTACTGATAAGGCGCTTGTTGCGGGACTTCTTGGAATGAGGCCGGATGATTACCGGATATCTGAGAGCTTTAATATTGCAAAAGAGAAAAATATAAAGATAACATTTGGCGAAGCGAGGCTTGTTGATGCGCATCCCAATTCTGTAGAGCTTGTGCTTCACGGTGTGAACGGCGCATCTATAGACATCGTTGCACAGTCAATAGGCGGCGGTAAGATCAACATTGCACAGATAGACGGCATAGATACGAACTTTTCGGGTGAATATCCGACGCTTATCGTTCATAACCTCGATCAGCCGGGGCATGTGTCTGAAGTAACTTCGATGCTGTCGCATAAGCTTGTGAATATAGCAACTATGCAACTTTACCGCTCGTTTAGAGGCGGGAAGGCTGTTATGGTCGTTGAGTGCGATCAGAAAATTCCCGATGACGGCTTAAAGTGGCTCACCAAGATAGAGGGAGTTCTGAAAGTGACGTATTTTGAAGGTGCGTAAGGAGATTGTTATGTATAAATCTATTGAAGATATATTATGTCAGGCAAAAGAGAAAGATAAAGAATTCTGGGAAATTGTCCTTGAAACAGACATGGAGAGCAGGTGCGTAAGTATGGAGGAATCCATGCGGACAATGGAGCAGATGCTTGAAGCAATGGAGGACGCCGATTCAAAGTACGACGGTAATCTGAGGTCGCAGAGCAAAATGAGCGGCGGTGATGGAAAGCTGCTGGAAGAATATAATCTTTCGGGTAAAAACATATGCGGAGATTTTCTTGGAAAAGTCATGGAGCGCGCGATCAAGATGGGCGAATCCAATGCGTGCATGAGACGTATAGTTGCCGCTCCGACAGCGGGATCGTGCGGAGTTGTGCCGGCTGTGCTTCTAAGCTATAAAGATTATTTTGACGTGCCAAAAGACAAACTGATTCACGCTCTCTATGTTGCGGCGGGAATCGGTAAAGTTATCGGTGAAAACGCGAGTATTTCGGGAGCTTACGGTGGATGTCAGGCTGAGATCGGAACGGCTTCGGCGATGGCATCGGGGGCGCTTGTTTACCTGCAAGGCGGCGATAATGAAGCCATTGCAAATGCAGCCGCGTTTTCTCTTAAGAATATGCTGGGGCTTACCTGTGATCCTGTGGGAGGACTTGTGGAAGTTCCCTGTATAAAAAGAAACTCTCACGGAGCTGTAAATGCGGCTACGTCTGCACAGCTTGCTCTTGCAGGGATAAAGAGCGCTATTTCGCCTGATGATGTCATAGACAGCATGAGACGAATCGGAAATGAGATGCCTGCAGATGTCAAAGAGACGGGAAAGGGAGGATTGGCTGTAACTGAGTCGGCGAAAAAAATACTGGTAAAATGAGCTTTTTTGCTATCTGAAAATGAAAATAAATACGGAAATTATCGGGAAATAAACACGTTGACGGGCAGTGCCATAAATGATAGTCTGTCGTTGTGCGATTGGCTTATAAGTAGGGGATGAATTAATAACCGGGGGAATTTTTTGTTGGAGGAAAAAAGAGATGAGAAAAGCGGGTCGCAAAGCGCTTTCTTTAGTGCTGTCTTTCTACATGGCACTATCTGTTGGTGCGTCCGATCTTTCTATTGCATCTTATGCAGCGGAAAAATCAGAAGCAACCAATCATTTATGGACTAAAGTCAAATTAGAGGATATTTCGGCTGATGATTCCATAGCAATTACAATGACTTCCGGTGGTGTGACATACGTGCTTCCTAATGCACAGTCTACAAAAACAGGTCCATTGGCAACGGCTGCCAATGTGGATGGCGATACTCTGAGCATTACTGATGGTAATGACAGTGACTATGCCTGGAAGATTACCAAAAACACTGTTGAAGTACAGTCAAAGGATATTGAAAAGAGTGACGCTGAGCCGGAACTGGAAAAAGCGGAAGGTGTTGCGATTGAGACATCCGGGGCGAATTCTGATAAAAACGGTTCGGCTGAGGCCGGCAAAGCAGCAAATAGCGGAAACGGTGAGAATGGGACCGCAAAATCAAATGGTGCCGAAGAGCAGAATGCAAATCCCGGTGGTGACAACACCGAGCCGTCAAGCGATGTACAGGTAAACGGTGATACACAGGGAAACGGCACTGTACAGGGAAACGGTGATGCGCAAGTAAAAAGCGGAGAGCAGGTACCTATCGACAACAATTCCGGTGACGGCAAAAATGTTTCATCAGTGACTGAAAATGCGGATAAAACAAGTACAGATAAAGAGTCCGCATCAATTGCAAAAACTGGCGAAGAGCCAAAGAAGACTACAGAATCTTCCGATGCTGATATCAAGGAAAATACGACTGCAATAGAAGAGTATTATACAATTTCTGCAGGTGACAAATTCTTATATATCACCGCAAACAATAACGGTGTCAGAATCAACGATTCCAAGCCAAAGGATGATGTCGGTGCTAAATGGAAGATTGATGACGGATATCTTTGTGCTACTGATTCAAACGGCGATGTAAGATATTTCGGAGTTTATAACAGCACAGATTTTAGATCATATAAAAAGGCTAATAATGCGATTCATAACAATATAAAAGGTCAGACACTTGCATTCTACAAGCTTACCGACAAGCCGGCAGCAGAAGGCCTTCTTGCTCCCACAGCGTCCGTAAAGAGCGGCGAAGCTGTTGAAAGCGGCACTGAGATTACACTCTCATGCGCTACAACAGGAGCAAAGATCTATTTTAATACAAACGGAACAGAGAATTTCTCTGAATACAAGGAACCCATCAAGATAACAGAGGATACCACTATTTACGCATATTCCACCAAGGACAATGCCGACAGTGAGAAAGTATCTTTTGCATATACGGTGAAAAAAGGAAGTAAGTTCACAGAAAACACAGTGGCAAAGCTCCTTACAAGAGAGTTCTATGACGGAGACATCGTTGTCGTATACTACCCGGCTGATAAGAAACTTATGACAGCCAAAGAGATGACCACACTTCTTGGCGTCAAAACGGGCAAATTTGACAGCGAAGATGCGACTCCTTCAGAAAATAAAACTATAGATATCAAGGACAAGAACGCGCTTGTTCTCAAGGTCTCCGTTGATGAAAACGGAAAGAGCACACTTAAGACTGAAGACGGAAAATATCTGACTGCAACGGTTGAGAAAAATGGCACAAAGACAAACTGCGCTCTTAAACTTGCAGATTCAGCCGAAGAATACAGCACATGGACATTGCAAAACGTCGGTGATGCAGCAGACGGCAAGTTCATCCTTGTAAATGACAAGGCCAAGAGCGGATCTTACAAGGTTGCACTTGAGTATTATAAAAATGCATTTACAAGCTACGGTATCGGCTCTGATACATCAGCTTTTGAAGTAAATTTCTACGCACTCGAAGAAGGTGAAAAGGTTGAAAAGACAGAGAGCGATAAGGATACGGAACTTATAGTCGCGCAGTGGGCAGGAAATGCCAACTACGATGAAGCGGGAATCGCGGACAAAAAAGTCATAAACGGCGATCTTTATTCTACCAATGACATGCTTGATGAGAACGCCAAGTACAGTGTTGTTGTGGGCGGCGAAAAAGTTAAGCCTTACACAGCTGCAAAGTCAAGCACAACAGGCTCAACAAGCTATTACATGGGTGCTACAGGTGTAGTGAACAATACAGATTACATCCAGATGGAGTTTCCCACTCTTGGATATGCAGACATGAAGCTCAGTTTCCGTATGCGTTCATCAAATACGGCAGTGGGAGCTTATCAGCTTCAGTATTCTGCAACAGGTGAGGATGGAAGCTTCAAGAATTTCAGTGAAGGTTCATATTCATATAAATATACAACATACAGAGACAACAAACCTTCAGAGGTAAGTGGCAGTAAGCAGATTTCTGACGGTATTGCCAAGACTTCTCTTGCGCCTACCAACTATGTGGAATTTAGCTTTAAGATTCCCGACGGTGCCAATAACAAAGAAAAGATATACGTAAGACTAGTTCCTGCGACAACTCTTTCTGCAAAAGGCGGAAGTGATGCGAAAAAAGACGGAACAAACAGAATTGATACCGTCATAGTATCAGGACATCCCGTGGTATCAGATAAGATCTGCGGCCATGTTATCGCAGATCCTGCAAGCGGCGAAATTGAAAAAGGCGCTAAGATAGCTCTTTTGACAGGAACCGAAGGTGCGGATATTTATTATTCGATAAACGGTGCGGAAGAAGTTAAGTATGATGCCGGCAATAAGATCACAATATCGGAGCTTCCTGCTATAATTCGTGCCCGTGCGGTTAAAGAGGGATTAAAAGACAGCGTAACCTGCGTTTATCAGTATACTCAGGCACAGGTTGCCACAGTTAAGGCTACTCCAAACGGCGGAGCAATAGCGGCAAATCAGAAGATCACATTGTCTACAAAGACAGAAAACGCAAAGATTTTCTACAGATACATGACAGACGAAGAAATCGAGAAAAATGTTGTTGAATCTGTAGAACAGCAGAATGCGGAAGAAGGCAGTGAGCCCGACGCAGCACAAGAAGAAGCCCATGATGACTGGATAGAATATACACAGCCGTTTGAGGCAAAAGAGCTCCCTGCGCAGATTCAGGTAAAGGCTGTAAAAGAGGGATACTCAGACAGCGTGGTTTCAACGCTTAAATATACAAAGCGTACAAATGAGAGAGAAAATATATACTTCGGTCAGGTCCATGCACATACCAACATTTCAGACGGTGCGGGATCATTGGAGGATGCGCTTTCTCATGCATCAAAGGTTGATAACCTCGATTTCATCATTATCACCGATCACTCCAACTCGATTGATAATGAAGGAAATTCAAAGATCACGGAAAACGTTGATACAAGCGAAAATGATGAGTGGACTTATGCTCATAATCTTGTAAAGAAGTATTCAACAGATGATTTCACTTGCGCTTACGGCTATGAGATGACCTGGTCAAACGGACTCGGACATATGAATACCTTTAACACAAAGGGATTCCAGAGCCGAACACAGAAAGATTATTCAACATATTCAACGGCGCTTAATAACTACTATGCAGCTCTTAGAACTGCGCCTGATTCTATCAGCCAGTTCAATCACCCGGGAACGACCTTCGGTGATTTCCAGGATTTTGCATATTACTCGGAAGAAAATGATGCGCTCATTACAATGATAGAGGTTGGTAACGGTGAAGGTGCAATTGGATCTTCAGGTTACTTCCCTTCATACGAGTATTACACCAGAGCTCTTGATAAGGGCTGGCACGTGGCTCCCACAAACAACCAGGATAACCACAAGGGACTTTGGGGCGATGCCAACACTGCACGTACTGTAATGCTTGCAGATACCAACAGCGAAGAAGCAATATACGATGCAATGAGAAATTATCGTATATATGCAACTGAGGACAATGACCTTTCAATCTACTACACACTTGATAACAACGTTATGGGAAGTATCCTTGATAAGGATACGGTAGGTGAAACGGTCGAGATCAAGGCTGACATCAAGGATCCTACGGACTCTGCGATCGGTAAGGTAGAAGTAGTCGTAAACGGCGGTCAGGTGATCGCTTCACAGAACGTTGACAAGAGCGAGGCAACGGTTACATTTACAGTTCCCTCTGCATATTCTTACTACTACCTCAAGATTTCCGAGCAGGATAAAGACATTGCGGTAACAGCTCCTGTATGGGTAGGCAGTGTCGAGGCTTGCGGAATCAACAATGCATATACAGAGACGGTACTTCCCGTAGCGGGAGAGTCTCTTGATATCAACGTTGACCTTTTCAACAACGAAAAGACACCTCTTGAGATCAAGGATATCGAGATTGAACTCAGCGATGTGGATGGCAAAAAAGTACCTGTTTCAAAAGTATCCGGCGCAGAGGCTAAGGTATCAGAGGTTGCTTCAAACGGCACCGCATCATATAAAACAAGCTATGTATACAACGAGGCGGGACAGGTGACATATGAGGTTACCGTCCATGCTATGCTTGGTGGTATTGAGAAGATTTATAAAGATAAGTTTGCCGTAAATTATGCGGTTCCCAAGATGGTCTCAAATGTGATCATTGACGGTACTCACTATAATGATTACGTTTCGGGCTATTACACAGGAAATGTGAATGCGTTCATAAATCTTTGTGCTAAGAAAAATATACGAGCAACTGTGGTTAAGGACAATATCACAAGTGACATGTTAAAAGACTGCAAGTTACTTGTTTTGTCAGCTCCGGGAAAGAATAATAAAGAACCTAGCAAGGTTTCACATTACAGTGATGACTTTATCAAGATGGTAAAAGAATATGTGGCAGGCGGCGGATCTGTGATCGTATGCGGCCTTGCTGATTATTCCGATACCAAAGACTGTCAGACTGCAACCGAGCAGAACAAGATCCTTGAAGCAATCGGCGCAACCATTCGTATGGGCTCCGATGAAGTGTGCGATGATAAGAATAACGGCGGACAGGTTTACAGAATGTATCCTACCGTATTCAACAAAGAATCCGCTCTTCTTGCAGGAATAAAGGAAGGCCAGAAATACAGCCAGTATTCGGGATGTTCTGTGGATATTTCTAATGCAAAGGCTACAAACTTTGTTGATGAGGCAGAGTGGCTTGTAAACGGATTTGAAACCACATATTCAGTTGATTGCAAAGACGGAGCAGGAAACTCTAATGGCGGTGCTTTGCCTAACGGAGTTAAAGGCACAAAGCTTGATAATGACGGAAAGGTAACCTTCATTGCACGTCAGAAGACAAAAGCAGGCGGTCAGATCATAGTTTCGGGTGGTGTATTCCTCTCAGACTTTGAAGTAAAAGCTGAAATGGACAACAATGATTCACTTCCGTATGCAAACCATACGATCGTAAATAACATTATTGACGGCGCTACGGTTGAGCTTGAGACTACAACTATCGCAAAAGCAAGACAGGGCAAGATGAACGAAGTCTTCGCAGTTGAAGGCTATGTGACATCGGGAACAGAAAATCAGGATACAACATTCTTTGATACCATCTACATTCAGGATGAGACAGGTGGAATGGACATATTCCCTTATGCTACACCCGGACTTAAGATTGGTACCAAGATGCGTATTGTAGGTTTCCTTGCACAGTATCAGGGCGACCTTGAGCTCAAAGTTCTTTCTGCAAAAGAGCTCAAAGCAGATCCTAAAGTATGGGAACCTAAGGCAGTTGATACCAAGACTGCAATGGATTACGATAAGCTTGGAGGTCAGCTCCTTAAGACAACAGGTGATGTGACAAGAGTTGATTACAACGCCGACGGAACGGTTGCCGAGTTCTGGTTAAAAGATTCATCGGGAGCCGAGGCGGCTATCTTCATCGACGGATATATAAGATCCGGCTCAACAGGTAAGAACACTGTCGGAGATTTCGTAAAGAAAGGTGCCAAAGTTACCGCTGCAGGTGTGCTCTATAAGCATCCTGAAGGAAAATCGGATGTATCAGTACCGGTACTCAGGGTTCGCAATTGCGACGATATTGTACTTGCAGATAAGGCAGATAACACAAAGAAGGGTGATAAAGCCGGCGATAAAAAGACTGATAATAAGAAGTCTGACTCTGTAAAGGACAATAAGGGAACAGACGACAAGAAGGACGATAATAAGAAGTCTGACGCAGTGAAGGATAACAAGAAATCCGATAACAAAAAGTCGGAAACGGTGAAAGACAACAAAGGAAGCGACAATAAGAAGGTCGATAACAAGAAGTCGGAATCCGTAAAAGACAACAAGGTAAGCGATAATAAAAAGAAGGATTCCGCAAAGGACAACAAGAAATCGGACACGGTAAAAGATAACAAGAAATCCGATAACAAAAAGTCTGAAGCGGTGAAAGACAACAAAGGAAGCGACAATAAGAAGGTCGATAACAAGAAGTCTGACTCCGTAAAAGACAATAAGAATACGGATAACAAAAAGACAGATAACAAAAAGTCAGAGTCCGTAAACGGCAAAAAGAAATCAGACAATACGAAGAAAGACAATTCTGTACTCGGAGCTAAAAAGAAGCAATCCGATAATAAAGCTGCAGATTCAAACAAGAAGGATTCTTCGGATAACAGCACAGAGGCAAAGTCTACAGATGCAGACAACAGCAGCACCGAAAATGAGGATAACAAGGATTCTGCACAGACTGCAGATTCTCAGACCGACAACGGTGCAGAGCAGGATAAACAGGAAGATAACGGCAAGAAAAAAGAGTTTAAGCTACCCGAGCTGCCCAACATACCTAAAAAGTTTGTGGCAATAGGAGCCGGTGCGGTTGGCGTTGTGGCGCTGGTTATCTTTGTGATAAGCCATATTGCAGCAGGCGTTTCTGCGGGAGCTGCAGCAGGAGCTTCGGCCGCAGCAGGTGCAGCCGCTGCATCAGGTGGAAAACTTGCGGGATTGTTATCAAAATTAAGACATTTATTTGGGAAAAAATAATATGAAAAAAGAGCTGATAATAAAAGCTGTATCAGTCCTTGTATTCATAGCCTTAAGCATTGGCGTAGTTATCTATGCCAATGCGGACAGGCCTAAATACACTGTAACAGAGAACTCCGGAGTTGAATATGAGACTGCCAGAGTTCTTTCTGTAATAGAGGACAATACGGTTATTGATGAGAGTGTTGAAAATCAAAAGAAGGGCAGCAGCGAACTTAAGGTCAAAATCCTTACAGGCCGCTATAAAGGTGACATCTGCAAAGTCACAAATTATTTCAGCACCCTTTATAACGTGGATGTAAAAGAAGGCGATACTGTTAGTGTAAGGATTGATACATCGGCAGAGCATACATATACCGTAAGCATCTATAATTACAATCGCATTCCGCTTACAATCGGACTTGTAGCTGTATTTTTTGCTGTGCTTGTTCTCATGGGAGGAAAGCAGGGATTAAAAGCATTTATAGGACTTGCCTACACGGTACTTGTTATCCTGTTTGTGCTACTTCCGCTTGTTTACAAGGGATTTTCTGCAATCCCCGTGACAATCGCGGTTATATTTGTAACCTCTGCGATATGCTTCCTTCTTATCGGCGGAACCGGTAAAAAGACTGCGTCAGCGGCCTTGGGCTCGCTTGCGGGAGTGCTTATAGCTGCCATACTCGGAGCTGTATCCGCAAAACTTGGCGGCGTTACAACATTTCAGACAGATGAGGCGGAAGCGCTTCTTCTTGTGAAATCAACAAGCAATCTTAAGATGTCAGGTCTTTTTATCAGTGGGATACTGATCGCTGCGATGGGTGCGGTTATGGATATAGCGATGTCGATTTCATCCGCTATAGAAGAAATCAAACTTGCAAACGAAAAAGCTACTTTCGGCGAACTCTTTAAATCCGGTATGAAGATCGGAAGAGACGCCATGGGCACAATGGCCAACACGCTGGTTCTTGCCTATGTCGGCGGCGCACTTAATATGATGATCCTTATATATTCCTATGGAGTGTCTTTTATCCAGTTAATAAACACAGACTTTGTGGCTGTTGAGCTTATCAGAGCAATCGCAGGCTCCGTTGGCATTATTTCGACCGTTCCATGCGTTGCAGCCATTGGGGCGTATTTGTTTGGCCATAAGAATAACAAATAGCCAATATCACGATCGGAATTTGAAAGAATTGTGTATATGCAATAAAATGATGACATAATAACGTAAGGAGACGGAGCATATATATTTACAAGGATAACTCCCAAATATAAAGAAGTATTTTTTGAATCCTTTGTGGTAGCCCTTCCGTTGATGTACGGAGTGGCAAAAATAGGATGTGCTTTCGCGGGATGTTGCGAAGGGCTTCCGTATAACGGATTTATGCGTGTCCATACCGACAAGGGAAATCTATTTCCGATTCAAAAGTTAGAGTCTGCAGTTTTTCTGCTTCTTTTTGCATTTTCAATTGTTTTATATTTCAAAAAGCGTTTTAATCCGCTGGTTGCTTCGAGCATATATGCTATAGCTAAGATTGCTTTAGATTTTCTCAGATATGCGCATCTTTATCATGTCATAACAGCTACGCAGGTAATGTGCGTAGTTATCGTTGTACTTTTTATTTTCTTAAACA
Organism: Butyrivibrio hungatei NK4A153; assembly: GCF_000424465.1. GTDB lineage: Bacteria > Bacillota > Clostridia > Lachnospirales > Lachnospiraceae > Butyrivibrio > Butyrivibrio hungatei_A. The sequence continues at coordinate 103,683 of NZ_KE384198.1, read as the reverse complement.
GAAGACAAGCAAAAACAATAAAACTCTATTCCGATGAATGATCGGAATAGAGTATCAATGATAATCTGTATGCCACAAGGGAGCGTTGTCAATCGCTGTATCTGATTGTTCAAAATTTCAATGTAATATCTTTTATGAGATAGAGAGATCCTGCAATGCAGAGAACTTCTGTCTCGTCTTTACATAGGTCTTCAAGTGGATAATCTTTTTCCAAAACAGTTGCTTTAACGCCGCGGCTTTCCACCATCTTGGCAAGGTCATCAGGATCCATAGTCCTTTTATTTGGGACAGCAGTGACGTAGCACTTATCTGCAATCGGCATCAGTTCATCGAGGATGATATCAACTTCTTTGTCGGCGAGGATTCCGAGAAGGAATGTGATCTTTTTGCCGGGGAAGTATTCTTCAAGTGATGAGCGAAGAACTGCCGCGCCCTGTCTGTTGTGGCCACCGTCTATTATGATATACGGATTTTCTTTTACAACAGTGAAACGTCCGAACCACTCGGTATTTGCGATTCCTCGGGATATGTCAGTTTCGGAAATCCTAAATCCTTTCTGAGCAAGTTTCCTTGCGGCGTAGATTGCTTGGGCTGCGTTGCCTATCTGGTAGGTTCCCAGAAGCTTTGTGCTGTAAGTTGTTCCGTCTACGTCAAAACGCTGTCCATGCAAGCTTCGTTCAATCGGGACGGGCTCAGTGAAGTATGCCAAAGAAACAGCTTTTTTTGCACAAAAATCTTCAAGAACTTTGCTGACTTCTCGTTCCTGAAATGGAGTGATGACAGATGTACCGTGCTTGATTATTCCGGCTTTCTCGGTTGCAATCTCAGTCAGTGTGTTACCAAGGATTGACATGTGGTCGTAGCTTATCGGAGTAATGAGAGTAACGAGTGGCGCGGGAATTACGTTTGTCGTATCCACGCGGCCTCCCATGCTGACTTCCATGACGACGATGTCACAGTTTTTTTCGCTGAAATAAATAAAAGACATGACGGTAAGAATCTCATATTCGCTGGGAAATATGTTCTCGGCGGCAAGCTCGTCATATGCGGGCTTTATCTGCGAAAAGAGCCTTGCAAAATCCTCATCCGAAATTTCAGTATTGTTTATCTTAAAGAGTTCATTGTAGTGGTATAAAAAGGGTGAGGCGAAGGTGCCGACTCTTAATTCCGATTCTATAAGGATCGAAGTGAGATAGGCAACAGTCGAGCCTTTGCCGTTTGTGCCTGCGACGTGAACATAGCGCTGCCCGATCTGGGGATTTCCCAGTTTTCTGAGAAGAGCAAGCTCGGCGTCCAGAGAAAACATGTCTTTTACGGGGGTATTATTATTTTTGGGTGGTTCAAAGTGAGGCAATTTCTCAAAAAAAGAAATTGCCTCTGAATAATTATACTCGTGCATAAGTCTTAATCCTGCCAAATGCTTCCAAAACAATGTAAAGCATTAAAATATTGATGGGGAGCATTACAAGTTCTTTGGGAAGTCTTGCTACAAGTGTCACAAAGAAGCCTTTTTTGATATACATCATGTCGAGCCAGTAGGTATTCATGATGATGCCTACGATAAGTGTGTGAACGGCTTCAGCCGCAATAATTCTGGCAAGCGTAGGTTTCTTGTTGTAAAGAATAAAGCCGAAGATCAGGCCGCTTACGATTCCGCTTATAGTAAATCCGGGAAAGAAAGGACCGGTAGGCTTTACAAGATATCCTCCGATATCGGTAAGTGCTCCGACGATAGCGGCAATACCGGGGCCGAGCGACATACCTGCGATGCCGATCGGGAGTGAGCCGAATCTGATCTCGATGATCTGGTTGATGGGAATTTTGAGAAATCCCAGTACGATACCCAGAGCCGTTAACATGGCGGCCAGAGTAAGTGTGTTTGTGTCACGTAATTTTTTCATAAAAAATACACCTCCTCGCAGCTTCCTTTTGTCTACACGAGAGGTGTTATACACTTCACTATGTAGCAGCGGGATGCGACCATAAAACCGCGGATTACCCTTCGTCCGAATGACAACTCCCTGTTCACCCGGCACTTGACGCTTTACAGTCTACTCTGCATTCTTTTTAATTTTGTCTGTATTATAGGGTGAATGAAAAAGAATATCAAGCATAAATATACATAAACATTTATAGGAATAGACGCCTGTTACATGCATTTTTTACTAAAAACATGTTATATGCGGGATTGTGCATTGTGTGGGAATTATGATATATGCGGTGGTGTGTGGGAATATGTTTTATACTAACGGAAATAACGAATATTAATAAACGTTAAGGTGGACAAGTGCTGATTTGTCGTAATATGATATATGTGTCGAAATGTAGGTGTGATGCACATTTATAATTGATCATAGATTTTTTAATGCATGATAATTTTAATGAAATTACAGAAATCCGCAATTTCAGATAGGAGGCTAAAATGACTGTATCGGCAGCTTTTATGGTTCCACATCCACCGCTTATAATTCCGGAAGTCGGAAGAGGCGGAGAGAAACAGATTCTTGCAACAACAAATGCTTATGAGAAGGTCGCGGAAGAAGTGGCGGCTTTAAAGCCTGACACTATCATCATAACGAGTCCGCATTCCGTGATGTATGCGGATTACTTTCATATATCGCCGGGGCACAGAGCAACGGGAAGTTTTGCGGATTTTGGCGCATCCGGAGTCAGATTTTCCGAAGAGTATGACACAGAACTTGCAGATGCGATTGCGCTTCTTGCAGAAAAAGAGAATTTTCCCGCGGGAACTATGGGGGAAAGGGAGTCTTCCCTCGATCACGGAACCATGGTTCCTTTGTGGTTCATACGCAAAAAATATAGTGGCGGAAAGATTATTCGTATAGGGCTTTCGGGGCTTCCTTTGACATATCATTACAGGCTTGGACAGATAATTGCGAAAGCTATTGATAAATCGGGGAAAAAAGTCGTTTTGATCGCAAGCGGAGATCTTTCGCATAAGTTGCAGGAATACGGACCTTACGGTTTTTCAAAAGAGGGCCCCGAATATGATGAAAACATAATGGAGGTGTGTGGAAAAGCAGAGTTTGGCAGGCTGTTTGAATTTGATGAGAGCTTGTGTAAACTTGCCGCAGAGTGCGGGCACAGGTCGTTTGTTATCATGGCTGGGGTTTTTGACGGTCTTCGCGTTAAGGCAACGGCTCTTTCGCATGAGGATGTAACGGGAGTGGGCTACGGAATCTGTACTTTTTATCCGGACGGAGCGGATGAGAGCAGACATTTTTTACAAGAATATGAAAAAAAGCTTGAAAAAGAATGCAAGGAAAAGGCTGACGCGAATGATGAATATGTGAGGCTTGCGAGGGCAAGTGTTGAGTCGTGGGTAAAGGAACACAGGCAGATTCAGGTTCCTGACGGTCTTTCAGATGGTCTTCTTACAAGAACTGCAGGTACTTTTGTATCAATTCACAAGATGGGACAGCTTCGCGGCTGTATAGGTACAACCTCCGCAACTCAGGACAATATTGCAAAAGAGATAATTCAGAATGCGATAAGTGCAAGTACGCACGATCCGCGCTTTGATCCGATAACCGAGGATGAGCTTAAGTTTCTTGATATAAGTGTTGATGTACTCGGGGAGACTGAGGATATAGATTCACCTGATAAGCTTGATGTAAAGAAGTATGGAGTTATTGTTAGTCACGGAGTTAAGAGAGGGCTGCTGCTTCCAAATCTTGACGGTATAGATTCCGTGGAGGAGCAGATCGATATAGCAAGGCAAAAGGGCGGAATACTCGAGGATGAGCCGTATAAATTGCAGAGGTTTGAAGTGGTGAGGCATTTCTGAGGAAATGTGGAATAATGGCAGCGGGAGGCTTTATGGCGGCATGTCAAGTGTGTTTCAGGCATTGTTCCTTATCGGAAGGTGACATCGGATTTTGCGGCGCAAGAACGGTCAGGGACGGGAAGGTAATTGCATATAACTATGGCAGAGTGTCGGGGCTTGCGCTTGATCCGATTGAGAAGAAGCCGTTGAACAATTTTTTTCCCGGAAGTTACATCCTGTCGGTAGGAAGTTTCGGGTGCAATCTGCGATGCCCTTTTTGCCAGAATAGTGATATTTCGTGGTCAGAGGAAGCGAGGAGATATGCTGAAGATGCCGAGACCGTAAAGCCGCAGGAGCTTGTGAAAGTTGCGCTTGATATGAGGGCGCAGGGAAATATCGGAATTGCTTTTACTTATAATGAGCCGCTTGTCGGATATGAGTTTGTGCTTGATACAGCGAAGCTTGCAAAAGAACGTGACCTAAAAACAGTGCTTGTATCTAACGGAACAGCGGAGCTTACGGTTCTTGCGGAGATAGCTCCGTATATTGATGCGATGAATATCGATCTTAAGGGATTTACGGATGAATATTATGATAGACTTCTCGGAGGCAGCAGGAAGCAGGTCATGGAGTTTATTGAGGAAGCGGTAAAGCATTGCCATGTTGAGCTTACAACACTGATAATTCCCGGTGAGAATGACGGAGAGGAAGAAATGCGCGAGATGTCAGCGTGGATACATGAGCTTGAATTGGCAAACGGGAAGAACATACCGCTTCATATTTCAAGATTTTTTCCAAGATTTAAGATGACCGACCGCGACGCGACCGATGTGAAGAAGGTTTATCGTCTCGCCGAGGTCGCAAGAGAAGAACTTGAAATTGTTTATACGGGGAATTGCTAGTGTTGTTGGCTTGCCAACGCAGTATATGGAGTTAGCTTGCTTTTTAATTTGCCTTTTTTAGTTGTCTTGCCGAGGGGCGAAGAATATCAATCTGATATGACAAAAATTCAGGTTTTTGTTTTGTGACGGGATATATAAGTGTGATTTGCAAATGTATGACTTTTTTGATGATTTTTCTTCTAAAAAGTCATGCATTTTTTATTTGTAGAGTATGCTGAAAAAAAGATGTATGACCTTATCTGAAAAAAATGCCTGAAAAAGTCATATTTTTTTGCCTTTTTAAACTTCGCAAGCATAGATTTTATGACCTTTTGAGGGCTTTTTGCACATATGGGTCATATACTTGTTTTTTTATCAAAAAAAATATGGAAAAAATACATGACTTTTAATGCGGTTTTTTCCAAAAAAAGTCATATGGTAATTTTTCGAGAGATAAAAAATATGACCTTTTTTGATGATTCTTTTATAAAAAGTCATACATTCTTATTTGAGATGGGAGAAAATAGTCTGAGCGAGGAAATAATGTTTTTTTTAGCGATTTTTTATAATCATTTAAGTTAATAATTTTCTTTTAATCACATTAAAACTAACTTAAAATCGCAAAGAGATTAAGTCATTATGACTATTAAAATTTGCGTTATTTGAGTAATATTACACATTGTGCACAAAAATAATGCGCTGTTAAAATGGAAGTGCTCGGGCGCTAAAACGTTTACGTAAAAATCAAAACAATTTTATTAGGCTAGGAGGTGAACGGTTTTATTATGATTAAACGAAAGTTATCAGTAGCATTAAGTGTATTCTTAGCAACAGGATTGTTATCACCAGGCTTGACAGTAGCGGCGGCACCAAGTATTAACCCGTACGGTACGGTTGAGGCGGAACTTGACTTTGAACGTAATATAAAAGATGTTTTCACAGATGAAGATGCCGGCGCGACAGTTGTCAGCCTTGGATCTGGAAATTACTTCACTGTGAAGAGTGTGAACTTCTCGCAGGGAGTTTCTAAGATAGTTATAAAAGCCAAAGCGGATTCGGCAGGTCTTATTGTTATTCATAAAGATGGAGAAAAGGGAGATGTAGTAGGTAGCATTAAACTTAGTGGTACCGACGGAGAATACAGGGAATTTTCAACTTCCGTAAAAGATTTGGATGGAGCGGATACCATTGCATTTGTGCAGACGATGGGCACAAGTTTGGTAGACAGTTGGACAGCGGAACCGGGTGAAACACCTGATGAACCTGAAAATCCGGACCAACCGGAGAATCCCGATCAGCCTGAGGTTCCGGAGCAGCCGGAAAATCCCGATCAGCCTGAGGTTCCGGAACAGCCGGAAAACCCTGATCAGCCTGAGGTTCCGGAACAGCCGGAGAACCCCGATCAGCCGGAAAATCCGACAGCTGTAAATCCGTATGAGAAGGTTGAGGCCGAGACAGCAGCTACATTGGAAAATGCAAAGCTTGTTCCGAACAAGCAGTCGGTACTTATAAATGATGGCGGATATATTGTAGCCAAGAATGTTGACCTGTCAAAAGGTGTTTCGGGATTCAAGGTACTTGCCAAGACTTCAGCACCAAAGGTTAAACTTGATGTATATGTTGACGGAATCGATACTCAGTTAGGTTCTATCAGCGTTGGCACTGATATGTCAAGTGAGTCATTTGTAAAGATATCATCGGACCTCAAGGGTTCACATGATGTATATTTTAAAGCAAATGGCGGAGCTGTACAGATTGATGCATGGCAGGCTCTGGAAGGACAGGGCGGAACGGAAGAACCTCCTGTAGTTGAGCCACCTGTAGGCGATACGGTAAATCCTTATAGTAAGGTAGAAGCAGAGGCGGCAACTGAGCTTGCTGAGGCTATGGTATCACCTAATAAGCAGTCGGTAGTTGTTAAAGACGGTGGTTATGTGATCACCAAGAATGTTGATTTCTCAAAGGGACTTTCGGGATTTGCTGTACTTGCAAAAGCGTCAGCTCCTAAGGTTAAACTCAACATCTATATTGATGGTGCAAAGTCACCCATGGCTTCGATCAATGTCGGTACAGATATTGCCAAGGAGTCAACTGTGGATGTTACATCAGAGCTCAAGGGAACTCATGATGTATACATTCAGGCAGATGGTGGCGCTATAACACTTGATGCATGGCGTGCAGTGGAAGCATCAGGCGGAACGGAAGAGCCTCCTGTAGTAGAACCTCCTGTAGGCGATACAGTAAATCCTTATGAGAAGGTTGAAGCAGAAGCATCTGCAGAGCTTAAGAGCGCAATGGTTACACCTAATAAGCAGGCAGTAAGCATCCAGAAGGGTGGATATGCAGTAGCAAAGAGTGTAGATTTCTCAAAGGGCATTAAGGAATTTACAGTTAATGCGAAAGCAAGTGGAGCAAACAGACTTGAAGCAAGACTTGATAAGGCAGACGGAGATCTTATCGCAAACTTCAGAGTCAGCACAGATGCAAAAGATATAACAGTAAGTGCTGCAAAGAATATCACAGGAACACATGACATCTACTTTGTAGCAACTATGGATGGCAGTCTGACCTTCGATTCCTGGAAGGTAACATCTTCAGACGGAACAGAAGAGCCTCCTGTTGTAGAGCCTCCTGTAGGCGATACGGTAGATCCTTATGAGAAGGTTGAGGCAGAAGCATCAGCAGAGTTCAGCAATGCGATGATCACACCTAATAAGCAGGCTGTAAGCATCCAGAAGGGTGGATTTGCAGTTGCAAAGAATGTAGACTTCTCTAAGGGAGTTAAGGAAATTCTTGTTAAGGCAGGAGCAAGCGGAGCAAACAGACTTGAAGTCAGACTTGATAAGCCTACCGGAGAGCGCATTGCAAGCTATATGGTCAGCACAGACGCTAAAGAATTAACAGCAAATGTTTCAGCAAGTGTTACCGGAACGCATGACGTTTATTTCGTAGCTATGATGGATGGCACTGTAACATTTGATTACTGGAAGGTAACACCTTCTGACGGAACAATCGTAGAACCTCCTGTAGGTGATACAGTAGATCCTTATGAGAAGGTAGAGGCAGAAAAAGCAGATGAGCTTAGCAGCGCAATGATTGCTCCAAGCAAGACATCTGTAGTAGTTAATGATGGCGGATATATAGTAGTTAAGAATGTTAATTTCGCAAAGGGACTTAACGGATTCCAGATTTATGCACAGTCATCAAAGCCCGGAGTTAAACTCAATGTTTATATTGATAAGTCCGGATATGATGCAAAGACAGCGATTGGAACAGCAAATGTCGGCGCAAATATGGCTTCGGGAACAGGCATTAAGCTTACATCAGACCTTACAGGAACACACGATGTATACTTCGAGGCAACAGGCGGATCGGTTACATTCGATGCTTGGAATGCAATGGCTAAGTCAGGAACAATTGTAGAACCTCCTGTAGGCGATACAGTAAATCCTTACAGCACAGTAGAAGCAGAAGCATCTGCAGAGCTTAAGAGCGCAATGGTTACACCTAACAAGCAGGCTGTAAGCATCCAGAAGGGTGGATATGCAGTAGCAAAGAACGTAGATTTCTCAAAGGGAATTAAGGAATTTACAGTTAATGCGAAAGCAAGCGGAGCAAACAGACTTGAAGCAAGACTTGATAAGGCGGACGGAGACCTTATCGCAAACTTTAGAGTAAGTACAGATGCAAAAGATATAACAGTAAATGCTGCAAATAATATCACAGGAACACATGACATCTACTTTGTAGCAATAATGGACGGAAGCATAACGTTTGATTCATGGAAGGTAACACCTGCGGACGGAACAATCGTAGAACCTCCGGTAGGCGATACGATCAATCCTTACAACAAGGTAGAAGCAGAAGTATCCAAGGATCTTACAAATGCAATGCTTTCACCTAACAAGCAGTCGATAGTCATCAGTGATGGCGGATATATCCTTGTGCAGAACATTGACTTCTCAAAGGGAATATCAGGATTCAAGGTACTTGCAAGTGCATCACAGCCTAAGGTTAAGCTTAATATCTATATTGATGATTCGCAGACACCTATCGGCTCGATCAGCGTTGGTACTGATATTACAAAAGAAACATTTGTAAAAGTTTCAACAGATATCACAGGTAAGCATTATGTTTACTTTGAGGCAAAGGGTGGTGCCGCAACATTTGATGCATGGCAGGCAATGCCTTCATCAGGTACGATAGTTGAGCCTCCTGTTTATGAAGATATCAATCCTTACAACACTGTTGAGGGTGAGGCATCTACAGATCTCAGCAACGCAAGACTTACACCTAATAAGCAGGGCGTAAGCATTGGTGCGGGCGGATATGCAGTAGCAAAGAATGTTGTATTCTCTGATGGTATTTCAGAATTTATCGTAAATGCCGGAGCAACCAATTCTACAAGATTTGAGGTAAGAGTTGGCTCAGCAAGCGGAGACCTTATCGGATATGCAACTGTAAGCGGAAGCGCACGTGAGTTTAAGATCACAGCTTCAAAGAACATCACAGGAAAGAAGGATATCTACTTCGTAGTTCCGAGTGGTGGAAGTGCTGTAACACTTGATTCCTGGAAGGTAAATCCTTATAAGGAAGTTGTAGAGCCTCCTGTAGTTGAGACAGGCATGAAGCTTACTCAAAATACAAGCAAATGGCAGGGTGGTTATCAGACAAACTTCACCGTTACCAACAGCTCAGGTAATACAGTGAACACGTGGAAGCTCAAGATTAAGAGAAACGGTATCAACATTACTCAGAGCTGGTGCGTAAATATCCAGCAGCAGGGCGATTACTATGTAATTACTCCTATGTCATGGAATTCTACGCTTGGAAACGGACAGTCTACCACATTCGGAATTATCGGAAGTGGAGAGCCGAGCCAGATTGATTATGTATTTGAGTAAAAAAAGATAAAAAGAGAGAAAGGGGCGGTTAATGACCTTCTTTAAAAGAAGGTAAGAAATCCGGTGGCTGTCTTTTGACGGTCACCGGGTTTTCTTTATACAGATAAAAAAAGTGAAAATAAGGCGATTATCTGTGATTTTCGGAGGTTTAAAAGGAGAAAATTGATAAAAACACAGATAAGAAATGCGAAAACGAAGCGATTATCTGTGATTTAGAGGTATAAATTGATGAAAAACACAGATAAGAAGAGAGAAAATAAGATGAGTTATCTGTATTTAGAGATGCATCGTGGGAAAAATAGGTGAGAAAACACAGATCAGAAAATAGAAAACAAGATGAGTTATCTGTAATCTAGCTGTTCGGACTACAAATTATGTAGCAGAGTCGTTAAAGTGTATCGGGGGTAAAAAATATGAAAAGGAAAGTGAGAGTAGCAATAAGTTTTTTGGCGGTAGCAGTCATGTTGATTTTGCAGGGCATGGCAATAAAGGCAGCAGAACCCAATAATGAGAAAGCTCTTTTAAACCCGTATGAATTAGTACAGACGGAGATAATGGAAAACGGAGGCGGTTTCTATGAGGACGGTATTCAATATTCGCCGATCTCCGGATCAAAGATACTTAAAGCGGAGAATGTGGATTTTTCAAAGGGGCTTACCGGCATAGAAGTGACGGCAAGGACAAGATGGGGCGGTTCAGAAATTTATGTATATATAGATGATCCGAAGAGCGAGCCTATCGCAAGGATACTTATCAGAGCTTATTCGTTTAATCAAAGTACCGGGATTCCGAAAGTGAACGTTTCGGGAGTTCATGATATATATTTTGAGGCGAACAATCCAATAGATATTGCGACATGGAAGGCACTTCCGGGCAAGATCTACGAAAGCGGCGATGTTCCGCAGATCGATCCGTACAAGGATAATGAGGCGGAAGTTAACTTCGGCACATCGGGAGTAGGGGTAGTTAAGGATAAAAGACGTATTGTTTTAGCCGATTTTTCTGAAAATGATTTTTTCCTTATGAAGGATGTCAACTTCGAAAAGGGACTTAAGAGCATTACGATTGAGGCAAGAGCTGAAGATGACGGAATAATCGAGGTTAGAAAAGATTCTCCTGCGGGTGAACTTATCGGCACGATAGAATTTCGCGACACGGATGATTCCTACAAGCCATTTGAGGGAGAAATGGCGAATATTGAAGGAATGCAGAAGATTTATTTTGTTGGGAAAAAAGGAAAATGCAACATTGATAATTGGTGCGCGGCTCCGAGAAACACCGACAGGCCGCTTCCGACACCCGGTGAAAAGATTAGTCCGTACGGCTATGTCGAAGCAGAGATTGATTTCCCGAGAGAAAATGCCGAGATAGTTGAAGATAACTGGAACAAGGTTGTATCAATCAAGGAAAACGGATATATCTCAGCCCAAAAAGTAAACTTTAGATATGGCCTTACATCGGTTGTTATTGTTGCAAAGAGTGAAAAGCCGGCAGCCGTTGAGGTAAGAGAAGGAAGCGTTGACGGAGAACTTCTCGGCGTTATAAAGGTTGAGAATACAGACGGTGAATATCTGCATTATAGAACCAAAGCTCCTAATATAGAGGGAATACATGACCTTTATTTTGTTTGCAAAGTCGGAAGTTGTATGATCGATAAATGGACAGTCATGAGTAAGATGATGCCGGTTCCGGGCAATGAGCCTATATCGGGCGGAGAAGAAAATGACGATCCAGGAAAAGAGCAGCCTGAGTTGCCGGAGATCCCAGACAAACCTGAATTACCTGAGGAACCGGATAAGCCTGAACATCCGGAAGAGCCGAAGCAACCCGAGGAGCCTAAAATTCCCGAAGAACCCGAACAGCCGGATATTCAGGGCGACTGCAAGCTTGAACTTAAATATTCAAGAGATATCTGGGACGGCGGTTATCAGATAAATTTCAAGATTACCAATATATCTGAAGAGCAGTCTTCGGGATGGACATTAAAGATTAAAAAGAAATATATAAACGTCGCTCAGAGCTGGTGTACAAATGTGGATGAAGACGATGAATACTACGTATTTACGCCTCTCTCCTGGAATGCTGTTTTAAATCCCGGACAGAGCACCGAGTTCGGAATAATCGGAAGCGGCGATGCAAGCGGGGGATTGGATTACTTCTTTAGTGATAACAATAACTGATTGCAAACGATAACATTCATGAATTATGCAGCTTGTGCTTTGTATGATAAGATTTGAACATCATAAAGCACTGAGCTGACCGGAAAGCCGGAGGTTTCAATAAAATGAAGCCTCCGGCTTTCGTTGTCTATAACGGGAGCACAACAATTAATAGTTGAGGAGGAAAAAGTAATTGGTTACAAAACAACTAAAGAAGATCAGCCCCATCATATCGGTGATATTTACGTTGCTGATCCAGGTGGCGGTGCCGAACTCGGCAAAACAGCCTGATGCAAAAGGACCGTTCTTTACATACTTTCTTTATATAGTAGGAGCATTATTCATAGGTTTATATGTAGCTTCCTTCTTTAATAAAAAGACAGACGAATATCTTTTAAAAAGCGGGCCGCTACTCGCAGGAGGAGCACAGCTGCTAAACTTCATAAATCTTATATGCAGTAAATTTGCGCTTCTTCCGGTTCTCTTTTTCCCGTCTCTGGACAGGGTGTTTGCGGTATTCGTAAATGACAGAGCGCTCATGCTTGAATGCATAGTATCATCCGGAAAGCTGTTGATAATAGGATTTGCGGTCGGAGCGGCGCTTGGATTTACAACGGGAATACTTATAGGATTCAACAAGAATGTTGCTTATTGGATCAATCCTTTGACCAAGATAATCGGACCTATTCCTGCAACATCATGGTCACCGCTCGTGCTTTCACTTTTTAGCACATCTTATCAGGCGGCGGTATTCATGATAGCACTGTCGGTGTGGTTTCCGATAACTGTCATGACAAGTAACGGAATACAGAATGTTCAGCAGACTTATTTTGAGGTTGCGGATACTTTGGGAGCAAATAAGTTATATAAAATCTTCAAAGTCGGAATTCCTGCGGCGCTTCCCAACGTGTTCCTCGGCTTTTTTTATGCGACGACAGGCTCGTTTGTAACACTTGTGACAGCCGAGATGTTCGGTTGTAAATCGGGAATCGGCTGGTATCTTAACTGGCAAAAGAGCATGATGCTGTATGCCAACGTTTACGCGGGACTGATACTTCTTGCGGTATTGTGTAACCTGATAATCACTCTTTTATTCAGGATCAAGGACAGACTGCTTGGATGGCAGAAGGGAGTAATTAAATGGTAGGAGAGATAAAAATTGAAAACGTATCCAAGAGTTTTACAAATCCTGACGGAAGTGTTGTAAATGCTCTGAACGGAGTAAACCTTGATATTGAACCCGGATCTTTTATATCGCTTATAGGCCCGTCGGGATGCGGAAAGACAACACTCCTGCGAGCTATTGCGGGACTTGGACTTGCAGATGAAGGAACGGTATTTCTTGACGGAGAGCCTGTTACGGCACCGGGGCATGAGAGAGGATTTGCTTTTCAGCAGGCAAATCTTTATCCGTGGCTTTCTATTGAAAACAATATCGCTTTTGGCCTGAGGGCGAGAGGAATATATAAAGAGAAAAAAGAAGATGTAAAAGAATATATAGAAATGGTCGGGCTTACGGGCTTTGAAAATTCCTATCCGCACCAGCTGTCGGGTGGAATGAACCAGAGAGCGTCGCTTGCAAGAGCGCTTGTGGGACATCCGAAAGTTCTTTTGCTTGATGAGCCGCTCGGTGCGCTGGATGCATTCACAAGAATGAATATGCAGGATGAGATCTTAAAGATATGGAAGGATCAGAAGATGACGATGATCATGGTGACACACGATGTTGACGAGGCTGTTTATCTGTCTGACAAAGTTGTCATAATGACGCCAAGACCTGCGAAGATCGAGCAGGTGCTTGATATAGAACTTGGAAGACCAAGAGCGAGAGGAGGAACGGACTTTATCAAATACAGAACGAAGATTCTGGAAATTCTGAACTATGCCGGAGAGAACAAAGAGCCGGAGTATTATTTGTAATTTTTTAAGGAGAAAAGAAATGAAAAAGGTAATTGCAAGTGTTTTGGCTTTGACCATGACAGCGGCACTGCTTGTAGGCTGCGGTGCTAAATCAGAAAAGAGCGAAGGAGGAGAAGAACTTACCGTAAAGATTCTTAATAACAAAGAAAGCTTGTGTCTTGCACCGGTTCATATAGCTATCATAAACGGCTATTTTGACGAGGAATTCGAAGCAATCGGGCAGAAGTATGAAGTTGTAACTTCCAATATAGATACGATCACGGAGCAGATAACAAGTGGTGAGATCAATGCAGGCTACGGACTTACCGGTACGCTCATGCAGCCTATATCAAACGGACTTTCAATCTCTTTTGTGACAGGACTTCACAGAGGATGTACAAAGTTCTATTCAAAGAACGGCTCCGGAGTAAATTCCCTTGAAAATCTTAAGGGCAAGACAATAGGCGTTGCGTCATTGTCGGATTCTGCGCCGATTCAGCTTAAGAGAAAGCTGTTCAGTCTTGGATTTAAGGTAAACGGAAGCGATGCTGATATCCAGTTTGTGACATATGCGATGACAGACCTTCCGACAGCGCTTGATAACGGTGCCGTAGATGCGATCGGAATTCACGATCCCGTGGCATACAACGCAGAGAAGAACTATGACTTTATCAAGATACTTGATATCGGTGAGGACGAGGTCTTTTCAAAGGAATATTGCTGCCAGGCTTATGTATCACAGGAGCTTATAGCAAAGAATCCAAAGGGTGCGACTGCGTATGCAAGAGCAATCCAGAAGGCAGCAGCTTTCGTTCAGGCACTTCCTGAGGAAGCGGCAAGACTTCAGGTTGAGAACGGATATATGCCTTCAGAGAGCGAAGAGGACATCGCAAGATACGGCGAGATCCTTGCAAGCCTTAACTATGAGCCTTCTGTAAAGCTTGGAAGAGAGACATTTAAGGCATCATTCGACGATCTTCAGAAGACGGGCGATCTTGACGCTTCGCTCAATGCGGATGAATTTACAAAGACTGTTTTCCCAGATCTTGAGGGAGTTCCTGAGTCATTTACTTATGACCCTTCAAGCAAGAAATTTACTGAAAACAGCTAAGTGTTTTACTCAAAAAAATTGACTGGGAGATGATTACTATGAAATCAAAAGTGATTGTAAATATTTTAAGAGTGCTTATTCTTGCATTTGTGATAGTTGGTTTATTTACGTTTGCACATGTTTGCGGTGATATGGGAGATATGGAAGCAAAGTGTCATAAGACTAGAGCTCTCGCCATTGCGGCGAGTATAGTTCTTGCGATTCTGGCGGCGGTACAGATTTTTGCCAAGAAACTGCTTGTGGAAAAAGTTATATCAGTAATCCAGATTGTGGGCGGAATCTTTATTGCACTCCTTCCCGGAGTTATAGCACCTGTGTGCGATATGAAGAGCATGCACTGCTACGTTTACACAAGACCTTTTCTTGTGATTGTCGGCATTGTACTTGCCGGAGTAGCGGTTGTTGATTTTATTATAAGGGGAAAAAAGAATGGGAACCCTTCAAAGATTTGATAAATTAGATAAGTTGGTTTTCAAGAGCATATCCTCAAAACTATATCGCAGCATCGGCCTGATTCTTATCGGGCTGGTGCTGTCCTTTGCAATGGTGATTATTTCTCTTACCGCGTTCGGTATGGCTCACGGAAGTCAGAATGCCGCACAGCGCATGGGAGCGGATATAATCGTGACACCCAAAGGACACGGCGATGATATGGAGGGGATTCTTTTGACCACGAAAAAGAGTTTTTTCTATATGGACAGTTCTGTCATTGACGGCATCAGAGAGGTTGAAGGCGTAGAAACGGCGTCGCCGCAGACATTTCTTATGACACTTGAGTCATCTTGCTGCGATCAGCCTGTTCAGATAATCGGAATCGATATGGATTCGGATTTTGTCGTGACACCGTGGATCGACAGGAAGTATATAAGGTCGCTTGAAGAAGGTGCGCTTATTGCCGGAAGCAAGGTGAATGTGACAAGCGGGACATTTAAGATGTTTGGAAAAGAGTACCCTGTTGCGGCAACGCTTGATGAGAGCGGATCTTCCATGGATGCGACTGTTTTTGTGAGCAGAAATCTTATCGGCGAGATTATGGAAAATGCGCAAAATGCGGGGCAGGGCGTTATCGCTGAAGTCAATTCCAAAGACGTATCTGCGGTCTGTGTGAAAGTTGCGGACAAAGATAAGGTTTCAAGGGTTGTTGCGGGACTTTCAAGGATAGATGATGTGGATATTGTCACTGCGGAGAGCGTGTCTTCAAAGCTTTTTTCGGGCCTTAAGGACACATACATTGTCTACGCGGTTGTGATCGTGCTCATGGTAATTATCAGTATATTTTTACTGTTCATAATTCATTACATCACATTAAATGACAGGAAAAAAGAAGTTGAGATACTTAGAACGATCGGGATCAGCAGGAAGAAGATAGCTGAGTTCCTTATGCGCGAAGTATGGTGGACGGCATTTCCCAGCGCGCTTATAGGTACAGCGTTTGGATTCCTTTCATTTGTTGTGATGCTGCAGCTTATTGAGGCGGCTACGAAGATTCCTTTTACCGCGCCGTATATCGGTGAAGAAGTTGCGGTTGTGGCTGTGTCATTTTTGCTTACCACGGTGCTTGGGCCGCTGAGTGCGTTGTTTAGCATAAAGAAGCTGTGCCCGGAGAATGTCTATTTGTGATGTGCACTGATAATAATATCGTTTCGGAGAAATAAGTATGGATATCAGATTGGATGCGATAATTAAAAAGTATAAGAGAGATAAGCGTGAATTTACGGTTCTCGATAATATCAACGTAACATTGCCGCAGGGTAAATTCACGGTTATAAGCGGAGACAGCGGCGTTGGGAAGAGCACGCTCCTTAATATAGTTGCAGGTCTCAGTAAACCTACGGAGGGCAAGGTGTATTACGGAGAAAAAGAAATAACTTCGCTTGGCGATGAAGAACTTGCGGAGTTAAGGACCGACTTTATGGGCGTTATGACGCAGAACTGCGAGCTTATTCCTTATCTTACTCTCATTGAAAATCTAAAACTTGCATATGATATAAGTGGCAAAAGTGAAAAAAATAAGAATAGCAGTAGCAATAACAATAGCAGTAGTGATGGCAATGGCAAGGAGCCGCTCGCGGAAGAACTGGCAAGCTTTTCGGCGGAGCTTCTTGACGCCCTTGGGTTAAGTCAGCTCCGGAACGAGTATCCATCAAGTCTTTCGAGCGGCGAGATAAAACGCGCCGCGATCGCCAGAACGCTTATTACAAAGCCTGATCTCATAATCATGGATGAGCCAACCGCAAATCTTGACCGCAAAAACGTCAGGGCGGTTCTTCAACTCCTAAAGCGTTTCAGCACGCAGGGAAGTACCGTTATCATAAGCTCCCACGAGCAGGAAGCCATTGCGGAAGCTGACTTCAAATATGAACTTGAACATACTACTTGATTTATAAAAAATAAGGGTAATACCATTAAATACGGATAATACAAAACGGCTTTCGGGCCGTTTTTTGCATGTTTTCTATAGTTCAGCATCTTTTTTCTTTTGTCCCGTGGAAAATTAAATGCAGAACCAAGAGTATGTATGACCCATTTGAGCAAAAAGCAGCTAACAGGTCATAGGTGAATCCGGAAGCATTGAAAAAAGCAAATAAGCGTAGCCATAGGCATTAGAAGTAGCATACAAGCAAATCCATCGTCGCAGGAAAAAGAACGCTCCACAATATTCAGGTTGTTGACAGAAATAAGAAGAGGGTGTATAAGTGTATTAGAATGATTAGTACAGTTCAAAAAACGCCTATGGCGAAATATATTTTTAAGTGAGGAAAGAGAAATGAGACAGAAAAGAATTACAACAATTATTATGGCTTCGGCAATGGTGCTTGCACTTATGGGATGCGGAAACGGCTCAGCAGGAGCAATATCGACAGAAATAACGCAGGCAGATCCGTCTTTTGAATATAACGGAAAGACCGTTTCATTTACGGATGATCCGCAGACTGTTGTGGAGGCTATAAAGTCTGTTGCGGAATTGGCTGATGAAGTAGATGGCACAGAGTCAAGCGGAAAAACTTATGATTTCGATAAAAACGGAGAAAACTATAACTTGTCTATATCGACATCTGCCGATGAAGGAAATGAAATTATTGGTTCAATGCTTGTTAACGGCGGCGAATTTAAGACTTCAAAAGGAATCGGTATAGGAAGCAAGGCAGAAGAGGTAGAGGCAGCTTATGGCAATCCTAATGAGAGGACTAAGCTTAAAAAAGAAGAAATATATGCATACAAATGCGACGGTTATAGCTTTAGCTTCACAATAAAAGGCGGTCAGGTAAAAAGCATTTTGTACAGTAACTCAAATTTCCACGGATAAGTGATAATTAGTTGATATGCAGCTACAGAACTCCTGTAGCTGCTTTTTATATGTAGAAAGTTGAATAGTTTATGCAAATCTGTTACAATGTACAACGGACTTTTGCTAAATAAAAGGGGTCAGTATACCCTTTTTTAGGGAGAAATAAAGAGATGAGTATTATTAACAAAATAATAGGAACACATAGTGAGAGGGAGCTTAAGAGAATCCGTAGCACGGTTGACTCTATAGAGGCTATGAGGCCTATAATGCAGTCTTTGTCAGACGAGGAACTTAGAGGAAAGACTGAAGAATTCAAAAAGAGACTTGCCGATGGCGCAACACTTGATGATATCATGCCTGAGGCATATGCGGTAGTTCGTGAAGCCGGTAAGCGAGTGCTTGGAATGGAGCACTTCAGAGTACAGCTCATTGGTGGTGTTATCTTGCATCAGGGTCGTATTGCAGAGATGAGAACAGGTGAAGGTAAGACACTTGTTGCCACACTTCCTTCTTATCTGGATGCACTTGAAGGAAAGGGTGTAAACGTTGTTACAGTAAATGATTACCTTGCAAAGCGTGATGCTGAATGGATGGGTAAGATACATGAATTCCTCGGACTTACGGTAGGTGTTGTACTTAACAGCATGAATTCTGAGGAGAGAAGAGCTGCTTATGCTTGTGATATCACATATGTTACAAACAATGAGCTCGGTTTTGATTATCTTCGTGACAACATGGCTATTTATAAAGAGCAGTGCGTTCTTCGCGGACTTAATTACGCGATTATCGATGAGATCGACTCAATTCTTATCGACGAAGCAAGAACCCCTCTTATTATTTCAGGTCAGTCTGATAAGTCTACAAAGCTTTACGAGGCATGCGATATCCTTGCAAAGCAGATGACAAGAGGTGAAGACATGGAAGAACTCTCCAAGATGGATGCCATCATGGGCATTGAGAGAGAAGAAACCGGTGACTTCATCGTAAATGAGAAGGATAAGATCGTTAATCTTACCGAGCAGGGTGTTGCCAAAGTTGAGAAATTCTTCCACATCGAAAACCTTGCAGATCCCGAGAATCTTGAGATCCAGCACAACATTATCCTTGCTCTCAGAGCAAATAACTTAATGCAGAGAGATCACGACTATATCGTTCAGAATGACGAAGTTCTTATCGTTGATGAATTCACAGGTCGTGTTATGCCGGGACGTCGTTATTCAGACGGACTTCACCAGGCAATAGAGGCAAAAGAGCACGTTAAAGTTAAGAGAGAGTCCAAGACTCTTGCAACAATCACATTCCAGAACTTCTTTAATAAGTTTGAAAAGAAATGTGGTATGACAGGTACTGCTCTCACAGAAGAAAGAGAATTCCGTGATATTTACGGAATGGACGTTATAGAGATCCCTACAAATGAGCCTGTTATCCGTAAGGACCTTCAGGATGCAATGTACAAGACCAAGAAAGAAAAGCTTAAGGCTATCTGTGATGCTGTAGAAGAGGCTCACAAGAAAGGACAGCCTGTTCTTGTAGGTACGATCACGATCGAGGCATCTGAGGAACTCAGCAAGCTCCTTAAAAAGAGAGGAATCCAGCATCAGGTACTTAATGCGAAGTTCCATGAGATGGAAGCTGAGATTGTCGCTGAGGCAGGTAAGCACGGCGCTGTAACAATCGCAACAAACATGGCCGGCCGTGGTACCGATATTAAGCTTGATGAAGAAGCAAAGGCAGCAGGCGGACTTAAGATAATCGGAACAGAGAGACATGAGAGCAGACGTATCGATAATCAGCTCCGCGGACGTTCAGGACGTCAGGGAGATCCCGGTGAGTCTAAGTTCTATCTTTCACTTGAAGATAACCTCATGAGACTCTTTGGTTCAGAGAGACTTATTGCTATGTTTAATGCGCTCAAAATTCCCGATGGTCAGGAAATCGAGCATTCATCACTCTCTAAAGCCATTGAGACCGCACAGAAGAAGATTGAGTCCAACAACTACGGAATCCGAAAGAATCTTCTTGAGTACGATCAGGTAAACAATGAGCAGAGAGAGATTATTTATGCTGAGCGTAAGAAAGTTCTTAACGGAGAATCAATGAGAGATGCCATCTACAAGATGATCACAGATATTGTTGAATCGTCTGTTGAGACTGTTGTAGGTGAAGAGACTGATTCGGATAACTGGGATTTCAACGAGCTCAATGAGATCCTGCTTCCTACAATTCCTCTTAAGAAGATCAACAGAGGACGTATTGATAATCTTACAAAGTCAGGTCTTATCCAGCAGCTCAAGGAAGAGGCCGTTAAACTCTATGAGGCTAAGGAAGCAGAATTCCCTGAGCCCGAGACAATAAGAGAGATTGAGCGAGTAATTCTTTTGAAAGTAATCGACAGAAAGTGGATGGATCACATTGACGATATGGATCAGCTTCGTCAGGGAATCGGTCTTCAGGCATACGGACAGAGAGATCCTAAGCTTGAGTATAAGCTTGCCGGTTATGAGATGTTCGATGATATGACAAAGGGAATTAAGGAAGATGCAGTGAGACTTCTTTTCCATGTTCATATCGAAGAGAAGGTAGAGCGTGAGCAGGTTGCCAAAGTTACAGGCACAAATAAGGATGATACAGCTCAGAAAGCTCCCGTTAAGAGAGTTGAAGCCAAAGTTTATCCAAATGATCCCTGCCCTTGCGGAAGCGGCAAGAAATACAAGAATTGTTGCGGCAGGGTATAAGTGATACGTTTTGGCAAAAGAAATACCGAATAATCTAACGTATCGCGAATAGGACATAGGAGAACATAATGGTAATACTTGATCAGATGAAAGTTGAAATTCAGAATCTCAGAGGCACTCTTGAAGAAGTGACAGCGTCTCTTGATCTGGATAATAAGAAAAAGATAATAGAAGAGCTCAGCCGTGAGATGGAGGAGCCCGGATTTTGGGATAATGCCGAGAAGGCAAACAAGAAGACAAAAGATCTTAAGAATATGCAGGACCTTGTTGCAGGGATCGATCAGCTCAACAAGCAGTACGGAGATATAATCGACCTCATCGATATGCAGAACGCAGAGGGCGTTGACGATGATGATATGGCTGCAGAGATCAGATCTGAGCTTGATGATTTTGAGAATACTCTCGAGAATATCAGAATCAGCAATCTTCTTAACCAGCCTTATGACAAATATGATGTAATTCTCAGACTTAACGCCGGTGCAGGCGGAACAGAGGCTTGCGACTGGGCAAGCATGCTCTATCGTATGTATACAAGATGGGCAGAAAGAAAAGGCTTCACAACCGAAGTTCTCGATCTTCTTGACGGAGACGAAGCAGGTATCAAATCTGTTACATTCCAGATTTCGGGAACAAATGCGTATGGACTTCTTAAGTCTGAGCACGGTGTTCACAGACTTGTTCGTATCAGTCCTTTCAATGCACAGGCTAAGAGACAGACTTCTTTCGTATCATGTGATGTAATGCCTGATATTGAGGAAGATGTTGATATCGAGATTAACCCTGATGACCTCAGGATTGACACATATCGTTCAAGTGGTGCCGGCGGACAGCACATCAACAAGACTTCATCCGCTGTTCGTATCACACATATTCCTACAGGTGTTGTAGTTGCCTGCCAGAATGAGCGTTCACAGTTCCAAAACAAGGACAAGGCTATGCAGATGCTTAAAGCAAAGCTCTTTATCATGAAGCAGGAGGAGAATCAGGCTAAGCTTGACGGAATCCGTGGAGAGGTAAAAGACAATGCTTGGGGAAGCCAGATCCGTTCTTACGTGCTTCAGCCTTACACAATGGTAAATGACACACGTACAGGCTTTAAGGCATCAAACGCAGACGGCGTACTTGACGGAGAACTCGATCCGTTCATCAATGCATACCTCAAGTGGCTTGCAACCGGCGGAAAGCCTGTGGGGGATACATCTGAGGAGTAAGAATTTACACATCTATAGAATACAAAATCATAGTATATAAGAGTTTCAGGGACGCTTTCGCTCCCCTCGCTTCGTAGCGGTACTAATGCCACAAAAGACGTGGCATAAGTACCGACGAGCTCAGAGGCCCATTCAACTCTTATATACTATGATTTTTTACGTTGTAGAAGAGGGAAATATTACATCCTCTATGACGCTTAAGGAGTGTATCCGTTAGATAATACTGTGGGAATCTGAATTTACTGCAGACTTTTTGGGAATATTATAGGAAGAAATATAGAAAACCATATTAGCTAAGGATTTAGTGGTAAAGTGATGCAAGAATATATTTTAAAGTGTTGTGAAATGAATAAATGATCTGGTATGTAGTTAAGTACAGTGTGAGAATATGCAGTAACCAAACAGGCAGATGTATATAATCTTTTGCGAATTTGTGCTACGGAAATGAGACCAAGTAATCGTGAGTGCCATTGCACGAATCGATTACTGTTTTGGGCTCATTGGAGTGTTTAGCACAACCTGAGCAAAAGATTATATACATCTGCCTGTTTGGTTACGTCACATCTTCACTACACCACAACCACACTGTTGCGGCCTGAATCTTTGGCTTTGGTAAGTGCGTGATTTACGTTCTGGATTGTTTTGGAGAAGTCGCCGGTGTATTTGGAGACGCCGACTGATATTGTAAACGGAACCGGTGAATCTTCCGCTTTTTCTACGTCTTGTCTGAACTGCTCCATGCGGGCGCAAGCATTGTTTATATCACACTTTTTAAAAATTACGATGAACTCTTCGCCGCCGAAGCGTATAACGTAGTCGTCCGAATGAGTTTCTTTTGAAAGTTTCTGTCCTATGTAAAGGAGAGTCAGATCACCTGTGTAGTGACCGTGTTCGTCGTTTATCTTTTTAAAATTGTCTATGTCGAGCATTGCGATCGCAATGGGTTCTTCCATGTTCATAAGAGCATTTTTGGTAACTATTTTTTCCAAAAGATGTCTGTTGTAAACCTGAGTCAGAGGGTCTGTGATCATTGCAAGTTCAAGTTTTTGGCTTAGCCTGTAATGGTCAAGATATAAGAATGTCAGGATAACGTGAGAGAAGATGACTGCAAGACCACATGGGATTATAAGTATCATAATGATTGGAAAATTCTCATAGCGGATGATGAAATGCGATATTAGGATCTCGAGGAAGAAAATGATATATGAAACGGTTATTTCCCTAATCCTTGCAACAAAGCCGGCAATAAGAAAGATGAGATTCATTATCAGGAAAAATTCACTTGCAAGAGTCTTATGCCCCAGAAAGTGTGCTGCGCATATTGTGGTGACAATTATGGAATGAACAAGGAAATAGTCCGCTGTTACTATGGCAGCCCTGCTGTGTGAGAAATGAAGGACTATAAGAAACAACAAAAGAATACCCAATACCGTGAGTCTTGGTATGAGCGTGGGGATAATACTGCCGTTAAGCATATAATCCGGAACTATGTAAAAGACTGAAAGAATAGTTCCGACTACCAGGCATACCCATACATATTCCTGGTAGTAGTCGCACTTTGACTGATAGAAGTCCGCTAAATCGTCTTTGGTCATAGTGCGATAGTCTTTGTATCGATTGATTGACGTTTTGACGTTTGCGAATATTCTCATTTTCATATCTCCTAATTCAATTTTACTAGGAAATTGTTCAGAGATAAAGAAAAAAATTAAATTTTTATAAAAATTGATGACATTTTAAAGGTACATTAGAAAATCGGCTGTACATCTGCGATTTCGTTGTCTTCAACTTTGAAAGACCAGACAGAATGATCTTTAAGGCGGTGTTCTGTAAGAAAATATGTATCACCTACTGAAGAAATATAGTATGGAGTGCCTCCTCCGATAAAATATTTTGAGTAGATATCTTCATATTCACCTGTGGCAAGATCGTCAAGAGACTTGGTGCGCACGATAGTCGCAACATCCTGATTGCCGGTCTTGTCTGTTGAAACAGAGATGTAGTAGAAGTCCTGTATTTTGGTTATCTGAACCATTCCTGCAAGCTCGTCGGGAACGGCGTAAATCTGCTTAACCTCAAATGTTGCAAGATCGCATTGAAGAATGGTTGCCTCGGCTCCTTCTTCTGAGACGCCCGATACAAGGTAGATATCGCCGTCTATTACAGAAAATGAGCGGATGTAGATACCGTCAAGGGAATCAATCTTTCTTTTATCCGTCAGATAAACTCTGCCTGTGGATGAGTCGGTCCTAAAGCAAAAGAGCTCACCCGTCATTGAACTCCACACATAAAATGTATCCGTAGCTTCGTCGTAAACTGTGTAGTGCGGGCGTATTCCTATGTCGTAGAAGCTCTGGGTGTGAATGAATTTACCGTCTACTTTTTCAAAGATAAGAATTCTGTTATTGTCAGTATCGTCGATCATGTAGACTTTTCCGTCACTTGCGATCGTATGAGGCCTTGTGGCATCGGATGTCATTATATTCCACTCGTTGAGAGGTGTTTCGAGCGAATCCGAATAGATCACCCTGTTGTGGTAACAATCAACAATAAACCATGTGCCATCGATGTTCGTTACGTATGTCGGAACGCTTAGTTTTGAATCGTAATTTTTTCCGGGAGTATATTCTGATGCAGCGGCGATTGGATCTTCGCCGTCACTTGTAAGAGAGGATTCTTCGATGAAACTTTCGCTGTTATAGGGAGTAGGCGCGGGCACAGGATTTTCCAATGCTTTTTGCGCGCTTACCTCTGCGGATTCTGTTGGTTTTGAACAGCCAAAAGACGCCGGCATAACTGCAAATACCAGAATAAATATATAGATCATTTTTTTGCAAAAACTTTTTTGTATCATCGATCCTTCCACCAAATCCGCTGTGCCGGAACGGTGACGGTCGGATAAATTATCTGCGAAATAATTGATCTAAAGTCAACATACCTGCATGCAGCCATTAACTTAAATTGTACATTAATACACTTTTGCGGGCAATAAAATATAGAAAGACATATGTTTTTAAGGTAAAATTATTAAGTGGAGCAAGAGGTATCTTTTTAAAAGGGGATAAAAAGCGGAGGAGAATATGATAACAGTCAGTCTTTGCATGATAGTTAAGAATGAAGAAGAGAATCTTGGGAAATGCCTTAAGAGCCTTCAGGGAATTGTTGACGAGATGATTGTTGTGGATACAGGCTCCGAGGATAGGACTGTTGATATTGCCAAAGAGTTCGGCGCAAAGGTTTATGATTTTAAGTGGACGGGAGATTTTAGCGAGGCCAGAAATTATTCTTTTTCACTTGCAACTTGCGATTACATTTATTCTGCGGATGCAGATGAGGAGCTCGATGAGGACAACAGGCAGAGGTTCATCAGGCTAAAGAAAGATATTGAAGAACTTGATATAGATATTGTTCAGATGTATTATTGCAATCAGTTGTCATTTCGGACGGTCTACAATTATGACAGGGAACTTCGCCCGAAGCTCTTTAAGAGAGTGCGGAATTTCAGGTGGGAGGATCCAATCCACGAGCAGGTGGTCATCGATCCCGTTATCTGTAACAGCGAGGTTGAGATAATACATCGGCCAAAAGAAAACCATGCGGAGCGCGACCTTTCTTCGTTCAGGAAGGCTGTTGCCGGCGGAAGACGCATCTCCAAAAGACTTCACGGAATGTACGCCAGAGAGCTTTTTATGGCGGGGAAAGATGAAGATTTTATTTTGGCAAAAGATTTTTTTGTGGAAGCTGTAAAAGACAGTACGAGAAGCGTTGATGAAATAAAGGAGGCGAGCTGCGTACTTGCGCATGTGGCCGTTCTTCAAAAAGACGCCGAAGCGCTTCTTAAGTATTCGCTTAAGGATGCCGCAACCGAGATGTGCAGTGAAATGTGCTGCGAACTCGGAGAATATTATTACGGAAAAGAGGACTATGACGAAGCTATAGTCTGGTTCTACAACGCGGCGTATGAGTGCGCGAGCATAATTGATATCAAGACCGGCAAGGAAATTCCGAGGCTTGCGCTTGCAAAGTGCTACAAGGCGCTTGGCAACGAAGAACAGGCGGCTGATTATGAGAAAGAGGCTGCCGAGATAGAGAAAGGTGAATGATGTTAGATTTTTACAAAGGGAAAAGAGTGCTCATAACGGGCCACACGGGATTTAAGGGAAGCTGGCTTTCCAAGATCATGATAATGGCCGGGGCCGATGTATACGGATATTCTCTTGCACCTTCTGAGGGAAAAGAGAATCTGTATGAGATTTCCGGTATTGCGAATGAGATGGACTCGCATATCGGCGATATTAGGAATTTTGATGAATTAAAAGAGTATTTTGATAAAGCAAAGCCTGAGATTGTTTTTCATCTTGCGGCTCAGCCGATTGTAAGGGATTCCTACAAGGATCCGCGATATACATATGAAACAAACGTGATGGGCACCGTAAACGTGTGTGAATGCGTAAGGAACTGCCCGAGCGTTAAGTCTTTTTTGAATGTTACCACGGATAAGGTTTACGAGAACAATGAGTGGGTATGGGGGTACAGAGAGGATGAGAAACTCGACGGATTCGACCCGTATTCGAACAGTAAGTCGTGTTCTGAGCTGGTAACACATTCTTATATAAATTCATTTTTTAACGAGCTTGGAATAGCGGTATCTACCGCAAGAGCCGGAAATGTCATAGGCGGAGGTGATTTTGCCAACGACAGACTTATTCCGGATTGTGTGAGAGCAGCGGAGAAGGGTGATGATATAGTGCTCAGAAATCCCGACTCCACAAGACCTTTCCAGCATGTGCTCGAGGCGCTTTCGGCGTATATCCTTCTTGCACAGAAGCAGTATGAAGATAAGTTCTATGCGGGCTACTACAATGTCGGACCAAACGATGACGATGCGGTGACTGCGGGCAGACTTGCGGGAGCTTTTGTGGATTCCTGGAACAAACTTGTTTCTGAAAATGCGGGTAATAAGGCGTTTAAGGGACATGGCATAAAGATCGTGATAAGGCCTGACGGCGGTCCTCACGAAGCAAGTTTCTTAAAACTTGACTGTTCCAAGATAAAGAGTAGACTTAAGTGGTCGCCAAAATGGAATATTGACGACGCAGTGGCAAAGACAGCAGAGTGGACATGCGCTTATTTTAAGGGCGAAGCCGTAGAGTGCATGACAGACCAGATAAAAGAGTATTATAAACAGGTATAGGAGAAAAGAGTAAAAGATGAGTAACAGCGAGCAGCAGGCAAGGGAGCAGATTTTGAACCTTGTTGCGGATTATTATAACCGCTTTTTGAAAAAAGATAACGACAGTTTCACCGAGGGAGACAGAATTCCTTATTCGGGAAGGGTTTTTGATGAGAAGGAAGTTATAAATCTTGTGGATTCTTCACTTGATTTTTGGCTTACCGCAGGAAGATACACCGATGAATTTGAAAAGAGATTTGCGGAGCTTTTGAATGTAAGATTTGCAAGCCTTGTAAACAGCGGATCTTCAGCCAATCTTATTGCTTTTATGGCACTTACGGCACCTGAACTCGGTGACAGACAGATAAAGAGAGGCGACGAAGTGATTACCGTTGCCTGTGGATTCCCCACAACGGTCGCACCTATCATGCAGTACGGCGCAGTACCTGTATTTGTTGATGTTACCGTTCCTCAGTACAATATTGACGTTACGATGCTTGAAGAGGCGCTCAGTCCTAAGACAAAAGCAGTAATGATCGCACATACACTTGGTAATCCGTTTGATCTCAAGGCAGTAAGAGAGTTCTGCGATAAGCACGGACTCTGGCTTGTTGAGGATAACTGTGATGCGCTCGGTTCTGAGTATACTATTGACGGAAAGACAGCATTTACGGGAACATGGGGCGATATAGGAACATCAAGTTTCTATCCTCCGCACCACATCACGATGGGTGAAGGCGGATGTGTATATACGGACAATGCTCTTCTTCACAGACTTGTTAGAAGTTACAGGGATTGGGGGCGCGATTGTATCTGTCCTCCCGGAAAAGATAATTTCTGCGGTCACAGATTTGATGGTAAGTTTGGTGAACTTCCCGTCGGATACGATCACAAGTATGTTTACAGCCATCTCGGATATAACCTTAAGGCTACGGATATGCAGGCGGCAGTCGGATGCGCGCAGCTTGATAAACTCATCGGTTTTGCCGATGCCAGAAGAAAGAACTGGAAGAGCCTTTATGAGAAGCTTGAGTGTCTTAAAGACGTTCTTATTCTTCCCGAGCCCGCTGAGAACAGCAATCCTTCATGGTTTGGATTTATCATGGGCGTAAAAGAGGGAGCTAAGGACGGAAACGGCAACGAACTTACAAGAAATGCCATTACCAAGGCTCTTGAGGATAACAACATTCAGACAAGACTTCTCTTTAGCGGAAATGTCACAAAGCATCCTTGCTTCGATGAGTTCGTTTGCAAGAAGAGTGTGGATGATGCCGGTGATTACAGAGTTGTTGGAGATCTGTCCGTGACAGATTATGTTATGAACAATGCGTTCTGGATCGGAGTATATCCGGGGCTTAACGATGGCAAGATCGAGTTCATGGCAAACGTGATAAAGAAAGCTTGCGGGAAAGCGTAATAAATATGAAAAATAATGGTAAGATTGCCATAGTGACAGGTGCCTTTGGATTTGCGGGAGCTAATCTGACAGAGCACCTGTTAGATTATGGGTATAAAGTTTATGCGATAGGAAGAAAAGGCTCATCTCACAATGACAGGTTTTCTGAGTGCGAGTCTTTGAAAAAAGTGCTCATCGATATGGAAGACTACGACAAAATATGCGGTTATATCGATGACGATGATATAAGCGGTGCGGAAGCGATAGCTCTTTTCCATCTGTCATGGGGAGGGGCAAGAGATGATTTTGATACTCAGAGGCGGAATATAGACGCATCTCTGCTTTTGCTTGATTCTGTCCGCGATATTAAAGATAAATGCCTTAAAAGCAAAAATATGGACGTTTCGATAAGGGTAATCGGCATAGGGTCACAGGCTGAGTACGGAGTTAAGAGCGGACCCATAACGGAAGATCTTCCTCTTGAGCCGTTTACAGCCTACGGAAGTTGCAAGGCAGCAGCTTATTATCTGACTGAGTCAAAAGCAAGGATCCTTGGAATCGACTTTATCTGGGGAAGAATATTCAGCCTTATAGGAAAATATGAGCCCTCAGGCAGAATGCTTCCCGATGTTGTAAGGAAACTTGCGGCGGGAGAGGGAGTAAGTCTCAGTTCCTGCGAGCAGTACTGGGATTATCTCGATGCGGGAGATGCCGCGGATGCGATAATAGCTCTTTTTGAAAAAGGAGTGACCGGAGAGGTCTATAATATCGCAAACGGTGACTGTGACAGATTAATGAATTTCGTAAAAAGAGCCGCAAAGTGTGTCGGAGCGGATGAAAGCCTAATTAGCTACGGCAACAGAGCCAATCCTTTTGTTTCACTTGAAGTCTCAGGTGAAAAGATAAAAAAAGACACGGGCTGGGAGCCTAAAGTCAGCTTTGAAGAGTCAATAAAATATTATCGATAGACAAAACACTTTATAACGTCATCGCGCTTGACATTATTTTTTGCAAAAGATACCATAAATGTAAGTATAAGGTGATCCGCGGTGTTCGCAAAAAGTAGCAGGGGTGGGGAATAAAATGTATGAAAAGCTGACGGAACTTATAGCGACAGGCGACTATAAGGAAGCGTTATACGAATTTCAGGAAGAATATTTACATATTGGTGAAAAAGAGCCGAAGGACGCAGCTAAGCTGTGTCTTTTGGAGGCTTCTTTATGGGAAGCGCTCGCAGACTCAACGGCTGAATATGATGCAATAGCTCGAGGAATTGCCTATGACGGGGGCAACTACGAGCTTTTTTATATGCTCGGATTATATTATGCAGACATCAATGTCAACCTGTCGTACCTTACTCTGGAAACGGCTTTGATGTACTGCGATGATGAAAATGACAGTGAAGTCATTAAGGAGGCAATGAGGGGGCTTGAGCAGAGCCGTACGCTCAGAGTCAGGAAGCTCAGCTTTATGATATTGTCGCACAATGACCTGGATCTTTTGAAAAGATGTATTGACTCGATTGAAAAATATGTGCCTAAGGGGGCATATGAGATCGTGGTTGTGGATAACGCATCTACGGAAGACGGAGTAAAGGAGTATCTCAAAGAAAAGGCAAAGAGCGTAAGTTACAGGTTCAAGCTTATTCTCAACGATGAGAACGCGGGATTCCCAAAAGGCTGCAACATAGGTAGTGTGTGTTGTGACAGGAACAATGACATTTTCTATCTTAATAACGATGCTATCCTTACACAGAATGCAGTGCTTTTCATGAGAATGGGGCTTTATGACAACAGAAATGTCGGTGCTGTCAGTGCACTTTCAAACAGTGCGTCACTTCAGGAAGTAACGCCTGAGGAACTGTCCGGATATGCGGGAGAGGAACTTGGCGAGCTCTGGCACAGGAAACTTGGAGTTGACAGAAGTGTCAAGATATTTGAAAGCTATGCCGCTGCGCATTCTTATCCCGTGAAGAGGGCATATATCAAGAGGTTCAGGCTTACGGGATTTGCGATGATGCTGTCAAGAGAGGCTGTAAGGTGCGTTGCGGAGGACTATAAAGTTTTTGACGAGCGTTTTTCTCCGGGATATTTCGAAGACGACGATCTTGGAATCAGACTTGCCAGGGCAGGTTTTATACAGTATGTCTGCAAGAATGCTTTTATTTATCACAATGGCGGAACCGGTTTTGCCCAGAATGAGAATGCCATGACCGAGAGCAGGAACAAGTTTATAGATAAATGGGGATTTGATATCTGGGGCTATTCGCTTCCGTGGTTTGAGGCAGCAGATAGTGTTATAGATCTTTATTCAAAGCAAAAAGAGGGGCTTAGAATTCTTGATTTTACCTGCGGTTTTGGAGCAAATGCATCATACATAAAGAGCAGCTGTCCCGATACTTTTATAGCCGGTGTGTGCGCTAACTCATTTGAGGCCGGAATAGCGGGACTTATCGCCGATGACGTTGCGTTCGGAGATGTGAATACCATGAGGCTTCCGTGGGCAGAAAGGTCCTTTGACATAGTAATAGCCGAGAGAAAGCATGTTTGCATCGGTCAGATCATGAGATACCTTAAGGCTGACGGTCTTTTCCTCAGTGAGAAGATAAATAACGGGAACGACGAGATGATGGATATTATAAAGTCCAATGCGGATGCGGGATTTGATTCAGAACGTCTGGATAAATTGCTCAGCGAGTGATGTTCAGGCTTTTATGATAAAAAAAGATTATGAGGTGAGTGTGCATGAATTGCCCTAATTGTAAAAGAGTTTTGCCGGATAATATTAACCTGAGAATAAATTTCTGCCCGATGTGCGGAAAGAAGCTTTTTGAAGACGGAAAGGACTATCTGATACAGATTGCGTGCGTTGGACACAGGAGCACGGACGGAAATGTAATGATGGTCTTTCTTGACGAGAAACAGCTGTATGAGGTGAAAGCGGGAGAAACAATATGTTTTGCGGTTAAGGCGGGATTCCATGCGCTTAAGTTCAGACAAAAGATAAGGAGCAAGAATATCACGCTTTTGGTTAACTCGGGATATGCGATAAAAGCGGCCTACAATACGGTATCGGGGCTTATTGAGACCAATGTCGTTAAATTTGACGACGATGACGAGGAAACATCCGAGAGAAGGATCAGAGAAGCCGATCTTACGGCGCCTGTTATGGAGTCTGAGACGGGCGCACGCGGCTTTGATTCGGTTCTTGGGGTTGATGACCCGGAATATGAGGTAAAGGCTACTGAAGGCTTTAAAGAAGGCATACTCAGTATCTACTCGGAACGCCTTGAATTCAAGGGGAATAATGATATGGCCAAGGAGGTCATTGATTTTAAAAATATAGTCTCGGTGAAAAAGAAAATGGGTACGATTGATATTTTGTGTGACGGAAATATTCACAAAATATACAGCATTCCGAAAGATATATACAACGAGGTTATGTCATTTTTAAACAATAGAATTGAAGATGTGCGTGGAATATAGGGTTCCGGCTATTTTATACAACAGAAAAACATTAAAAAATTTACGACAAATAGTACTTGCGTACTATTTGTTTTTTCGTATAATAATATATAGAAATCCTAGGCAATATCGGAAGATTTTGGAGGGGGTGAACGGGAAAAAGTCTCATATTTTAACAATAAAATGTGATAAATGTGTGAACACTTTCGCAAAAAAATGTTTCCTCCTACAATTTCGTTAAATTGCCGAAAAAGTGTCGTTATTCTTAAGAAAATTTTAGCAGGTAATTTTCTTAAAAAGGAATGACGAAATAACGTCTATGTGATAGACTAGGGGATGCAAAAGAAAAGAGACGCAAAAGAGAAAAGATTTAGGAGGTTATGCAACATGACAAAAGCTGAAATTTTGAAGAAGGAAATTCTTCTGCAGTATAAGAGCGTAAGACAGTTTGCTATAGATATGTCTATACCATACAGCACATTGGTTACAGCACTTGATAGAGGAATTGAGGGAATGGCTTACGGAACAGTTATCAAAATGTGCGATCGTTTGAATCTTAACCCTGTTGATTTTTCAACACTTGAGCAGGGTGCAGATCTTGGAAAGAAGATCGTTGAGAACCGTGTAATGCAGCAGTATGTTAAGCTTAACAAAGCGGGACGTAAGAAGATTCTTGATATGATGGGTGATTTTTCACAGTTAGACAAATATCAGGCTGACTGATATGGACTTAAACAAAAAATTAATAAGCGGGACAGAGAAGACAAAATCTTCTTTGTCTCGTTTTTCATTTTCAAAGAAAAGAGTTGAAGATCAACTCTTTATTTGTGCCAAAAGCCGATAGAGGGTATAATAGGGGAATATCAGAGAAAGGAAAAGCATGAGCTAAGTGAATATCATGCAATCGGGGATATGAAATACGATTATTTGGTAGTTGGGGCCGGACTTTTTGGTGCGGTTTTCGCACATGAGATGGCGACTAAGGGCAAAGATGTGCTTGTGATAGATAGAAGAGAGCATATCGGTGGAAATATCTATACAGAGAATAAACTTGGAATAAATGTGCATAAATACGGAGCGCATATTTTCCACACATCGGACAAAGAGGTTTGGGAATATGTGAACAGATTTGCGGAGTTCAATAACTATATCAACAGTCCTGTCGCTGTTTACGGAGATGAGCTCTACAATCTTCCCTTTAACATGAATACTTTCAGCAAAATGTGGGGGATAAAGACTCCTGATGAAGCTAAAGAGATCATAGATAAGCAGGCAAAAGAAGAGATTGCAAGGATAAATAAGGAAAAGGGAACAGATTCTTTTTCTGCCGACAATCTCGAAGAGCAGGCGCTCAGCCTTGCGGGAAGAGATATCTATGAGAAACTTGTTAAGGGCTATACCGAGAAGCAGTGGGGAAGAGACTGTAAGGAACTTCCTGCGTTCATTATAAGACGACTTCCAATGAGATTTATTTACGACAATAATTATTTTAATGACAGATATCAGGGTATTCCTATCGGCGGATATACGGAACTTGTTTCCAAACTCCTTCTTCTCAGCGCAGATTCTGAGAAGGTTTCCGGAACCATAACGGTAAAGACATCCGTTGATTACTATGATTTTGTGAATATGAGCGGAAATGTTCCTGCTGAGCCTTACGCTTCAGTAACAGGCGACAGCTTTGATAAGATCCTCTTTACCGGAATGATAGACGAATTCTTTGGATACAAGCTTGGAACTCTTGAGTATAGGTCGCTCAGATTTGAGACAGAGGAACTTCCCGATGTTGATAACTATCAGGGAAATGCTGTTGTAAACTATACTGAGCGTGAGATTCCTTTTACCAGAATAATCGAGCACAAGCATTTTGAATACGGAACGGGAAAAGGAACGGTTATCACAAGGGAGTATCCGGCAGAATGGAAGCACGGCGATGAGCCTTACTATCCGATGAATGATGATAAGAATAATGAGCTCTTTAAGAAATATACCGAGCTTTCAAAAGAGTTTCCCAATATCCTCTTTGGAGGAAGGCTTGGCCAGTATAAGTATTACAATATGGATCAGGTAATAAGGGAAGCGCTTAACCTTAGTGCAGAGAATGCATAAATAATGCGTAAAGCAGAAGCAGCCCGCCGTTTGGCGAGCTGCTTCTCTATATTAAACAGGCTTCAACAATAATTGTTGAACATCATGCCTGAATACTCACTTGTGATGTACGGTGAAGCCACGTTTTCTTTGTTGTCGGGGTTCTTATAATTAACGACAGGCCTGTCAACGTACTTCATAGGATTTACCGAGATCTCTTTTGCCATCGAAAGAAGTGATTCCGAGAATTTCTTGATGGGCTCAAGTGCGTCGGTGTTATTGCTTGTTGTGACAGCTTCCTTGAGTGTGTCCGTATCTATCGATATTACACCGTCTCCTTCGAGCTTGATTCCGAGTGCTTCGGTATCTTTTATGTGCTGGCGCGCAATCGATATTGCTTCAGACCTGAGCTTGTCGCCTTTGTACTTGACGTCGTGTTCCTGTGCAGCGTCGTTTACAAAACTGTTGTAGTTGTCGATGAGGGCGGTTATATGGTTTACAAGCGCCTCGTTATCTTTTTTGACACCGACATGTATCGAATCTCCGGGCTCTGTGACACCGTTTAAGTGGATGTCAAACTTGGAGCCG
Source organism: Butyrivibrio hungatei NK4A153 (assembly GCF_000424465.1). Classification (GTDB taxonomy): domain Bacteria; phylum Bacillota; class Clostridia; order Lachnospirales; family Lachnospiraceae; genus Butyrivibrio; species Butyrivibrio hungatei_A. The sequence continues at coordinate 68,998 of NZ_KE384198.1, read as the reverse complement.
ACTGTGAAGTGATTTGAAATGGCTGTTTTCTCGTCGCCGTTTAACGCAAAGTGCGCATTGGAAGCGGGAGCGGAAACCATATCAAGTCCGAGAGCGGCAACAGCACCACTTTTGAGTTCTCCGTCAGTCTCATATATCTCAAACTGGCTGAGTTCTCCGGGGTGGAGACCGGTGTGTTTGGATGAGATCTGAAGCGCAGAGCGGTTATTGGTTCCCTCTAATATTTCGGCTGAAAGACCTATGTCGGCCTTATTTATCAGCTTTTCAAGTTTCTGTAGTACATCTATATTCTTGTCGGCACCGTAAATGCTGAACTGGAATTCAAATTCCTGCTCGCCGACTTTTACATCAAATGAATAATTGTCGGGAGGAAGTACGCTTGATGAATCCGTTGAAAGCATAAGTCCCGTATTTACCTGCTGCGAAGCGAGCTGTGATACTTCGATATCAAAACCTGCCGTTCCGACATCTTCGTTCGGAGTTTTGCCGATGTATGAAGCAACTACCGTATCCGAATCTGTCGAGAAAGCGGAAGTGTGATTCAGGGAAGATTTATCTTCCTGATCGCTAAGGTTAAAGATACTGTTCTGAAGCTGTCTTGCACGCTCTTTTATATCTATTGCGTCAATACGCACATCGTCATCATTTGAAAGTAAATAAAGAGGGGAGTTTTTGTTTATTTTTGCAATCGACTTATACACATCCCTAAGCTCATCCTTACGATGTGCGTCGGCCTGTGTAACATCTTTTGACACGTAGTCCTGTATGAAATGGTTATAAACACCATTTAGAGATATTCCTGCCATTCGATGCCCCTCCTTTCTTCCTTGATATACGTGCGGTATAATGATTCTGTCATTCCATTGACATCAGACGCACGAGGGCATACTTAGCCACCTTTAGTTACTTACATTTTATATATTATTGTGCAAATGTCAATCGTTTTTTAGTGAAAAAATAGTGAAAAGCGATGATTTAATGGAATATTAATACTATAATAATTTTGTTTTTCTTTTTATCTGAAAATACTAATTTGGGAATAGGAAACATAGTATGTGGACTGTCGATCTTATCGGATTCATTCTGTGCGCGGCCGCAGTAATTCTAATGGCTGCAAATTTTTCATACAGATATAAGGAGAATATGGCAAGTACGCTTCCTGTAGCATATGCGGCTCTGGGGCTTACCATGTATGTTCTTGCCATCATTGGCGCGCTGCGCGGCGTGTTTGTTGAGGCTTCTCTGTATATAGTGCTGAGCGTTATTTCTTTTTTTATGGATAAAAAGAAAAATGCTGAGAGCAAAAGACTTGAGGCACTTGGGAAAAGTATCTTATCTCCCGAAGTTATCGGGCTTATCGTGACCTCTGTGATAATGGGCTTTCTTACGTCGGGACTTGCTTTTTCGTGGTGGGATGACATTAATTTCTGGTCGCAGGATGCCAAGCAGATTTTTTATCTGAACGGATTTGCGGGAAAGTATGGCAATGTATCGCCTGAGTTTGGTGATTATCCGCCCGCGGGCTCATTGTATAAGTGCTTGTTTCTTTTTATGGGACTTGGTAAGTACAGAGAAAACCTGCAGTTTCTCGGATATTTCGTGACCAATACAATATTCATGATGCCTCTTTTCGGAGTTGTGAAGAAAGCGGCGGATAAGTTCTCTGGGGCAAAAAAGAATGTGCTTACGGTGTTCTGTTTTGCGGCGATGGTTCTTTTTCCCGGAATCTTCAACGGAATAATCTACTACGGAACTCCTGCGGATGTGACGATGGGAATCATTTACGGGGCGCTTCTTCTGACACTTTGGAGCGGCAGACGCGGAAATGAGAATTTGAATAATGAAGAATTTTATTATATAAAGATTTTTTTGTACGCATCGGTTCTTCTTTTGACAAAATCGGTCGGAGCAGAGTGGGCGGCATTTGCATTCGTGTTCGGAATTGTTTTTGGGCAAAAGAATATGCGAAAGTACATTGCTTCCGGAGTCGCAAGTTTTATAGTCTACGGCTCCTGGCTTGGATTTTGTTTCATCAACAGAAGAGTTGCCAAGTTGACAGGAGCGGGAATACGCCTTGCAACTTCCGGCGATTACGTGGCTCCTGCGAATACTATGGACAAAGCAGGCTTTTTTATGAAGGGCTTCTGGCTTCTTCCGATGCATGGAGACAGCAATCTTACGATAGATGTTTCGGCGGGCGCAATGCTGATTTTGATGGGATTGTTTTTGACATTTCTTTTTTATAAAAAAGCAGCGGATAAAAAAGATATTGTGAAGCTTGCGATTTTTACCGCGACTACGGCACTTTTGGCTTACGGGATCATCTTTTTGGCACATATATCAATCTTTCAGACTGAAGATCAGTACCTTGATGCCTATGCGATGTCGCTTTCGATTGCCAGATACGGCTGTCCTTTTATGCTTGGCGGGGTGTATCTTTTGGCCGGGGTATTGTATAATGGTGCGGGTAAATTTAAAAAATCAAAGATATTTGCGCTTGCATTTCTTGTGTTTGTCTTTGTGACAGCGGACTACAAGGGATTTCTCTTTTATATAAACGGCTACAGAGATGTGGCGGAGGAAAACAGGGTTTATATAGAGGACATGATCGGTGAAAAAGGAAAACTCCTTGTGGATAACGTGACGGCGGATAAGGAATTGCAGGGCAAGAGAATTCTGGTTATGCGCGACGGACATTCTTCGTACTGGGTCCACAATGCATATATTAACAAGGAGGCATCACCTGTCGCCCTTGTCTATGACGGTTTTATGACTGAATCCGATGATACGGCGTCGATTGGTGATAAACTGCTTGCGAGTCATGCTTCATATTTATACATTGAAGATGATGATGAAATCTCAAAAGATCTTTTCTTACCTCTTTTAAAAGAAGGAAGTAAGTTCGAAAGTTGTAAAATATACAAAATAATAAACAGTGGAAGGGGAGTAACTCTTGAGTAAAGGTGCTGTTCCTATTGTCATTCCGGCATATGAGCCGGGAGAAGAACTTATCAGATTGGTAAAAGAGCTTGTCGAAACAACGACAGAGCCTGTGATCGTGGTTGATGACGGCTCAGATCCCGCAAAATACGGGCACACTTTTGATGAGGTCAGAAAGCTCGGCGCTGTGACCTTGAGAAATGCCGTTAATATGGGAAAGGGAAGGGCACTCAAGGAGGCATTTAATCATTGCATCAATGAGTATGACAATCTTGTCGGTGTTGTTACCGCGGATTCCGACGGGCAGCACTCTGTAAAAGATATCTGCAAGTGCGGTGAAGTACTGGCGGATAACATCAAGTCGCTCATTCTCGGTGTGAGAGATTTCGGAAAGCCCGGAATTCCTGCAAGAAGTGTGTTTGGAAATAAGACAACAAGCCGTGTCATGAATCTTCTTCTTGGACTTAAGATAAGCGATACGCAGACCGGACTTCGCGGAATCGGCGTGGATTTTATGAAATATCTTTTGACCGAAAAAGGGGAGCGCTTTGAGTTTGAGACAAATATGCTCATAGCCACAAAAGAAAAGGATATCAGCATAATTGAAGTTCCCGTGGATACAATATATCTTGAGGAGAATAAGTCCAGCCACTTTAATCCGTTGCTTGATTCGCTCAGGATTTATGCGGTTTTCTTTAAGTTCCTGCTTTCGTCCGTTTCATCATGCCTTCTGGACATGGTGCTTTTTGGATTCTTCTGCACGGTGCTTGTGAATGCGCCTGTGAAGATGGGGTATATCATGCTTTCTACGATATTGGCGAGAATAATCTCGGCGACATATAATTTCTTCATTAATTATGAAATTGTTTTTTCGGGAGAAAAAGAAAAATCGAAAGCCGCGATTTCTTATTTTGCGCTGGCAGTAGCAATCATGCTGCTTAGCGGATTTTTTGTTACACTCGGACACAGTATCATGCCTATGATCCCCGAAGTGTGCATAAAGATCGCTGTCGATGGCATGCTTTTTCTTATCAGCTTCTATGTGCAGAGAGAGTTTGTCTATAAATGAAAAAATTCGTTGACGAAGGTATGCCTGTATGATATATTGAGTAGGCGACAAAAGATTTATGTCTTTTTTTTATGCTTAAAAATAAGTTATTTAAGTATTGTTTATTAAACGACTATTACGCCCGGAGGTGAGATAATGCGTACAAGAATTACATTGGCTTGCACAGAGTGCAAAAATCGTAACTATGACACAACAAAGGATAAGAAGACACATCCTGATCGTGTTGAGATGAAGAAGTATTGCCCTTTCTGCAAAGCTCATACTTTACATAAAGAGACAAAGTAATTTTCATCCTTGTATAGGAGGTAGACTGCGGGTATGGAAGAGACCAAGGTAGTAGAGAACAAGTCCAAAACTTCAAATAAATCCGGCAAGTCATTCATTGACAAGATTAGAGGATTTTTTGAAGGCGTAAAAGCGGAAATTGGCAAGATTATCTGGCTTACAAAAGATGATGTTGTTAAGCAGACAACCGCAGTTGTGGTTGCTTCTATTGTTTGCTGTATCTTGATAGCTGTATTGGACTATGCGTTTGAAGAAGGCATTAATCTTTTAATGTCTGTTTCTAAATAATAAGGAGATAATATGTCAGAAGAGATGGAAAAGTCTTTTGAATCTGATGAGGTATTATCAGATTCAACCGCTTCCGCAGACAATGAGGCAGCGGCTGAAACACAGAGTACTGATACGAACGAAAACGCTCATTGGTATGTTGTGCACACATATTCCGGATACGAGAAGAAGGTTAAGGATAACCTTGAGAGTGCCATCATTAACAGACATCTTGAGAATCAGATCTTTGAAGTAAGGATCCCTCTTCAGGATGTAGTTGAAGTTAAGAATGGCGTTCGCAAGAACGTTCAGAGAAAGATGTTCCCCGGCTATGTCCTTGTGAACATGGATATGAACGATGAGACATGGTATGTAGTGCGTAACACACGTGGTGTTACCGGTTTCGTAGGTCCCGGAAGCAAGCCGGTTCCTCTTACAGATGCTGAGATCAAGCCTCTCGGAATCAAGACAGATACAGTTTCTGTTGATTTCGGTGTTGGTGATGAGATTGCAGTTGTAGCCGGAGTTTGGAAGGATACAGCGGGTGTTGTTCAGAGAATGGATTTTGGTAAGCAGACAGCTACCATTAACGTAGATCTCTTTGGACGTGAGACACCTGTAGAAATCAGTTTCGCTGAAGTAAGAAGAATTGACAGCTGATTTGTATAGCAGATCATTTATTTTTTGATATTTAAGTGCGAGAGCGCTTGGATATATAGCCCTGTTTGGGGCATGTCACTGGAGTGGGAGCATCGTTTCCAGGAGATGATGCGCCGACCACATATTTTCAGGAGGTGCCAAAATGGCAAAGAAAGTCGAAGGATACATTAAGTTACAGATCCAGGCTGGTAAAGCAACACCAGCACCACCGGTTGGACCCGCACTTGGTCAGCACGGTGTAAACATCGGTGAATTCACAAAGCAGTTTAACGCACGTACAGCAGACAAGGGTGACGTTATCATCCCTGTAGTTATCACTGTATATGCAGACAGAAGTTTCACATTCATCACAAAGACTCCACCTGCAGCAGTTCTTCTTAAGAAAGCTGCTAAGATCCAGAAGGGTTCAGGAGTTCCTAACAAGACTAAGGTTGCAACTATTTCTAAGGAAGAAGTTAGAAAGATTGCAGAGACAAAGATGCCTGACCTTAATGCTGTTGATATCGAGGCTGCTATGAGCATGATCGCTGGAACAGCACGTAGTATGGGAATCGTAGTAGAAGACTGATGGAGGATGAGAGATGAAACACGGAAAGAAATACTTAGAAGCTGCTAAGCTTATTGATAAGACACAGCAGTATGAAGCCGCTGATGCAATAGCTCTTGTTAAGAAATCAGCAACTGCTAAATTTGATGAAACTGTAGAAGTTCATATCAAGACAGGTTGTGACAGCCGTCACGCTGATCAGCAGATCAGAGGCGCTGTTGTTCTTCCTAACGGAACAGGTAAGACTGTTAAGGTTCTTGTATTTGCTAAGGGAACAAAGCTTGACGAGGCTCAGGCTGCCGGAGCAGATTTCGTTGGTGGAGAGGAACTTATTCCTAAGATCCAGAACGAAGGATGGCTTGATTTCGACGTTGTAGTTGCTACACCTGATATGATGGGTGTTGTAGGACGTCTCGGTAAGGTTCTCGGACCTAAGGGTCTCATGCCTAACCCTAAGGCAGGCACAGTTACTATGGATGTAACTAAGGCTGTTAATGATATCAAAGCCGGTAAGATCGAGTACAGACTTGATAAGGCTAACATCATTCATGTTCCTGTTGGAAAGGCTTCTTTCTCAGAGGAACAGCTTGAGCAGAACTTCAACGCACTTATGGATGCAATCGCAAAGGCTAAGCCTTCATCCGTAAAGGGTCAGTACCTCAAGAGCATCACTCTTGCAACAACAATGGGCCCCGGCGTAAAGGTTGTAGCAAACAAGTATTGATAAACATACTGAATACATTAAAGAACGAGTCTGAGGACTCGTTCTTTTTTTGAGCAGAGCACTTAGCGAGCCATGGCGAGCTTAGTGAGAATCCCAGACTTTTCGATATTTTGCTCTAACAATATATTGTGGTATACTCTTTGTTATGAAACAACATTTTGCTAAAAACACAAAAACTTTAAGAAATGCATCGTTCGCATTTGCGGCAACATTCCTGATTGTGGTATTTAGTGGGATTTTTGTAATCGGAATAGTTGCTTTATTCGACGGATCGTCGAGTGATACCGAGAGTATTCTTTCGGTATGGGATGTTATACCCGAAGCAGGTCAGGCAAAAAATGCTGCAATTGCCGGAGATGAAAATGCAGGAAATGCTGCAGAAGTATACGAAGGCGATGAAGCATACTCGTATTCTATAAAGACAAAAGACAAGGATGCTGTGACTATCGGCTTTGCGGGAGATATTCTCTTTGACGACAATTACGCAGTCGGAGAAGCTTTCAAGAAACATGGGGATTCTGTGAGAGGTGTTTTTGGAAAAAAGCTTCTTTCCGAGATGAGAAATGTTGATCTTATGCTCGTCAATAATGAGTTCCCTTATTCGTACGGCGGCGAGCCGCTTCAGGGAAAAACTTATACATTCAGGGCAAGGCCTGAGACAACAAAAGTTTTGAATGAGATGGGCGTTGATATGGTATCACTTGCAAATAATCATGCATATGATTATGGCGAGCAGGCTCTTTTGGACTCTTTTACAGCGCTTCATGACGCGGGAGTTATCTATGGCGGAGCGGGAAAAAATATTGATGAAGCTTCGCATCCCATATATTATCTGACTGAGAACGGAATGAAGATAGCAATTATCTGCGCAACGCAGATCGAGAGACTTTCTAATCCCGATACGAAGGGTGCAACGGGGGAGTCTCCCGGAGTTTTCAGATGTCTTGATGATTCTCTTTTACTTGAAAGAATCAGAGAAGCAAGAGAGAAGAATGCATTTGTTGTCGTGTTTATACATTGGGGAACGGAGAGCACAACGGAAATAGACTATCTTCAGAGAGATCAGGCAATAGAGATTGCAGATGCGGGAGCTAATCTTATAATCGGATCTCACCCCCATATACTTCAACCGATCGACTATGTAAACGGTGTTCCGGTTGTGTACAGTTTGGGAAATTACATTTTTACTTCCAAAACGCAGGATACATGCATGGTGAAGGCCACAATTCATAATGACGGAAACGTCAATCTTCAGTTTATCCCCGGAATTCAGCAGGGGTGTACGGTCTTTGCGGCAAGCGGAGAGGAGAAGAGACGTATCATGGATTCGATGTGTTCGATGTCGCCCGGAATAAATATGGATGCAAAAGGTAATATAAGTCCCAAATAAGTGTTGACAATACGGCTTATCTGTGTTAAATTATATGAGGTTTTGTGTAGAAACGCAGAACTAAGCCGAAGACAGCAGGTGTTCTATTTATAGAACATAATGTTTATCAAGCGCCTGCCGAGGAAAAGTTAAAGTTTCAGACTTTTCAACTCTCGATGTCTTCGAGAGTTTTTTTTCGGAATTTATTCTAAAAGGAGGTAAAAAAATGGCAAAGGTTGAACTTAAAAAGCCTGTAGTTGAAGAGATTTCAGAGAAGATCAAAGATGCTCAGGCAGTTGTTCTTGTAGATCACCGCGGACTTACTGTTGCGCAGGATACAGAACTTCGTAAGAAACTTCGTGAAGAAGGCGTAACTTACAAGGTTTATAAGAACACAATGATGAACTTCGCGTTCAAGGGAACAGATTTCGAGCAGCTTGGAGATCTCCTCAACGGACCTAGTGCAATGGCTGTATCTACAACAGATCCTGCAGCACCTGCACGTGTCCTTTATGATTTCGCTAAGCAGGCTAAGGCCCTTGAGATTAAGGGTGGTGTTATAGAAGGTAAATTCTATGACGCAGCAGCAATGACAGAAATCGCTGAGATCCCTTCAAAGGATGTTCTTCTTTCAAAGTTGCTTGGCTCTATGCAGTCACCTATCACAAACTTCGCTCGCGTTATCAAGCAGATCGCAGAGAAGGGTGGCGAGGAAGCTCCTGCAACAGAGGAAGCTGCTCCGGCTGAAACAGCTGAAGCACCCGCAGCTGAGGAAGCTGCATCTGAAGCACCTGCAGCAGAGTAATCTGTGCAAGGCTTCGTAAAAAACGAAACATATAATATTTATGAATAAAACTATACGGAGGTATAAAAATGGCAAAGTTGTCTACAGCAGAAATTATTGATGCTATCAAAGAGTTAACAGTTCTTGAATTAAATGATCTTGTAAAGGCTTGCGAGGAAGAGTTCGGTGTATCTGCAGCAGCTGGAGTAGTAGTTGCAGCAGCAGGCGCTGGCGCAGCAGGTGCTGAAGAGAAGACTGAGTTCAACGTTGAGCTTACAGAGGTTGGTGCTAACAAGGTTAAGGTTATCAAGGTTGTTCGTGAGATCACAGGTCTTGGACTTAAGGAAGCAAAGGATCTCGTAGAGGGCGCTCCTAAGGTAATCAAGGAGAACGCTTCAAAGGCTGAGGCTGATGAGATCAAGGCTAAGGTTGAGGCTGAAGGCGCTAAGGTTACTCTTAAGTAATTTGATTTTTATGCAAATTCAAAGGCGGATTGCTATAAGCAGTCCGTCTTTTACTTTCTTTAAATCAGCTCTTTCAGGGTTCTGTTACTGAAGCTGATAATCTTTAGGCTTCATAAAATCTAAATTTTCTAAAATTTCTGAAAGCAAATATTAAATTTTGCTTGACATGAAGTTTCTATAGAAGTACAATGGATGATGCACTATTATGGTGTAGTGTGTCTTACTGTGCATTTTTATACTGTCTTGCAGGTAAGAGTCTTTATCAATATCAAAAAAACTTAAAGAACGGGGTGAATGTCAATGGAAAAAAACAGATTACATCCTACCGGCTCTGGTAAGAACATCCGAATGAGCTTCCAGCGCCAGAAGGAAGTCCTGGAGATGCCAAACCTGATTGAAGTTCAGAAGAATTCCTATCAGTGGTTTCTCGACGAAGGCTTGAAAGAAGTCTTTGACGATATCTCTCCTATTGAGGACTACAGTGGCAAACTCAGTCTGGAATTTGTTGATTTCAAGCTTTGTGAGGATGAGATTGACAAAAATAAGAATACGATTGAGAAGTGCAAGGAGAGAGATGCAACATTTGCTGCACCTTTAAAGGTAAAGGTTCGCCTTCACAACAAGGAAAAGAACGAATTTACGGAACATGAAATATTTATGGGCGACCTTCCTCTTATGACTGCGACGGGCACGTTCGTTATCAACGGAGCCGAGCGAGTTATAGTCAGTCAGTTGGTACGTTCCCCCGGTATCTACTACGATATCACATACGATAAGGTTGGAAAGGAACTTATAGCATGTACTGTTATTCCTAACAGAGGTGCATGGCTTGAGTATGAAACAGACTCCAACGACGTATTCTACGCGAGAGTTGACAGAACCAGAAAGGTTCCCGTAACAGTTCTTATCAGAGCTCTCGGAATAGGTACAAATGAAGAAATTCTCGAACTCTTTGGTGATGAGCCCAAGATTCAGGGAAGCTTTTCTAAGGACGCTTCATCAGATTATCAGAGCGGCCTTCTTGAACTGTACAGAAAAATCCGTCCCGGCGAGCCTCTTTCAGTAGAGAGTGCAGAGAGTCTTATCAATGCAATGTTCTTCGATTCAAGAAGATATGACCTTGCTAAGGTAGGAAGATATAAGTTTAATAAGAAACTTCATTTCAAGAACAGAATTAATGATCATGTGCTTGCACAGGACGTAGTTGACGAGCTTACAGGTGAGATGATCGCATCTGCAGGTACTAAGGTTGACCGCGCACTTGCAACAGAGATCCAGAACTGTGCTATTCCTTATGTATACCTTCAGGAGGAAGAGCGCAATGTTAAGGTTCTTTCAAACATGATGGTTGATATTACACACTTCATTGAGTGCGACCCCGCTGAACTCGGAATCAATGAGGATGTTTATTATCCTGTTCTTAAAGAAATTCTTGATGAGTATACAGCAAAGAACGATCCCGAGGGCCTTGCTGAGACAATCAAGAAGCGTGTGCATGAGCTTGTTCCCAAGCACATTACAAGAGAAGACATCATTGCTTCTATCAACTATAACATCAACCTTGAATACGGTATCGGTAATGACGATGATATCGATCACTTGGGCAACAGACGTATCCGCTGCGTAGGTGAGCTTCTTCAGAATCAGTATCGTATCGGTCTTTCAAGACTTGAGAGAGTTGTTCGTGAGAGAATGACAACTCATGATACAGAGGAAGTTTCTCCTCAGATCCTTATCAACATTAAGCCTGTACAGGCAGCTGTTAAGGAATTCTTTGGTTCATCACAGCTTTCACAGTTCATGGACCAGAACAACCCTCTTGGTGAGCTTACACATAAGAGACGTCTTTCAGCTTTGGGACCCGGTGGTCTTTCAAGAGACAGAGCCGGATTCGAGGTTCGAGACGTACACTATACACACTATGGACGTATGTGCCCTATCGAGACACCTGAAGGACCTAACATCGGTCTTATCAACTCACTCGCAAGTTATGCAAGAGTTAATGATTATGGTTTCGTTGAGGCTCCATACCGTAAAGTAGACCAGTCAGATCCTGAAAATCCCAGAGTAACTGACGAGGTTGAATACCTTACAGCAGATGAAGAAGATAATTATCATGTAGCTCAGGCTAATACACCTCTTGACGAAAACGGATACTTTAAGAACAACACAGTTTCCGGTCGTTACAGAGAGGAGACATCAGCATATCCTAAGACTGCATTTGAGTACATGGACGTGTCTCCGAGAATGGTATTCTCAGTAGCTACAGCACTTATTCCTTTCCTTGAGAACGACGATGCTAACCGTGCCCTCATGGGATCAAACATGCAGCGTCAGGCGGTGCCGCTTCTTACAACAGAAGCTCCTGCAGTAGGAACAGGAATGGAGCGTAAGGCAGCTGTTGACTCAGGTGTCTGCGTAGTCGCAAGAAAAGCCGGAACTGTTGACTTTGTTGACAGTAAGCTTATTCAGATGACATATGATGATGGAGAAAAAGAAGAATTCCATCTTATTAAGTTCCAGAGATCTAACCAGAGTAACTGCTACAACCAGAGACCTATCGTATTTAAGGGCGACCATGTTGAAGCAGGACAGGTTATTGCCGACGGTCCTTCAACTTCACAGGGAGAACTCGGACTCGGTAAGAACCCTCTTATCGGTTTCATGACTTGGGAAGGTTATAACTACGAGGATGCTGTTCTTCTTTCAGAGAGACTTGTACGTGACGATGTATTCACATCTGTACATATCGAAGAATATGAAGCAGAAGCTCGTGAGACCAAGCTTGGACCTGAAGAGATTACAAGAGACGTTCCCGGTGTCGGTGATGACGCACTCAAGGATCTTGATGATCGCGGAATTATCCGTATCGGTGCTGAGGTTCGTGCAGGTGATATCCTTGTGGGTAAGGTTACTCCTAAGGGAGAAACAGAGCTTACAGCTGAAGAGAGACTCCTTAGAGCAATCTTCGGTGAGAAGGCAAGAGAAGTAAGGGATACATCTCTTAAGGTTCCTCACGGTGAGTACGGTATCATCGTTGATGCGAAGGTATTTACAAGAGAGAACGGAGATGAGCTTTCACCCGGTGTTAACCAGGCAGTTCGTATCTATATAGCACAGAAGAGAAAGATTTCCGTAGGTGATAAGATGGCCGGACGTCACGGTAACAAGGGTGTCGTTTCCCGCGTACTTCCTATCGAGGATATGCCTTATCTTCCTAACGGCAGACCTCTCGACATCGTGCTTAACCCTCTCGGCGTTCCTTCCCGTATGAATATCGGACAGGTCCTCGAGATTCACCTTTCACTTGCTGCTAAGGCACTTGGATTTAACATCGCAACACCTATTTTCGACGGTGCTAACGAGATAGATATTCAGAATACTCTTGAGATGGCTAACGATTACGTTAACAGCTCATGGGAAGACTTTGAAGCTAAGTACAAAGATATTGTTGTTCCTGAGATCATGGATTACTTATATGAGAACAGGGATCACAGAGAGCTTTGGAAGGGTGTTCCGATCAGATCGGACGGAAAAGTTCAGCTTCGTGACGGTAGAACAGGTCAGAAGTTCGACAGCCCGACAACAATCGGACACATGCATTACCTTAAGCTCCATCACCTGGTTGACGATAAGATCCATGCTCGTTCAACAGGTCCTTACTCACTTGTTACACAGCAGCCTCTGGGTGGTAAAGCTCAGTTCGGTGGACAGCGTTTCGGTGAGATGGAAGTTTGGGCGCTGGAAGCATACGGTGCTGCATACACATTGCAGGAGATTCTTACAGTTAAGTCTGATGATGTTGTAGGACGTGTTAAGACATATGAAGCTATTATCAAGGGTGACAATATTCCTGAACCCGGAGTACCTGAGTCATTCAAGGTTCTCTTGAAGGAGCTTCAGTCACTCGGACTTGACATCAAAGTTCTTCGCGAAGACAACACAGAAGTTGAAATCAAAGAGAGCGTTGATTATACAGATTCTGATTATCGCACAGAGATCGAAGGCGATAACGCAGGTCGTGACTATGGACAGGAATCATTTGAGGCAAACGGATATACACAGCAGCGTTTCGATGAAAGTGGTGAACTTGTATCGGAAGTTGAGGATTCCGGAAACTTTGATTCAGATGACAGTTTTGATGATTTTGGCGATGCATCTGATGACGAGTGATTTGCAGTAACTAACAAAGCAAAGAAAAGAGGTTACGAATGTCTGATTCAACAATGAATAAAGCAATAAATGAGGCTTCAAGTGGAAGAACAACCCAGCAGCAGACCTATCAGCCGATGACTTTCGACTCAATCAAGATTGGTCTTGCTTCTCCTGAGAAGATCAGAAGCTGGGCTCATAGAATTGATAACGATCCCAAGAGCGGAGAAGTTACCAAGCCTGAAACAATTAACTACAGAACATTAAAGCCTGAAAGAGACGGTCTGTTCTGTGAAAGAATTTTTGGACCTACCAAGGATTGGGAATGTCACTGCGGTAAGTACAAGAAGATTAGATATAAGGGTGTTGTCTGCGACCGTTGTGGCGTAGAGATCACAAAGAGCAGTGTACGTCGTGAAAGAATGGGATACATCGAGCTTGCAGCTCCTGTATCACATATCTGGTACTTCAAGGGTATCCCCAGCAGAATGGGACTTATTCTTGATCTTTCACCCCGTGTACTTGAGAAGGTATTGTACTTTGCTTCTTACATAGTGCTTGATCCCGGTGAGACAACACTTGAGTACAAGCAGGTACTTTCAGAGAAAGAATATCAGGATGCGAGAGAGGAGTGGGGCCCTAAGTTCCGTGCAGGAATGGGTGCCGAGGCTATAAAAGAGCTTCTCCTTGATATCGATCTTGAAAAAGAGTATCAGGAGCTTAAGGAAGGCCTTGATACTTCCAGCGGACAGAAGAGAACAAGAATCATCAAGCGTCTCGAGGTTGTAGAAGCCTTCAGAGAGTCAGGAAACCTTCCTGCATGGATGATCATGGATTGCATTCCTGTAATCCCTCCGGATCTTCGCCCCATGGTACAGCTTGACGGTGGACGTTTTGCTACATCAGATCTTAACGATCTTTACAGAAGAATTATTAACAGAAACAACAGACTTAAGAGACTTCTTGATCTCGGTGCACCTGATATCATCGTTCGCAACGAGAAGAGAATGCTTCAGGAAGCTGTTGATGCCCTCATCGATAACGGAAGAAGAGGAAGACCTGTTACAGGACCCGGAAACAGAGCGCTTAAGTCACTTTCAGATATGCTTAAGGGTAAGTCCGGAAGATTCCGTCAGAACCTCCTCGGTAAGCGTGTTGACTATTCAGGACGTTCAGTTATTGTAGTAGGACCTGAACTTAAGATTTATCAGTGTGGACTTCCTAAGGAAATGGCTATCGAGCTTTTCAAGCCTTTCGTTATGAAAGAACTTGTTTCCAGAGGAATTTCACAGAACATAAAGAATGCCAAGAAGCTTGTTGAGAGACTTGATGAGCAGGTATGGGATGTACTTGAGGATGTTATCAAAGAGCACCCCGTTATGCTTAACCGTGCTCCCACACTTCACAGACTTGGTATTCAGGCTTTCGAGCCTATCCTTGTAGAAGGTAAGGCTATTAAGCTTCATCCTCTTGTATGTACACCTTTCAACGCCGACTTCGACGGTGACCAGATGGCTGTACACCTTCCTCTTTCAGTAGAGGCACAGGCTGAGTGTAGATTCCTTATGCTCTCACCTAATAACTTGCTTAAGCCTTCAGATGGTGGCCCTGTAAACGTTCCTACACAGGATATGGTACTTGGTATCTACTATCTTACACAGGAAAGACCCGGTGCTATGGGTGAAGGCAAGTTCTTCAAGAGCGTAGACGAAGCAATTCTTGCTTATGAGAACGGATACTGCACATTGCAGACCAGAATCAAGATCAGGATGGAGAGAAATAAGCCTGACGGAACAGTTGAGAGCGGAATCGTAGAGTCAACTCTCGGAAGATTCCTCTTTAACGAGATCATTCCTCAGGATCTTGGATTTGTAGACAGAAGCAATCCTGAGAATGCATTTAAGCTTGAAGTAGATTTCATGGTTGGTAAGAAGCAGCTTAAGCAGATTGTTACCGCTATGATCAATACACACGGAACATTCGCGACAGCAGAGGTTCTTGATAATATCAAGGCTACAGGTTATCACTACTCAACAAGAGCAGCTATGACCGTTTCAATCGCTGATATGACTGTGCCTCCGCAGAAGCAGCAGATGCTTGATGAAGCACAGGCTACAGTTGATAAGATCGCAACAAACTATCGTCGTGGTCTTATCACTGATGAAGAGCGTTATCGTGCAGTTGTTGATACTTGGATGGAGACCGATAAGGAACTTACAGATGTGCTTCTTGCAGGTCTTGATAAGTACAACAATATCTACATGATGGCTGACTCAGGTGCCCGTGGTAGTAACCAGCAGATCAAGCAGCTCGCAGGTATGCGTGGACTTATGGCTGATACAACAGGTCGTACTATCGAGCTTCCTATCAAGTCAAACTTCCGTGAAGGTCTTGACGTTTTGGAATACTTTATGTCAGCTCACGGTGCTCGTAAGGGTCTGTCAGATACAGCTCTTAGAACAGCCGATTCAGGATACCTTACACGTCGAATGGTTGACGTATCACAGGAACTTATTATTCGTGACATTGACTGCTGCGCCGATAAGGATGTTATCCCCGGAATGACAGTTAAGGCATTCATGGATGGTAAGGAGACAATTGAGCCTTTGAAGGACAGAATCACAGGAAGATATTCATGTGAGACTATCAAGGACAAGGACGGAAACGTAATCGTTAAGAAGAATCATATGATTACTCCTTCCCGTGCCGCTAAGATCCTTTCAGTAGGTGTTAATGCTAAGGGACAGCCTGTTGAGGCAGTTAAGATTCGTACAATCCTTACTTGCCGGTCACACAACGGAATCTGTGCTAAGTGCTACGGTGCTAACATGGCAACAGGTGAGGCAGTACAGGTTGGTGAGGCAGTTGGTATCATAGCTGCTCAGTCAATCGGTGAGCCCGGTACACAGCTTACCATGAGAACATTCCATACAGGTGGTGTTGCCGGTGGCGATATCACACAGGGTCTTCCCCGTGTAGAGGAGTTGTTCGAGGCAAGAAAGCCTAAGGGACTTGCAATCATCTCAGAACTTGACGGAAGAGCTGAGATCAGAGATACAAAGAAGAAGCGTGAAGTTATCGTAACAAATGATGAGACCGGCGAGTCAAAAGCTTACCTCATCCCTTACGGATCACGTATCAAGGTTCAGGACGGAACAACAATTGAAGCCGGTGATGAACTTACTGAAGGTTCAGTTAACCCTCACGATCTTCTTAAGATCAAGGGAATCCGTGCAGTACAGGATTACCTCTTAAGAGAGGTTCAGAGAGTTTACCGCTTACAGGGTGTTGATATCTGCGATAAGCATATCGAGGTTATCGTTCGTCAGATGCTCAAGAAGGTAAGAATCGACGAGAGCGGAGATACAGATTTCCTTCCCGGAACACTTGTAGATGTGCTTGACTTTGAGGACAGCAATGAAGCACTTATATCTGAAGGAAAGAGACCTGCAGAGGGCAAGCAGGTAATACTTGGTATTACAAAGGCAGCTCTTGCAACAAACTCATTCTTGTCAGCTGCTTCCTTCCAGGAAACAACTAAGGTTCTTACGGATGCTGCTATCAAAGGAAAGGTTGATCCACTTATCGGACTTAAAGAGAACGTTATTATCGGTAAGTTGATCCCTGCAGGTACAGGTATGAAGAGATATAGAAATACTCCTCTTAATACCGACGCAAACTTTGCAGATTCTGAGAAGCTCATTCTTAAGAAAAAGAAGAGAGATTTAGATGACGAAGTAATTGTCAGTGATGATGATTTCGACGAGGAAGTTTCTGTATCCGAAGACGAATAATAAAAAAGTTGACATTATTTTGATTTATACTTATACTTTATAATTGCGTGTACTTTCAAAGGGGTGATTTTTTACCCCTTTGTTGTATGCATATATGTTTTACATCAAAACAGGAGGTGAAAGGAATGCCAACATTTAACCAGTTAGTTAGAAAGGGTCGTCAGACATCTGTTAAGAAGTCTACAGCACCTGCGTTGCAGAAGGGTTTTAACTCTCTTCATAAGAAAGCAACTGCAACAGCTTCTCCTCAGAAGCGTGGTGTTTGCACAGCAGTTAAGACAGCAACCCCTAAGAAGCCTAACTCTGCTCTGAGAAAAATCGCCAGAGTACGTCTTTCTAACGGTATCGAGGTAACAAGCTACATTCCCGGAGAAGGTCACAACCTTCAGGAGCATAGCGTAGTTCTCATCCGTGGTGGAAGAGTTAAGGATTTGCCTGGTACAAGGTATCACATCATCAGAGGTACTCTTGATACTGCAGGCGTAGCCGACAGAAAACAGGCTCGTTCTAAGTATGGCGCTAAGAGACCTAAGGCTGCCAAGTAATTTATTAATTGATCTAATTTTTTAAGTGTTGGGATTCTATTCTGTATAGATATAGTAGTAACACGCCTGTATTACGGGCAGTATTATTGTTCTAAAGTTAGAAAACCGCACGTACACTAAATTAGTGAGTACCGATGATTTATAGTAAGCAGTGAAGATATTTCTTCACTAGCGATTCTAAAGGAGGGAAGAACCGTGCCGCGTAAAGGACATATTGTAAAACGTGACGTATTAGCAGATCCTTTATACGATAACAAGGTTGTTACTAAGCTTGTTAATCAGGTAATGCTTGATGGTAAAAAGGGTGTTGCTCAGAAGATCGTATATGGTGCATTTGCACAGGTAGAAGAGAAGGGTGGAAAGCCCGCTCTTGAAATTTTCGAGGGAGCAATGAATAACATCATGCCCGCACTCGAGGTTAAGGCTAGACGTATTGGTGGTGCTACTTACCAGGTTCCTATCGAGGTTAGACCCGATAGACGTCAGGCGCTTGCACTTCGTTGGCTTGTCACATTTTCACGTGCAAGAGGCGAGAAGACTATGGTTGACAGACTCGCTTCAGAGATTATGGATGCATACAATAACACTGGTGCAGCTGTAAAGAGAAAAGAAGACATGCACAAGATGGCAGAAGCAAACAAGGCATTCTCACATTACAGATTCTAATCTGGTGAGATTTCAGATTTTTTAGGAGGAAGAACCTTTGGCTGATAGACAATACCCATTGGAGAGAACCAGGAACATCGGTATTATGGCGCATATCGACGCAGGTAAGACTACACTTACAGAGCGTATTCTTTACTATACCGGTGTAAATTATAAGATTGGTGAGACCTATGAAGGTACTGCTACCATGGACTGGATGGAACAGGAGCAGGAGAGAGGTATCACTATCACATCCGCAGCTACAACATGCCACTGGACACTTCAGGAAAACGGAAAGACTAAGCCCGGTGCTCTTGAGCATCGTATCAATATCATTGATACTCCCGGTCACGTAGACTTTACCGTTGAGGTTGAGCGTTCACTTAGAGTACTCGATGGCGCTGTAGGCGTATTCAGTGCTAAGGAAGGCGTTGAGCCTCAGTCTGAAAATGTTTGGCGTCAGGCTGATGGATTTAATGTTCCACGTATGGCATTCATCAACAAGATGGATATCATCGGAGCAGACTATTACGGAGCTGTAGAGCAGATTCGTAACAGACTTAAGAAAAATGCTATTATGATCGAAATCCCTATCGGAGCTGAGGATCAGTTCCAGGGTGTTATCGACCTTTTCGAGATGCAGGCATACATCTACAATGATGATAAGGGTGAGGATATCACAATCGGTGAGATTCCTGCAGACCTCAAGGATGATGCTGAGCTTTATCACAGCGAACTCGTTGAGAAGATCTGTGATCTTGATGAGGATCTTATGATGGAATACCTTGAGGGTAACGAGCCTTCTAAGGAAGCTCTTAAGGCTGCACTTCGTAAGGCAACTTGCGAATGTAAGGCTTTCCCTGTATGCTGCGGATCAGCACACAGAAACAGAGGTATTCAGAAACTTATTGACGCAGTTATCGAATTCATGCCTTCACCTGTTGATATCCCTGCTTGTAAGGGTACAGACATGGATGGCAATGAGATCGAGATTGAGTCAACAGACGATGGCCCGTTTGCAGCTCTTGCATTTAAGATTGTCAGCGATCCTTTCGTAGGAAAGCTTGCATTCTTCCGTGTATATCGTGGTACTGCAAACTCAGGTTCATACGTACTTAACAGCTCAAAAGATAATAAGGAACGTCTTGGACGTATTCTTCAGATGCACGCTAACAAGAGATCTGACCTTGATAAGGTATTCTCCGGTGATATCGCTGCAGCAGTTGGTCTTAAGAACACTGTAACAGGTGATACACTTTGCGATGAGAAGAATCCTGTTATCCTTGAGTCTATGGAATTCCCTGATCCCGTTATCGAGCTTGCTATCGAGCCTAAGACTAAGGCCGGCCAGCAGAAGCTTGATGAGGCTCTTCAGAAGCTTGCTGAAGAAGATCCTACATTCAGAGCTCATACAAACTCTGAGACAGGTCAGACAATTATTGCCGGAATGGGTGAGCTTCACCTTGATATCATCGTAGACAGACTTCTTCGTGAGTATAAAGTTGAGGCTAACGTTGGTGCACCTCAGGTTGCTTACAGAGAGGCTCTTACAAAGGCTGTTGATATCGAGTCTAAGTATGCTAAGCAGTCCGGTGGACGTGGTCAGTACGGACACTGTAAAGTTCGTTTCGAGCCCATGGATGCCAACGGAGATAACCTTTACCAGTTTGATAGCGAAGTTGTCGGTGGTGCTATTCCTAAGGAATTCATCCAGCCTATCAGCGAAGGTATCGAAGAGGCTATGAAGGCCGGAACACTTGGTGGATATCCTGTTGTAGGTGTACATGCTACTGTATACGACGGATCATATCACGAAGTCGATTCATCAGAAATGGCATTCCACATTGCCGGATCAATGGCGTTCAAGGATGCTATGGCTAAGGGATCACCTGTACTTCTTGAGCCTATCATGAAGGTTGAAGTTACAATGCCTGAAGAGTACATGGGAGATGTTATCGGTGACGTTAACTCTCGTCGTGGACGTGTAGAAGGAATGGATGATCTTGGCGGCGGAAAGATCGTAAGAGCTTATGTTCCTCTTGCTGAGATGTTCGGATACGCTACAGATCTTCGTTCAAGAACACAGGGTCGTGGTAACTACTCAATGTTCTTTGAAAAATATGAGCCCGTTCCGAAGAACGTTCAGGAGAAAGTTCTTTCGAATAAGGGAAAATAAATATTGATTAAACGCTAAAGTTTGGCTATAATCGATATAGTATGTGAAATTATGTATGTAAATGTTACTCTTAACATTTAACCTTAAGGAGGATATTTAGAAATGGCAAAAGCTAAATTTGACAGAAGCAAACCGCACGTTAACATTGGAACAATCGGACACGTTGACCATGGTAAGACAACACTTACAGCTGCAATCACAGCAGTACTTGCTGATAGAGGATTCAGCCCTGCAGTAGCATTCGATCAGATCGATAAGGCTCCTGAAGAGAAAGAGCGTGGAATCACAATCAACTCAGCTCATATCGAGTATGAGACAGAGAAGAGACACTATGCTCACGTTGACTGCCCTGGCCACGCTGACTATGTAAAGAACATGATCACAGGTGCAGCTCAGATGGATGGATCAATCCTTGTTGTTGCTGCTACTGACGGTGTTATGGCTCAGACAAAGGAGCACGTTCTTCTTGCTCGTCAGGTAGGTGTTCCTTACATCATCGTATTCATGAACAAGTGCGATATGGTTGATGATGAAGAGCTCCTTGACCTCGTAGAGATGGAGATCAGAGACCTTCTTACAGAGTATGAGTTCCCTGGAGATGATACACCTATCATCCGTGGATCAGCTCTTAAGGCTCTTGAGGATCCTAAGAGCGAGTGGGGCGACAAGATCATCGAGCTCATGAACACAGTTGATGAGTATATCCCTGAACCTACTCGTGAGACAGATAAGCCTTTCCTTATGCCTGTTGAGGACGTATTCACAATCACAGGACGTGGAACAGTTGCTACTGGTAGAGTAGAGAGAGGTGCTCTTAACCTCAACGACGAAATCGAAATCGTTGGTATCAAGGAAGAGACATCTAAGTCTGTTGTAACAGGTATCGAGATGTTCCGTAAGACAATGGATTACTGCGAAGCTGGTGACAACGTTGGTCTTCTTCTTCGTGGTGTTGACCGTGATGGAATCCAGAGAGGTCAGGTTATCACAAAGCCCGGCACAGTAACTTGCCACACAAAGTTCACTGCTGAGGTTTACGTTCTTACAAAGGACGAGGGTGGCCGTCATACACCTTTCTTCACAAACTACAGACCTCAGTTCTACTTCAGAACAACTGACGTTACAGGTGTCTGCAACCTTCCCGATGGTGTTGAGATGTGCATGCCTGGTGACCACGTAACAATGTCAATCGAGCTTATTCACCCTATCGCTATGGAGCAGGGTCTTAAGTTCGCTATCCGTGAGGGTGGACGTACAGTTGGATCAGGTAAGGTTGCTACAATCGTTGAGTAATCTTAACAAATCTAGATTTTATGCAGCTTCCAGAGTTTCTCTGGAAGCTGTTTTTTTGTATAGTTTTTTGATTGACTATCATGACTGGAATATGTATTATGATGGTAGAAGGAAACTTCTTGAGAAGCACACTCATAAAAATGCTTTATTTGCCTGTGAATCGGAATCCGCGATGGAAGGCGGTGAACGTGAAGATTTACCAAGAACACTTCGGTGTTCTTTTTTCGTACAATAAAAGAACGTATTTGAGCATAATTGGGGGAAGTAAATCACTATGCGCATTATTATTTGTGGACTAAATGGAGCAGGAAAAAGTACTTTGGGGAAAGCATTGGCAGGACGGCTTAATTATGAATTCAGAGATATAGAAGATTATTATTTTCCTAAGATAGATGATAAATATGAATACAGTATTCAGAGAACAGATGAAGAAGTAGCAGCTCTGTTGTTAAAGGACTTGGAAGAGAATGATGATGTTGTTCTTGCTTCAGTTCGTGGAAATTACAGTAAGAAGATAGAAAAACTATTTGATCTGGCAGTATACATAGATATACCAAAAGAAATACGAATGGCAAGAGTAAGAAAACGTTCCAATGATAAGTTTGGAAATCGCATGCTACCTGGAGGAGACCTGTACGAGAGTGAAGAACGTTTCTTTAAAATGGTGGAGGCCAGGTCTGATGATCATGCTAAGAAATGGCTAATTGATTTATCTTGTCCTGTGATTTATATAGATGGACGTGCTGAAACGGAAAACAATGTCACAATGCTCGTTCAAAATTACTTGGGGAAGAGACTATATGTTAAGACTTGAGAAGATAAATGGTAAAAATGTTTGGGATATATTAAAACTATCTGTTAATGAAGGCCAGAGAGAATTCGTCGCTTCTAATGAGGTTAGTATCATAGAGGCTTACACGACTATTACCAATAATGGTTATGCATTTCCATTTGGGATTTATGATGATGATACACTTGTGGGTTTTGAAACTACAGTGTTAAAAAAACAGAGGATGAATAATGAACAATGAATCATTTAATTCAAAAAGAATTGCCGAGGGGTACGCAAAAAGACCATGGTTACATAAAGGTGTAATTGACAGGTTTAGAAAAGATTGTGATTTGCCCGAAGATTATATGTTCAGTAATGGACTTGATGTTGGCTGTGGTGCAGGGCTGTCAACTAAAGCGCTGAAGCTTATATGCAGGCATGTGACAGGTACAGATATTGCAGAATCAATGGTAGAGGTCTGCAATGAATTATATGGATCAGACGAAGCCTATAGTTTTTATACTGCCAAAGCAGAAGATACTTTGATACCTGATGAAAAGTATGATGTGGTATCAGCAGCAGGGATGGTCAATTGGGTTGATGAAAATAAATTTATGGAAAATCTCATCAAAGTGACCAAAGATGAGTGTTTTATTATAATTTATGATTTCTGGATTACAGATAAAATGAAGAATGTTCCCGAATATACAAGTTGGTATCAGGATGAGTATTTGAAACGATTCCCTAAGCCGCCGCGTAAAGAGAATATTTGGACGGATGCAGACTTAATAAGTGGCCTGAAAATGTATAAGCAGATCAATTATGAACTCATTCATTCTTTTAGTTTGGAAGACTTTATAGACTTTATGATGATACAATCCAACGTTAATGCCAAGATTGAAAGTGGTGAGATGGCTGAATCGCAGGTTAGAAGCTGGATGAAGGATACTTTATCTCCGATTTTTAAAGATAAGGAGCAAGAACTAGTTTTCGATGGCTATACTTGGTATATAAAAAGATAATACATGAGATATGTGCGAATAGAAACCACGTAAAATCAAGGCTTTTAAAATAGATATAATTAACGTTAAGCCGTGAGGGTAGATGTACAGTTGGATCAGGTAAGGTTGCTACAATCGTTGAGTAATTCTTATCGGATTGCATAAACACTGATTTTATAAAGAGCTTGGAAAGTGCTTGCACTTTTCCAAGCTCTTTTTTATTCTTACATAGGAGGATTCCATAAGCGAATCCACAACTTTTGAAATTGAAGTAGAAATAAAAGGAAAGAACAATGAGTAAGAGAATACTTATAATCAACACAGGCGGAACATTATCTTCGGTTATGAAGAAGAACGGCCTTATACCGGGCTTGTCAATCTATGATATGCAGAAAGAGCTGAAGATGGTTTCGGGGGATACGGATATTGAGATAGAAGATTTCTGTTCTTTGGACAGTGCAAATATTTTTCCGGATGATTGGTCGGCACTTGCGCAGCGCATCAGCGAATGCAGGAATGACTATGACGGAATAGTTGTGATACATGGAACGGATACGCTTGCATATACGTCTTCGATGCTTTCTTTTATGCTGAGAAACATCGCAATTCCTGTTGTTATCACGGGATCGCAGTTATCAATAACAAATCCCGTTGCAGATGCTATGGAGAACTGCAGATGTGCGATACATATGGCAGCAAGCAATATTCCCGGAGTGTTTGTTGCGTTCAACAGAAAAGTCATGCTTGGATGCAGGGCGTCTAAAGTAAGAGCACTTAGTTTTGATGCTTTTGAGAGTATCAATTACCCCAATATTGCGACGATAAGTTCTCTCGGAATGAAGATTGATACTTCAGCCGTGCCTGAAAGGACAGGTATTTTCACTCTTTCAAACAACTACTCTGATAAAGTATGCATGGTTAAGATGTTCCCGGGCATGCATAGAAGCTTTATAGAATCAATTGCCGACCAAGGATATAAAGGGCTATATATTGAAGGTTACGGAATCGGAGGAATGCCGTTCTTAAAGCATGACTTCATAGGAACGCTTGATAAGCTTATTTCAGGCGGAATGGCGGTTGTTGTAGGTACGCAGTGCAGATATGAAGGCACCAAGATGGATGTATATGAGACGGGCAAAAGAACTCTCGCTATCGGAGCGATGGAAGCCCATGACATGACAGCAGAGGCGGCGCTTACAAAGCTCATGTGGATACTTGGAATAACAGATAATCTCTCGGAAATACGTGATTATTATTCCATAAACATGATCGGGGAAATGACTGTAAGAAAATGATAAAATGTTAATATGTGATAAAAAACATTGAGCATAACGGAAGGATTACGAGGTTAGATGGGAGACAGTATTAAGATCATTCCGCTTGGCGGATTCGACAAGATCGGTATGAATATGACTCTTATAGAGTCTTCAGACAGCATTATCGCAATTGACTGCGGGACGTCTTTTCCACCCAACAATCTGCCCGGCGTTGCGGCGATAATACCTGATATAAGCTATATTAAAGAGAATATCGATAGATTTAAGGGGATAATCCTTACACACGGGCATGAGGACCATATAGGAGCTCTTCCGTACATTTTTGACGGAATCAACGTGCCCGTTTACGGAACTCCGCTTACCATCGCGATGGTGGAAAAGAAATTTCAGGATTTCGGGATAAAAAAAATCAGGACAAAGGCAATAAAATTCGGAAGCACCATAGTTGTCGGCAATTTTAAGATTGAATTTATAAGAGGCAATCACAGCATACCCGATTCAGCCATGCTCGCGATCTATACCTCTCAGGGAATAATATTTGATACAGGCGATTTCAAATTTGACATGTCGCCTGTAATGAGCAAAACTGCAGATCTTGCGAGACTTTCCGCACTCGGAACAAAAGGCGTGCTTGCAGTTTTGTCTGACAGTACAAACGCCATGCATAGCGGTTTTTCTCGGTCGGAGAGATATGTCAACGAACAGCTCGACAGATTCATGAACATGTATCGTGAGAACAGGCTTATCATCGTGACATTTGCGACCAACATGGACAGAATCCAGCAGATAATAAAGCTTGGGCAAAAATACGGGCGAAAGATCGCACTTGAGGGCGACCTTCTTCTCGATGTCTTTTCATCGGCGCGAAAACTTGGATATATTGAAATCTCTGACGATATGCTCGTTGAAAACGATATGCTTGATGAGTATAAGGATGAGGAACTTATTTTCCTCACGACGGGTAATCACGGAGAATCTGTAAAGTGTATCGCCGAGATTGCCGCAGGAAACAATCCCGTCATCAGGATAAAGAAAAATGACGTGGTCCTGTTCAGCTCAGTCACGATTCATGGTAGTGAGCTGGAATTTAGCCAAACAATAAACAGCCTCGAGGAGCATGGGGCAAAGATAGAATTTCAGGATCTTCACGCTACGGGACACGCTTGCGCCGAAGAACTCAAGTTACTGTTTATCATGCTTCGCCCAAAGTTCGTGATCCCTGCGCACGGAGAGTACAGATACAGAAGAGAAGCAAAGAAAATTGCGACAGAAGTAGGCATTCCGGCTGAAAATGTCTTTCTCATAAAGAACGGCGATATAGTCGAACTAACGGAAAATACCTGCAGTGCTGCCGGTAAGATCACCTTAAGCGAGATACTTATTGACGGACGGGAAAAGAGCAAGATTGATAATAACGTTATTCGTGACAGAGTGCTATTATCCGAGTCGGGCGTTGTCATAATCGAGATCTGCATTGATAAGAAGACAGGACGATGCGTATCAGACTTAAATATCAGGTGCAGAGGCTTTCTTGACGAAGAGAAATTTAATGAGATCTCAGATGAGCTAAAAGACCTTTCAATGAAAGAAATATCAAGGCTTTTGGGGCAGGGGGTAAGAGATGATCGCATCAGTAAAGGCGTTACCTCGGTTGCGGAAAATTTTATTAAATTCAAGTCCGGAAAAACACCAATAGTTATTGCTTTTGTAACAAATACTGTGCTATAATTTGTGTATAAAATAGAATTTGTTACAATATATAGCTGAAAGGCAATGCTTTTATGAAGCGGTTTACGTCGGATTTTTATAGAATAACGAGTATTTCGCATCGTGAAAAGAAATTTATATATGTGACAGAATATGAAGAGGGGGGCAGTCTATGCCTTATTTTTCGTATTCTGTCATTTTTTATTGCAATATTTAATATAAAAAGGCGGAGTTTATAATGTCCTTTTCCATAAGTACTTTTTTGTTTGTTACAATGATTTTCATATTTTTTTATTTGCTGAAAAGAGCCAGAGCATTAATTTTACTCGCTGCAAGTTTGGCGTTCATCTATCACCTTGGCATTAATTCCCTCATGTGGATTGTGTCGGTAACGGCGGTAGTTTACGGCATTGGCATTTTGGAAGACAAGCTCAAAGAAAAAAAGCACACCAAAGCGCTGAAGATAGTGACAATAGCGGGCGTTGTGCTGAGTGCAGTACTTCTTTTTACCCTAAAGAATGTAGCAAGATGGGGACAGCGTGACGACACGCTTATAAAGATCCTGATGCCGATTGGATTTTCGTACTACATATTCCAGGCAATATCCTACATCGTGGATGTGTATAAGGGAGAAGCTAAAGCGGAAAAGAACCCGATACATTTTGCGCTTTACATGTGCTATTTTCCGAAGTTTATCAGCGGACCGATTGAGAGATCCGATAACTTTTTACACCGGATAAAAGAGCTGCCTAACGTCAAAATGTTAGAGAACAAGCGCCTTTCGATTTCTTTCACGACCATCCTTTACGGATACTTCATGAAAGTGGTAGTGGCGGACAGGCTTGCTTTTTTCACAACAAGATTATTTAATGACTTGTCCAGATTTGGGGCAATGTGGCTGTTTTTTGGAATGCTCATGTATTCGATCCAGATATATTGCGACTTTGCGGGATACAGTGCGGTTGCGATAGGTGTGTCCAATCTCTTCGGAGTGGAGCTTACCGAGAACTTCCATGCACCGTACCTTTCGAAGAATATAAACGAATTCTGGAGGAGATGGCACATATCGCTTTCAAGATGGCTGCGAGACTATATCTATATACCGCTTGGAGGAAGCAGGAAGGGAAACGCGCGCAGGTTCCTTAACACAGCAATCGTATTTATCATATGTGGAATCTGGCATGGAGCAGATGCAAGTTTTCTTGCATGGGGACTGCTTCACGGCATTTATACAATGGCATTTGGAATAATTTCGGGGATAAAGATAAAGAAGGCACAAGGAAAAGAACCGACAAAAGAGCCGGCATTTATCTCAAATATAGTCTCCGGAGTGATCACTTTTTTGCTTGTTTCTTTTGCATGGATCTTTTTCGGAGCGACAAATATGAGCAGTGCTCTCGGATATGTCGGAAGAATGCTGTCATTTACGCCGGGAGTCGACTCTTTCGCGGCACAGGCGGCCGATATAGGCGCATCGAGACGAGATATTATAATTCCAATCTACGGCTGCATAGTTCTTGCACTCGATCTTTTGATAGCAAGGAAAAACAAGAGAATCGGAAGAGCAATGGACAGCCTTCCGTGTGCACTGCGATATGTTGTTTTGTATGGAATGATCATGGCGCTTTTGCTGCTTGGGATATATGGACCGGGGTACAATGCGAGCAGCTTTATGTATGTAAGTTTTTAAAAAAAGTGCGCAGAAAAAATTAGTTGGTGGGATTAGATGTTAAAGAGGTTTTATAACAATAGGTTCAGCATAATATTTGCGATCGTCACAATCCTTTCGATATGGTATTGGGATGGTGTTTTGAGTATAAAAAACGATGACGGGGTCATGCAGGCGGCGGCCCTTTATTATCAGCCGCGCAACACCGTTGATGTCGTTATGATGGGCTCAAGTCATGTACACTACGCGATAGATACGGGCAAGCTCTGGGACGACTATGGGATGGCGGCATACGATTACAGCGCTGCGGAACAGCCACTGTGGATCACATACCATTACCTTAAAGAAGTATGCAAGACGCAGAAGCCAAAGCTCGTTGTGCTCGATGTGTATTCGCCGGCATTTCAAAAAGACGATTACCAGTATAAGTGGATGCTTCCAAACGCTCTTGGAATGCGCTTTTCACTTAATAAAATGCAAATGTTAAAAGTGAGCGTTGAAAAAGAACATTTTTCCGAATACTTTCCGAGCTTTGCCGTTTACCACGGCAGACTCAACGGACTTACCAAGGACGATTTCACATATCCTATCAGGAAATTCACGTATCTTAGGAATTTCAAGGGCTTTAAGCCAATGACCAAGGTTACGCCACAGCTCAGGCCGCAGATTACGCAAGAAAGCAGTGGCGGCTTGACCGAAAAGTCCGAGCTCTATCTTCGCAAGATAATCGACTATACCAAACAGAACGGCATAGAGCTGCACATGATAGTAACTCCGTACGTCTTCACTGATGAGCAGGAACTTGTTTTTAACCGGTTAAAAGAAATTGCTCAGGAAAACGGAATCGGATTTACCAATGCAAACCATGACTACGACGCCATAGGCCTTGATTTTGAAAAAGACTTCATGGATGAATCACACCTTAATTACTACGGCGCCGAGAAATTTACAGAATATCTCGGAAAAGAAATCACAAGCAGATTTGATTTTCCCGACCACAGAGGCGAGAAGAGATACAAGTCATGGGATGCCAACAGCCGTGAGATAAAAAATAGCATAAACGCCGGATAAATAGGAAGCTTGTTTCAGTAAATCTGAGGCAAGCTTCTTTTTTCTTGACATATATCGGCAACCGATATAGTATGTAGATGAACGATATATATAGACTTACGATATATAGATGCACGATATAAGGAGGTCAATATGGCTGTAGATAAGTCCCTTCTGACAGGTAGTAGCACAATGTTGGTGCTAAAACTACTCTCGGAAAAAGATATGTATGGATATGAAATGATAGACACTTTAAGAAAAAAATCCCAGAACGTCTTTGAGTTTAAGGCGGGCACTCTTTACCCCCTTCTCCATGGACTTGAGGAGAAAGGAATGCTCAAATCATATGAGCAGGAATACCTTGGTAAAACAAGAAAGTATTACAGCATCACCAAGGAAGGAAGGAAACTCTTAAAGAGTAAGACAGAGGAGTGGAAGGAATACTCCGGTGCAATTGTGAGCGTATTGGCTTACGGTGTTTAAGATATAGAAAAAGAGACGTACTAAGAATATTAAGGAGGAGCGAGAATCATGTCAGCATTAATTTCAATAATTGTGTTTGGCAATAGCATAGGTTTGTATCATTTGTTCTTGGTGGCTATTTTGTTGGTGTGGTTATGTGTGTTTTTCATTACGGGCGATGGTTACGATATGAGAAACGACGTTCTTGCGAGCATCGCAGAAAACAGTAATGATAAACATGACAGAAAAGAAGAGAATATCATAGAGGATAATACAGAGAAATGCATCGACTGTAAAGATGATATTTCAGGGAAAAAACAGGAAACGGAACACGAAAGTGATAGGGAAAAGGTAGAGAAAAGAGCAGTCTGATATGGAAGAGTATATTAAGAAGTTACTTGAGCAAGTGAGGTTTCAAAAAGCTCACAAGGCAATCGGTGATGAACTTAGATCACATATTGAAGACCAGATAGAAACAAATATTTCGGAAGGAATGGACAGAGAGACAGCGGAGAAAAGAGCTGTTGAAGACATGGGAGACCCGGTTGAAACGGGAATAGCGCTTGATAAAGTGCACAGACCGCAAGTTGCGTGGGGAGTCATAGTTGCAGCAATAGGTGTAGGACTTTTCGGAGCAATAATTCATTTCTTATTGGAGAAATTGCCATCGTCGTCCGACTGCGGAATTAACATAATCGGAAATATTACTTTAGATAATGCCGGTTACTACTTATACAACGTCGTATGCGGAATTGTCATAATGCTGGGGATGTATCTTATAGACTATATGATGGTTGCAAAGTATTCCAAGGTAGTAGCGGCTTTACTGTTGATTTCATACACAATAAAGAACTTTGCATTTTATAAAAGAATTGAGAATTTTGATCCGGAATATTGGAATCAAATTCCAAGTGTGTACACATCTATAGAGAGTTTCTTTAGCTGGTCGGGGCCATGTATTTTTTTACTTGTTCCGCTTTTTGCCGGAATACTCTATAAGTACAAGGGACAGAAATATAAAGGCCTGATAAAATCGCTTATCTGGATAATAGTTAGCGGCTTGGTTGCAACGGGAATAAACAATCAGGAATTTCGCGCACTTGTAATTGTGATCTGCTTACTTGTTGAGCTTACAATCGCTATAGAAAAAGAATGGATAAAAGTTCCCAAGGTACAGTCAATTACGGCGATATGGTTATTATTTACGGTGATTCCGATAGTTTTGATCAGATTCATGTATGACAACAAGATTTTAAGTTTGACTAAAATGAATTTTGTCAGATCACTCTTTGGCCCGGCTACTTCCAAAAGCAGAGCAAAAGAATTATTGAGTGGAGTAAAGACTTTTGGAAGCGGTTCTGTAAGCTATATGGGCGGAAAGATCACCGTATCGACATTAAATCTTATCAGTTCGCGAATAGGCAGCGGAGAATGCTATATGATAACCAAAGTTGCTGTAGTTTTTGGAGGAGCTTTGGCATTTGCAATTATCACAGTTGTTGCAGCTTTGATTGTTTTTGGATTTGTCAGCACAGCAAAGACAAAGAACCAGCTTGGAATGGTAATGGGAAGCGGATGCATGTTATGGCTTGCAATAAATGCAATCCTAAATATGTTTATAAGTTTTGGAATGTTGCCGGCGTATCAGTACACATCTTTTTTCCCATTCATATCAAACCATAAGGTAGTCGCATCATATGCCCTCCTTGGAATAATACTTAGCATATACAAATATAAAGACGCTTACCCGCAGCATATCGACATAACAATTCGAACCAAGTCAAAAGATCTCGAATCGTGAAATATAAGACAGAATATTTAAGGCACAATGACAAATGGCACGATACAAGGAGGATAAGGAAGAAATGGCTGAAGAACTGTCTCATGAAAATGAAAATAACGAATCATTGGTACTAAAATTACTTTCGGAAAAAGATATGTACGGATATGAGATGATAAAAACTCTTAGAAAGAGAGCGCAGAACGTTTTTGAAAAGAAGGCTGGAATGATATATCCTCTGCTTCATGGGCTTGAGAGCGACGGGACTCTTAACTCATATGAGCAATATTGCCGCGGGAAGATGAGAAAGTATTACAGCATAGCCAAAGAGGAAAAACAAGAAGAGTAATAAGGCGTTACAGATAGGTTTTTAAGATGGAAGAGTATATTAAAAAACTGCTTGAGCAGGTGCGTTTTGAGAAAGCGCACAAGGCTATTGGGGATGAAATAAGAGCACATATAGAAAATCAGATAGAAGCGAATGTTTTAGACGGAATGGACAAAGAAACAGCGGAGAAAAAAGCTGTCGAAGATATGGGAGATCCCGTTGAAACGGGAATTGCACTTGATAAGGTTCACAGACCACAGATGGCATGGGGAGTTGTAATCGTAGCTTTTTTTGTTGCAATCGTGGGAACATTGATTCATGTCCTTATGGCAAAAGATCCGGCTTTAGAGTATTTAAAGTATCGTAATGATATCGGTTCATTTATCATGTTTACTGTCAGCGGAATAGCTGTAATGTTGCTGCTTTATCTTTTGGATTATATAACAGTTGCAAAGTATTCTAAGGTAGTAGCAACATGTATGATAGCCTTGTATATGCTTGGAATTTTTTTGCGTGATAAAGTTTACTTCATGCAACTGGAGTGGCTCGATAAGACGGGGCATAGGACGGGATGGGAAAACGCAGACTTTCCGTTACCGATAAAAGTGCTGGATTCAACCTCATCTTTTATGAATCCGCCTATGCTGTTACTTATTCCGCTCTATGCAGGTATAATCTATAAGTACAAAGGACAAAAGTATGATGGACTTATAAAATCAGTTCTTTGGTTAATTATTCCAAGTTATATTGTTAGTTATAGACATAACTATGTAATATGTTTGATATTTGTGCTCAGCATGCTTGTTCAGCTCACGTTTGCAATAAAAAAAGAATGGCTGAAAGTATCAAAGATACCTGTACTTATAACGTTATGGACTACCTTCTCGGTGTTTTTGGGATTTGTTGCTAAAAAAGAATATGAGCGCGCAAGCGGAACTGTTCTTAGATGGGTCGGCGAGGATGGAAATCTGTATGAACGACCAACCATTAATGCAAATATAGATATAGTCAGGGCATATATGAAGCAGGTAAAGCTGTTTGGAAATGCATTGTTAAGCAGTTTGGGAGGAAAATCATATTCGCCTGCCCAGTATAGTATTTCAGATTCCGGAACCAGTATGATCCTTACATATATTCTGACGACAGGCGGACTGATTGTTGGAATAGTGGTTATAGCTACTGTAGTCGGACTTATTGTGTATGGACTTGTTACAGTTTTAAAGACTAAGAATCAACTGGGAATGGTAATCGGAATCGGCTGTATGATGTGGCTTATTTCAAATACCGTTGTTAATATTCTTGTTGGAACAGGAATTATCGATGATCAAGGCGGAGGGGCATTTTTGCCGTTTGTTTCAAATGATAAGTTGGTTGAGTCATATGCATTACTTGGAATATTACTCAGCATTTATAAGTATAAGAATGCTTATTCACAGCATATAGATATAAATCTTCGCATTGATTTTAAGAAACTGAGATTAAAAAAACTAAAGTAGTGTGAATTATATTTTGTCACGACAGCAAGTGGTTGTACTAAGGAGGATTGTATGGAAGAATACATCAAAATATTACTTGAGCAGATCCGATTTGAGAAAGCGCATAAGGCTATCGGGGATGAAATAAGAGCACATATAGAAGATCAGGCGGAAGCAAATATTTTCGAGGGAATGGATAAAGCTACAGCGGAGAAAAAAGCTGTTGAAGATATGGGTGATCCCGTTGAGACGGGAATTGCGCTTGATAAGGTTCACAGACCGCAACTGGCGTGGGAGTTTGTTGTTGCAACTTTGGCTGTGACAGTTTTTAGCATTATACTTCATATTTTTATGACAAAACAGTTAAACTGGGGCCTGGCTTTTCAGATATCTAAGGGGCATATTGTTCAAGAGGGGACAATGTTTGTTTTCTATTCTATACTTGGAGTGGCTTTAATGTTACTCCTATATCTTATGGATTTCACAACGATTGCCAAGTATTCTAAGATTGCAGGGATTATCTTGTTAATATCTTATTTTGCTTCACTTTATTGGGTCTGGATGCCGAATCCGGATTCAGTAGATTATGAGATTGCGAGGCTTTTTAATGATTTAAATTCAAGGGTGGATTCACTTATGTTTTTGATGATCCCGATTTTTGCAGGAATACTTTATAAATATAGAGGACAGAAGTACGGCGGACTTATAAAAGCAGTAATGTGGATTTTTATATGTACTTTCCTATTATCGTTTTATGACGGAAAATATAGTTTTGAGACAATGGCAATAACAATGGTATGTATGCTAGCGCAGCTGACAATTGCAATAAAAAAAGAGTGGATAAAGGTACGTAAGGCACCTGCTATTATTTTTATATGGTCATTGCTTGTACTTCCGATTATAAGCGTTATCAAAACTTTTAGCTTATATGATTTTTGGTATGAGGAAATAACAATAAGGCCAATCATCAGATCGGCAAAGCTATTCGGAAGAGGGCAGGTATCCGGAGACAGTATTGATTGTGTTGAAGATATTAACATTTTGACATATATATCAACGACAATGGGAATAGGTATCGCAATAGCAGTTATAGCTGCTATACTTGGTCTTATTATTTACGGACTGATAGTAACAGCTAAGACTAAGAATCAATTGGGTCTTGTTATGGGGATCGGTTGCATGATGTGGCTTATAGAAAAAGTCATTTTTAATATGACATTTGGATTTGGATTATTCTTTGACTATAGTAGTGCATCCTTTCTACCGTTTATTTCAGGGGGACTACGATTTGATGGATTGTTAGCGTCATACGCCATGTTTGGAATAATATTGAGTATATATAAATATAAGAATGCATATGCAGAACACGTAGACATAAGTCTCCGCGCAAGATCCAAGGATATGGGGGTATAAAGAAATGGCAGTAGATAAATCTCTTTTAACCGGCAGCAGTACAATGCTGGTTCTAAAATTACTTTCGGAAAAAGATATGTATGGATATGAGATGATAGACACCTTGAGGAAGAAGTCGCAGAACGTCTTCGAATTCAAGGCAGGGACTCTTTATCCTCTTTTACATGGACTTGAAGAAAAAGGAATGCTCAAATCATACGAGCAGGAATACCTCGGTAAGACCAGAAAATATTACAGCATAACAAAAGAGGGACGAAAGCTCTTAAAGGCTAAGACCGATGAGTGGAACGAGTATTCGGGCGCTATCGTAAGCGTATTGGCATACGGTGTATGACAGACTAAGCAATACATTAAATAAAAATGACAGATAGGTTTTACAAAATGGAAGAGTACATTAAAAAATTACTTGAGCAGATCCGATTTGAGAAAGCGCATAAGGCTATCGGGGATGAAATAAGAGCACATATAGAAGATCAGGCGGAAGCAAATATTT
The DNA here is from genome assembly GCF_000424465.1 of Butyrivibrio hungatei NK4A153. Classification (GTDB taxonomy): domain Bacteria; phylum Bacillota; class Clostridia; order Lachnospirales; family Lachnospiraceae; genus Butyrivibrio; species Butyrivibrio hungatei_A. The sequence goes on along the minus strand of NZ_KE384198.1, from coordinate 33,857 downwards.
CCGAGGGAATGGACAAAGAGACAGCGGAGAAAAAAGCTGTCGAAGATATGGGAGATCCCGTTGAGACGGGAATTGCACTTGATAAGGTTCACAGACCTCAGATGGCGTGGGGGGTAATCGTAGCAGTATTAGCTGTTGCGATTGTTGGCGCAATATTCCAGTTTCTTTTGCGGAATGATCAGGTTTTGATAAAAGATGGGCAGTATTATAACCCAGATAGAAATTATATTGTTAATAACTTTTTTTCATATACCATTATGGGGATATGTTTGATGCTCCTTTTTTATTTTTTGGATTTTACGGTTATTGCAAAGTATTCCAGAATTATAGGGATTGTATGGGCATCAGGTTATTTGATTACATCGTTGCCGGATGCTTTATTGATCAATACAGGAGTATTGACGTTTAAGCAAACGCCATTTGGAATTGGTATTTTAAATGAGATTGCATGGAGGCTTTCTGACAAGATGCTCATATTGGTGCCTCTCTACGCCGGAATTCTTTATGAGTATAAGGAACGAAAAAAGACTTTTTCGAAGGCGCTTTTGTGGATTTTTATTCCTGTTTTTTACATATATTTTGGAGATTACCTGATAAGGGGTGATGCTACAATAATCGCGATATGTATGCTTGCAGAGCTTACAGTTGCAATAATGAAAGGATGGATAAAGTTACAAAAGAAGGTACTGGTACACCTATATGGGGGATTTATAATAATCACATCATTGTCTTACGGACGTATGTTTAAATGCTATGGAGATAGTGTGCAAGAGGAGATATTAAAAAAAGTTGTTGATTCAATATATTTGTTTGGCTCAGGAATATATTACGGACACGATGGTTTTCAAAAACCTTCAAGTTGCTTTATAGATCGGCCATTTGGAACATATTTTTTGACATATATTTCATCGACTTACGGAGCGTTTTGGGGAATAGTGATTATTGCCATTGTAGTTGGAATAATCGTATTGGGATTTATGAATTTATTTAAGTCAAAGAATCAGTTGGGACATGTTATGGGTATGGGGTGTATGATGTGGCTTGCAGTAAATACTATTGTTAATGTGTTCACTGCATTTGGAGTTTTTCCGGAATGGTTTTTCGTTGGTGCTTTTTTGCCGTTTGTATCAACTGATAATTCTGATTCTCTTATTTATGCATATGCGGCGCTCGGAATACTGCTCAGCATATATAAGTATAAGGATGCATATTCACAAGATGTGGAAATTGAGCGTTTTGGGATAAGAAATTTATTAAAAGATTTGAATCTGTAAAAGGATGTTTGTGGTGCTTGGCATATATAAAAACGCTTACCTACAGCGCATAGATATAAAATTTTGCAGTAAGTCAAAAAAATTCGAATCAGGAAATACAGGACAGAATATTACAGCATAACAAAAGAGGGACGAAAGCTCTTAAAGGCTAAGACCGATGAGTGGAACGAGTATTCGGGCGCTATCGTAAGTGTATTGGCATACGGTGTATGATATAAGTATTGTTGGATTTACAGGGGTACAGAGGTTGTAACAATGGAAGAATATATAAAAAAGCTATTGGAACAAGTGAGGTTTCGTGAGGCTCATCAGGGGATACACGATGAGCTTAAGTCTCACATTGAAGATCAGATAGAAGCGAATATTTCAGACGGAATGGATGAAGATACTGCGGAGAAAAAAGCTGTAGAAGATATGGGAGATCCGGTTGCCACCGGTATTGAACTTGACAGGGTTCACAGACCGCAGATAGCGTGGGGCGTTATAATCGCGGCGGTGCTTGTCGGCGTTATAGGAATAATAATCCATACCTATATTGCGAAGGACAAACTACTGATCGATTCTATAAGTGAGCCGCCTTTTGCAGCCGATGACAGATATTATATCCTTTTTACTGTTTTGGGGATTGGCGCAATGTTTTTCATGTATCTTGTGGATTACACAACTGTTGCCAAGTATTCCAAAGTGATCGCAACTGTATTGGTGGCGGGATATCTGATTGCATACTACGGAAGTTATAAGTTTTATAGACTGATAGCGGATAAGAGTGAATTAAACGGAGAAGCGTTAAATTATGACCAACTGGAATCACTGATGGGGGTTTTAAATGGTTGTGTCAGCGTTTCTTTTGCATTGATGTTTTTGCTGATTCCTCTATATGCGGGAATTCTCTACAAATACAGAGGACAATCGTATGGGGGGCTTATAAAGGCTCTTCTTTGGGTTTTTGTGCCAAGGCTCATACCGTTTGTATCAACAAGATATTATAATATGCGTGCCTTTATAGTTGTAGGCAGCATGCTTGTTCAGCTTACTTATGCAATAAAAAAAGGTTGGATAAAAGTGCGAAAGATTCCTTCAATCATATCTATATGGCTGGCTTATGTATTTTATCTGATCTACTTTATCCGGACTGAGGTTGGCGGATTCATAAGAAGTGGCAGTAATGATATAAAAACAATCATGGATTCAATGAAGATATTCGGAGAAGGGAAAATATATACTTGGGGCGGCGCAGCATCAATGCAGTCAAGGGGATGTGTAAATTCTCCTGCGGGGAGTTATGTTTTGACTTATATCTCGGCGACCTGGGGACTGGTTATAGGACTTGCGGTTGTTATGATAGTTGCAGCGCTGATTGTTTTTGGATTTGTAAGTATGGCAAAGTCAAAGAACCAGCTCGGACAGATTATGGGATGCGGTTGCATGATGTGGATCGCGGTAAATGCTATTGCCAATATCGTTGTGGGATTCGGAATTGTTCCGGAGTTTTATGCATCTTTTTTTCCATTCATATCTAATAACAATATTGTGATCTCGTATGTATTCTTGGGGATACTGATAAGCGTGTACAAATATAAGGACGCCTATCCGCAGCATGTTGATATTAAGACTCGGAGCAATAAGGAAAAAAGATTGCAATCCTTAAAAGATAATTAGGGAAAGGTTTAGTATAGATAAGTTAGCGCCGTTGTCGCGCTTCAAGGAGGATAAAATGGCAGTAGATAAATCTCTTTTAACAGGCAGCAGTACAATGTTGGTTCTGAAGTTACTTTCGGAAAAAGACATGTATGGGTATGAAATGATCGACACATTAAGAAAGAGATCACAGAATGTCTTTGAATTTAAGGCGGGAACACTTTATCCGCTTCTTCACGGACTGGAGGAGAAAGGTGTTCTCAAGGTTTACGAGCAGGATTATCTCGGCAAGACAAGAAAATATTACAGCATAACGAAAGAGGGCAGAAAGCTATTAAAGGAAAAGACACAGGAGTGGGAGGTTTATTCCGGCGCGATAGCAAACGTTCTGGCCTACGGGGTATGAGTATGGAAGAATATATCAAAATGTTACTGGAGCAGGTGCGTTTTGAGAAGGCGCACAAGGCTATAGGTGATGAGATCAGGGCGCATATAGAAGAGCAGATAGAAGCGAATGTTTCAGACGGAATGGACCGTGTGACCGCGGAGAAAAAAGCTGTCGAGGACATGGGGGATCCCATGGAAGTCGGAATGTCGCTTGACAGGGTTCACAGGCCGCAAATTGCATGGGGCTTGATAATCGCGGCAATGACCATTGGAGCTGTCGGAGCGATGATCAGGATGACGGTAGCATATTCTGAGTATGATGACTTCGTAATTGCTATTAATGCTTTTTTTGGTATTTCCTTGATGCTACTTGCATTTCTTGTGGATTATACGACTATATTAAAATATTCTAAGTTGCTGGCGGCTGTATTGATAGTGGGAATGGTACTTAATCAGGCTATTTACTCACATGGACCGGAAGGAAACTTTTTCTGGCAGCCATATTCCATTACGAGGGTTGTTTTTACAACGTTGTTTGTCTTATTTATTCCTCTATATTCCGGAATAATCTATAGGTATAGAGGGCAGGCGTATAAAGGGCTGATCAAGGCGGTTCTTTGGATTGTTATTCCGTGCATGTATATGAGTTCGCGACTGGAGGGGCATGCGGCCTTGCATGTTATGATGATCGCATTAAGTTTGCTGGCTCAGCTTACAATAGCAATAAAGAAGGGCTGGTTTGAAATTCCACAAAAGAAGGTGATTGCATCTTTGTGGGCTGCGTTTGCGATTTTTCCTGCGAATTTGATGATTGAACTAAGGAATTGTTTTCCCAGCAGTAAATTAATAAATGTAAGACATGTTATGGATAGACTTAAGCCGCTTGGATGCGGGGTAGTATATCTTAATCTTGGCGAAAATGTGACTATGGCCGCAAGCAGTTATTTTGGTGTAAAGACAGGAGAGCAAGTCCTTCTGTATATATGTTCAGATTGGGGATGGCTTATAGGATTAACAGTTATTTTAAGCGTTGTCGGATTGATTGTTTTTGGATTTATCGCTTTATCTAAGATAAAGAATCAAGTGGGAATCGCAATGGGAAGCGGTTGTCTCATTTGGCTTACGGCAAATGCTGTTGCAAATTTACTTGTGGGATTTGGATTATTTTCTACGACATATGTAGGCGATACTTTTTTTCCTTTTATATCAGACAGCAATGTTATAGTATCGTATGTCTTCCTGGGGATAATTCTCAGTATATATAAATACAAGAATGCTTATTCACAGCATGTAGACATTAAAGCTCAATCGGGAGTTCAACTGAAACTTTTGAATTATGAGCTTGACATCAGACTACGTAAGGAGGTGAAGGAAGAAAAAAAGGCTTTAATAAAACAAAAAATGGGAGAAATTATCTATGACAAAAAGTAAAAAGATCGTTGCGCTTGCAATGTGCATGCTAATGGTGCTTTCAGATGTTGCCTGTGGCAAAAAGGAAGCGGATGATTCTTCTCTTTCAATTTCTGTCGAAGATGTAGTTACCGGTGATACTGCTGCGGAAGCTTCATCGGATGGAGTGAAGAATTTCGAGATTCCGGAAGGAATGTACCTTAGCGAGATCACAGGTGAGCCAATAAGCGAAGATATTAAAGATCAGCGTCCTATCGCTGTAATGGTTGACAATGAAAAAATTGCGCTTCCACACTTTGGAATAGCAGAAGCGGATGTTGTTTATGAAATTATGAACAGTACATTGAATGACAGAGTAACAAGACTTATGTGCATTGTAAAAGACTGGGGCAAGATTGAACAGATGGGCAGTATCAGAAGTACACGTCCGACAAATATTCTTCTTGCAGCCGAGTGGGATGCGGTGCTCTGCCATGACGGAGGACCTATAGCTCATATTACTGCATATTTTAAGAATCCATGGGCACAGCATTTCTCCGGAACTTTTTCCAGAGTTAAAAACGGAAAACCTAAAGAGTTTACAGAGTATGTCTGTTCGGGTGATATGGAGAGTAACTTCTCAAGCATGAAAAAGGATCCCGCATATTCAACAACTTATACCGAGTACAGAAACGAGGGAAGTCATTTCAACTTTGCTCCTTACGGCAAAGAAGTTGACCTTACAAAGGTTTATGACAAGACATATCCCGTAACGGAGATCGGACTTCCTTTCTGGCACAATACTTCTACACTTAAGTATAATGCCGAAACTAAGCAGTATGAGTATTACGAGTACGGATCACGTCATGAAGATGCAGAGGACGGAGAGCCTCTTAGCTTTAAGAATGTACTTATCCAGAAATGTGATTTCAATCAGCTTGATGATCACGGTTATCTTATTTACAACTGTATCGCAGCAGGACAGCCCGGATGGTATATCACAAACGGTGTTGCCAAAAGTATCACATGGGTTAAGGATGATGCAACTCATCTGACCAGATTTTATGATGACAAGGGTGAGGAGATTCAGATCAACACAGGTAAGACATATATCACACTTGTTCCGTCAGATACATGGGATTCAGTGACAATGAAATAATAGAGTTTTTTAATGCAGAAAGGAGCTTTCACCTTGATTTGAGGTGAGGCTCCTTATTTACGAGTTTAGTGAGAATCCCAACAATAGGGAACTTTTTCAAGTACAGGTCGCTTGATTAAGATCAATAGCAATACGATTGCAGCGAAAGCGGCGTTGATGCTCAATACTTGGGCAATGCTTACGTGGGAAACCAGCAAACCGATTGCAAGTGACCCGATGGGAGTCACGGCGGCCGCAGATGAATTAAATACAGCTGATGCGCGGGCCATATACTTATGGTCAACACATTTCATGATCTGGATATGGAGAATTCCGCTGACCAGCGAAACGGCTGCCATTATGACGAAGTAGCATGCACACAGCAACGTGTATGCGAGAAATGAGTTTTCTTTTACAAATCTTCCGTAAGGAATACAGGCCATTGCGCCGGCTAACAGGGCGGTTCCAAGGACAGTGATCTTAAGGGGCGATAGTTTCTTTGACAAATTCGGCAATACCACCGCGCCCAAGATTCCGCCTATTGATGAGAATATGCCGGAGATGCTTATAAGCTCGCTGCCCATTCCGTAAATTTCGGATACTATAGGAACTTGAAGAGCGTTCAATGGAATCAGCATTCCGTTGAGCAGTATGCAGATGATACAGAAGTTTCGTACAACCGGAGTGATAAATACATATGATATGCCGTCTCTGAGCATGGAGATGTAGCCGGGCTCGGAGGTGGCGTCGGTGCTATCGGCTTCATGTAGTGAGTCTTTAATTTTGTCTTCGTAAAATGAGTGTATGCTTTCAGCTTCGTTGACAATGCCGGTGCTACCGACTTCAGAAGCGGACCCTGCTGCAGTTTTGAGCATGCCAATCAGTACTGCGGCTGCTATGAATGTCGAGAGATCTGTGAACATTGCTGCTTCAACGCCGAGTTTTGCAATTATAAATCCTGCAATTCCGCTTCCTGCAAGGGTGGCAGCGTTGCTGAAAACAGAATCAAGGCCCACTCCGGCGCTTATGTCATCTCTTTTAAACACCTGCGCACTAAGTGCGCTCGTCGCAGGAAGGTAGAAAGACTCTACGCTCGTTATTGTCAGCGCAAATACCGAAAGGAGCACTGGAGTTACCAGTTCAAGCTTAAACAGAAAGATGAAGAGTGCAATCAGAAGTGCTCTGAGAAAATGAGTTGTGATGACAACATTTTTTTTATCCATCTTCTCAACAATGGCTCCTGCAATCGGCTGAACAACAACGTTTGGCAACATGATAAATGCAAATATTATCGCAGACCACGCTGCGCTTCCTGTAATCTGATATACAATCCATGTAAAGGCAATTGATTCTATCGAATCCCCGAACCTGTTGACCAGATTTGCAAAAAGAAGCTTTCTGTATGTGCTTTCGCTTAATATGGATTTATAATTAGTGGTGTTATTGGTTTTTGCTTTGTTTTTTATTCCGGTTTTTTTGCCGGTTGTGTTATTGTATTTGGCTTTTTTTCTGATGTCGGTGGTGCTATTACTTTTCATTATTGGTTCTCCCTTGTGACGCATTGTTTTGCTGACTGTTGGCTTAATGTGTATTGAAGTAGAATTGATTGCAAGCCTTGTTCTGTTGTTTAGTTAGTTGCGCGGTTATTCAGCAAGTATGCAACATACATGTGCCCTTATCTATAGTTTCAGTGTAAGGGAATGCGCGGGAGAGTATAATACACCGTTTGTATGTGCTGAGAAAAGAAAAGTTTCCTATTAGGAAAGTTATGGCGAGCGCTCATTAACCCAAAAACCTGCCAAACAAATAACAGAATCACAACCCACATAACGGAGGAACATCATGCAAAACATAATATTTCTTGATATAGACGGAGTCTTGAATTCAAAGTTCTGGGATGAGGAGCATCAGCGCGAAATAAGTGACGGAAGGCTTGTAGATGCAGGCGCGGTGAGGCTCTTGGCGGAGCTTATAAAGAAGGCGGATGCAAAGCTGATCCTTCACTCAGGATGGCGTTTCTGGTTCGACGAGAATCTTAAACCACTAAGGCCTGAAGCAGAGCACTTGATCACAGTGATGGCTCAAGAGGGCATCAGGCTTGACGGCGTAACACCCGATCTTACCACCGAAGAAATAAGAAAGAGCAAGAAGTTCAGCCTTGTTAAGGCTGAAGAAATCCTCCTATGGCTGAAAGAGAACATAGCTTCCGCAAATAGTGACTTCTCATCAAATGATGAAACTTTCAAAATCGATGAAACTTCTAAAGATGCAGATTTTCCGGCAAATTGGCTTGTTCTTGATGACCTGGAACTTCATAACGGCTTGATAGCAAGGCATCAGGTAAAGCCTGATCCAAACGTTGGGCTCACACATGAAGATGTAAGAAGAGCCCTGAACATTTTAAAGCTTTAAATGCAGAATAAATCTGCCTGCATGGTCCTACAGGATAGAATCAACCACTGGGACCATGCTTTTTATAATATTTGAATCCAATAATATATATCAGCATGGTCCTACAGGATAGAATCAACCACTGGGACCATGCTTTTTATAATATTTGAATCCAATAATATATATCAGCATGGTCCTACAGGATAGAATCAACCACTGGGACTATGCTTTTTATAATATTTGAATCCAATAATATATATCAGCATGGTCCTACAAGATAGAATCAACCACTGGGACTATGTTTTTTAAAATATTTGAATAAAATAAAACATTTCAGCATGGCCCTACAAGATAAAATATCCCTTTTGGGCCATTCATCTTCGAAAAGTCAATCCTGATAAAACACTCAATCATAGTCCCATAAAGTAAAACATTGCATTTGGGCCATACATCTCTGGCAACACCTCTCCATAGCTTCCCGTCCCCAATCCCCTTTCCACATAATTTCACAATTCACATATTGACAAATCCCTCTCTCCGGAGTTATTGTATTATTGTACTAAGCGACTAATACAGTAATACAGCGTGCGACATTACGCTATATGCAGCTATGCACCGGCGAGTGACATTATGTCACGTATAGCGATGCAACAACACGCAGCATACCGTTACATGCGACTACATCGCAAGCACACCACTACAATGGACTGCATCACGCCACGTGTTACTTCACCACAACGTACAACCACATAGAACAATAACCGCCCACACACCGCAGCCCATAGGTTGCGGCGGGCACATATAAGATGATGCGAATCGTCGACAGAATGGAGAGAAAAGATGAGAAAAAGAAATATTATAGGGAAAACAACAAGCATAATTCTTGCGTTTACTCTTTGCATAACATCATTTACCGGTTGCGGCAAAAAGAAGATCACGGAAGAGGATTTTGCGCAGGTAAAACAGATTGATAAGAACTGCATCTTTAAGCAGGAAGATTTTCCGGGAATCCTTGGCGAAGGAGAAAAGGTGTGTGTTCTCGGCCGAAGCGAAGGCAAGGTAGTGGCTATCTGCGAAGCGGAAATCGGAGACAGAGGGTTTAAATATCTTTCTTTTAACCCTGACGGATCTGAGGTTAATTCCTGCGATTTCGGTGGCAAAAAGGAAGATTACATAACTATTGGCACTTTTGATAATGAAGGAAATGCATATCTTGTTTATAAAGAACACAAAGGTGGGGATGATTATAGCGCGTTCCTTGAAAAAATCACTCCCACAGGTGAAATAGCTTACAAGTTCGACCTTTCCGAAGAGTTTGCGGACGATCCGTTCTACTTTAGATGCCTTGAGTGGAGTGACAAATACGGACTTTTATGCGGAACAGAGGACGGCGTTAAGACCTATGATGAGCAGAATGGTCTGAAAGAGCTTGTTGATAAAAAAGTCATGAGTGGTATGGGTGGAATCTTAAATATGGTCGAACTTGCGGACAATAAGCTGTTTATAAATTATTATAATAAGCTTTACGCCCAGTCATTTGTGATAGTTGACGTAGACAGCAAGAAAGTGGAAAAGAAGCTTGGAGATTTCCAGGAGCACAGTTACTATAACTTTTTTGACGATGAAAACGGTAATCTGTATGCGGGTGATTCCTATGGGGTATATAAATGTGATACCGGGGCGGACAAGCTTGTAAAACTTCTTGATTACAGGGATTCATCAATCAATAGCGACGATATGATGTCACAGGAGGGTTTTGTTGCAGTAAATGAAAAAGAAATAATCGCTGATACTGTAGAAGGTGACAGTGGGGTAAACACTCTTGTGAAACTATCCAAAGTAAATCCTGAAGATGTTGCAGATAAGACCGTTATTACCTTATCCGGTATGTATGTGGATTGTGATATTGCGAGCCAGATCATGAAATTTAACAGATCAAGCGATAAGTATGCGATAAAGATATTGGATTACAGCGAGTTTTACGATGACTATAAACAATGTGAAAAGCAGTTTAATCTTGATATTACAGCAGGCAAAGCGGCCGATATCATCTGCTTTTCGGGAAGCGAAGCATCTGTCAGAAAATATGCCGATAAAGGAATACTTCTTGATTTAACTCCTGCTTTTGAAAACGGAGGCCCTTTGAGCGATATAGAAATCCTTCCGAACATAGCGGAGATGATGAAGTTCAATGGCAAGACCTATACATTTATGCCAACGTTCAAAATTAGTACATATGCAGTTAAATCCGAGTACGCGAAGGGAAAAAAATCTTTGACATACAAGGACTGCGACGAGCTGATAAATAGTAAAGGCGTGGATTATAAAACAGCGTTTGGTTCATATCAAAACAGAACATACGTCTGCTCATATTTCTGGATGCTCTACGGAGATGAGTTTTTTGACCTCAAGAATAAAAAGTGTAATTTCAATACGCCTGAGTTTGCAGAGTTTTTGAATTTTGCAAATAAGTTTCCCGATGATGAACCGGTTGATGTTGTAATGGAGGACGAGCTTGAGGCAGAATATGCCGGAGGAAAAGGGATTTTCTACGCCACAGATTTTAGAAATATATGGGAATATGCAAAGCTCAAGCAGTATATATTCAGAGATGATGTTGAATTGGTCGGATGTCCAAATAACCTTGGTAAAAACATGGCTGCGGTAAGCACAACTACATTTGGCGTAAACAGCAAGACGGAGCATGCGGATGTTATCTACGATCTTATCAGGGAACTTATGACTTCGGATAAAGAATCAAGTGGAGGCTTCTCTACGGTAAAGCCCAAGTTTGAAGAAGAGTTACGGGAAGCTACAGGTGAGATAAGCGATAGCAACACCAATGCGCAAACGTACGATCCTTTGAGCGGCAAAGATGTAAAATTAGAACCGCTGTCAGAGGAGGATATAAAGAAGTTCTATGATTATGCTGTTTCAATAAATACAAACGTCGGATATGATATGCAGGTTTCGGATATAATTTTAGAAGAGGCTTCAGCATTCTTTAAGGGAAAGAAAACGGCGGAACAAGTCGGAGATATCATACAGAACAGAATCAGCAATTATATTGCCGAAAACAGTTGATCTGAGAACTTGATTTAGAAGTTTAAAAAAAGTCTGCAAAATTTTTATATTTTTTTGCAGACTTTTTTGCATGCGTATCGTTATATTAAATGAAGAGAGAAAAACAGGAGAAAAGTTTGGGGAAGATCGATTCGAGAGAAAAGTTAATACAGCTCATGGACCGGTACAAGAATCTGGTCTTTTCGGTGTGCCTTAAGCTTACCGGTGACCACTTTACTGCGGAGGATATTACGCAGGAAACGTTTATTTCCGCATATCGGCATCTTGAGGATTTTGACGGATGCGATGAAAAAGCGTGGATATGCAGGATCGCGAGTAACAAATGCATCGACTACCTAAGAAGTAGCAAGATGCGCGAGGTGGCTTCGACCGACGATGAGCTTGAAGCTTCCATGGACGCCGGCAGGGACGGGCCGCTTGAAACGTATATAGCACGGGATGTGGAGAAAAGATTTTTTGACCGGTGTAATGAACTTGATGAGCCGTACAGATCTGCGGCAGTCGGGCATTTTATTCAAGGAAAGACTGCAAAAGAGATAAGTCTTGAGAAAGGGATACCTCTTAAGACGACACAGTCCCACATCTACAGAGCCCGCGAGATGCTAAAGAAAATAATCAGGAAGGAGGAACTGCTGACATGAGTCATGAATATCTGAGTGATGAAGAATTACAAAAGCTTATTTCCGATGTTGAGCTTAATGACATGGCTGAAGCGCCCGTGGATCTTCAGAAAAAAGTGCTTGATGAGATCAGTGCTTTAAGTAAGTCCGGCAACATCGCGAAAACCAAAAAACAAAAGATAATCGAATACAGATTATACAGCCTGAAAGTGGCTCTCGCCGTTGCTGCAGCAATAGCGGTAATGTTCATAGTTCCTTGCGTTTCTGCTGCAAATAGATATGTTTCTTTTATGGAAAAGATCGTTTCTCAAAGAGATATATCTTTGAAAGAAGAGCTTTTTGTGAGAAAAGAAAGCAAGAACTGCGATGAGGAGTTAAACGAAAAAGGTTTTCGTGAACATTTGATACAGAAAAAAGAAAAGATAGAAAGAAAAATAAACAACATTTTTATTGGTGATATGGAGGAAGATGATGGAATATAAGAAAAGAAACGGCTTTTTTGTTTTTTGCTTTTCGTTTATACCCGGGGCGGTAGAGATGTATATGGGATTTATGAAGAACGGAGTGTCTTTACTGGCAACGTTTGTAATGGTATGTTTGGTTTCAATGTATGATTATTCATTCATTTCGGCAGTTGCATATGGATTGTTGGTAGTAATCTGGTTTTATGCTTTTTTTCATGCTTGGAACTTGTACAGATTAAACGGGGATATACTGATGAAGTTGGAAGACAAATACATTTGGACGGAATTTGGACTTCCAAAAGAATTCACGATCAAAGAAGAAAAACTTCGCAGAGCTACGGCAATAGCGCTTATATTGATAGGAGCATGTACAATATGGGACAGTTTGTTAGAACTTCTTCGGAAAATTTTCATTCGCTATTTCTCTGAGGAATTTTGGTTTAGCTTTCGAAGTGTGATGAATAGCATACCTAGATTGGCTATTGCGGTGATATTCATTTATGCGGGAATTAAACTTATCAAAGGAAAAAAGAAAGAACTTGGAATTACGTCTGATGCAGAGCAGGAATAACCTGATTTTGAAGATGGAGATTATTCTGAGTGGGAGGTAAAAGATGGAGACAGCAAGCATGCATAGAGTTGGTACTATAACTGCAGGTATTACTCTTATAGTTTTTGGAGTCGCATTTATACTGAATGTATTTTGGAACTTTTTTGATATAACGACGATAATAAGGCTGTGGCCTATCATACTTATAGGGGTAGGTGTTGAGATACTTGTCTCGAGCTTTGAGAAGAATAAAGTGGTTTATGACAAGGCGGCCATATTGATCATGTTTTTAATGGTAGGATTTGCAATGTTTATGGCATGTTGGGATAAATGCGTGATACGGGAGCTCATGTAAATAGCAAACTTCTTTGATTTATGAGTCTTTGCTTCATGATATAATGTGGAGCAGGGACTTTTTCTTTTTTTCTAAAAAACCTGTAAAAACGCTTGAATACAAATAAAAAAATCAAGTACAAGATTTTGATAATTTTTATAATTCGTTCATATAACGTTTAACGGATGCTGATATACTAACAATATAAGAATTACATGAAAGTGAGTTTTTTTATGGCAGCAGAGCATTTTGACTATTCAAAGATCAGCTACAATAAAAACGATGATTGGGATGATGTAAGCTTGATAGATCTTGAGAATCTTCTTCAGATGAAAGGTCAGGTCAAGGAATTTCGAATTCTTATGATGAAGTATGACAGCGCATTATTGGAAGTTCGAACTAAACTTGATGTATTAAATAAGGAATTGGCTCTGAGGAATAACAGAAATCCGTTTGAAGCGATAAAGATGAGGATCAAGACACCTCTTAGCATATATAAGAAACTGATCAGCAAGGGCGTGGATTTTTCGATTGAAAATATTGATAAGTACATATCTGATGTTGCGGGAATACGAGTTGTGTGCTCGTTTGTGGACGATATCTATATGTTGGCGGACTGCCTTGCAAATCAGGATGACATCAGGGTGATCCAGAGAAAAGACTATATCGACAAGCCTAAGAAGAGTGGCTACCGTAGCCTGCATCTTATAATAGAAGTCCCGATCTTTCTTGTTCAGGAAAAAGAGTACATGAAAGTTGAGGTGCAGTTCAGGACAATAGCCATGGATTTCTGGGCAAGCCTTGAACACAAGATGAAGTATAAAAAAGACAATATCAATCAGGAAGTTATTTCCGACGATCTTAAGTTCAGCGCAGATCTGATAAATCAGCTTGATTTAAGGATGCAACAGATTCGCCGGAAGATAGACGGCGAAGAAGAATAATTTAGTAGGAGATTTTATTTATATAGCAACCCCCGTAACGCTTGTAAAATGAGCATTTACGGGGGTTGTGGCTTTTTATATGTATTTTGCGGAAAACTTTAGCGACTCTTTGCGTAAGATTCTTAGTTTTTTGCTGTCCAACGTCCGCTTGCGCCGCAGGGAAGGACAAGTCCGTTTGACTTTACGGGAAGTCCGATCTCATTGGCTTCTATGGTACCCGGATGAATCGGATCGAGTACCGTGTGCAGCATATATGACAGCACCGCAGGCTGAAGACCTGTTGTGTATGAATTTATAAGGAAGAAAAGAGGTTTATCCGACAGAAGCTTCGATGTCAGCTCGATAAACGGAAATACCGAGTCTTCAATCTTCCATATCTCACCCTTGGGGCCTCTTCCGTAGGAAGGCGGATCCATGATTATTCCGTCGTACTTGTTTCCTCGTCTGATCTCGCGCTCGACAAATTTTACACAGTCGTCTACGAGATATCTTATAGGTGCATCTGCAAGGCCTGAAGATGCAGCATTTTCTTTTGCCCAAGCTACCATACCCTTGGCTGCGTCTACGTGTGTAACCTTAGCACCGGCCTTAGCGGCAGAAACAGTGGCTCCGCCTGTGTAGGCAAAAAGGTTTAAGACTTTGATCTCACGATTCGCTTCCTTTATTAATGAAGAGAACCAGTCCCAGTTTGCAGCCTGCTCGGGGAAAAGCCCTGTGTGCTTGAAACTGAAGGGCTTCAGATTAAAAGTAAGTTCCTTATAATTAATAGTCCATTCTTCGGGAAGATTTCTGAATTCCCATTCGCCACCGCCTTTGTTGCTGCGGTGGTAGTGGCCGTTCCATTTCTTCCAGCCGAAATGTTTTTTGTCCGTTTTCCATATTACCTGAGGGTCGGGTCTTACCAGCATGTAGTCGCCCCAGCGTTCAAGCTTTTCACCTGAAGAGGTATCAATTACCTCATAATCTTTCCATCCGTTTGCAATCCACATATTTTTTTCCTTCTGACTAAAATTTTCATTGCCTATTATAATATAAAGAAGCTTCTATATGATACAGAAATCGAGAGATAGGAAATGATGTTAAAAAACATCAAGAAAGACTGGCTAAAAACACCTATTTTTGCATAAAAGTGATTAATTTATAAAAAGTGGTTGCATATACTTTTAAAATGTTTTACAATCATAAACGCTGTGACATGATAGCTATGAAGCGTGAGGTTGCTGCTTTCATCCAGTTAAGCAGGTTTTCCGTGGAGCGAATGTCTAGAGACCACTGATGTGGTCAAACAAACTGACGACAAGTCACTGTACAGACAATTAAGTCTGCCGACTAACCCAAGGCAGAAACGACGTGTAGGGATTCTATGGCCTTAATTTGTGTTAAGTCGTAGGACACACACGGGAGAGTGTACAGTCACCGCTTGTCGTACTTGTATATAAAAGTGCGAAAAGGAGGCGACTTTTTTTATGGCAAATCAGGTAATGAGAATTACACTTAAGGCTTATGATCACCAGCTTGTTGATGCATCAGCCAAGAAGATTATCGAGACAGTCAAGAAGAACGGATCTCAGGTAAGCGGACCGGTACCCCTTCCTACTAAGAAGGAAGTTGTTACTATCTTAAGAGCGGTTCACAAATACAAAGATTCCAGAGAACAGTTCGAGCAGAGAACACACAAGAGACTTATCGATATCATCACACCTACATCAAAGACAGTTGAGGCTCTTCAGAGACTCGAGATGCCTGCAGGTGTAAATATCAATATCAAGATGAAGTGATACAAGGTGTCATAAGACATAGAGCAATCCGTATCAATTTATCAAATATAAAACAGGTAACTATTCACACCTCTACTAGTATGATGCAAGGCGCATGATGCCGTGATAACTGGAGAATTACCAAAACGTTGCAGGTAATTAAACGACATTGCGAACGTAGTACGCATCCGCTGTAGATGTAATAAGGAGGTAGAAACATGAAGAAGGCTATTTTAGCTACTAAAGTCGGAATGACTCAGATCTTCAAAGAGGACGGATCACTTATTCCTGTAACAGTTCTTCAGGCAGGACCTTGTGTAGTAACACAGATCAAGACTGTTGAGAACGACGGATACAGTGCCGTACAGGTTGGCTTTGTTGACAAGAAGGAAAAAATCGTTAACAAGGACAAAAACGGAAACAAGACAATTATTCATCGCCATGGAGCAACAAAGGCTGAGCAGGGACATTTCAAGAAGGCAGGAGTTTCTTGCAAGAGATATGTAAGAGAATTCAAGCTTGAGAATGCTTCTGAGTATGCACTTGGTGCAGAGATCAAGGCTGACGTTTTCGCTGAAGGCGACAAGATTGACGCAACAGCTATTTCAAAGGGAAAAGGATTCCAGGGCGCTATTAAGAAGAATGGTCAGCATAGAGGACCTATGGCTCACGGTTCCAAGTTCCACCGTCATCAGGGTTCTAATGGTTCAAGTTCAGATCCCAGCCGTGTATTTAAAGGTAAGGGAATGCCCGGACACATGGGTAGTGTTAAGGTAACAGTTCAGAATCTCGAGGTTGTAAGAGTAGATGCAGACAAGAATCTTATTCTTGTAAAGGGCGCTATTCCGGGACCTAAGAAGGGACTTGTTACAATCAAGGAAACCGTTAAGGTTATCGGTTAATAGAACGCGAAAGGAGGACCAAACAGATGGCAAACGTATCTGTTTATAATATGGAAGGCAAAGAAGTTGGTAAGCTTGATTTAAGCGATGCTATCTTCGGTGTTGAAATAAACGAACATCTCGTACACATGGCAGTTCTTCAGCAGCTTGCTGACAAACGTCAGGGTACACAGAAAGCTAAGACACGTTCTGAAGTTTCAGGAGGCGGAAGAAAGCCTTGGAGACAGAAGGGAACAGGTCATGCAAGACAGGGTTCTATCAGAGCTCCTCAGTGGAAGGGCGGCGGAGTTGTATTTGCTCCCGTTCCGAGAGATTACTCTTTCAAGATGAACAAGAAAGAGAAGAGAGCTGCTCTTAAGTCTGCACTTACAGACAAGGCTCAGAGTAACAACCTCATCGTTGTTGACGAGCTCAAGTTTGATGAAATCAAGACTAAGAAGTTCGCAGAGGTTATGAACAACCTCAAGGCTACACGTAAGGCTCTTGTTGTTCTTGCAGACAATGATAAGAACGTTGTTCTTTCAGCAAGAAATCTTGCAGAAGCAAGCACAACACTTACAAACACACTTAACGTGTATGATATCGTAAACGCTAAGACACTCGTTCTTACAAAGGACGCAGTTACAAAGATAGAGGAGGTGTATTGCTAATGGCAGCATTACAGTATTATGACGTAATCCTTAAGCCTGTTCTTACAGAGAAGAGCATGGCCGGCATGGGCGAGAAAAAGTACACTTTCCTTGTTAATCCTGAAGCTAACAAGACACAGATCAAGGAAGCTGTAGAGAAAATGTTTGAAGGAGCTAAGGTTGCTAAGGTTAACACTCTTAATGCCAACGGCAGAAAGAAGAGACGTGGAATGACAATCGGCTTCACAGCTAAGACTAAGAAAGCAATCGTTCAGCTTACAGAAGACAGCAAAGATATTGAGATTTTCCAGGGACTTTGAGCAGAACACTTAGCGAGGTAGTTCCGAGCTTAGTGTGAGCCATGCGAATTCACTTAACGAGGTTCTTTCGAGTTTAGTGAAGTTTGCATTACCACTAAAAATATACGTGCTGAATCCAATAAAAAGTCCGGGATTCAAGTGTTTTTTACACTAGTCACGTGATAAACAAAAAAGGAGAAATAATCATGGGAATTAAGAAGTACGGCCCATATACCCCATCCAGAAGAAACATGACTGGATCAGATTTCTCAGAGATCACAAAGAAGACTCCCGAGAAGTCACTCGTTGTTTCTAAGAACAGCAAGGCTGGTCGTAACAACCAGGGTAAGATCACAGTAAGACATCGCGGATGCGGCGGCAGAGTTAAGTACAGAATCGTAGACTTCAGAAGAAATAAGGACGATATGCCTGCAAAGGTTATCGGAATTGAGTATGATCCTAACAGATCAGCAAATATCGCACTTATCCAGTACGAGGATGGCACAAAGGCTTACATCCTTGCACCTAATGGATTGACAGACGGTATGACAGTTATGAACGGTGCTAACGCAGAAATCCGTGTTGGTAACTGCCTCCCTCTTTCAGCTATTCCTGTCGGTGAAAACGTACACAACATTGAGCTTTATCCCGGAAAGGGCGGCCAGATGGTTCGTTCAGCCGGAAACGCTGCACAGCTCATGGCTAAGGAAGGAAAGTATGCAACACTTCGTCTTCCTTCAGGCGAGATGAGAATGGTTCCCATTGAGTGCAGAGCTACAATCGGTGTTGTAGGAAATGGCGATCACAACCTTATTAACTATGGTAAAGCCGGAAGAATTCGTCACATGGGTATCCGCCCTACAGTTCGTGGTTCTGTTATGAACCCCAACGACCATCCTCACGGTGGTGGTGAAGGTAGAGCACCTATTGGACGTTCAGGCCCTTGCACACCTTGGGGTAAGCCTGCTCTTGGTTATAAGACACGTAAAGCTAAGAAGGCTTCTAACAAGCTGATCGTAAGAAGAAGAAACGGTAAGGCCATCAAATAAGGAGGAATAAAATGTCTAGATCACTTAAAAAGGGACCTTTTGCAGACGCAAGCCTGCTCAAGAAGATAGATGCTATGAACGCTGAGGGCCAGAAGCAGATAGTTAAAACTTGGTCACGTCGTTCTACAATTTTCCCGTCTTTTGTTGGACACACAATCGCTGTTCATGACGGAAGAAAGCATATTCCTGTATATGTTACTGAAGATATGGTTGGACACAAGCTTGGTGAGTTTGTTCCCACAAGAACATTCAGAGGACATGCTGGAAGTTCTCCCGTTGAGAGAAAGAGCAGCGTTCACTAAGAAGTGCCAATGAAAGGAGGTCAAATCCATGGAAATGGAAATCAAGCATAGATCTAAAATTAAAAGAGAAAGAAATCGTGACAATAAAGAAACAAGACCTTTTGCAAAGTTATCTTACGCAAGAATACCTGTTCAGAAGGCATGCTTTGTCATGGATGCTATCAGAGGTAAGGATGTTGAGTCAGCACTCGCAATCCTTCAGTATAATCCCAGATATGCTTCAAGCGTAATCTACAAGCTCCTTAGCAGCGCAGTAGCAAACGCTGAGAACAACAAGGGAATGAACAGAGCAAATCTTTTCGTTGCTGAATGTACTGCAAGCAATGGCCCTATCATGAAGAGAATTCAGCCTAGAGCACAGGGCAGAGCATACAGAATCAACAAGAGAATGAGTCATCTGACTGTTATTTTGGACGAGAGATAATTGAAAGGAGAAGCGAAGAATGGGACAGAAAGTTAATCCTCATGGACTCAGAGTCGGTGTTATCGCTGATTGGGATTCCAAGTGGTACGCTGAATCTGGCGATTTCGCCAATAATCTTGTAGAAGATTACAATATCAGAAAATTTCTGAAGAAGAAGTTATATGCAGCTGGTGTTTCTAAGATCGAGATCGAGAGAGCATCAGATAGAGTAAAAGTTATCGTTTACACAGCTAAGCCCGGTGTTGTTATCGGTAAGGGTGGTGCTGAGATCGAGGTAACTAAGAAGGAACTTTCAAAGCTTACAGATAAGAAGGTTCTTGTTGATATCAAAGAGATCAAGAAGCCCGATAAGGATGCACAGCTTGTTGCAGAGAACATTGCTCAGCAGCTTGAGAACCGTGTATCATTCAGAAGAGCTATGAAGTCTTGCATGAGCAGAACAATGAAGACAGATGCTCTTGGTATCAAGGCTTGCTGCTCAGGCCGTCTTGGCGGAGCAGATATCGCTCGTTCAGAGTTCTACAGCGAGGGAACTATTCCTCTTCAGACACTCAGAGCAGATATTGATTATGGATTTGCAGAAGCAGATACAACCTACGGTAAGGTTGGTGTTAAGGTATGGATCTACAAGGGTGAAGTACTTCCGACCAAAGCAGGTGAGAATTCAGATAAGGAAGGGAGCGATAAATAATGTTAATGCCGAAGAGAGTTAAGCACCGCAAGCAGTTCCGCGGTTCAATGGCTCATAAAATTACTCGTGGTACAAAGATCACTTACGGTGAATTTGGAATTGTTGCGCTTGAGCCTTGCTGGATCAATTCAAACCAGATTGAGGCAGCCCGTGTTGCTATGACACGTTTCATCAAGCGTGGTGGTCAGGTTTGGATTAAGATTTTCCCTGACAAGCCTATCACATTAAAGCCTCTCGGAACTCGTATGGGATCCGGTAAGGGTGCTGTTGATAGATGGGTAGCTGTTGTTAAGCCCGGTCGTGTAATGTTCGAAATCGGTGGAGTTGCCGAGGCCGACGCAAGAGAAGCTCTTCGTCTTGCAACACATAAGCTTCCTTGCAAGTGCAAGATCGTTTCAAAGGCTGATTTGGAAGGCGGTGTATCTAATGAAAACTAATAAGTATGTAGACGAGCTGAAAGCTAAGACTGCTGATGAACTTCAGACTGAGCTTGTATCAGCTAAAAAGGAACTTTTCAATTTAAAATTCCAGAACGCTACAAACCAGCTGGATAATACAGCAAGAATTAAAGAAGTAAGAAGAAATATTGCAAGAATCCAGACTGTAATCACACAGAATGCTAAGGCTGCTAACTAAGCCTTTTGCTTGGTTTAAAAAGGAGAAATGATCGTGGAAAGAAATTTAAGAAAAACGCGTGTTGGAAAAGTAACAAGCGATAAGATGGACAAGACCATCACAGTTTCCATTGAGGACCATGTGAAGCATCCTCTTTACAAGAAGATCGTGAAGAGAACATATAAGCTTAAGGCTCATGACGAGAATAATGAGTGCCGTATTGGTGACACAGTTAAAGTCATGGAGACAAAGCCTATCTCCAAGGATAAGAGATGGAGACTTGTATCCATTATTGAACGTGCAAAGTAATACAAAAAAAGGAGAAATATCATGATTCAGCAGGAAAGTAGACTTAGAGTCGCTGATAACACTGGTGCAAAAGAGCTTCTTACAATCCGTGTTATGGGTGGATCTACAAGAAGATATGCGAGAATCGGCGACACAATCGTTGCATCTGTAAAAGAAGCAACACCCGGTGGAGTTGTAAAGAAGGGTGATGTTGTTAAGGCTGTTGTCGTTCGTACTGTAAAAGAGACACGTCGTAAGGACGGTTCCTACATCAGATTTGATGAAAACGCTGCTGTTGTTATCAATGAAGATGGTACGCCTAAGGGAACACGTATTTTTGGACCCGTAGCCAGAGAGCTTCGTGAGAAAAAGTTCATGAAGATTCTTTCTCTTGCTCCGGAAGTATTATAAGGAGGCGCCCAGATGTCAACAAGTAAGATTAAGAAGGGCGATATGGTTAAGGTTATCGCCGGAAGAGAAATCGACAAGGAAGGAAAAGTCCTTTCTGTTGATACAAAGAACGGAAAGGTTGTTGTAGAGGGTCTCAACAAGGTAACTAAGCATGAGAAGCCTTCTGCTAAGAACCCCAATGGCGGAATTGTAGAGAGCGAAGCAGCTCTTGATATCTCCAACGTTATGTATCTTCACAAAGGAAAACCTACCAGAATCGGATTCAAGGTGGAGAAGGACGAGAATGGTAAGGTTGTAAAGAAGAACCGCATCGCAAAAAAGACCGGTGAGGTTATCGACTAATTAAGGAAGGAGGTATTTAACGTTGAGTAGATATAAGGATTTATACAAAAACGAGATCGTTGATGCTATGACAAAGAAGTTCGGTTACAAGAACGTAATGCAGGTGCCTAAGCTTGACAAGATCGTTATCAATATGGCAGTTGGTGAAGCTAAGGAAAACGCTAAGCTTCTCGAGAACGCTGCAAATGATATGGCTATTATTTCTGGTCAGAAGCCTGTTTACACAAAGGCTAAGAAGTCAATCGCTAACTTCAAATTGAGAGAGGGTATGCCTATCGGATGTAAGGTTACACTTCGTGGCGACAAGATGTACGATTTCCTTGATCGTCTTGTAAACCTCGCACTTCCTCGTGTACGTGACTTTAGAGGAATCAACCCTAACTCATTCGACGGAAGAGGAAACTATGCACTTGGTATCAAGGAGCAGCTTATCTTCCCTGAAATCGAGTATGATAAGATTGACAAGACAAGAGGTATGGATATCATTTTCACAACAACAGCTAAGACAGATGAAGAGGCTCGTGAGCTTCTCACACTGTTCAATATGCCTTTTGCAAAGTAATAATAGGAGGGAAATGCACACATGGCTAAATTATCCATGAAGTTGAAACAGCAGATGAAGCCCAAGTTCTCTACACGTGAGTACAATCGTTGTAAGATCTGTGGTCGTCCTCAT
The DNA here is from genome assembly GCF_000424465.1 of Butyrivibrio hungatei NK4A153. GTDB lineage: Bacteria > Bacillota > Clostridia > Lachnospirales > Lachnospiraceae > Butyrivibrio > Butyrivibrio hungatei_A. The sequence goes on along the minus strand of NZ_KE384198.1, from coordinate 11,259 downwards.
GCTTATCTTAGAAAGTACGGAATCTGCAGAATTTGCTTCCGTGAGCTTGCATACAAGGGCGAAATTCCGGGAGTACGTAAAGCATCTTGGTAATTCTGTAGAATTCCCCCTTTTGGGGGATGTAATATAAGCGGTTCAGGATGGAAACCGCATATTTACAAAGTTATTATTCTTCGTATAATTAAAAAATAGAGAAACACATAAGCGCGCATTGCGGCTTCGTGTCTCTGCTCAATTCGGGGAGTAGTAAGGCGAAGCAAAAATAATTAAGGAGGCAATTTAAAATGGCAATGAACGATCCTATTGCAGATATGCTTACAAGAATTCGTAACGCAAACGCTGCAAAGCATGACACAGTTGACGTTCCTTCTTCAAAGATGAAGCTTGCAATTGCAAACATTCTTCTTGACGAAGGTTATATTAAGAAGCTTGATGTTGTTGAGGACGGAGCTTTTAAGAATCTTCACATCACTCTTAAGTATGGCGCTGATAGAAATGACAAGGTAATTACAGGTCTTAAGAGAATCTCAAAGCCCGGTCTTCGTGTATACGCAGGCAAGGACGAGCTTCCCAGAGTATTGGGCGGACTTGGTATCGCAATCATTTCAACAAACCAGGGAGTTGTAACTGACAAAAAAGCAAGAGAGCTGCAGGTTGGTGGCGAAGTTCTTGCATTCATTTGGTAAATTGGAGGTACGGGCATGTCACGAATTGGAAAAATGCCAATCGCAGTTCCTGCTGGAGTAACAGTAGAAGTTGCAGAAAATAATAAGGTGACTGTTAAGGGACCTAAGGGAACCCTTACAAGAGTTTTCCCTGCTGAGATTTCTTTCTCACAGGCAGATGGTCAGATCGAAGTTAAGAGACCTGACGATCAGAAGAAGACAAGAGCATTACACGGTCTTTCAAGAAGCCTTCTTAACAACATGGTAGTTGGTGTTACAGATGGTTTCGAGAAGAAGCTCGAGGTTAACGGTGTAGGTTACAGAGCTGCTAAGAATGGCAAGACACTCTCTCTTACACTTGGTTATTCTCACCCCGTAGAACTTGCTGATCCTGAAGGAGTAGAGACAGTAGTTGAGGGACAGATAATCACTGTTAAGGGAATCGACAAAGAGGCTGTTGGCCAGCACGCTGCAATCATCAGAGAGAAGAGAGCTCCTGAACCTTATAAGGGCAAGGGAATCAAGTATGTTGATGAAGTTATCAAGCGTAAGGTTGGTAAGACAGGTAAGAAGTAATAAGATAAGGAGAGTGCAAAATGGTTAGTAAAGAATCAAGACAGAAAATTCGTGCTAAGAAGCATATGAAGATTCGTAATCGTTTCAGCGGTACAGCTGAGAGACCACGTTTAGCAGTATTTAGAAGCAATAGTCATGTATATGCACAGGTTATTGATGATGTAGCCGGCAAGACAATTGTATCTGCTTCTACTCTTGAAAAAGACATCAAGGCAGAACTCAAGAATACAGACGATATTGAAGCTGCTACAAAAGTTGGTGATATTGTAGCAAAGAGAGCATTGGAAAAGGGCATCAAGGCTGTTGTATTTGACAGAGGTGGTTATATCTACCACGGAAAAGTTAAAGCTCTTGCTGATGCTGCCAGAGAAGCTGGCCTTGAATTCTAAGAAGGGAGAAAACACAAATGAAGCGTACAATAGTTGATGCAAGTCAGCTCGAATTGACAGATAAAGTTGTTACCATCAAGCGCGTTACTAAGGTCGTTAAGGGTGGACGTAACATGAAGTTCACAGCACTTGTAGTAGTTGGTGATAAGAACGGACACGTTGGCGTAGGTCTTGGTAAGTCTACTGAAATCCCGGATGCAATCCGTAAGGGTAAGGAAGATGCTACTAAGAACCTCATTACTGTTCCTCTTGATGAGAACAACAGTATTACACACGATTTCGTAGGTAAGTTCGGCTCTGCTGAAGTATTACTTAAGAGATCACCTGAAGGTACCGGTATCATCGCAGGAGGTCCTGCTCGTTTGGTATGTGAGTATGCAGGTATCAGAAACATCAGAACAAAGTCACTTGGTTCAAACAACAAGCAGAACGTTGTTTATGCAACAATCAGCGGTCTTGCTCAGTTGAAGACACCTGAAGAAGTTGCTGCTAAGCGCGGTAAGTCCGTTGCTGAAGTAACAGCTTAAGGTTTAGTAAATAAGGAGTATAAATCAATGGCAAACGAGAAAAAGCTTAAGATCACATTGGTTAAGTCCACTATCGGTGCTATTCCTAAGCAGGTGGCAACAGTAAAATCAATGGGATTTAAGAAACTTAACAGCTCTGTTGAACTTCCTGATAATTCCGCAACAAGAGGACAGATTCAGCAGATCAGACACCTTGTAAAGGTAGAAGAGATCTAATCTCAAAAGCAAAAGTAAATGGTATCCGGAGCTGCAGTATGTATGCGCGAGTGATAAGCAGCGATGCTTATTGCGTGTAGCGGTATAAGCTCCGGAGTTAAATAAAGGAGGATTATCATGGAATTATCAAACTTAAGACCTGCTGAAGGTTCTGTACAGAGCGATAATTTTAGAAGAGGCCGTGGTCATGCTTCAGGAAACGGCAAGACCGCAGGTAAGGGACACAAGGGTCAGAAGGCTCGTTCAGGTGCTCCCAGACTTGGCTTCGAAGGTGGACAGATGCCACTTTTCAGAAGACTTCCTAAGAGAGGCTTCAAGAATATCAATCATAAAAACATCGTAGGAATTAACGTAAGCGCTCTTGAAGTATTTGATAACGGAGCAGTTGTAGATGTTCAGGCACTCAAGGATCAGGGAATCATCAAGAAAGAGCTTGATGGTGTAAAGATTCTTGGAAACGGAGAATTTACCAAGAAGCTTACGGTTAAAGCAAATGCGTTCAGCGCAGCAGCAAAAGAGAAAATCGAGGCACTTGGTGGAACAACAGAGGTGATCTAATGTTTAAGTCCCTAATGAATGCATTAAAAGTCAAAGAAATCAGATTGAAACTTCTCTTTACTCTTGCAATGCTTGCTGTTATCAGATTTGGAACAACAATTCCGGTTCCCGGAATCGATGTCCAGCGTTTTAAGAGCTGGTTTGAAGGTTTAAAGAGCGGAAATGATGCTTTTGGCTTTGTGGATCGATTTACTGGTGGATCGTTTGAGCATGCTTCAATCCTGGCTCTCAACATCACACCTTACATCACATCTTCCATTATTGTTCAGCTTCTTACTATTGCTATTCCCAAATTTGAGGAGTGGCAGAAGGACGGAGAGGACGGAAGAAAGAAACTTACAGCAATGACAAGATACATTACTGTAGTTTTGGCACTTATCGAGTCCATTGCAATGGCTGTTAATTTCTACAAAGGCGATTCCCTTGCAGATAAATCAATCTTCTTGGCAATTCAGGTTGTAGTTGCATTTACAGCAGGTAGTGCATTCCTCATGTGGATTGGTGAACGAATCACGGAAAACGGTGTTGGGAATGGTATTTCTATAGTTCTGACGATCAACATTCTTTCAAGAATTCCGTCAGATCTTCATTCGCTTTTCGAGCGTTTTGTGAGTGGGAAGCCTATTGCAAGGGGAGTAGTATCAGCTGTAATAATTATAGCGGTTATTATTGCATTGGTAGTACTGATCGTAGTTCTTAACGGCGCAGAGCGCAGAATCCCTGTTCAGTATGCAAAGAAGATTCAGGGTAGAAGAACTTATGGTGGAAATCGTTCGGAGATTCCGCTTAAGGTCAGCACAGCGGGCGTTATGCCTATCATTTTTGCAATGTCATTGTTCCAGTTCCCCAGCGTTATAACTTATTTCACAGGTTATAAGGGACCGGGCGTTTGGGCAACGATATTGGAATATTTAAGACAGGACAATTGGTTTGATCCAAACCATTGGGAGTATTCCATTGGTCTTGTAGTATACATATTATTGCTTATCTTCTTCGCGTATTTCTATACATCAATTACCTTCAATCCTATTGAGATTGCAGATAATATGAAGAAGCAGGGCGGTTTCATACCGGGAATCAGACCCGGAAAGCCTACAAGCGATTATCTTACAAGCATTTTGAACTATATCATCTTTATCGGAGCATGCGGACTTATTCTTATTGCAATAATTCCTTACTTCTTCAGTGGTATGTTCAAGGCAAGTGTTTCATTCGGTGGTACTAGCCTTATCATCGTGGTAAGTGTTATACTTGAAACTATAAAACAGATTGAGTCACAGATGCTTGTACGTAATTACAAGGGATTTTTGGAAGACTGATTAAAAAATTAATGAAAGAGGTACAGGGACCTACTCTCGCAGTGGGCCCTGCAACCTCTTGTTTCTACTTTATGGAAGGGATTAGAGTATGAAGATTATTATGTTGGGTGCACCCGGTGCGGGAAAAGGCACACAGGCTCAGATGATCGCGGAAAAGTTCAACATTCCGCATATCTCAACAGGAGATATTTTCAGAGCCAACATCAAGAACGGAACAGAACTTGGTAAGAAAGCCAAGGAATTCATGGATAAGGGACAGCTTGTTCCCGATGAGCTTACAGTTGAGCTTCTTCTTGACAGAGTAGCAAATGATGACTGCAAGAACGGATACGTACTTGATGGTTTTCCTCGCACAATTCCCCAGGCTGATGTTCTTGATTCAGAACTTACAAAGCTTGGTGATAAGGTTGATTACGCTATCAATGTTGACGTTCCCGATGAGAATATCGTTCGCAGAATGTCAGGCAGAAGAGCTTGTCTGAAGTGTGGCGCAACCTATCATATTGAACATATTAAACCACAGAAAGACGGAATCTGTGATAAGTGCGGTAGCGAGCTTGTTCAGAGAGATGATGACAAGCCTGAGACAGTTCAGAACAGACTTAAGGTTTATCATGAGCAGACTCAGCCGCTTATTGATTACTATGAGAAAAAGAGTATTTTGAAGACTGTAGACGGAACAAAGGATATGCAGGAAGTCTTCAGTGATATTGTTAGCATATTGAATGCATAATCTGGTGTGTTAAAATGGCTATAAGTATCAAAACAGATGAAGAAATCAATCTTATGCGACAGTCAGGGCATCTATTGGCAAAGGTTCATGAAGAACTGCATGCTGCTCTCAGACCCGGTATATCAACTCTTGAGCTTGATGAGATTGGTGAGAGAACTATCCGTGCTCTGGGCGGGATTCCGAATTGCAAAGATTACGAAGGATTTCCTGCTTCTGTGTGCATTTCGGTGAACAATGAAGTAGTTCACGGAATACCTAGCAGTGAGCGAATCCTGCAGGAAGGAGACATTGTTTCTTTCGACACAGGACTCATATATAAAGGTTTTCATTCTGATGCGGCGAGAACATGGGGCGTCGGTAAGATAAGCGATGAAGCGCAGAAACTTATCGATGTCACCAGAGAAAGCTTTTTTGAAGGAATTAAGAAAGCTAAAGCGGGAAACAGACTTCACGATATTTCCGCTGCTATCGATAAATATATCAGACCACACGGTTACGGCATTGTAAGGGAACTTACAGGTCACGGGATCGGAACAAGTTTACATGAAGATCCCATGGTGCCTAACTTCAGGAAACTGACAAGAGGTGTGAAACTTCAAAAAGGTATGACCATATGCGTCGAGCCCATGATAACAATGGGAAGCCGCAAGATAGGCTGGCTTGAGGATGACTGGACTGTTGTCACACTTGACGGGTCACTTGCAGCACATTATGAGAATACAATAGCCATCACGGATGGTGAACCGGAGATATTAACTTTAATATAGTTGTAAATTAAGAGGAGATGTAGATGTCAAAGGCTGATGTAATTGAAATTGAAGGAAAGGTAATTGAGAAGCTTCCCAATACAATGTTCCAGGTTGAACTTGAAAACGGACACGTTGTGTTGGCACATATAAGCGGTAAGCTTCGCCAGAACTTTATCAGAATTTTACCCGGTGATAAGGTAACACTTGAGTTATCACCATATGATCTTACAAAAGGAAGAATTATTTGGAGAGACAAGTAATATAATAATCTAATAACGGTACGTGTGTGAGGGATTTATGATACAAAAAATTCTGGATAGGCATTTCGATAGTATTTCGTTCATACATTATAACAAGAATAAGATAGCGGAGGATAATATCCGAAACACTGCTGACACTGTGATGTTTTTATCCGGTGTTAGCGCGTTCCTGCTATTTCTTATTTTACTGTTTTCGGGAAGTTATTATTTTTGTTTTTTTCTAATTGCAATATTGTTTGTTCTTGTTGGAATACATTTAGTACAGAAAGTTTTTCTTAGTAATATATCTGAGAGCTTCAAATTATCTAGAATGTATTCCTTCTTTTTTTATGGAGTGATGATTCTTGCTTACTCCTATGCTGATATTATTATGAACATGACATCAAGGTGTATTGTGTTCCCTTGTGCCATTATCGTGATAACTGCGGTATATATGGATACTTTTTTGGCCACTACGGTGTACAAGATCGTACTTACCATCATATATTGCATAATGGATTCTATGATCCGTCCCCATTATGGTGTAAAAAGAGATCTGTTTGTTGCGGGCGTTGCCATCATCGCGTCGCTGTTCAGCTATTTTGAGATAGTCGATCTAGCGATAAATAAAGGTGAAGACAGACGTATCCTCGAAAGAAAGAGTACTACAGATCTTCTTACGGGTATTTACAACAAGCTTTCTTTTGAAGAGAAATGTAATGAATACCTTAAGAAAAGAAAACCCGGTGCAAGATGCATTCTGTTTATCTTTGACCTTGATAATTTCAAGGAAGTAAATGATACATACGGCCATCAGACGGGTGATAACGTGCTTAAGAAGTTCTCTGAGATACTTCAGAGCTATTTCCATCCCTATGACATTATGGGAAGGATTGGCGGCGATGAATTTATGGTACTCGTGATGGGCGAGATGCCGGAAGGATTTGCGGAAAAGAGATGCAGAAGTATTCTTCACGAGTTTAAGACTGCACGTATCAATCAGGTATCAGGTCTTACATGCAGTATCGGTATTGTCAGTGACAACGACTGCGCAAGCTTCAGTGAGCTTTATAAGAAGGCGGATGAAGCTCTTTATGAGGCAAAAGAGAGCGGAAAAGCCACATTTAATCTTCATGAGGAAGAAAAAGAAAGAAATTCAAAATTGTCGTAACAATCTTATGAAAAACCCTTATGAAAAAGCTGAAAAAACTGCTTGATTATTGACTTTGGATATGTTATGATATCAAATGGTCTTTTTAGGTAGAGGGGTTATTATGCCCTTCTTTAAGCATTATCTGTTTACCATGCAGGAAAGGAGTAACAATGAAAGTAAGGTCTTCTGTTAAGCCTATGTGCGAAAAGTGCAAGGTTATTAAGAGAAAGGGCGTTATCAGAGTTATCTGTGACAACCCTAAGCACAAACAGAGACAGGGATAATCCGAGCCGTTTAGGTGGATTACTTTTTGATACCAATGTGTATTGGAAAGATCGGATCATTCTTTGTCCGGTTGGGCTGTGAATCATGGCCCCAATCAAACAAGTAATATTATTTATAAGTTATGGAGGAATAAAAAATGGCTCGTATTGCAGGTGTAGATTTACCTAGAGATAAGCGAGTAGAGATCGGTTTGACATACATCTACGGAATTGGTAGAACAAGCTCAAACAAGATTCTTGAAGCAGCAAAAGTAAGTCCGGACACACGTGTTCGTGATCTTACAGACGAAGAAGTAAAGAAAATTGCCGAGATTATCGGTAACGACTACGATGTAGAAGGTGACCTCAGAAGAGAAATCGCTATGAACATCAAGAGACTCACAGAGATCGGATGTTTCAGAGGCATGCGTCATAGAAGAGGACTTCCTTGCCGTGGTCAGAGAACTAAGACAAATGCAAGAACTAGAAAAGGACCTAAGAGAACAATCGCTAACAAGAAGAAATAATTTTTCTTGATGTCTGAGCATGGCAGATCAGTGATGTAACATTATAACCAGTAATTATTAGGAAGAAAGTAGGTTAGTTTAAAATGGCAAATCAGAAATCAACTGCAGCTAAAAAGTCAGCTGCAAAGAAACGTGTCAAGAAAAACGTTGAACACGGACAGGCGCACATCCAGTCATCTTTCAATAACACTATCGTTACTTTGACAGATGCAGCAGGAAACGCTCTTAGCTGGGCAAGTGCCGGCGGTCTCGGATTTAAAGGTTCAAGGAAATCTACTCCTTATGCTGCACAGGTAGCTGCAGAGACAGCAACAAAGGCTGCACTTATTCACGGCCTTAAGACTGTTGATGTATTCGTTAAGGGACCAGGATCAGGAAGAGAAGCTGCTATCAGAGCTCTTGCTGCAAGTGGACTCACAGTTACATCTATCACAGATGTAACACCTGTACCGCACAACGGATGCAGACCTCCCAAGCGTCGTAGAGTATAATCGATTTTATATCGCGTTACTCTCATTGCAGAATACATGTGCAAATATATATGTATTTAACGCGTTGGATGAAGGTGCATGACACTGTAAACAACATCAGATAACAGAATGTTGTCTGAGTAAAAGAAAGGAGCCTAAAATGGCAGTAAACAGAGTTCCCGTATTAAAAAGATGCAGATCACTTGATCTGGATCCTACATTTCTTGGATATGACAAAAAGTCTAAGAGAACATCAGCTAACGCTGGTAAGAAAATGAGTGAGTATGGACTTCAGCTCCGCGAGAAGCAGAAGGCTAAATTCATATATGGCGTCCTTGAGAAGCCTTTTAGAAATTACTACGACAGAGCAGACAGAATGAAGGGTCAGACAGGTTCCAACCTTATGACTATTCTTGAGACAAGACTTGATAACGTTATCTTCAGAATGGGCTTTGCAAGAACAAGAAGAGAAGCTAGACAGGTTGTTCTTCACAAGTTCATCACTGTAAATGGTAAGGTAATCAACATTCCTTCATACCTCATTAAGGCCGGTGATGTCATCGAAGTTAAAGAGGCAGCTAAGAACATTCAGAGATTTAAGGATATTTCAGAAATCACTGCAAGCAGACTTGTTCCTGAGTGGCTTGACGTTAACAAGGAAGGACTTAAGGGTACAATAAAGGAACTTCCTTCAAGAGAAGTAATCGACGTTCCTGTTGATGAGATGCTTATCGTCGAGTTGTATTCTAAGTAATCTATTAAATAGAAACTTGTTAACTAGTCACATAAGGAGGGTATATCAGTGTTTGATTTTGAAAGACCAAATATTGAAGTTGCTGAAATCTCAGATGATAAGAAATATGGTAAATTCGTAGTAGAGCCTCTTGAAAGAGGTTACGGTATTACACTGGGCAATTCCCTTCGTAGGATTATGCTCTCATCATTACCTGGTGCAGCAGTAAGTCAGGTCAAGATTGAAGGCGTGCTGCATGAATTCAGTTCTATTCCCGGAGTAAAGGAAGACGTAACTGAGATCATTATGAATATCAAGAATCTTTCTATAAAGAATTCCTCTGATACTAACGAACCTAAGACAGCTTATATCGAGTTCAACGGCGAAGGAGTAGTAAGAGCATCAGATATTCAGGTGGACCAGGATATTGAGATCATGAATCCTGATCAGGTTATCGCTACACTTTCCGGAAAGGATGCTAAGCTCTACATGGAGCTCACCATCACAAAGGGAAGAGGTTATGTAAGCTCTGACAAGAATAAGACAGGCGATCTTCCAATCGGAGTTATCGCAATCGATTCTATCTACACACCTGTAGAGAGAGTAAATATAACCATCGAGAACACTCGTGTAGGTCAGGTAACTGATTTCGATAAGCTTACATTAGATGTTCACACTGATGGAACACTTGCTCCCGACGAGGCTGTAAGCCTTGCAGCAAAGGTACTCAGTGAGCATTTGAGCCTCTTCATCGACCTTTCTGAGAATGCTAAGACAGCAGAAGTTATGATCGAGAAGGAAGACGATGAGAAGGGCAAAGTTCTCGAAATGTCAATTGATGAGCTTGAACTTTCAGTTCGTTCATTCAACTGCCTTAAGAGAGCAGGCATCAATACCGTTCAGGAGCTTGCAAGCAAGACTTCTGATGATATGATGAAGGTTCGTAATCTTGGACGTAAGTCACTTGAGGAGGTCCTTGCTAAGCTTGATGAGCTTGGACTTTCACTTAAGTCAGATGGCGAACAGTAATATCACTAACTATTAATTATGAATGTCCGCGGAAGGTAAATCCGATGCGTACTGAAGCGGATTCTCATAGGATCAAAAAACTGCATTGTGAGAGTAAGACCGATGCGCATCTTATGATGTACCTACAGCGGAGGGAACTCCGCAAATGAGAAAGGATGTAAAATAACATGGCAATGTACAGAAAGCTTGGAAAAGCAACAAAGCCCAGAAGAGCACTTCTTCGTAACCAGGTAACAGCACTTCTTTACAATGGAAAGATTGTTACTACTGAGGCAAGAGCTAAGGAAATCAAGAAGATCGTAGAGCCTATGATCACTCTTGCTGCTAAGGAAAAGGACAATTTTGAGACTGTTTCCGTTGAAGTTAAGATTCCTGAGAAGGATAAGGACGGAAAGAGAGTAAAGGAAGTTGTTGACGGTAAGAAGGTTACTAAGTTCACAACTGTTACTAAGGAAATCAAGAAGGATCTTCCTACACGTATGCATGCAAGAAGACAGCTTCTTAAGACTCTTTACCCTGTAGTTGATGTTCCTCAGGAGAACAAGGGAAGAAAGAAGAACACTAAGGAAGTTGACCTTGTAGCAAAGCTTTTCGATGAGTACGGACCTAAGTACGCAGATCGTAAGGGTGGTTACACAAGAATCATCAAGATCGGTCAGAGAAAAGGCGATGCAGCTATGATGGTTGTTCTTGAGCTTGTTTAATAGCTTTTGATTATTTAAACCATAAATATAGAGGTTTCAGAGCGAATGCTCTGAAACCTCTTTTTAAGTTTGCGCGCCATGGGCGCGCTCTAACGGGTGCAAGTCCCAAACACGCCCAGATAGTGGGAAGTGTATAGCCGAACAGCAAGGGTGTCCATCGTGAGGTGGAATCTGAAGGAAGCTGTAAGCAAATCTCTGGTCCGACGGACAGGAATCACATATAAGGCTAGGCTACGAGAGATAAGTTGGCTTAAAGCAACAAAGTCTAATAACTATCACTTTTGTAGTAGCAGAGTAAATGTGGCGGATATATGGAGAGAAAGAGCGCGCGCCTTAAGCGTGGAGGTCTCACAGGGGTTTCATTAGCCTAGTAACAACGAACTGTGAGAAGTCAGCCGAACCCATAGTA
>NZ_KE384197.1:17393-155986 GCF_000424465.1 Butyrivibrio hungatei NK4A153 | reverse complement strand
TGGGTTCAGAACGTCGTGAGACAGTTCGGTCCCTATCCGGCGCGGGCGTAGGATATCTGAGAGGAGCTGTCCTTAGTACGAGAGGACCGGGATGGACGGACCGCTGGTGTATCAGCTGCATCGCCAGATGCATAAGGCTGGGTAGCCACGTCCGGACGGGATAAACGCTGAAGGCATCTAAGCGTGAAGCCCCCCTCAAGATGAGATATCCCTGCTTTGGCAGTAAGACCCCTTGTAGAGTACGAGGTCAGATAGGCACAAGGTGTAAGCATGGTAACATGTTCAGCTGATGTGTACTAATAGGTCGAGGGCTTATCCAAAAAGATAGGTGTATAGATAAATCTGGAAGAGATAATTCAGTGTTCGGTTTTGAAGGTACAAAACCTTAAATAATATGGCCCGGTGGCTCAGCTGGTTAGAGCGCCGCCCTGTCACGGCGGAGGTCAGGGGTTCGAACCCCCTTCGGGTCGCTCAAACTAAATATTGTTTGAATAAAGAGAACGGGATCTTAGCTCAGCTGGGAGAGCATCTGCCTTACAAGCAGAGGGTCACAGGTTCGAGCCCTGTAGGTCCCATTTTTCTTCTTACACAATTCGTGTGTGTAAGCCGATGTGGCTCAATTGGCAGAGCAGCTGATTTGTAATCAGCAGGTTAACGGTTCGAGTCCGCTCATCGGCTCTATATGGATGGCTTCCCGAGTGGCCAAAGGGGACAGACTGTAAATCTGCTGCAAATTGCTTCGGTGGTTCGAATCCACCGCCATCCATTTGTGCAGAGCACTTAACGAGTGTACGAGTTTAGTGCGAGCCATGGGTGAACACTTAATGAGGTATTATCGAGTTTAGTGTGAATCCCAATTCAATACGATTCGTACGAGGTACGGATTTTTATAATGACGCGGGGTGGAGCAGTCTGGAAGCTCGTCGGGCTCATAACCCGAAGGTCATAGGTTCAAATCCTGTCCCCGCTACTACATGCCTAGATAGCTCAGTTGGTAGAGCAGAGGACTGAAAATCCTCGTGTCGTTGGTTCGATTCCGACTCTAGGCATCTTTTTTTATTAATCGAATATGCTTTATCTTGACTCAGTTGACAATATTGTTTACTGAGTTTTTTTACGTATTTCATTAGATTTTATTTTTTTTTCTTCTTTTTGTGCTAAGATAAATAATATTATTTTACGAGTTATATATAAAGTATTACAGTTATAGAAGTATTTTTCATCAAGGAGTTACATGTTTAAGCTTAACGAAAACGATAAGATAGCAATTAAGACTGTTCTCGATATAAAGGAATATAACGAAGAGAACTTTGATCCAAATATATTAGATCAATTAGAGAATGACCCTATGATTCTTTCTTTACTTAAAAAATATGGTAGTGAGCTTTTAGGTGATCAGAGGTATTTGCAATTGACAAAATTTATACAGCACGGTGATGTGACTGTTTATCAGCATTGTATTCATGTAGCGCTTTGCGCACTTAAGTTTGATGCAAGATTTAATACGGGAGCAGACCTTAGATCTCTTGTCAGAGGAGCTCTTTTACATGATTATTTCTTGTATGATTGGCATGATGGAAGTGCTCCGGGAAATATTCACCCCAAGTTACATGGATTCTATCATCCGGGTATAGCACTTAAGAATGCAGTAAAGGACTATAATCTCTCAAAGAGAGAGAAAGATATAATAAAAAAGCATATGTGGCCGCTTACAATTAATCCGCCCAGATGCAGAGAGGCATGGATAGTTTGTGTTGCGGACAAATATGCTTCTACACTTGAGACGCTCAAGTTGAAGAAGGGAATAATCGCAATCGACTATGCAGAATCTTTACAATAAGCTCATTGAGCTTTCAGAGAGCGGGCAGTATCCGTTTCACATGCCCGGACATAAAAGAAACATTGAGAGCACCCCGTTAAAGGGTGCTTTTCGTTGTGATATTACAGAAATTGATGACTTTGATAATCTTCATGATGAAGAGGGAATTATCCTTAAGGCTGAAGAACGCGCAAACAGGCTATATGGCGCGTATAGGACGTACTTTTGTGTGAATGGAAGTACGGCAGGCGTGCTTGCGGCGGTTTCAGCGGCTGTAAAGAAGGGTGGAACAATTCTTGCCGCAAGGGGAAGTCATAAATCTTTTTATCATGCGGCATTTCTAAGAGAGCTTGATATCAAATATCTTCCCGATAAATCCGATGACGAACTTAAAATTCCGGGAACTTATACACAAGAGGATGTGGAAAACTTTCTTGATGAAAAGGTTGAAGCGGTGTTTATTACATCGCCCACATATGAAGGCAGATGCTCGGACATAAAAGGGATAGCACATGCGTGTCATAAGCGAGGAATCCCACTAATAGTGGATTCTGCCCACGGTGCGCATTTTGGATTCGGAAAAAAATATGATAAAGACGGAGAGTATGATTCCGTTCCTAAAAACACAATTAATCTTGGAGCGGACATAGTTATCCACAGTGTCCACAAAACTCTTCCGTCAATGACGCAGACTTCGCTTGTACATATTTCTGAGAATGAGGAGCTTTCTGATAAAGTTAAGAAGTATCTGAGAATATATCAGACAAGCAGCCCGTCATATGTTTTGATGGCTTCAATAGATCTTTGTATGCAGGAGATGGAAGAAAACGGAGATCGCTATATAGAAGCTCTTTTAGACTACAGAAACAGAATATCCTACAAGACAAGATCGCTTAAGAACATTGTAATACCGGGACGTGAGATGATAGACGATCCTGCCAAAGTTGTGATCTGTGATAGTAGCGGGACAATGACAGGAAAGCAGATATATGGTATACTTCGGGAGGAATATAATCTTCAACTTGAGATGGCGGGAGATAAAATTGCGCTTGCCATTTTGTCAGGATGGGATACGACTGAAGGTATCGACAGGCTTATAGAAGCAGTCTCGGAACTAGATGAAAAAATCCAGAAAACTAAGATAAATACCGGAACATCTGTAAATGATCCTATTTGCAAAAAAGGATTTACAGAATATCCCAATGTTATAATGAAATTGAGCGAAGCATGGGATAGACCTACTGATGAAACTTTGCTTAAAGAGGCAAAAGGAAAAGTGGCCGGAGATTTTATAAATCTTTATCCGCCCGGAATTCCGCTTATTGTGCCGGGAGAAGAGTTTTCAGAGGAACTTATTCAGGATATTTGCGGATATATTGAAGAAGACTTAAATGTTCAAGGCGTGATTTCGGAGCCCAGTGGGACGGGCTTTTACGTAAGAACAATAAAGTAATATACAAATGGCGAACTATTTTTTATAGCAAGAAAGGAATTACATGCGCAGAACCAAGATAATCTGTACAATCGGACCGGCAAGTGAGAATGAGGATAAGTTACGTGAGATAATGCTTGCGGGTATGAACGTTGCACGTTTTAATTTTTCTCACGGATCACATGAAGAGCACAAGAGAAAATATGACAGAATAAAGAAACTTCGTGAAGAACTCAATCTTCCTATAGCAGTTATGCTTGATACAAAGGGACCTGAGATAAGACTCAAAGATTTTGCCAATGGCAAAGAGGAGCTTGTTGCAGGCCAGAAGTTCACTCTGACTTCAAGGGAAGTTGCCGGAACTAAGGACGAAGTTTCAATTACATATAAAGAGCTTACATCCGATTGCAAAGAGGGAATGACAATCCTTCTTGATGACGGACTTATTGAGCTTAAGGTTGATGAAGTAACAAAAGAAGATATCATCTGTACCGTAGTAAACGGCGGACCTATATCCGATAAGAAGGGCGTAAATGTTCCCGGAGCAAAGCTTACAATGCCATATCTTAGTGAGCAGGACAGAGGTGATATCGAGTTTGGATGTGACCAGGGATTTGATTTTGTTGCAGCTTCTTTTGTCAGAACAAAAGAGGACGTTCTTGATGTCAGGAAAATCCTTGATGCAAAGAACAGCTGCATGAAGATAATTGCAAAGATTGAAAGTACACAGGGTATTAATAACCTTGAGGAAATTATTGATACAGCGGACGGAATCATGGTTGCAAGAGGAGACATGGGTGTAGAAGTTCCTTTTGAAGATGTTCCGGTTATCCAAAAAGAGATGATAAAGCTAGCGGAATCAAAGGGTAAATATGTTATCACAGCAACACAGATGCTTGATTCCATGATCCATCATCCAAGACCGACAAGAGCAGAAGTAACAGACGTTGCGAATGCTATATATGACGGAACAACAGCAATCATGCTTTCTGGCGAGACTGCTTCGGGAGATTATCCTGTAGAAGCGGTAAAGACAATGGCTAGAATCGCAGAGCGCACCGAGCAGGATATTGACTACGTCGGAAGACTTAAAAAGAGAGATTACGCTCCTTCCGATTCTACAACAGCTATTTCACATGCGACATGTAATATCGCGACTGAAGTCGGTGCAGACGCAATCCTTACTGTATCAATGTCTGGATTTACAGCTGCAATGGTATCAAGATATAAGCCAAGCTGCAGGATAATCGCATGCACAACTAAGCCTACGGTTTGCAGACAGACTAACCTCATGTGGGGAGTAACACCTCTTCACATCAGACAGGAAGATACAACGGACGAACTCTTTAAAGAAGCAATCAATTCTGCAAAGAACGCAGGACTTCTCAAGGAAGGCGATAAAGTAGTACTTACAGCGGGTGTACCTCTCGGAATACCCGGAAGAACCAATATGATACGTGTTGAGGAGCTCTGATGGGAAAAATATTTCTTTTAATGGGGAAAAGCTCGTCTGGAAAAGACACTATCTATCGTGAACTCATGAGAGAAAAAGATTTGGGACTTAAAAAAGTTGTCTCTTACACTACAAGACCCATGCGTGAGGGCGAAACAGACGGTGTTCAGTATCTTTTCAAGAATGAAGAAGAGTATAAGCAGCTTAAGGCAGATAACAAGATAATCGAAGAGCGCGCATACAACACCAAATGTGGCATTTGGAGATATTTTACGGCTGATGACGGACAGATCGACTTAAGTGACGGCGACTATCTGATAATCGGTACACTTGAGTCCTATTGCTACATAAGAGATTATTTTGGAAAAGAAAATGTGGTGCCTGTTTATATAGACACAAGCGCAAGAACAAGGCTTGAGCGCGCAATGCATCGCGAGGATGAGCAGGAAAATCCCAGATATGACGAGATGTGCAGAAGATTCCTTGCGGATGAAGAAGATTTTAGCGAAACAAAGCTGTCGGAAGCGAAGATAGAAAAACGTTTTGAGAACAATGCTGAGATTGACGACTGTATTAAGGAAATTACTGAATACATAGCGCAGAAAATACGATAAAATATATGTAGAAGCATAAGTGTGCCGGAACATTGAATCTATAGTAAGTGCGTCGGCATACCGGATTAAGAGGTGCGCGGCATGGATATCAAAGTAAACAATATCGGTCAGACAGCTCAGGTTACAGGGCCGGAACAGCCCAAAGAAGCAAATGGCGATTTTAAGTTTATGCTTACTTCCAAGCTCGAGGATACAGGGCTTGCGGAGAGGCTTAATCTTATGTTGCAGGATATTGTTCAACAGGGCGAGAGAATTGCGAAACGCAACGACATCAAAGACATGCAGCGTTACAGGATTCTTATTAAAGATTTTATGAATGAAGTAGTATCAAGGTCTCATGCTTTTTCACGTGAGAACTTTCTGGACAGAAAGGGACGCCATCGCGTGTACGGAATAATCAGGCAGGTTGATGACGAACTTGATGCTTTGGCAAAAGAACTTGTTAAAGATGAAAAAGACAACATAGGGATACTTGCAAAAATAGGTCAGATACAGGGGTTATTGCTGGACATATTTACTTAAAGAGGAGTGAAAATGGCGGATTTTTCCGAG
Source organism: Butyrivibrio hungatei NK4A153 (assembly GCF_000424465.1). Classification (GTDB taxonomy): domain Bacteria; phylum Bacillota; class Clostridia; order Lachnospirales; family Lachnospiraceae; genus Butyrivibrio; species Butyrivibrio hungatei_A. The sequence goes on along the minus strand of NZ_KE384197.1, from coordinate 150,116 downwards.
ATTATCGATCAGGGGCAGCTAAAAGAACACATGCAGAATGCTCTTTTGGCGGATAAAATATCTCATGCATACATAATATCCGGAGAAGTCGGCTCGGGAAAAGAATTTGTGGCAAGAATTTTTGCCAAGGCACTCCAGTGCGAGAACAGAGAAGAGCGGGACGGATACACGGAAGCGTGCAACACATGCCCATCCTGTGTAAAGGCACTAAGTGACAGCCATCCCGATATAATAACGATAACTCATGAGAAGCCGGGAAGTATAGGTGTTGACGACATCAGACAGAAACTACGCGATGATGTTGTCATAAAGCCATATGAGAGTAAGCATAAAGTGTACATCATCCCGGAAGGCGAAAAGATGACACCGGCAGCACAGAATGCGCTTCTTAAGACGCTTGAAGAGCCGCCGTCATATATAGTCATAATAATTCTTACAAGCAATATCAATGCTTTTCTGCAGACAATCATAAGCAGATGCATAGTACTGCCAATGAAGCCTGCTCAGGACGATTCTATCAAGAAATATCTTATGGAAGAGTGTCAGGTGGTGGATTATAAGGCGATGCTTTGTGCGTCTTTTGCGAGGGGAAATGTCGGAAAAGCGCTGGAACTTGCGTCAAATGAGCGTTTTGAAAACCTCAAAGATTCCACGATTGAGCTTATATCTAAGTTAGAGCGGCTTGAGATCCACGATATCATGGACAGGCTGCATACTCTGCTTGCGCCTTTGGAAGAAGACGCCAAGACAGCGAAAAAAGGAATCGACTCAAAGAACTTTGAAGACTTTATGGATATTCTCGTTTTTTTGTTTAGGGATATGCTTGTCTACAAGGCGACTGAGAATCCCGATCACTTGATTTTCACTGATAAGTTGTCGTATATTAGAAGTGTTACAGTTAACATTTCATATGAAAAACTGAACGAAATAATAAAAACAATGGATCAAGCGAGAAATCGCATAAACTCCAATGTTAATATAGATCTTGTACTTGAGCTTATGCTCATTGCAATTAAGGGGTACATTTATGACAAGAGTAATCGGCGTTAGATTCAGAACAGCCGGAAAGATATATTTCTTTTCACCGGGAAAGTATGTGATCAAAAAAGGCGATCACGTAATCGTAGAGACAGCCCGTGGAGTTGAGTACGGAACAGTAGTTGGAGAGCCCAGAGAGGTGGAAGACAGCGAGGTTGTCAAGCCACTCAAATCGGTGCTTCGAACAGCAAGTACCAAAGACGACGAGCAGGAGAAGGCCAACAGGGAAAAAGAGAAAGAGGCATTCAAGATCTGTCTTGAGAAGATCAAGAAGCACAATCTTGAGATGAAGCTTATAGACGCTGAATATACCTTTGATAATAACAAGATTCTCTTTTACTTTACTGCGGACGGCAGAATAGATTTCAGAGAGCTGGTAAAAGATCTCGCGGCTGTATTTAAGACAAGGATTGAGCTCAGGCAGATCGGCGTAAGAGACGAGACCAAGATTATCGGTGGTTACGGTATTTGTGGAAGAACACTTTGTTGCCACACTTACCTTTCCGATTTCGTGCCCGTTTCGATCAAGATGGCCAAAGAGCAGAGCCTTTCCCTTAATCCGACCAAGATTTCCGGAGTTTGCGGAAGACTTATGTGCTGTCTTAAAAACGAAGAGGATGTATACGAAGAGCTTAACCGCATGATGCCAGGAGTCGGTGACTTCTGCAAGACGAAGGACGGATACGAGGGTGAAGTTGCGAGCGTTAATATCCTTCGCCAGACGATAAAGCTCCTTGTCGATGTTGACGACGAGAAGGAAGTACACGATTATAAGCTTGATGAGATCGAGTACACCAAGAAGAGACAGAAGAAAAAGAATAATACAAAAGACAATCACCGTGATGATGAGGATGTCAAAGAGCTTGAGAAGCTTGAACGCATAGAGAAACAGGAAGGAAAGTCAAAACTTGGGGACAATTAATCTTAAACCCGGAGAAAGACTGGATGATCTTCAAAGGAACGGCTATAGGATAATACAAGATCCCGAAAAATTTTGTTTTGGAATGGATGCGGTATTATTGTCGGGATTTGCGGATGCACCGGAAAATGGCAGAGTGCTTGACCTTGGAACCGGAACCGGAATAATACCGATATTGATGGCAGCCAAGACCAAGGCAAGTGAACTTATAGGATTGGAGATTCAACCTGAAAGCGCTGAGATGGCGGGAAGAAGCGTTGAACTAAACGACCTCCGAGATCGGGTGAAAATAATTCAAGGCGATATTAAAGAGGCAGGTCAGATATTCGGAGCTGCTTCTTTTGATGTTGTGACAAGTAATCCGCCTTACATGATCGGCGGGCACGGACTGCAGAATCCGGACGGGCCGAAAGCGATTGCAAGACACGAAGTTCTGTGTAAGTTAAAAGATGTAGTGGCAGCGGCGGCAAAATGCCTTAAGCCCGGCGGAAAGTTCTACATGGTACACAGACCGTTCCGACTTGCGGAGATAATGGTCACAATGCATGAATATAAGCTGGAGCCAAAGAGAATGAGGATGGTTCATCCTTTTATCGACAAAGAGCCCGGCATGGTTCTCATTGAAGGAGTAAGGGGAGGAAAATCAAGGATAAAAGTTGAGAGTCCTCTCATAATCTACGAAGAACAGGGCAAATACACAAAGGAAATATTCGACATCTACGGATATTGATAAAAAGCATCAAAAAGGAAATACGGATGAGCGGAACACTATATCTGTGTGCGACACCCATAGGAAATCTCGACGATATGACCTTCAGGGTTTTGGACACACTTAAGCAGGTAGATCTCATTGCGGCAGAGGATACGCGAAACAGCATTAAGCTTCTTAATCACTTCGATATCCACACTGAAATGACAAGCTATCACGAATACAATAAATATGACAAGGCGCAGTATCTTATTGAGCAGATGCAGCAGGGAAAAGATGTTGCTCTTATAACAGATGCGGGAACGCCCGCGATATCAGATCCGGGTGAAGTTCTTGTGGCTGAGTGTCATAAGGCCGGAGTGCCCGTAACTTCTCTTCCGGGACCGGCTGCATGTATAACTGCACTTACACTTTCGGGGCTGAGTACGAGAAGATTTTGTTTTGAAGGTTTTTTACCCGCATCGGATGATAAAAAAGCAAGAAAAAGAATTCTCGAAGATCTGAAAACCGAGAGCAGGACGATCATATTGTACGAAGCGCCTCATCACCTCAGGGCGGTTCTTGATGACCTTTATGAAACTCTCGGAGACAGAAGAGTGAGCATATGCAGAGAGCTTACAAAAAAGTTTGAAGAAGTTAACGTAACGACACTTGCACAGGTAATTGCTTTTTACAAAGAGAATGAACCCAGAGGTGAATACGTGCTTGTTCTTGAAGGGAAAAGCCTTGAGGAACAGGAAGAAGAAAAAAGGCAGAGCTGGAAAGAAATGAGCATCGAAGATCATATGAAATATTATGAAGATGAGGGATTTTCTCATAAAGATGCCATGAAAAAAGTTGCTGCGGACCGAGGAGTCGGAAAACGCGAGATATATCAAGCTCTTTTGGAAAACAACGAGAAGTAAGCCATAGCATTTTTCAGTCGAATTTGTTTTTTTTGTGCTAAATTCTTGTTAAAAGATAGACTTTGTAGTATAAAAGAAGTATCGGTCATAATTTGTTTTCTTTTCAAAAGATGATTGAAAAGAGAGTACAATTTATTACATAAGATCAAAAATAAAAGAAGAGAGGTCAAATCAGATGGCAGAGATTAATTTAAGTCAGTATGGTATCACAGGAACAACTGAGATAGTTCATAACCCTTCATATGAGTGCTTATATGAAGAAGAGTTAAAGCCTGAACTTACAGGTTATGAGAAAGGACAGGACACAGAACTTGGTGCTGTCAACGTTATGACAGGTATCTACACAGGACGTTCACCTAAAGATAAATATATCGTTATGGATGAGAATTCTAAGGACACTGTATGGTGGACAACAGAGGAGTATCCTAACGATAACCATCCTATGACAGAAGAGACATGGGCAAAGGTTAAGGAGATTGCAAAGAACGAGCTTTGCAACAAGAGACTTTTCGTTGTTGACGCATTCTGCGGAGCAAACAAAGATTCTCGTATGGCAGTTCGTTTCATCGTTGAGGTTGCTTGGCAGGCTCACTTCATTAAGAACATGTTCATTCAGCCTACAGATGCAGAGCTTGCAGATTTCAAGCCTGATTTCGTAGTATACAACGCTTCACTTGCAAAGGTTGAGGATTACAAGGCACTTGGACTTAACTCTGAGACATGTGTAGCATTCAATATCACAAGCCGTGAGCAGGTTATCATCAACACATGGTACGGCGGAGAGATGAAGAAGGGTATGTTCTCAATGATGAACTACTACCTTCCTCTTAAGGGCATGGCTTCTATGCACTGCTCAGCTAACACAGATATGGACGGAAAGAACACAGCAATCTTCTTTGGTCTTTCTGGAACAGGTAAGACAACACTTTCAACAGATCCTAAGAGACTCCTCATCGGTGATGACGAGCACGGCTGGGATGACAACGGTGTATTCAACTTCGAAGGTGGTTGCTACGCTAAGGTTATCGGCCTTGATAAAGAGTCTGAGCCTGATATCTACAACGCTATCAAGAGAGATGCTCTTCTTGAGAACGTTACAGTTGCAGCAGACGGAAAGATCGATTTCGAAGATAAGAGCGTAACAGAGAATACTCGTGTATCTTATCCTATCAACCACATCGACAACATCGTACAGAAGGTTAACAAGATCTCTGCAGGTCCTGATGCGAAGAACGTTATCTTCCTTTCAGCTGACGCTTTCGGAGTACTTCCTCCTGTATCAATCCTTACACCTGAGCAGACTCAGTACTACTTCCTTTCAGGTTTCACAGCTAAGCTTGCAGGAACAGAGAGAGGAATCACAGAGCCTACACCTACATTCTCAGCTTGCTTCGGACAGGCATTCCTTGAGCTTCATCCTACAAAGTACGCTCAGGAGCTCGTTAAGAAGATGCAGAAGAGCGGAGCTAAGGCTTATCTCGTAAACACAGGATGGAACGGAACAGGTAAGAGAATCTCTATTAAGGATACTCGTGGAATCATCGATGCAATCCTTAACGGTGATGTAAACAAGGCTGAGACAAAGAAGATCCCGATCTTCGATTTCGAAGTTCCTACATCACTTCCTGGAGTTGATCCTGCAATCCTTGATCCCAGAGATACATACGCTGATGCTTCTGAGTGGGAAGCAAAGGCTAAGGATCTTGCACAGAGATTCAACAAGAACTTCAAGAAGTACGAAGGAAACGCAGACGGCAAGGCACTTGTTGCTGCAGGCCCTCAGCTTTAATTTAAAATTAAGTCTTGGACTTATGATAAAAGGCGTTGAGAGAATATCTCGGCGCCTTTTGTAATATAGCATGATATAAAAAGAGCTATGGTTTATGAAGTGATTTATCATTCATAACCATAGCTCAATATTTTTACTTTTAATTCTTAGCTGTTCTTTTTCTCGTGCTCAAGGGAAGCCTTTATGAAGCCTGAGAAAAGAGGATGAGGCCTGTTGGGACGAGACTTAAGTTCGGGATGAGCCTGTGTAGCGATGTGGAAATCGTTTTCAGGAAGCTCGATCATCTCAACAATACGTCCGTCAGGTGACAATCCGCAAAGCTTCATTCCGTTACTTACAAGAACACTTCTGTAATCGTTGTTTACTTCGTATCTGTGACGGTGACGCTCTGTAATGTTCTCTGAACCAAAGAGTCTGTAAGCCATTGAATCCTTATCAAGTACGCAAGGATATGAACCGAGACGAAGTGTTCCGCCGATATCCTCTACGCCGTTCTGATCGGGAAGAAGAGCGATCATCGGATGAGTTGTGTTAGGATCAAACTCGATTGAGTGAGCATCGTTGTATCCGATAACATCTCTTGCAAACTCAATGATAGCAAGCTGCATTCCAAGGCAGAGACCAAGGAAAGGAACGTTGTTCTCGCGGGCATATTTGATAGAGTGGATCATACCTTCGATACCACGGTCGCCGAAACCACCGGGAACAATGATACCGTCAACATCTGAGAGAATAGAAGCAACATTGTCTTCTGTAACCTCTTCAGAATCTACCCATTTAATATCAACGGCTGTCTGATTAGAGATACCGCCGTGCTTAAGAGCTTCAACAACACTGATATATGCGTCGTGGAGCTGAGTATACTTTCCGACAAGTGCGATCTTAACTTCGTGGCTGAGTGAGTAAAGAGTATCAACCATTGCCTTCCAGTCTGTGAGATCGGGCTCGGGACAATTAAGGCCGAGGCACTCACATGCAACGTGAGCCAGATGCTCTTTTTCCATTGCAAGCGGAGCTTCATAGAGATACTCAAGATCAAGGTTCTGAAGAACGTGATTGCTGGGTACGTTACAGAAGAGTGCGATCTTGTCCTTGGTATCCTGATCGAGTGAAACCTCAGAACGACATACGATAACGTCGGGCTGAAGACCCATTCCCTGCATAGTCTTAACAGCTGACTGAGTAGGTTTTGTCTTGATCTCCTGAGAAACACGAAGATAAGGAATGAGAGAAACAAGGATGAGCATAGCATTCTCGTGACCTACTTCATGCTGGAACTGTCTGATCGCTTCAAGGAAAGGCTGGCTTTCGATGTCTCCGACTGTTCCGCCGACCTCAATGATCGCGATATGTGTCTCATCATCTGTGAAGTTCCTGTAGAACTTACTCTTGATCTCATTTGTGATATGAGGGATAACCTGTACTGTGCGTCCGCCGTAATCTCCGCGGCGCTCTTTCTGAAGAACGGACCAGTAAATCTTACCGGTTGTAACGTTGGAATTTTTATCAAGATTCTCGTCAATAAATCTTTCATAGTGACCAAGGTCAAGGTCAGTTTCAGTACCGTCTTCGGTAACGAAAACTTCACCGTGCTGAACGGGGTTCATTGTTCCGGGGTCGATGTTGATGTAAGGGTCAAATTTCTGCATTGTAACCTTGTAGCCGCGTGCCTTCAACAATCTTCCGAGTGAAGCAGCGGTGATTCCCTTACCTAGTCCGGATACGACACCACCTGTCACAAAAATATACTTTACTGCCATTTTAAATATTCCTCCTGATCTTTTGACGAGATAAAAATTTTAATAACAAAACAAGTTATTATTATATAATTTCGCCGGAGTAAAATCTATACATAAGTGGAAATAATTTAATAAAACTTTCAGAATCAACAATTGAAATAATAAATTGTACACTATATAATGGTTAAATGTGAGGGCAAAAGCCCACATGCTGTCGACTTTTCAGAAAATAGTGTCGACTGAAACATTATTACTACAATAGTATAGCATATAGATATAAGGAATAAATAGAATGGATAACAATCAAAATCAGAGAAATAACAACCCCATGGGGGGCGGTGGATCCAATTCACCAAGAAGACAAAATATTATTTTGTTACTTGTTGCAGCACTTATTACAATGGTCTGCATGACATATTTTCTCAGAGCATTTTCTTCAGAGACCAACAAAGAGATATCTTACACTGAGTTTATCAGCATGGTCAATGAGGGAAAAGTTGAGAAAATAGTTATCGAGTACGACAGGATAAACATTTATCCCAAGGAAGAGGAAAACAAGGATCAGAACAGCCTTAGATATGCATATTGGGCAGGTGTGGACCAGATTACTTACTTTACAGGTAAAGCGGAAGATGACAGCGACCTTACAAAGAGAATGCTTGATGCGGGAGTTGAAGTCAGCAGCGAAGTTCCCGATAATGCGGGACTTATCGTTTCGTTCATTCTTCAGTATGTTGCACCTGTACTTATATTCTGGCTCATTCTTTCAGTGATCTTCAGAAGAATGGGAAGAGGCGGCGGCCCTCTCGGTGTAGGTAAGAGCAATGCCAAGGTCTACGTTCAGAAAGAAACCGGCGTGACGTTTAAGGATGTTGCAGGTGAGGATGAGGCAAAAGAGTCACTTGTGGAAGTCGTTGATTTCCTTCATAATCCGTCAAAGTACGCCAAGATTGGAGCTAAGCTTCCAAAGGGAGCACTTCTTGTGGGACCTCCCGGAACAGGTAAAACACTTCTTGCCAAGGCAGTTGCGGGCGAGGCACACGTTCCTTTTTACTCACTTGCAGGTTCAGACTTCATCGAGCTCTATGTCGGTGTCGGTGCAAGCCGTGTAAGAGATCTTTTCAGCGAGGCAAGCAAAAATGCGCCTTGTATCATTTTCATAGATGAGATCGATGCCATCGGAAGAAGCCGTGACAATAAGTACGGCGGCGGAAATGAAGAGAGAGAGCAGACACTTAACCAGCTCCTTTCTGAGATGGACGGATTCGATTCATCAAAGGGTGTACTTATCCTCGGAGCAACAAACAGACCCGAGATCCTTGATAAAGCTCTTTTAAGACCCGGTCGTTTCGACAGAAGAATCATCGTTGATAAACCCGATCTTAAGGGAAGAGAAGAAATCCTTAAGGTTCATTCCAAGGACGTTAAGATGGATGAGACCGTTGATCTTAAGGAACTTGCTCTTGCAACGGGCGGAGCGGTAGGATCCGATCTTGCCAACATGATCAATGAGGCTGCCATCAATGCGGTTAAGGCAGGAAGAGAATTTGTATGCCAGAAAGACCTTATGGAAGCTTTTGAACAGGTTATCGCAGGAAAAGAGAAGAAGGATTCAATCCTCAGCAAAGAAGAGCGTAAGCTTGTAAGCTACCATGAAGTTGGTCATGCTCTTGTGAGCGCTATTCTTTCAAATACAGAGCCTGTACAGAAGATTACCATAGTTCCCAGAACAAAGGGCTCACTTGGATATGTTCTCCGTCTTCCTGAGGATGAGAACCATTTAAGAACAAAAGATGAACTCATGGAGCAGCTCATTGTTTCGCTCGGCGGACGTGCGGCTGAGGAGCTTATATTTAATACTGTAACAACAGGTGCCATGCAGGATATCGAGGATGCAACTGCTACTGCAAGGAATATGATCACACTTTACGGTATGAGTGACAGATTCGGACTTATGCAGCTTGAATCCATCCAGAACAGATATCTTGACGGAAACAGAGTCCTTCAGTGCAGTGATGAGACTGCAACACTTATTGATGAGGAAGTTAAGGCACTTCTTGCAGAATGTTATGAGAAGTCCAAGAAGATCCTCAGCGAGCACCTTAATACGATCGACAAGATAGCTGAGTTCCTTATTGAGAAAGAGACAATAACAGGAAAAGAATTCATGAAGATATACAGGGAAGTTGAAGGCATCCCTGAACCCACAGAGGAAGAGGCAGAGGAGTCAAAGAAAAAGCGTATCTACGCTGTAAGACCTGAATCTGCCAAGATCGGCGAGAATATTCCTTTGAGGGAAAACAAGAAAAAAGACAATGATTCCGAGGCTTCAAAAGAAGCAGAGAAGGCTGAAGCTCCCAAGGAAACAGAGGAGCAGATTGCACCTGCAACTGAAGAAAAGACTGAGGAAAAGAGCGTAACAGCATCCGAAGAGAATGCTTCAGGCGGAAGATTTTCACACGTTCCGGATAATTTTGACAATAAGTAAATAATAATTCCCCCCGCTTTTTGGTTTTGCGCCTGTATAACGGCAAAAATGCAGATGGCGGGGGTTTTTGCATTAACGGATTGTCGTATTATCATCGGTATATTATAATGTTAATGCGCTGTAGTCAGTGCTGTGATTACGAAATGGCGATTTTTCGCGGTAATACAGACACAGAGAACATAAGGTAGATCAGGAATGAATTATAAGATTTGTATAAGTACAGATAAAGGAATTGTCAAACAGGTCAATCAGGACGCCACGATGGTGAAGGTTGCCAGTACTTCCGCATACGGAAGGATAGTGATGGGAGTTTTGTGTGACGGAATGGGTGGACTTTCCCACGGAGAAGTTGCAAGTGCGACAGCAATCGAAGGCTTTGCACATTGGTTTGTTACGGACCTTCCGAGGGCACTTACGAGAGAAAACTCGACAGAGCGCCTTGATACGGTGGAGAAGCCGGATATAATGACAGAAGTTGAGCGCCACTGGATGTCGCTTGTAAGAGATATCAACATCAATATATTAAGATACGGCGATGAGAACAGATGCAGACTCGGAACCACAATAGTTGCATTTATAGAAGTTGCCGGTGACTATCTTATCATGAATGTCGGAGACTCAAGAGTTTACAGCGTTGAATCAAATAAGATGACTCTTTTGACACATGATCAGAGTGTAGTGCAGGATATGATGGACAAGGGCCTTATGACTGAGGAAGAGGCAGAGAAGAGCCCGCAGAAGAGTATTCTTTTGCAGTGCGTAGGTGCGTCGGATATAGTTGTGCCTCAGTTCGTACGAGGCAGGGTTAACCCCGGTACATCGATACTTATGTGCTCGGATGGATTCTGGAGGAAACTTTCCGAAGGAGAAATAATTAGTAAATTCACGAAGAGCAGAGCTTTATCTGAGGAAGAAATGAAGAAGGAACTGGACAATATGGTTGATCTTTTGAAGGAAAGAGGCGAGACAGATAACATTTCCGCAATCCATATTGCCATAGATTAAGGGAAACATATGTTAGAAATTGGAAGCATTGTCGGCGGCAAGTATAAAGTACTGAATATTATTGGTCAGGGTGGTATGAGTACCGTTTACCTGGCTATGAATGAGCGTGCGAACAAGCAGTGGGCAATTAAAGAGGTCAGAAAAGACGCAGTTACCAACTACCGCGTTGTGCGTCAGAGCCTAATTACAGAGACCGATCTGTTAAAAGAGCTCTCACATCCCTATCTTCCCAGTATAGTGGATGTCATAGACGAGGACGGAAGATTCCTCATCGTAATGGATTACATTGAAGGAAACACCTTGGAGAAAGCGCTTAGGCTCCTTGGACCTCAGCCGCAGGAATATGTAATTGAGTGGGGCATACAGCTGTGTGATGTGCTTGGATACCTTCACACCAGAAAGCCGCCTATCATATATAGAGATTTAAAGCCCGGAAATATCATGCTCCGTCCAAACGGAACAATTACACTTATTGATTTCGGAACAGCGAGAGAATATAAGGAAGCCAATACGGGAGATACATCATACCTAGGAACAAGAGGATATGCAGCTCCCGAACAGTTCGGCGGAATGGGACAGACTGATGCAAGGACGGATATCTATTGTCTGGGAACGACAATGTATCATCTTGTAACGGGACACAATCCCGGAGAGCCTCCGTTTGAGCTGTATCCTATAAGATACTGGAATCCGCAGCTTTCACCCGGACTTGAGTATATTATCGCGAAATGTGTTCAGAATAATCCTGATGACAGATATAACTCCTGTGCGGAGGTTATGTACGATCTCCAGAATTACAAGGAGCTCGACAGAGGATACAAGAAGACAGCAAAGATCAGTATTGCGCTTTTTGCCGCAGTAGTAGCACTTTTCGTCGTATTCCTTTCATCTGCGGTGTCATTCAAGGTTAAGGCCAATACGATACAGAAAGAGAATTACACGCATTACATAACAGAAGCAAAAGGTGCTGCAGATAACCTTACATCCGTTGAGATGTATGCGAAGGCCATAGCGATGCAGCCTGAAAATAAGGATGCGTATATAGATCTTTTGGATAACTTCTTCCTTATCGATGATAACTTCTCTGAGGAAGAAGATAAGCAGTTAAGGTCTATACTCATTACTCCCACAAAAGAGGGAACCGTTGAAGAAGCTCTTGCGAAGAATAAAGATGCTTATGCGGAGATAGCTTACAAGCTTGGAATAGCATATTATTATTGTTATAAGGAAGAAGGCAATAAGCAGATGGCAATCAAGTGGCTTGAGATTGCTGCAGAAAACAATAAGCTATCAACTGCGCAGCAGGAAAGAGCGAAGCGTCTCGGAAAGATTGCCGGTTATTACAACGTGATAGGTAATTCAACTAAGAACGGCGATAAAGTGGTTAGTTACAAAGAGTTCTGGGGTGACCTTGTAGCGATAGCAGACGGCGATATCGCAGCTGTTGATAACGAAACAACGGCGCTTATCATCTATAAGGAGATAGCAAGCCAGGTATATAACAATGCGGATAAGTTTTTGAAAGACGGAGTAACATATGAGGAAATTAATGATGAGATAACCCTCTTACTCAGAAGCATTGATTATATTGTCAGCAACTACGAGCTTACAGACAGAACCAGAGAACTTGTCAGCGAAGACCAGAGAAATTTAGCGCTTGCAAAGGATGCGCTTGAAACCGCCGCAGGCAAAAAGAAGAATGGATAAAAGATGAACGATATAGAATTATACAACCTTATGGCGCTCATATCCGCCGGCGTGGCGCTTATAATGCTTGTGCTTGCCATAGTAATGTGGATTAAGCTTGATATAAGGCATTATATAGCCGTGCTTACGGGAACCGAGGCCAGAAAAAGAATAGAGAACTTAAGGAAATCAGCGGAAGCCGGAAGCGTCCATGCAGATGTCTACGGAAGCAACAATAAGGCCAAGCTTTCATGGAATACATCGGAAGGCCTTGCGAGAGTTGCTGCGATGGAGATTTCCGATGAAGACGGAACAGTTGTCCTTGCGCCTACAGGTACCATGCAGAGAGAAGGTACAACGGTGCTTGAGAGTAGCGAAGAATACGCAACAACAGTATTAAACGCAATAAAAGATTCAGAATTTGTTGTTGAAAGAGAAATAGTTAACAGAGGCGATGAGTGATTTTGACGTCAAAGAAGAATTAAAGAAACTTCCCAATAAACCCGGCGTATACATTATGCGTGATTCAAACGACGCCATAATGTACGTTGGGAAAGCGGTTAACTTGCACAACCGTGTCAGGTCTTATTTTCGAGCAAATATCGGAAGAGGACCGCAAATAGACAGAATGGTTGAGCAGATTGCCCGCTTTGAGTATATCGTGACGGATTCTGAGCTCGAAGCCCTCGTTCTTGAGAATAATCTCATCAAAGAGCATTGTCCCAGGTATAATACCCTTCTAAAAGATGACAAGACATATCCCTATATTAAAGTGACAGTCTCGGAGGATTATCCGAGAGTTCTTTTTTCCAGATTGATGAAAAAAGACAGATCGAGATACTTCGGCCCGTTTACGAGTGCTGCGGCTGTTAAGGATACGATCGATCTTATAAACAAACTCTATGGCCTTAGGACATGTAACAGGGTTCTTCCAAGGGACATAGGGCTGGACAGACCGTGCCTTAATTACCACATGAAGCAGTGCAGCGGTCCCTGTACAGGCGATATTACCAAGGAAGAGTACAGAGAGCGCGTTGACAAGGCGCTTGAATTTTTAAACGGAAACTACGGGCTTATTATAAAAGAGCTTGAGCAGAAGATGAATGATGCTTCGGAAGAACTTGATTTTGAATCCGCTGCGAAATACAGAGATCTTCTTTCGAGTGTCAGAGTCGTTGCCCAGAAACAAAAAATGACAGACTCGTCAATGGAAGACAAAGACATAATCGCTATAGCTTCAGACGAGAACGATGCAGTGGTACAGGTCTTTTTCGTAAGGGACGGAAGACTGATCGGAAGAGAACACTTCTATATGACTCACGTGTCAGAAAATCCGGAAAAAGAAATCCTTCTCAATTTCGTTAAGCAGTTCTATGCCGGAACACCTTTTATTCCCAGAGAATTGGTGCTTCCCGAGGCAATAGAGGATATGGAGATAATTCAGGAATGGCTCAGCGAGAGGAAAAGCAGCAGAGTCTACATAACCGTTCCCGAAAGAGGACAAAAAGAAAAACTCATGGAACTTGCGGCTCAGAACGCAAGGCTTATTTTGTCCAAAGATAAAGAGAGGATAAAACGCGAAGAGGGTAGAACCATCGGCGCTGTAAAAGAGATAGAAAAGCTCCTTGGACTTAAGGATATCAGCCGAATGGAGGCATATGATATTTCCAATATAAGCGGCTTTGCCAATGTAGGTTCCATGGTGGTTTACGAAAAGGGAAAGCCCAAGAAGAGCGACTACAGGAAGTTTAGGATCCAGTCGGTTTCAGGGCCCGATGACTATGCGTGCATGCACGAAGTGCTGACAAGAAGGCTTCTTCATGGAATCGAAGAAAAGAAAGACCTTGAAGTAAGGGAGATTGACGCAAGATACGGAAGTTTTACCAAGTTTCCCGACCTGATATTGATGGACGGAGGAAGAGGACAGGTCAATATCTGTCTGAAAGTTCTCGATGAACTTGGAATCAACATCCCTGTGTGCGGAATGGTGAAGGATGACAATCACAGAACCAGAGGGCTTTATTATAACAATGTCGAGCTTCCGATAGATACAAGATCGGAGGGCTTCAAACTTATCACAAGGATACAGGATGAGGCGCATAGATTTGCTATCGAGTATCACAGGTCACTACGTAGTAAAGCGCAGGTTAAAAGCTCGCTTGATGACATCCCGGGAATTGGTCCGTCGAGAAGGAAGGCGCTGATGAAGCATTTTAAGTCCATAGAAGACATAAGAAATGCTTCAGCTGAGGAAATTGCTGAAGTTCCGGGGATTCCTGTAAATGTTGCGATAAAAATTAAGGAGTTTTTAAGCGGGAATAAATAGAATATCTGATTAATTTATCCGAAAAAACACATGCTTAAAAAGTGGCTAAAAAGGCCACTTTTTTTAATTGAAAAATTTAATGCGATTTTCGATATTTTTAGCAGAAAATCTATTGCTATTATCAAAAAAAAGATGTAATATTAGCGAAGCTGAATTAACATTCAATAACAATTCATTAACAGCTTGATTACAAATGCTTGGGAAAAAGCATGAGAAAAGTCTGGGATAGCTTGGAGGAAAGTATGAAGAAGGTCAAATTAAGGTCTATGGCGAAAAGAATGCTTCCGGTAATGTTGATACCGATTCTTTTGTTCGGAAACTATGCCACAATCACGGCTTCTGCTGAGGAAGTAACTGCTCAGGAGAAGGCAGTGGAGGAGAAGGCTACTGAAGAGAAGAAGTCTGAGGAAAAGGCTTCAGAGGAAACAAGCAAGGAAGATAAGGCTAAGGAAGAGAAAGCTGCTGAAGAAAAAGCCAAGGAAGATAAGGCTAAAGAAGAGAAAGCTGCTGAAGAAAAAGCCAAAGAAGATAACTCCAAAGAGGAAAAAGCCAAAGAGGACAAATCTAAGGAAGAAAAGGCAAAAGAAGATAAGTCTAAAGAAGAGAAAGCTTCAGAGACTAAGGCTTCAGAAGACAAGAAAACCACAGAGACAACTGACTCCAAGACTGATAAGAGCAAAGAGTCGGACGAGAGTGACAAGAAAAGTGATAAGAATGAAGATAGCTCTAAGTCTGATGAAAGCACACCGGATGTGGTAGAACCTGTAAAGAACGTAGACGACGTACTTGAGAACAAGCAGGAGACCACACCTGAAGAGACTGAAAAGAAGGAAGATACAGACAAAAAGCCTGTTAAGAAAAAAGATAAAAAGGTTACAATAAGTTTCGATATACAGAACAAAGGCAATAGCGGATTGAAGATTTCTGCTGAGGATAAGAATGACATAGGCAGATACTATTCTTTTAATGTTGACGGAGAAGAAGATTCTGCAGAGGTTGTTTTCAGCTATTCTATTGCAAGTTTTTATGAATTGTATTTTGTTTCAGGTGACGAGTTCACTGTAGATGCAAAGGAACATACCATCACATGCAAATTGGAAGACCTGAAGGACGGCGAGAATAAGTTCAAGTTCACAGGTAAAGTTGATGTGACAGATAAAGACGCTCCTGCAATCTCAGAGCCCGGAGCAAAGGGAGATGCGGATTACACAGGAAGCAACGGAGAAGCTGTTGTAGCAGGTTCAGACAAGTCAAAGCCTGCTTTCACAGTAAAAGTTACTGACGAGGGATCGGGCGTTGATAAGGTTTATGCTGTAGATTCATATGGCACACAGCGTGAAATGTCAGGAGATGACGGTTCATATTCATGGTCTCCTTCAAATTACGGAAATTACAAGATCGTAAAGGTAATCGCTAAAGATAAACTTGGAAACAATTCAGAGAGCGGAGTGGGAGATATTCCTCTTATCTGCTACTATGCTTCAGATGAAGAGAAGAATTTCAGAGTAAATACAAAGACGGAAGACTGGTATTCACTTGCAGCAAATAATGAATCAAACTTTATGCTTGAAGTAACAGGTATATCCAACCGTGAGGTTCAGGAGATCACTGTTTCCGATGTAACAGCAAAGTTTGATATTTCAAGAAACAACTACGGCGGAAGATATACATTCAGAGCCAATATTCCGCTTCCTGTAAAAGAAGGCGAAAAAGAATATGAAGTAAAATGTCTTTTCTACGGAGACAAAGAGGCAAAGACAATTGCAAAGAAGACAGTAAGAATCGATAACACAGCACCTTCTGCAGAAATTATAGTAGACGGTGAAGAAGAGAAGCTCACTCCTTTTGAGAGATTCCTTCGTCTGTATGACAGATTCGGATGGTTTGCTTCAAACAAAGACATAAATGTCCTTATCAAGGTTCCAAAGAACTGCGACGGCGAGACAAAAGATAAGAAAACCAGCGGATTCTACGGTATTGTTTACAACGTAAACGGCCAGAGAAGAGAAAAGACAATTAACGATGCAAGCGGCAAGAGTGATAAAGAATATTACGTATTTGAGGAAAGAGTTCGTTCATATGGCGGATTATCAGAGTGCAAATACGATGTAGAAGTAGTAAGTATCAGAGACTATGCAGGAAACGTGGCAGATCACGTTGAAGGCGGAACAGGTTCATTCGTTATCGATAAGTCTGCACCTACCATCGTTTACGACGTTGACGGAATGGTTGCACAGGACGAGAACAGAATGTATTTTGGCGGCAATGGTCGCGGTACGGTAACAATCGAAGATATGGATCTTGATATTGATTCTATCAAGTTTACAGAAGGTTCCGGAGACAACTTCAAGTATGCTATTCCTTCTTACAATGAAAAAGAGAGCGACGGAAAGCATAAGGCTGTTTACGATTTCAGACTTGAAGGCGACGGAACATACAAGATCGAGACATATGCTAAGGATACACTCGATCAGGAAAATACAGCGCTCAGTAATGAGATGGTTGTTGATACAACAGCTCCCAAGATTGAGATTTCTTATGATAAAGAAGCTCCTTCGGCAGACGGAAACAAGTACTATGCACAGAACGTGCAGGTAACCGTTAAGGTAGATGAGAAGTGGCTTGATGAGACTAAGTCTTTTGTATATATCAAAAAGCTTGATGTTTCAGGCGCAGAAGTAGGTCATGCACCTCTTAATGACTGGAGCGGAGACCTTGGAGATGAGAGCCATCAGATCACATTTACAACTGACGGCGACGGAATGTATCAGATTTCGGTTGAAGCTTATGATATGTCCGAGAACCACGAAAGCGCAGAAGGAAACAAGTTTGGTGTAGATACTACAGTACCTGAGGTAACACTTACATTTGATGAGAACGATCCTCAGAATGACAAGTACTACAACAAGCCCAGAACAGCTACTCTCACAGTTACAGACTTCTCTTTCTACAACGAGGGAGAAACACTTGATATCGACCAGAAAGTTGGCGGTGCAGAAGTAGACGGATGGGCAAACACAGGCCTTAACACATACACACGTACAATTAAGTTTGCGGAAGACGGATTCTACAGCTTCAATTTCCTTTGCAAGGACAGAGCGGGAAATGAGTCAAAGAATGTTTATGAAAAAGAATTTGTAATTGACCGCACATCACCTGAAATAAATGTTACATACAACAAAATAGCTGTTGGAAACGAGAAGTTCTACAAGGACACAAGAGTTGCAAACGTAGACATTAAGGAAATGTCTTTTGCAGACAAGCTCGTTGAAGTTACACCTCAGTCTATTCCTGATGTTTCATCAGTGCCCGGACTTTCAGGATTTGCTTCAAACAACTTCAACAACGTTTCACACATCTCATTCAGTGAGGATGGAACATACGGCTACACGATCAAGTGCACAGACCTTGCAGGTAATACATCAAAAGAATTCACATCTGATGTATTCATTATCGACAAGACAGCACCTGAAGTAACATTCTCGGGAGTTGAGAACTACTCAGCAAACAACGGTGTGGTAGCACCTTCGGTAGTTTATGGAGACAAGTATATTGATATAGATGCATCCAAGGTTGCTCTTAAGGGCGCAAACAACGGCGGAGTAAACGTGGAATGTGCAATTAAGCCTATTGAGAACGGCTTCTCAGTTTCATACAGCGACTTCTCACATGATAAGAAGATGGATGATCTGTATGTACTCGAAGCAACAGTTCGCGACAAGGCAGGAAACGAGACCAAGGACAAGCTTGTGTTCTCAGTTAACCGTCACGGTTCGGTATTCGTAATCGGTGACGTTGCAAAGAAGTTCAACGAGAAGTACTACATAAATGAGCCCAAGGATATCACGATCACAGAGATCAACATCGACGAGCTCACACAGAAGAACGTTTCAATAAGCCGCGACGGAGATATCAAGGACCTCAGAAAGGGAAAAGATTTCTCAGTTAAGCAGCAGGGAAATGAAACATCTTGGAAGACATATACATACACAATTTCCAAGAACAACTTCAATGAAGACGGTGTTTATGCATTAACCGTTTACAGTAAAGATAAAGCTACAAACGTACAGGATAACAAATCAAGAGATGCAGAAGTATCATTTGCAATTGATATGACCGCACCCGGAATTGTTGCCGCAGGAATTGAACAAGGCGGAGTATACAAACAGGAATCACTCGACTTCAACGTCAACGTAACAGATAACATGGGCGTATCAAAGCTTTCTATCTGCAATAACGGAGAAGAAATTGATTCTTGCACAGGAGAAGAGCTTGAGGAAAAAGGCGGAGTAAGAAGTCTTACACTTAAGGAAGCCGATAAGGTACAGGAAATCACGGTTATTGCCGAGGACCTTGCTGGTAATAAGGAAACAATGGCAATTGGCGGAATACTCGTAACAACCAAGCAGGAAGTAATTGATGATAATAAGACTGCTTTGGATCCCGAGCCCGGACCGAAGCCCGGAAATGTACCAAGCCCTGCAAACAGCATGTCATATTTTGTATTTGCAATTGCTGCAATCGCAACATTGTCAGTCGGCGGCGGAGCAATCTGGCTTATTAGGATGAAGAAATAAATAAAAAAATAAATAACAAACAAAAGAGCAGTTTAACGACTGCTTTTTTGTTTGGAAAAAATAATTTCACATTTGTTTTTTCGTATGAAAATATATTGTCAACTGCGCAGAACTGCGGTACTATAAACGATGCTGGGCGTATTAGCCCGCATGCTTTTGGGGAAAAGCATATAAAGTCTGGAAATATCTTGGAGGAGAAGTATGATGTACACCAAAGTCAAGGCTATTGCGAAAAAAGTGCTTCCGGTTATGATGGTACCAGTTCTTTTATTCGGCAATTATGCCACAATCACGTCTTTTGCAGACGAACTCGAAATGTCTGCAGGAAATTCCACAGAAGAAAAACAAAAAACAGAAACAGAACAAAACAGTACAAGTACAGAAAATGGCCCTACAACGAATGGTCCTGTAATAATCGATGGAGAGGATAAGTCCAAACCGGTTGAGCCAAAGAGCGAGTCCGGAGCAGAACAGGATATTTCAAATTCCGGTGATTTAAACAAGCAGGAAGATGAAAAATTGGGCGGCGCATCAGAGCAGAGGGATGAAGCCGGCAACGATTTACCAAAGCAGAATGGCGTAGGTGCCGATGGTTCAACGGAACAGAATGGTAAAGAAACCGTAGAGCCAGGCAATGCAGAATCATACGATTTAGGAAAAATGGACGGAGCAAAAAGCAAAGATGTAGCTCGAAATTTGCTGACATCTATGGCTGTTATCGGTAATACCGGAAATCAATTAGATCTTTTGACAAAAGCCAAAGACGGAGTGTCTAATCAGGATAATCAGGCGAAGAATACCACTCCCTCAACTCCCAAAGTAAAAAAATGCAATATATCATTTAAAATTGAGAATAGAGCCGAAGGTGATTTTAAGCTTTATTTGGATGGTGATGAAATCGACGGTAATACATATTCTTTTGACGTGTCGGAAGACAGTGAGTCAAGAGAAATTGTTTTTAACTATGCACTTGCCGACAACTACAAGCTGGAAGAAGTTTCGGGCGGCACTATAGATACTGAAGAAAAAACTATCACATGTTCATACGAAGATATTGATTTCGGCGATGATAGTGAAAATGATGCCGGAAACAATAATGACAACGAAAACAATAACGATAATGATGCCGGAAACAATAACGACAACGAAAACAGTAGCGAAAACAATAACCACGACGGTGATGGCGAAAACAACACAGATAATACTAACAGCGGAAGCAATAGTGGAAGCCATGGACAGGAAGAACTCAGCAAAGATTACACATTCTCCGCTACAGTGATCAAGATCGACGCCGAAGGCCCTTCCATTGAATCACCTTCTATAAACACTGAAACGGGTGCGGTTCAATATGAAGGAAGCGACGGAAAAAGTGTTATAGCTTCATCAAATAACGATAATCTGGTATTTACAGTAAAAGTAAAGGACGAGAAGTCAGACGTTGACGAAAACGAAGTGTTTATTGTTGACTCGAAAGACGCAAAGCACCTACTGACTAAGCGCGAGAATGATGAAAACATCTATACCTGGTCACCAAGCGAGGTTGGCAACTATTCGATCAAAAAAGTAATCGCAAAAGATAAGTGGGGCAACGAATCATCCATTCCTAATAATGATGATGATGAAATGTCGGATCTCTTTAATTCTTTCCCGACAATCTGCTATTATCCGGAAGACGAGGAGAACAAGTTATCTGTTAACACTATCGATAATGAAGGAGAGTGGCAGCAGGTTAACTCAAAAACGTTTGGAATGACGATTGAGACTGAGAATAAAACAGTCAGAGAGATAGAGTCGGTAAAGATAAAGAAAACAGACGAGAGCGGAAATACGTCTGAAATTCCTGTCGATAAATCTCAGATACAGCGCAGCTTTTCAAATGATTCAAGTTCAGACGGAAAGCACTATTTCAGCGTAACAGTTAATATACCTGTAGAAGAAGGCGAAAAGATTTATGAAGTAAGCTGCCATTTTTACGGCGACAGCGAGAAAGACGAAAACGATAATGACATAGACTTATACAAGCAGGTTGCCACGAAGACTGTTAGAATCGACAACACGGCTCCATCAGCGGAGATTGTTGTTGAAGGTGATGAGAATGAGATTAACCTCACTTCATTTGGCAGATTTTTCCACGATTTTACGCGAGGATGGTTTGCGGCTAACAGCGATATAACTGTACTCATCAAGGTTCCGAGGAACTGCGACGGTGCGACGGATGTCAAGAAGGTCAGCGGTTTCGATAGCATAACATACAAGGTTAATTATGACGGTAAAGACAAAGTAGTAACCAAGAAAATCAACGACATTAACGCTTCTAAGAGCACGGATGAGTATTATGTGTTCGAGGAAAAGATAAGATCAACAGGCGAACTTAACATAGACGATTATAAAGTTCAAGTGCTCAGTATTTGCGACGCTGCAGAAAATGTCGCAGATCATGCGAAGGACAACAAAGAGTTTGGAAGGACAAGATTCATTATAGACAGAACTGCACCGACTATTGTTTATGATATCGACGGACAGGTTGCGCAGGACGAAAACAGACTTTATTTTGATGGCAGCGCACGCGGAAAGGTAACTATCGAAGATATCGATCTTAAGGTTGATTCAATCAAATTCAGAAACGAAGACGGATCGGTTAAGTATGTAGTTCCTTCTTATAATGAAAAAGACAGCACTGAACTTAGCAAGCGCATTTACGATTTCCTTCTCGAAAACGACGGTGCATACAAGATTGAGACAACTGCCAGTGATACCCTCGGACAGACAAGTTCTGAAACAAGCACAGAGATAGTTGTCGATAAGACTGCCCCCAAGATTGAGATAACCTATGATAAAGAAGCACCTTCCGCAGACGGAAACAAGTACTATCCTTCAAACGTTCAGATCACTGTAAAGGTAAACGATAAATGGCTTGATAAAACAAGTTCTTTTGTCCGTGTGAAAAAAATTGATGTGGCAGGCGGAGAAGTTGGTGTTGAGCCGCTAAATAACTGGAGCGGAGATCTTGGCGACGATGAACATGTCATAACATTTACAACTGACGGCGACGGTTTCTACCAGGTTTCGGTTGAAGCGAATGATATGTCAAAGAACCATGACAGCGCTGAAGGAAACAAGTTTGGCGTAGATACTACGGTTCCTGAAGTTACGCTTACATTTGACGAGAACGATCCTCACAATGATAAGTACTATGATAAGGCAAGAACAGCAACCATCACGGTTACAGATTTTTCTTTTAACGAAGATGAAGCGAAGCTTGCAATTGATGAGCAGATCGGAAAAGCATCTGCGAGCAGCTGGGCAAACACAGCGGTTAATGTATATACACGCACGGTAAGCTTTGAGCAGGACGGAAAGTATACGCTCAAGTTTAACTGTAAGGATAAGGCAGGAAACAGCTCCAATGAGGTTTCTGAGGCGGAGTTCGTAATCGACCGTACAGCGCCTGAGATAAATGTTTCATATAACAGCCTTACACCCGGAAACGGTAAGTATTACAAGGATACACGAATCGCAAATGTAAATATTAAAGAGATGTCTTTTGACGACAAACTTGTTGAACTGGCGCCTCAGCCTGTAAGCGACTTGGGTACAATGCCGGGACTTGGCGGTTTCTCGTCATCGGATGACAAGAACGTTTCGCAGATCTCATTCAGTGAAGACGGAACCTATGGATATATCATTAAATGTAAAGACCTTGCGGGCAACACGGCAACCGAGTACATGTCGGATATATTCATTATTGATAAGACAGCTCCCGAAGTTAACTTCTCAGGAGTTGAGAACTTCTCGGCCAACAACGGCGAGGTTGCGCCTACTGTAGTTTACGGCGATAAATACATTGATATTCAGGCATCTAAGGTTACTCTGAAGGGTGCAAACAACGGCCCTGTAAATGTCGGAAGTAGCGTGAAACAGATAGAGAACGGCTTTGCGGTTTCATACAGCGATTTTGCGCACGACAAGAGCATGGACGATCTGTACGTGCTTGAGGCGACCGTTTGCGATATGGCGGGAAATCAGACCAAGGACGAACTTGTCTTTTCCGTTAACCGACACGGTTCGGTATTTGTTGTCGGCGATGTTGCAAGGAAATTTAATGAGAAGTACTACATAAATGCGCCAAAAGACATCACGATAACTGAGATCAACATTGATGAGCTCACGCAAAAAGATGTTTCGATAAGCCGCGACGGAAGTATCAGAGAGCTCGTAAACGGCAAGGATTATTCCGTAAGCCGCCAGGGAAGCGATACTTCATGGAAGACATATACCTACACGATTGGTAAAAAGAACTTTGGAACGGACGGAATTTACTCCGTAACGGTTTACAGTAAGGACAAAGCTACAAACATCCAAGATAACAAGTCAAGAGATGCCGAGATCACCTTCGCGGTTGATATGACGGCTCCGGGAATTGTTACCGCAGGACTTGAAGAGGGCGGCGTTTACAAGCAGGATTCGCTTGACTTCAATGTAGACGTAACAGACAACATGGGTGTTGAGAACCTCACCATCTACAAGGACGGTCAGATCGTTAAGGCATGCACCGGTGAAGAACTCGAAGGAGCAGGCGGCGTAGAGACAATCACACTTAACGAGTCTGAGGAAAGACAGTCTGTAACTGTTATCGCACAGGACTATGCCGGCAACAAGGAGACGCTCGCAATCGGAGGTGTCCTTGTATCAACCAAGGAAGTTCCTGTCGAGACAGAGGATATTCTCGGTCAGAAAAAAGAGAATCCTCACAAAAAGAATGCGGCTAGAAACAGCTTATCATTCTTCGTTTACGCACTTGCTGCTGTGGCAGCGTTGTCCGTTAGCGGAGGAGCGGTATATTTACTTAAAGTAAAAAGTAAGGTTGAAAAATAAGATTATGTGATAGAATCTGTTTCGGGAGGAAGTTGGCTATTTTTGACTTCCTTCCGATTTTTCATATAATGTTTACAGCCATTTTCGACAGGTTGCGTGCATTGGCAGATTTGCTATAATGTAAGTGAAAAAATAGTGTTTTATGAATCAGCTGAAGATAATGAATAAAGCAATCGCAAGCCGATAAATATTAAAGCTTCGGGCACGCCCGGAGCTTTAATCAAGTGGCGGCAAAAATAAGAGGAGCACGGTAAACGGGTTTTTTATAATGAAAATACTTATGGTTAATAAATTCCTTCATCCAAACGGAGGATCTGAAACATATATATTTAAGCTGGGCGAAGCACTTGTGAAGCTGGGACATGAAGTCCAGTACTTCGGAATGGAGCATGAAGGCAGATGCGTAGGAAATGCGGTCAATGCCTATACTTCTGACATGGATTTCCATGGAGGTAGTAAACTCAGCAAACTCACGTATCCCATTAAGACAATATACAGCACAGAAGCTAGAAAAAAGATAAAACTTGTTCTCGATGATTTTGAACCTGATGTTGTTCATTTAAACAACTTTAATTACCAGCTTACGCCGTCGGTGATTCTTGAAGTTGTTAATTGGAGAAAAGAGAAATCAAGAGACTGTAAGATTATATTTACGGCGCATGATTATCAGCTTCTTTGCCCAAACCATATGTTTAATAATCCGCAGACGCACGAAAACTGTGAGAAGTGCGTGGGCGGACATTTTGCGAATTGCATAAAGGGAAGATGCATACACGGTTCTGCGGTCAAGTCGGTTGTCGGAGCTATGGAAGCGTATTTCTGGAAATATAAGGGAACATATAAGTACATTGATAAGATAATCTGTTGTTCGGAGTTTATGAAGACCAAAATGGATACAAATCCTGTATTTGCCGGTAAAACTATTGCGATGCATAACTTTATCACGCATGCCGATAAAGAAGCTGCGACGTGCGGTGAATCCACATTCTACAAATCGTCATCATACAACAACGCGCATGAAGATAAATATGTTCTGTACTTTGGAAGATATTCATGGGAAAAAGGAATCAAAACCCTCATCAAAGCGTGTGAGAAACTTCCTGATATAAACTTCATTTTCGCGGGAAGCGGTGAATATGCAGAAGAAATTGAGAAACTTCCCAATGGCAAAAATGTCGGTTTCAAAACCGGAGAAGAGCTTGATGCGCTCATAAGAAACGCAGAATTTACGATATATCCATCCGAATGGTATGAGAACTGTCCGTTCTCCGTTATGGAGAGCCAGGAGCGACTGGTTCCTGTAGTAGGAGCGAATATAGGCGGGATTCCCGAGCTTGTAGAGGATGGGAAGACAGGCAGACTGTTTAAGAGTGGTGATTCAAAAGAGCTTGCGGATACAATTAAGAATCTTTGGAACAATCCGGAAGAACTTGGCAGATACAGAGAAAACCTCAAAGAATTAAGACGTCTCGACGCAGATGAATACGCGAGGGAACTTTTAACCTTACTTGGTGAGCTATAAATATTGAGCAACGGAGAAAATACTACATGAAAATATTGTTTCTTCCAAACTGGAAAGTGGAACAATGCGAAGAAATACCAAAAGATAAGCAACCGCCTGATTATTATGTGAAATGGCAGGATTATTGGTTTTTCAGATATTTTACAGAGAAACCTGATGTTGATGTTCTTGATATTTCATCTGCAAGGTGGATTGAGAATTTTGAGAAAAATAAGATACGTTTCTATGTGATTCAGGCGCTTAAGGCGATTCCCAAGCTTAATAAGTATGATCTTATCATTTCACATGGAATGCAGAGCGGCGTTGTAATAAGCCTTTGGAGGCGATTTTTTAAGACAAAATCAAAGCACATTGTTTTTGATATAGGTGCATTTAACAGTGCGGCAGAGAGTGGCGCTGCACTTAAGTTGATGCAATTTGCCAGCAGGTCAATCGATGGATTTATTTACCATACAAGTAGCCAGATAAAATACTATGAGAAGTTTTTTCCATGGATTGTGGATAAGGCGAAGTTTATAAGATTTGGTACGGATGCTGATTATTTTTCTCCAAAAAAAAGTGAGTTGATTGAAACTTATGCATCTGGTGAAGGATATAAAGGTTTGGGTGAAATTCCATATTGTATCTGTGTTGGCTATTCCAAGAGAGATTGGGATACGGTAATCAAGGCATTTGAGCTGTGCAGGCCGGATAATCTCAGGCTTCTTCTGGTAGGGCATGTTGAAGATAAATATAAAGATATAGCCAATGTTGAACAGAAGGGCTTTGTTTCAATCGATGAGCTAAAAAAACTGATCATAGGTGCCCAATTTGGTATCCTTCCGTTAAAATCATATAATTATTCATACGGACAAATGACACTACTTCAACAGATGGCTATGGGGAAATGCGTGATCGTATCTAAAGTGCCGAGCCTTGTAGATTACTATGAGGAAGGCGTGACTGCGATTTCTTATGAGCCGGAGAATGCGGATGAGCTTGCAGATGCTATCAGGTGCGTGCATTCCAATGATGGTATGCGCAATGCGATTGGTAAGAATGCAGCCGAGTATGTGAAGAATATAAGTAACGAATGTACAATGGCAAAAGAAATAGAACTTTTTTTAAAATATTGAGATAGTATATTTTTGAAAATCAGAAATAATTATTCACAGAATTGTAATAAAAAAAACAGCTGAATATGTTATACTTCTAGGGGAAAAGTTTAGTTGAGGGTTTTTAAATGAAAAAGAATACGATACAGAAAAGATATATATATAGATTTATATGTACAGCACTTTTATGCATACTAGCAACAGGAATGTTTCTTGTTGCATGGTATAACTTTGTGTTTGAGAACAATCATACCGGAAATCTTCTTGGAACCGGAAATCTTGGCATGGCAATTGGAATATATTTTGTTCTATATTATTTTATCGGAAGGTCACTTAGAGTATTTAGGATTGGTGTTGATAGAAAGGCCAA
This sequence comes from Butyrivibrio hungatei NK4A153, assembly GCF_000424465.1. Classification (GTDB taxonomy): domain Bacteria; phylum Bacillota; class Clostridia; order Lachnospirales; family Lachnospiraceae; genus Butyrivibrio; species Butyrivibrio hungatei_A. Next base: position 123,074 of record NZ_KE384197.1, on the reverse strand, counting down.
TCTATTGGCATCACAAGTAATGACAATATTTATTGTGGATTTTTGCGAGACTTTCATTTCTTGTGCTATTACGGGGCAATTTAGGTATTTCTTAATTTTTACAGTGATATATTTAATTCTGGCATTTGTACAAAGTTTTGTTTTATGTTTACTAATAATTCCGCTTGTAGATATTTACAGAAAGCTCTTTAAGCCACAGCGCATTTTGGAAATTTATTGTGATGATTCCAATGAAAAAACTGAGTTTATGAATGATCGACCGGATAAGTATAGGGTTGTTGATTCGATTAATGTTACAGAGGGGTTGGAGAAAATTTTCTCATGTGTATCACAATATGAGGCGGTTCTTCTTAATGATATTCCATCAGAACTCAAGAATGATATACTTAAGGAGTGCTTTAGAATAGGTAAAAGGGTATATTTTACTCCGAAGATTGCGGATATAATCGGCAAGAATTCTGAGAATATAAATCTTTTTGATACGCCGCTTTATTTGTGTAGAAATAGTGCTATGGGCATGTGTCAGCGTTTTTTAAAAAGATTTTTTGATTTGTTCTTTTCGATTTTGGCATTTGTTATATTGAGTCCGATTTTTATAATTGTTGCAATTGCCATAAAGCTTGAAGATAAAGGGCCTATATTTTTTAAACAAGACAGGGTTACTATTGGTGGGAAGGTTTTTAGCATCTTGAAGTTTAGATCGATGATTGTAGATGCTGAAAAGGATGGAAGACCTCACCCTGCGGGAGAAGCAGATGATCGTATAACGAGAGTGGGGCGTTTTATCCGTCCGACAAGGATTGATGAACTTCCTCAGCTTCTGAATATTATTGCGGGTGATATGTCTATTGTCGGACCTAGACCTGAACGAGTTGAACATGTAGAGAAGTACACAAATGATATACCGGAGTTTTCTTTTAGACTGAAAGTTAAGGGGGGGCTTACAGGAGTTGCACAGGTTTTTGGTAAGTATAATACAAGTCCGTTAAACAAGCTTAAGATGGATTTATATTACATAACAAACTATTCGCTTCTTCTCGATCTTCAGATTATTTTTGAAACTGTTAAAATTCTCGTTCAGAAAGAAAGTACTGAAGGGTTCTCAGAGGAAAAACAAAAAGAAATGCATCAAGCGCAGAAGTGATATAATTGTGGAGGTGGTAACACCTCCCTTTTTATGATTGAAAGAGTGGTATAGTATATTGGAAAATAAAATTAAAACAATTGCATATGACCTTATTACTGCCCAGCCTTCCTATGGCAGCAAGTTTCATGGTGGCGGAGAATATGTAAAAGCTGTTTTTGAAGAACTTGTGAACAAGTATCAGGGGAATGGGGCAGAGATTATCGCATTCTATGCAAAGGATAGATTTCTGGATGATTGGATAAAAGATATAATTAGGCAAAAAAATATAAAAACAGTATATATTGATTCTCCTAATGATATTATAAGCAAGATTTCAAACGGTGAAGTAAAGTGTGATGTTTTCTATTCGGCGGGTACCATAGTATTTGATAGAAGTGTGCTCCCAAAAGATATGGTTACGATAGGGACATTCCACGATCTTAGAGATTTTGAGGAGCCTGTAGATAATTATTCGCATATTTATTATGATGGAATGGTTGACAAAATCAAGCAATATGGCAAGTATGTCAGACGAAAATATCTTAGGAACAGAAATCAAGGCAGATATGCTGTATGTGCGGCCGGATATGACAAGATAGTATGTGTTTCTGAGCATACAAAGGCTATGATGGAAACTTATCTTCCTGAAACGAGAGATAAGATTGAAGGGGTGTTATATACTCCGAGTAAGCATTATATGGCCCCTAGAAACGATAAGATCAGTCTGAATGTTGGAGCAGATTATATTTTAATGATCAGCACCAACAGGTGGATAAAAAACTCATATAGAGCAATAATGGCATTGGATTATCTTTATGATAATAAGCTTATTGATAGAAAGACTGTACTGGTAGGCGGATTATCCAAAGCTATCGGGAAGAGTATAAGAAATCCTGATATGTTTGATATTATCCCATATGTTAATCCTGATGAACTTGAATATCTTTATTCCAATTGTGGCCTGTTTTTGTATCCGACTCTCAATGAAGGCTTTGGAATGCCTCCTCTTGAGGCCATGAAATATGGTAAGACATGTGTTATTTCTGCTTTGTGTTCTTTGCCGGAGCTATATGCTGGAAGTTCATATCTTATTGATCCGTATAGTGTAGAAGAGATGGCTTCGCATATACAGATGGCACTCAATAATCCTATAGATAGAACGGATATAGCAAATATATATAACAAGATTACGCAGAGACAGAGCGATGATCTTAGTAAACTGGCTGATATGATTGTCGGAATTTGAAATGGATTTTTTGGAATATATTTAGAATAGAGGATTAAAGATATGTATTATGCACCGGTGATAATTCCTACATTATGTAGATTTGATCATTTTAGAGAATGCATGGAGTCTCTTTCCGGTAATACCTGGGCAAAAAATACAGAAATATATATAGGATTGGATTACCCTTCTAAGGAAGAACATCGAGAGGGATATGAAAAAATCTGTATGTATCTGGAAGAAACAAGTTTTCCTTTTTTGAAGGTCAATGTATTAAAAAGAGAAAGTAACTATGGTGTATCGAGAAATGTTGAAGATCTGCGAAGTGTTGTCAGAGAAAAGTATGACAGATTCATTTTTACAGAGGATGACAATGTTTTCTCTGACAGATTTTTGGAATATATAGATACGATGCTGGAACGTATCAAGGACAGGGATGACGTTTTTGGAGTATGTGGCTATTCGTACCCTATTAACTACAATGTTGATGAACTTGACGATGTGACTGATGGGCAAAATAGCGGATACAGTTTTATGGTAAAAACAGCTTTTCCTGCTTGGGGATATGGAACATTCTTTGATAAAAGAGATAAGTTTCTGAGTGAGTATACACATGAGTTTCTGGTATGTAGCATCAAAAATGGAGTGAATGGGGAGTTGATAAAGAAACTTGGAAAAATATATACCGGGTGGTATGTGAACAGAGCTTGCGATAAGAATATTACTTATAATGACATAGATATTCAGTTATATGAAACAATAACCAATAAAATGAGTATTATGCCGCATAAAAGCCTTGTAAGAAATATGGGATGGGACGGAAGCGGAATCAATTGTCAAACAGGCAGATATGATTTTTCTTCTCAGGAACTGTATTATGAAGAATTTTCAGACAGTATCTTTCCACAGGATGATAACAGAGAAAAAGAAATATGGAAATTTATTAGCGGTTTAAATTCATTAGATAAAATTACGGAGCTTAAGATTAAGATAAAACATGTTCTTATAAAACTGGGAATAAAGAGATAAGAGAGTATGTTATCTGTAATAGTTGTAGACTATAACTCAATAGAAAAAACGCTCAAATATATACGTGATATAAGCAAAAAGCTGATTGTGGACGGGGATATCCACTATATTATTGTGGATAATCATTCCGATGTTGAGAACTTATGTGAAAATCACAAGTACTCACATTGCTTTAGCGGCAAAGAGAAACTTACGCACAAGAAAAGTGATGAATTCGAAGGTAAAAGAGTAAGCAGGTATTCTTTTGGCGGTAAGAGCCTTACGTACATATCAGCCGGAGAGAATCTGGGATATGCCAAAGGTAATAATCTGGGAATGCGACTTTCGGAAAAACTTTTTGGAGATGAGTATTACCTTGTATCAAATAATGATATTGAGATTTCGGACACGTTTGATTTTGGTAGGATAAAAGGAATATTTGACAGAAATACTGCTATTGCCGTTATAGGCCCCAAAATTGTAGGACTTGACGGAGAGGTTCAGAGTCCTAACCGTAAGCCGACAGCTTTTGGAAATCTTGTCATGACATACCTGTCAATGGCTACTCATGATAAGATCTTTAAATGGAATGATGTTGATTATACGGATGAGAGTAAGATTTGTTACAGGGTTATGGGTTCGTTTATGCTCATTCGTGCTTCTGCGATGTCTGAGGTGGGGATGTTTGATGAAAAAACGTTTATGTTCGCGGAAGAGATGATCTTGAGCGAGCGTTTGCTGCGGTGCGGATATCTGACATATTTCTATAACGGACTCTCGGTTATTCATGCCCACGGAGAAAGTGTTGATAAGTTAGAAGACAGGTCTGAACCGGTGAGGTGGGCACATGAATCATTATCTTATTATTTTAAGGAATACAGAAAAACTTCCGAAATCATAATCCGGTTCGGGAGAGTTGTATGTGGGCTGTATATAAAACTTTATAAGCTAAAAAAGAAGATTGCATCGAGGTAGTAAAGTGAGTACCGGTAACAAAAAGAAAGTTATTACAAATTTTATATGGAGATTTCTTGAAAGAATCGGGGCGCAGGGTGTTTCTTTTGTTGTATCGATAGTACTTGGAAGAATACTTGACAGAGATGTGTACGGAACAGTGGCACTTGTTACTGTTATTACAGCTATTTTACAGGTTCTTGTGGATAGCGGACTTGGAAATGCGCTTATCCAGAAAAAAGATGCCGATCACTTGGATTTTTCATCTGTATTCTATTTTAATATATGTGCTTGTGCGATTTTATATATGGGAATGTTCTTTGCTGCACCTTTTATTGCGGCTTTTTATAGAGAAAACGAATTGACGGCGCTGGTAAGAGTACTCAGCATTACCATTATAATTTCGGGTGTAAAAAATGTGCAGCAGGCTTATGTATCAAGAAAAATGATATTTAAGAAATTCTTTTTTTCTACTATCGGGGGAACGTTTGTTTCTGCTGTTGCAGGAATTTGGATGGCGCTTAGAGGATACGGTGTGTGGGCGCTTGTTGCGCAGATAGTGATAAATCCAGCCGTTGATACGATTATTTTGTGGATCACGGTGGACTTTAGACCCAGAGCGGAGTTTTCATTTAAGAGACTTAAAGGTCTTTTTTCATACGGATGGAAATTACTTGCTTCGGCTATGCTCAATACCGGATTTGAGAATATAAGAGGCCTCGTCATAGGTAAGATAAACAAGGTGCAGCTTGCGGATTTTAACAGAGGGCAGCAGTTTCCGACGTTTATTATAAATAACATAAATACATCTATAAGCAGCGTCCTTCTTCCGACGATGTCTGAGGAACAGGATGATATTACCAGAATTAAGGCGATGACAAGACGAGCTATCAAGACGAGCACGTATTTTATGGCACCTGCAATGCTGGGGCTTGCTGCATGCAGTGATATTTTTATAAAATTGCTTCTTACAGAAAAATGGCTTCCTGCTGTTCCTTTTTTGATCATATTTTGTATAGTGGATGTCTTTTATCCTATAGCAACGGCAAATCTAAATGCCATGATGGCGATAGGAAGAAGTGATTTGTTTCTGAAACTTGAAATTATCAAAAAGACATCCAATCTATTGATACTTTTAATAACGGTAAGACATGGTGTGATGGCAATTACATATGGTATGATTGTGGCGGAATTTATAGGTCAGGTAGTAAATGCCTGGCCAAACAAGAAACTCATAGGATATTCTTATTGCGAACAAATGCTTGATATACTTCCTACGCTGATGCTATCTGCAGTGATGGCAGCAGTTGTGTATTGTATAAGATTTTTGAATATAAATCTTTTGGCAATGTTGCTTATACAGATTGTGGCCGGAGTAGTATTTTATATACTTGGCTCCGTTATATTTCGGTTTGAGACCTTTAGTTATGTTCTTGGAATTATAAAAGATTGGAAGAAACAATAATGGAAAAAAAGATACTTGTAACAAAATCCTCAATGCCTCCGTTTGAGGAATATATGGATGAGATAAAAGATATATGGGTGTCACATTGGATGACAAATATGGGAGCAAAACACCGTGAGCTTCAAAAACAGTTAAAAGAATATCTCAAAGTAGAAAATATGGATCTTCTTGTAAACGGACATATGGCGCTTGAATTGTCGCTGCAGGCACTTGGGCTTTCAGAGGGGGAAGTTATAACAACCCCATTTACATTTGCGTCTACAACACATGCAATTGTGAGAAACGGTCTTACTCCTGTGTTCTGTGATATTGAACCTGTGACTTATACCATAGATGTTACCAAAATGGAAGAGTTGATAACAGAAAGAACTGTTGCGATTCTTCCTGTACATGTATATGGACATATATGTAACGTAGATGAGATAGAGAGAATAGCTAAGAAGCATAACCTTAAGGTGGTTTATGATGCGGCACATGCATTTGGCGAGACTGTAGACGGAAAGGGTGTAGGAAGTTTTGGAGATGTCAGCTGCTTTTCGTTTCATGCGACAAAAGTATTTAATACAATTGAAGGTGGTGCGGTCTGCTTTAAAGATGAACAATTTGGCAAAGATATTTACAGACTCAAGAATTTTGGAATAAAAAATGAAGAGGTTGTGGACGGAGTCGGAGCAAATGCCAAGATGAATGAATTTTGCGCTGCAATGGGACTGTGCAATCTTAAACATGTCGATTCTGAAATACAGAAGAGAAAAAAGGTTGTCGAAAGGTATCGTGAGCACTTGGAAGGTGTGAAGGGAATACAACTTGCAACATTTCAGGAAAATGTACAGACGAATTATGCTTATTTTCCCGTTGTGTTTGATAAGGATTTATTTGGAAAAAACAGAGATGAGATCTCTGACAGACTTTCAGATGACGGAATAGGGGCAAGAAAATATTTCTATCCTCTTACCAATGAATTTGACTGTTATAAAGGGCAATTTGATGTAAGTTGCACACCGATTGCCCTTAAGGTTAGTAAAAACATCCTTACATTGCCGTTATATGCAGATCTTGATATTGAAGATGTTGATAAGATCTGTAATGTTATATTGGGATAAGGTTTGCTATAACATCTGTTTTAATAAAATGATCCGGAATCCATATGGCGCTTAAAATCATTTAACATGGCAATATAATCGTATTGAGGATTATATCCAAGGTCATTGACTGCAGGTGTTATGTCCATAATATACTGTGGTGCATTAGGAAGATCGGGACGATAGATTATTCCCGATTTCTGGTCCGAAGAACAAAAGACTTCGATGATGCCCTTGATCTGATCCTCGAGCGTAGTGCCGATTCCGGTACCAACATTATAGTGACCGAAAGAACGGTCAACAAACAATGCAAGATAGAGCATACGGCAGAAATCTTTGACATAGATCATGTCTTTTTTTCGTGAGGGATCTCCCCATATTTCTATATCTTCGCCGGCTATAGCTTTGTCTATTATGGAGCGGTAGCCGATTTTTCGTATTTTCCCATCTACATAGAAACTATCGATATCAGACCAAAGATATATTGTAGGAAGTCTGAATATAAAGGCTTTTAGTGCATATTTAAGATTGTAGTGCCTGATCATATCTACTGCAAAATTCTTAGACATTACATAAATTGAATGATCGTTGTTAAGAGAATAATTTGCAGCCATATCTGCGTGAAGTACGGGATTTTTCTCTGAATACTCCTTGATGTCACCAAAACTTTGACTAAACAAAATTCTGTCGACATTTTTTTGGACACAATAGTCTAGAATATTAAGTGTACCTGTTATATTAACATCTATATACTTTTGGGGATTGTATCCTTCCATCCTTGCAGGCATCGCGCCGGCAAGATTAATAACTGCATATGGATTCCGAATGGTATCTAATATCTCAAAGTTACTCTTGGCGGAGATGTCTACTTGATAGTATTTAACGCCGAGAGCATCGAAATAATCTGTCTTTCGTGATCCTATAGCAATAAGCTCATAAGAAGAATCAAGATTATGTTCTTTAAAATATGATACAAAGTATTTGCCGGTATCACCGGTTGCGCCAAATACGAGAATCTGTTTTGGTGTATTGTTCATGTGAAATATCCTTTTATACTAATTCATATTGATTCAATAGTTCTTGAATCCGGTCTTTGGAATTGAACATCATTACATCAATTATAGATAAACCGGGAACAAAAGCGTTATCATACTGCTTATAAACAATGCCGTCGGTCTTTAGGAATCTGAGCTCAAGTCCGTTATCTGCAAAGTGTTCTTTGGAATAAAGCTCTTGACCGCCAATTGCATTAAGATATCTGTCACCGGACAGACGTTTTACTATATCGATAACTTTTGCTTCAGCAACAAGAGATGTATCTTTTTCAAGCTCTGAGGAAAGTATCAGTTTGGTGTGAATGTCAAGGTAATCGCAGATTTCCTGAATGGAAGAAAATAGAAATTTTGCGAGGTTTCCGTTCATTTTGGATAAGATGCGTTCCAAGACAGGATATGCTTCCTTATAGTACGGAGCGTTTTTGTAACAGCGCTGAAGCGTCATATAGAGCTTTTTTTCAAGTCTTGGATCGTCAAATATATCAATTTCGTTTATTTTCTTGTTGGGGCTTGCTTTGGATAACTGAACATTTATATAAAGCGGCTCTGAGTCTGACAATATCCTGTTTCTGTTGATCCATCCACCTTTTATAAAGTTGACGTCATCATATACCACGTATTCATCGACAGCATTCATCAGTTGCCAGTATCCGATATAAGGAAAAAAATACGGTTGCATGATTCCTATTGTTTTATTAGCCATAACTGCGCAATTCCTCCAAATAATCCATATAATAATACTTCAATTGTAGAATGAAAGCAAATATAGTATTATATCTCGGTAGGATTAAAGAATAGATGAGGAATTCACGTTGATATGAAAAATAAATATACGGATTATTCAAATGTAATAACTGATATTATGGCATTTGCTACAATACCATTATTTTTTGTATGGGGAATTATATATTCTTATGGATGGTTTGGAAGAAAATTTATACTTCCACTTCATATTGTGCTTATTTTTTGGTGTGTTTTTTATGTGGGTGTTTGTAGAAAGAATAGGCTGTCCAAGATATATAGGTATATTTTGGCGGGGGTGGGAATTATTGTTGTATCAAGCTTGGTCAATTCATATTTATTGTGGTTAGATGATAATATGCCGGAGATTGATTTGATGATGTATATATATATTGATATTGCGGCTTTTATCATAGCAACGATTTTGTATATTTGTAAAAAAGAACAATTTGAGGTTGGAATGAGTATGTTATCCTGTCTTGTGCTTGGGACGGGAATTTATGGCTATATTAGTTATTTTAGAGTTGTTAAATATTATGGGTGGTTGTATAGACCTTATTCAATATATGGTAATCCTATTCCGGCAGGACATATATTTCTTATATTTTTATGGATTCCGTTGCTACCTAGAGATAGCAGAGTGAGCGATGTAGTAAAAAAAATGGATTCTATAATAAGATTAATAGTCTATGTGCCATTCATTCTACTTACACAATCGAGAAGTATATGGTTTGGACTTTTATTTACAATACTTTTTTTTATCAGTAAAAATTTTCTGACTATTGTGCAAGAGTGGAAAAAAATACCCAAGTCATTGAAATATATAGTGGTGATATCTGTTTTTTTGATTTTGGTTGTTTTTTTTCCGCGTGTTTGTTGGATTATTGAGAATAGGTTTACAAATATAAAAGGCCAACAGCCATACAGACTTAGGATTAATTACATAAAGTATACGTTTCAACAGTTGATGAATAGTAACTTTTTGAAAATATTATTTGGGAATGGAGTGGCTACTTCAAGGATGATGATAGCTAATTCACCATATATGGAAGAGCAGTATAATATGTGCGATAATGCATACATGTCTATATTGTATGAATGGGGGATGGTATCAATAATTACATTGATAATAACTGATGTAAGCGCGTTAAAACTTGCTATAACTAATTCCAATAATAAGTTTGGTGTATGTTGTGCGTATGTAATAATGGCGTCTATAATACCAACTTTTTTTTATGATGTGCAGATGTGGTATACGGTAGTAATACCAATTATGCTGTGTGTACCAGCTGTTTTGGATGGAATAACTTGTCCAACTTCTTCTTTCAATGTATAATAAGATGACTTAGATTGCAATAGTGTATTACTACACTTAATAAACTTTCACAAGGAAAAAATAGATGAGTAAAAGAATCCTTGTAATATGCCAATATTTTTATCCTGAACAGTTCAGGATTAATGACATATGCACAGAATGGGTACAGAGAGGATATGACGTTACTGTACTGACCGGAATACCTAATTATCCGCAGGGCAAATTTTATAAAGGCTACGGCTTGTTTAAGAATAGAAAAGAAACATGGAACGGAATTAAGATAATAAGGATACCTCTTATTCCGAGAGGACATTCACCGATAGGGCTTGTGCTTAATTATTTTTCGTTCCCGATTTCAGGATTTTTTTGGAATATATTTACTAGAATACAGGCTGATTACGTATTTATGTTTGAAACTTCGCCGATGACTCAGTGCAAGATTGGTGTGAGATATGCCAAGAAACATAGAGCTCCGCTTTATTTATATGTTCAGGATCTTTGGCCTGAGAACGTTGAGATTGTGACAGGAATACATAATCCACTCATAATAAAGCCTATAGATAGAATGGTTGATAAGATTTACAAAGCCTGTAATGAGATATTTGTTACAAGTCCAAGTTTTGTAGAGGCGGTTGTGAATCGAAAGGTTCCTGTTCCGAGAGAAAAGGTACATTATTGGCCGCAGTATGCGGAAGATTTCTATAATGTGCTGGATAGAGAGGCTTCGATAAAGGAACTTGGCGACTCTGATGATGACAGTATCAAAGAGCTTATAGCTGATAATACATCCATGAAGATTGCTTTTACCGGTAATATCGGTTATGCGCAGGGACTTGAAGTCCTTCCGAAGACAGCAAAACTTCTCGGAGATACGAACGTTAAGTTTGTGATTGTCGGAGATGGAAGATATAAGAGTAAGCTTGTTTTTGAAATAGAAGAATTGGGTGTGAGAGACAAGTTTATACTGATAGACAGACAGCCTGCGGAGAAGATTCCTGCATTTCTGGGATTGTGTGATGCGGCGTTCATCTCATTTATGGATACGCAGCTCTTTACATGGACTATACCGGCCAAGCTTCAGTCATACATGGCTTGCGGAATGCCGATAATTGCATCTGCAAAGGGTGAGACTGAAAGAGTTATAAAAGATGCGGATTGCGGTGTATGCGTTGATATCGGAAATGCAGAAAAACTTGCTGAAGCAATAAAAAATCTTCCGGATTCATATAAAAATATGTATGGACCGAAGGCAAGAAAATATTTTGAAACTAATTTTACAAAGAAGAAACTGATAGATGAATTCGAAAAATATTACAGACAATAAGGAAACAGTTAAAATAAGACCGTATCAGAGATGCACAAGATGCGTTATGGATACGACTGATTCAAAAATAACATTTGACGAGAACGGTGTATGTGATCATTGCCGTAACTTTGATAAGAATATAGCGCCGTATTGGAAGCCAAAAGAAAATAAAACAGAAGAATTAATGCAACTTGCCGAAAAGATAAAAAAAGCAGGAAAAAACAGTGATTATGACTGCATACTTGGGCTTTCCGGCGGGGCAGACAGTTCATATCTTGCATATATTGCCAAGGAAGTTATGGGGCTTAGACCGCTGGCTTTTGTGGTTGATACAGGTTGGAATCTTAATGTGGCTGTTGATAACATTGAGAAGATAGTTAAGGGCCTTGACATAGATATGTACACTGAAGTCATTAACTGGAAAGAAATGGCCGATCTGCAGCTTTCATTTTTTAAGTCCGGAATATCTTCACAGGACTTTCCTCAGGATCACGCGATTTTTTCTGCCTTGTACAATTATGCTGTTAAACATAAGATTCACTATGTTCTTACGGGATCCAATAATGCAACGGAGTTTATTCGTCCGCCGGTCGAGTGGATATATATGAATGACCTGACCATGGCAATGGATATTCATAAGAAATTCGGACAGAGAGAATTAAAGACATATCCCACATGCGGAATGCTGAAGTACAAAGTATATTACAGATATTTTAAGCAGATGCACAGGGTGTATCCGCTTGATTATGTTGTTTATAACAAAACGGAAGCAGAACAGCTGCTCCATGAGAAGTACGGGTGGAATAAATACGAGAATAAACATTATGAGAATGTGTTTACCAGATTTTTTGAAGGATATTATCTTCCTCACAAGTTTGGATTTGATACTCGTAAAAATGTAATGTCCAATGAGATACTTGCAGGAACACTCACAAGAGAAGAGGCTTTGAAGAGACTTGAACAATCTCCGTATGATCCTGATCTTATGATGCAGGATAAAGAGTATATCGCAAAAAAACTCGGAGTTTCAACAGAGGAATTTGATGCCATTATCGAGGGACCAAATAAGACACCTGAAGATTACAAGAATTCTATGTGGATGATTCGACTCGGCGTGTTTGTTAATAAGCTACTCGGTATGGAGCGAAGGAATCTTAGAGTATAACGGACATTACAGTCAGACAATATATAGAAAAAGTGGTAAAGCAATGATAGGAATAATTGATTATGGGCTGGGTAACCTTGGCTCCATAAAGAATATGCTTAAGATAATCGGAGAGAAAGCAATTATTTCTTCCGATATAACAGAACTTGATAAATGCGATAAACTTATTTTGCCGGGTGTTGGTTCTTTTGATGCCGGAATGAGTAAGCTAAATGAAAGCAATTTAGCTGAATATATAAAGAAGGTGGCAACTCAGGATAAGAAACCTATTCTTGGTATATGCCTTGGAATGCAACTTCTGGGAACAGGCAGTGAAGAAGGTACTTCAAAGGGACTTGGCCTCATTCCGTTTTGCAGTAAGAAGTTTCAAGTTCACGATTTTAATTTGAAAGTCCCTCACATGGGCTGGGATATAGTTGATATCAAAAAAGATATACCGCTTACACGCGGTCTCACAGAAAAGAGACAAAGGTACTATTTTGTTCATTCATATCATGCAGTATGCGAGTCACAGGAAAATGTCATGATGACATGTGATTATGGTTATGAATTTGCGGCAGCGGTTGTGAAAGATAATATCATGGGCGTTCAGTTTCACCCGGAGAAGAGTCATAGCTTCGGAATGGCACTACTAACTAATTTTGTAGAAATGTAATCAGAGATTAATTATGTATAACAGACCACGTATAATCCCTGTTCTTCTGGTAGATGACAGGGATCTTATTAAAACAAGACAATTTAAAGAAAGAACATATCTTGGAGATCCGGTTAATGCCGTTAAGATATTCAATATTAAAGGAGTAGATGAATTATCCATATTGGATATAAGCGCTTCCAAGAATCATGGAGAACCAGATTTTCAGTTACTTAGCGATATAGCAAGTGAAGCATTTATGCCATTAAGTTATGGCGGCGGAATCACAAATATTGATCAGGTCAGAAAACTGCTTGCAATAGGATATGAGAAGGTTGTACTTAATACAGCACTTGTGGATAATCCCGAGCTGATAAAAGAAGCAGTGCGACTTTTTGGAAGCCAGAGTGTTGTTGCATCTATAGATGCAAAGAAGAACAAGAACGGATACGAGTGCATTATAGAAGACGGAAGTCGTAAGACAGGAATAGCACCGGCTGAAATGGCAAAGAAAGCATTGGAGCTTGGTGTTGGTGAGATAATAATCAATTCCATAGATAATGACGGGATGATGCAGGGATATGATATTGAACTTGTTAAGAGCATAGCTGATGCAGTTGATATTCCTGTAACTGCAATAGGCGGAGCAGGCGGAATTGATGATCTAAAAAAGGTACTGCAGGAAGGACATGCACATGCGGCAGCAGGCGGAAGTATGTTTGTGTTCTACGGAAGACTTCGTGCTGTGCTTATAACGGCACCTCGAGAAGAGGAATTGATAAAAGCCGGAATATATGATTCGGAAGGATAATAAGATGAGTGAAGTTGTCATAAAAAGTAAATACAGTAAGCCATATCAGATATGCAAATGTTGTGTAATGGATACGTCAGATGAAGATATTACATTTGATTCAAACGGCGTATGTATGAGATGCAATGAATATAAAGAACGTATAGAACCTGAGTGGAATCATGGCAAGGGACATGAGAAAGAATTACAGGATCTTATAAATGCTATTAAAGAAAGCGGAAAAGGAAAAGAGTATGACTGTATACTCGGCCTTTCGGGCGGACTTGACAGTTCTTACATGCTGCATCTTGCAGTAAAAGAGTGGGGATTAAGGCCATTTGTATTCCATATCGATGCCGGCTGGAATCTTCCTGTTGCTGAGACCAATATAAAGAAACTTACGGATAAGCTTGGAGTTGAGCTTCATATGGAGAAGATGGACTGGGATGAGATGCGCGAAATGCAACTTGCTTGGTTCAGAACAGGACTTGAAATGCTTGACGCTCCTCAGGATCATGCGTTTATTTCACTTATAGACAGATATTCATGTGAGCTGGGAGTTAAGTATATTCTCAATGGTTATAATATTTGCACGGAGATTATTGCAGATCCATCTTCATGGGAGAAAGGATCAGGCCCGACAGGTGACGGTACATATCTTAAGGATGTAATCCGCAAATATTGCAAAATACCGATCAAGAATTATACATTTACCAATGGATTTAAACATAAATTCTGGATTCCGTATGTTTTGGGTGTTAAGACATTAAAGCCGCTTAATTACGTAGAGTTTACAAAGGAACAGATGCTTGAAACTCTTAAGAAAGAATATGACTATGAGCCGTATTCGCAGAAGCATTTCGAGGATCTTATCACGAAATTCCTTGAAGGCTATTGGCAGCCTACAAGATTTGGACATGATATAAGAAGAGCTCAGTTATCAAGCCTTGTTGTAACAGGACAGATGACAAGGGATGAGGCTTTGAAAATTCTTGAGCAGCCGCCGCTTTCAGAAGAAGAGAGCAAAGAGTTGTTTGCAGAAGTTGCGAAGAAGCTTGAAATATCTGAAGAGGAACTTATGAAATATCATGAGATGCCTGAGTGTACAGATAAATTCAAGAGCCAGGAGAAAATCTATAATCTTGGTATCAAGCTTTATGAGAAACTCGGACTCGAAAAGAGGATCAGGAAATAGTCGGAAATATTGAGGTTTGAAGGATTGAGTAATAAGGAAAAAGAGATTTTTCTTAACGGAATAGATAATTTAAAAGCAATAGGTTTTGAAAAGCAATTAAGCTTTATGACATCAATGAAAATGTTCCTTTTTTATATATGCTTATGTGTTGTATCAAAAAAGCAAAGTGTAAATTCAGAGGTGTTTTTCATTAATGGATATTTTGAGGCTAAGAAGAATAATCCGGCAACTGAGAATTTTCAGAGAATCCATGTCAGAAAATTTACTGATTCAATAAAGGATTTGCGAGAGAAGGTTTCCATTGTTTCAACGATACCTGTAGGAAAAAGGTTTTGGATCATATTGTCTTCTGTTATGAGCACTCCTCGAGGTGGGCATAATCTCGGAAGATGGCTCGAATATCGCTTGTTGAGAGAAGCATTTGGTGGCAACAGATTTAATGCAGTATGTTCATTTGGACATTATGATGAATTTACATATTGGCTTACGGAATTATGCGCGGAGCATAAAGCGTCATACAGCATGTATCAGCATGGTGTTGTTACGGAGAAGATTATAATTCCCAATAAGATATATTGTGATGAAGTTCATTTATACAATAAATTCTCTGAAACAGTATTTAGAGATGTAATAGTGAAAAATGACAGTTGCAGATATTATATCGATGGTTTTAAGACTAATATAGAGTTTAAGCACATGGAGAAACAAGAAGGAAAAAAGTATGTAGGAATTGTGGATCAGACTTTTCCTGATTGGCTCACGGATATAACAGAGTGCATATTAGGATTGGAAGGATATGTTGCTGTTGTTATGCTTCATCCGCTTTCCGCAGGAAATATGTTTGAGGGAAAAGAATCAATTATCGAAACAAGGGATAAGTATGATAATTTGGATTGTATAATAGTTGATTTCTCAACGCTGGTGCTGGATTATATTAGTATTGGATATGATGGACCGATTATTTGTACAAGTAGAGAGGCTTGTGAGGGGCTTTTTGGAGAGTATGGACTTAAATATGTGGATAAGGAAAAGTTACAGAAATTCTTACCTAATGTTATAAAGGAGAGGTAATATAGTTGAAGGTAAAAATACCTAGAATACCGACAAAGGCAATTATTCCTTTGGTGAGTATTATTGTTTTATTTGGATTATATATATGCGAAATAGAACTTAAGTATTTCTTTTTTGGATTTGTGGTAATAATATATGCATTGTTATTTCCTAAAAAGCTTTTAAATCCCAAGAACATTGTTTTTGCATATTATTTTGTGTGGTATTGCCTGAGCCCGGTATTTTCGAATCGGTATAAAAATGTGTACGAGCAATATGGTGTGGAAAAAGTTAATCAGGCGTTTTTAATGTGTTTTGTGACATATGCTGTTGCGATGTTTACTTTGGAGTGGTTTCTGAATGATCTTGATAAAGATACGGATAGAATCACTGAAGTTAGAAAAGAAAAAAAAGATCGTAAAAAAAATGAAATAAGGATGGGAAAGGTTACTTTTTCAGTTGTATGTAGCCTTTTTACAATAGGTTTTTTTATATACGTTAAGAGAACGGGTGGGTTTTCGGCATGGATTAAAAGTGCGAATGATGCCTTTTTTAGTAGAGGTGGCGCTGGAATGTTTTATTTGCTATTTACACATGCGTTGCTTTTATTGTTGTTTTTTGAGGGGCAAAGGGGAATTACAGGATGGCGCGGATATTTTAGGCGTTTTTTGTATATAGTGCTTTTATGTGCGTCATATACATTTATAGGTAGTAAATCCACTACATTCATGATGATTCTGATGCTTATGGCAGATAAAGTCATTAAATTAGAAACATTAGATAAAAAGAGTATTTTGCTGATCGTTTTGGGATTGGTTATTTTTGTTGTCGGAATGATCGTCAGGCTGGGTGAAATAATGACAGGCAGTTTGATAACCGGTATAAATCAGATTCTGAATTATTTTGATACTTTTGAGAATTTTCTAATAATGACAAGAGACTATTCTCCTGATTTTCTGAGAACATTCTTTTTACCGTTAAACTGGCCGCTTGTAAAACTTGGAATTACAAATTTTTCGGAATTTTTTGATATGAGCGTATGGTTGACGATGAAGTATTATCCGGATTCCTGGATGAATGGGGGAACGATGCAGTGGCCTATAGAGGCTGATATGTATATGAGTTTCTATTATTGGGGGGGAATACCGCTATTGATAATATATTTTGCTACCATAGCATTGATATACAAAAAAGCACAGAATAGAGGAGCGTGGCAGTTTATCTATATTATTGAAGGGTTTTATATTCTTTCGCATCTTAGAGGCGGATTCTTGATCTATTGGTATTATTGGCTGATTCCGTTGTATATATGGTTGATAATAAAATATGATAAAAAACAATCATTGGAACCTATTAAAAGATATGAAATAAAAGAGGAAGAAGATAAGGTGTCGTGAAAAAAACAGTTCTTATTTTTACTATAGTTTCCGTGTTTGCAAAGATAATTGCATTTGGAAGGGAACTGGTTCTTTCAAATTATTTTGGCGCGGGGCAGGTCAGCGATGTATTCATTTTGTCAATGACTTTGCCGGTTACAATATTTGGATTTATTGCAACCGGTGTGACCTCGGGATATATACCGATGTATCAAAAGGCGAAGGTTGAAGAAGGCCGGGAAGTTGCTCTTAAGTTTACCAATACTGTAATAAATGCTTTGATAGTAATTTGCATTGCGATTACAGCTGTTTATTTCATATTTCCCAAACAGTTACTGGGGATATTTGCGAGTGGATTTGATGATAAGACTCTTGAGCTGGCAAGGCAGTTTACTAATTTCAGCATATGGGCAACGGTTTTTACGGCTATTGTTACGGTGCTGTCGGGATATCTGCAGATTAATGATCGGATAAAGATTACAGCGTTAGTGTCAGTGCCGCTTAATCTTGGAGTAATGATCACAATCATTGCTGCGAAGATAGTGGGGAATATTTATATTTTACCTATAGGATTTCTGCTGTCTTCGTTGATACAAGTTGTATTCTTGTGGATATGCAGTTGTAAAAGTGGATTTAAGTATTCAATCCTGCTTGAAGGAAGAGATAAATATTTTAAGATGTTTATGTCATGCTTGGCAGTTTTGATTCTTTCGGGATCGTTACAGCAGGTAAATGTTTTGATTGACAGAACGTTGGCAACAACTGTAGTTGTCGGAGGATTGTCGGTTTACGAGTATGGTAATAAAATAAGTGATTTTGTGATGGGGCTAACTATAATCCCAATCAGTGCTGCTGTATTTCCGATAATGACTAAATCCAAAGATGATTCGAAGGAGCTTTGCAAGATCCTTTCTGATGGTATAAGGTTATCGTCTCTGATAATAATACCTGCTTCTGTGATAATGGTCATGTTTGCAGATGTTATTGTTAAGATTCTGTATTACAGAGGGGCGTTTAGCCTCAATGATGTTATTAAAACGGCAGATGTTGTTAAGTACTATGGCGTAGGGCTTATAGCTTTTTCAATAAGAGAGATGATTATTAAGTGTTTTTATGCTGTAGGCGATACTAAGTCACCAATGATCAACTCTTCTATAGGTGTAGCGATTAATATTGTGCTTAATTTTATATTGTTGAGACTTTTGGGACTAGGAGGATTGGCTCTGGCAACTTCGATATCTGCCGTAATATGTGTTGTTCTGCTTTACAGAGCACTGAAAAAGTATCTTAAAGACATTGACATCAAAATAATCTTGGGCAGATGCGTTGTATTATATCTGGTTGCAGGAGTAGTGTGCTATGTAGCATTACTGATATATAAGAGGGTAAGTGGATATATCGGAGGTGTCATTATACCGTTTGTTATATCGATGGTATGTTTTTCTGTCGCTTATTTTATAATTTCTATAGCGACAGGAATGATCAGCGTAAATGAAATTAAAGTATTGCTGAAAAGGAAGTAAAACAGATGGATAATATCAGTATTTTTTTGGGAAAAGAAGACTTAACTATATCTGAAGCAATGCAGGGAATAGATAAGAATTCTTTTGGAATTCTGTTTCTTACAGATAGTAATGGCAGGATGTCGGGATGTATTACTGATGGTGATATAAGAAGGTTTTTATTGGCGGGAGGAGGTATGGAAGATCCTGCTATTGAGGCTGCGGAGCGTCATCCCAGATATGCTACGGATATGGAAGAAGCCGAAATTTTATATCATAAGAAAAATTATATTGTTATTCCAATTCTTAATGAAGACAGAGTAATAATAGATTTATATTGTGGAAAATCATTGACGGAGCATAGGACTAGAAATTCGTTAAAAGTGCCCGTTGTCATAAATGCAGGTGGAAAAGGTACAAGATTGGATCCGTTTACCAGAGTATTACCAAAACCTCTGATACCTGTTGGGGATTTGCCGATTATTGAGCTTATAATGCAAGAATATCGTTCATATAATTGTGATGAGTTTCATATTATAGTGAATTACAAGAAAGAGCTTATGAAGGCATATTTCTCAGATAATGAGGCAAATTACAATATTACTTGGTATGATGAAGAGAAGCCACTTGGTACCGGTGGAGGCTTGAGCCTTTTAAGAGGAAAGCTTAAAAATACATTCTTTTTTGCCAATTGCGATGCGTTACTTACTGCTAATTATGAGGAAATGTTGCAATTCCATAGAGAGAATAGAAATGTAATCACAATGATATGTGCTTATAAGAATATCAACATACCGTATGGAGTTGTTGAAATGGGAGAAAATGGCGTTATTACCAATATGAAGGAAAAGCCGTTAATGTCGTTTCTGACTAATACAGGGATTTATATTGTTGAACCTGAGGTAATTGATGATATAGATGATGACGAGGCTATTGGTTTTCCTGATATTATAGAGCGGGAAAAGCAAAAAGGAAAAAAAGTTGCTGTATTTCCTGTTAGTGAAAATGACTGGATGGATATGGGACAGCTACCTGAACTTGAAAAGATGAGGAAGAAACTATTTGAAGAATGAACCGGGAGGAATTGAATTGAAATCCAAATTGCTACTGATCGGTGGAGGCGGACATTGCAAATCTGTATTGGATTGTGTGCTTTCATTAGATAAATATTCGGATATAGGAATAATTGATTCTGAAATTGGTACGAAAATAATGGATATACCGGTTATTGGTAGTGATGACGATCTTCCAAATCTGTTCAAAAGTGGGTGGTCGGATGCGATTGTTACAGTTGGAAGCGTTGGTAATACAAGAGTAAGACATAAGCTCTATGAGATGTTAAAGGCTATTGGATTTAATATGCCGGTTATTGTTGATTCTACTGCAATTGTTGCCGATAAGGTAGAAATTGGAGAGGGAACATTTATAGGCAAGGGAGCTATTGTCAACTCGGAAACAAGTATCGGATGCTGTACAATTATCAATTCAGGATCAATTGTCGAGCATGAATGTAATATAGGGGCATTTTGTCATATAAGTACCGGCGCAACGTTGTGTGGACAGGTGAAGGTTGGCGATGATGCACATGTTGGCGCAGGAACGGTTGTACGTCAGTGTATAACAATTGGAAGTAATACACTGATCGGGTGTGGAAGTGTCGTTGTAGAAAATGTTCCCGATAAAGTTAAAGCATATGGTAATCCATGTAAGGTGGTAGAATAGATGAGTGTGTTTATAATTGCAGAAGCAGGCGTTAATCATAACGGAAGTTTTGATCTTGCGTGCAAGATGGTTGATGAAGCGAAGAAGGCAGGAGTTGATTGCATAAAGTTCCAAACTTTCAAATCAGAGAATCTTGTCTCGATAAATGCAAAGAAAGCGGAATACCAAAAGAAAACTACAGGCGGTGGTTCACAGATTGATATGCTTAAGAATTTGGAACTATCGTATGATGAATTTCTGAAATTAAAAGAATATTGTGACAAGGTAGGGATATGTTTTTTATCTACCCCGTTTGATTTTGACAGTATAGATTTTCTGAATACTATTAAAATGCCATTTTGGAAGATACCTTCCGGGGAAATAACGAACTATCCTTATTTAGTTGCCTTGGCAAAGACCGGGAGACCGGTTGTGATGTCTACCGGTATGTGTGATATGTCGGAAATAGCTGATGCTATAAAGGTGCTTAGAGTGAATGGAACACAAGAGATCAAGTTGCTTCACTGTAATACTGAGTATCCCACACCTTTTGAAGATGTTAATCTTAGTGCTATGAAGACTATGAAGGAAGCTTTCAAACTTGAAGTCGGATATTCGGATCATACAAAAGGAATTGAAGTTCCAATTGCCGCTGTTGCACTAGGCGCAACGATTATAGAGAAGCATTTTACATTGGATAGAAATATGGAAGGTCCTGACCATAAAGCAAGTCTTGAACCAAGCGAACTTGCTGCTATGGTATCAGCTATACGAAATATTGAGAAAACAATAGGTACAGGGGACAAGGTGCCTTCGGAATCAGAAAAGAAAAACAGAACGGTTGCCAGAAAGAGTATTGTTGCAAAGACTTCTATAAAAGCAGGGGATATGTTTACAGAGAAAAACATTACGGTGAAACGCCCCGGAACGGGAATCAGTCCGATGAGATGGGAAGAAGTACTTGGACAAAAAGCTATAAGAGATTTTGATGAGGATGAAATAATAGAGATATGAAGAGTATAGCGGTTGTAACTGCTACAAGAGCTGAATATGGATTGTTGATGCCTGTAGTAAAGGAATTACGTAAATATGAAAGTGATGATCTGAAAATTGATCTGATCGTAACAGGAACTCATCTCAGTGACGATTATGGTCATACTGTTGATGAGATAGAGAAAGACGGAATCAGAATCGATCATAAAGTATCTGTTTCGGTCAGATCGGATTCTGAAGAAGATATATCATCCAATCAGGCGGAAGTTTTGATTAAGTTTACGTCATTATTTGTAGCTGAGCACTATAATGCGGTTATTCTTCTCGGCGATAGGTACGAAACGCTTGCGATTGCTATAGCTGCGGGTAATACACTGACGCCTATTTTCCATTTATGTGGCGGAGATACCACAGAGGGTGCTATAGATGAATGGATAAGGCACTCAATTACCAAGATGAGTTATCTGCATTTTGTTACAAATGATGATAGCAGAAGAAGAGTAAT
Organism: Butyrivibrio hungatei NK4A153; assembly: GCF_000424465.1. Taxonomy (GTDB): domain Bacteria; phylum Bacillota; class Clostridia; order Lachnospirales; family Lachnospiraceae; genus Butyrivibrio; species Butyrivibrio hungatei_A. The sequence goes on along the minus strand of NZ_KE384197.1, from coordinate 100,886 downwards.
CCAGCTTGGTGAGGAGCCGGGGCGTGTGTACAATTATGGTTCTACAAGTATTGATAATATATTAAATGCTGCAGATATGAGCAGGCAGGAAGCACTGGAAAGCGTTGGACTGCCTGATTGTAAGTATGCTCTTTGTACTTATCATCCTGTAACAATGGATAACGGAAGTGTTGATGAGCAGATAAATTCTTTTCTTGGCGCTGTTAAGAGTTTTCCTGATGTAGAGTTTATTGTAACCAAGTCTAACGCTGATCATGGCGGAGCAAGAATAAATGAATTGCTTGATGAAGCGGAGAAATGCATGGATAACTTACATGTATATACTTCATTGGGAATCCGCAGATATCTGTCACTAATGAAATATGCGGAGTTTGTATTAGGTAATTCTTCGAGCGGAATTATAGAAACTCCGGCATTTAAGGTCCCGACAGTTAATATAGGTGATAGACAGCGTGGCAGATTACAATCTGAAAGTATAATTAATTGCGGAGTAGAAACTGCTGATATAGTAGCTGCGATGAATAAAGCCATGGGCATTGAACATAAGAAATTGTGTAAAAATGTTGTTAGTAGGTACGGAGATGGGAATGCAGCTGGAAAAATTGCAAATAAAGCAGTTGAAATAGTTACAAGTGGGGGGATTGATTTAAAAAAGAAATTTTATGATATATAATGTTTGCTTTGAAATGCTTTTATAAATGTGGTAGTATTGAAAAAGTGCAAATTACTATAGTACGATGAGGGGTCTGCTATTCTTTTGACTTTAAGGAGTGACTTGTCCTTAAAGATAGATGTCTGATGTTTTATTAAGAATTTCATTTTTGTATTTTGATATAGTTAAAGAAGCTGAAGGGTGTAAAAATTTTTAAACTTAAAAGCTTGTGCTGAGTGCAATTACATTGATGAAATATATGAGTATTCCAATGAATTTTATGAAATGAAAAGAGTGGGAATGGGGGGCTATATGACCGGTATAGCCTTATCCATTGCGCTTATAGTGATCAATCTTCCGTTCAGTATAGAAGAGATGAAATTGGTATTGTCCGTAACAAGCTACATAAAAAAGTGATAACCAGAGCGTTTGGAGATTTATTATTTCTAAACGATGATGTTAAGAATAAGAATTATGATATATACAGGCTGGGACGACGACTTGATAGAGTGAGGTTTGCTTTTTTGTTTTTTTCAAAAAATGCAGGCAGGACAAGAGCGAAATTAAGAAAATTTTATCTGAGCAGGCTTTTTCAAATGAAAATAAAAGAAGAAAGTTAGAGCGTTTTCTTAATTTTCGGATTGCACATAAATGTTATTTTCAATGGGCTGTAAATGAGTTTATAGGTGAAATCTCACCCAAGAGAGTCTATGTAAGTTATACATATGATAGATTTGCACTGACTACAGAGCAAATATGCTATGATATTATAATGATTGTTGAGATTTAAACAGAAAGTAGTATTTAGGATTGCAAAATAGTGTTAGCCTTGTTACATGTTTTATTATATAGTATGTGACAAGGCTGATGTTATTATTTGGGAGAAAAGTTGTTGAGGTGACAAACTATGTGTATGGTAAAAAGTAGTTATAGAATTCTTATTATTGGATACGGTTCTATGGGACGAAGACATTCTTCAAACTTATTGGATATACTTGGTAACAGCGTTCATATAGATGTATTGAGGAGAAAAAGTAGTGGGGCGGGATCAGAGAGTGATTCTGACAGGAGGATTAGGTTTCTGTTTTCGGATGATGAGTTGGAAGAAGCTTATGATGCTGTTTTTATAACTAATCCAACATCGTTACATTATGAGACTATAAATAAATACCTGCATCTGAGTGATGCGTTTTTTATCGAGAAGCCTGTTTTTGTTACGGGAGAAGAGAATATAGCGCCTCTAATCTCTGTGCGCAAGCTATTTTATGTTGCGTGTCCTTTGCGATATTCCAATGTTATACAATGGCTTAAGAAGAATATTGACTTTTCTGTGGTTCATTCGATGAGAGTGATGTCATCAAGTTACCTTCCGGATTGGAGACCGGGAATAGATTATAGGAATACGTATTCTGCACATAAGGAAATGGGGGGAGGAGTTTCTATTGATCTGATTCATGAATGGGACTACATTAGTTATCTGGTAGGTTTTCCGAAGACTGTAAAAAGCATTATTGAGAGGAAATCAAATCTGGAAATTGACTCCGATGATATCGCGGTGTACGTTGCAGAGTATGAAAATATGCTTGCAGAAGTGCATCTTGACTATTTTGGAAGAAAAGCACTCAGGAGAGTAGAATTATTTGCTGAAGATGATACAATTGTAGCAGACTTGATTAATCAGAAGATTGAGTGGTTGTGCTCCGGAAAAGTTGTTGATCTATCTGAAGACAGAAATTCATATCAGAAAAAAGAACTTGAACATTTCATTGATATTATTGAAGGAAGAAGCAGTAATGACAATGGAATAGAGGAAGCATGCAAGGTATTAAGAATTACTCGAGGTGTATTATGAGAATTTTGTTTACTATATGTGGAAGAGCAGGATCTAAAGGATTCAAGAATAAGAATTTAAAAGAGATGAATGGTGTCCCGCTTGTTTATTACACATTATCTGTTATCCGACTTTACAAGCAAGCTCACCCTGCGGATGACATTGTGGTGGCGCTCAATACGGATAGTTTGCCGCTTGTTGATATTGTAAGAAAGCAGACTGTTATAAGTGACGTTGTATATGTGGAACGTAAATCTGAACTGGCAGGAGATAAAGTTGCCAAGGTTGATGTTATAAGAGATACATTCAGAGCTACGGGAAGCAATTATGATGTAATAGTGGATTTGGATATAACATCTCCGCTTAGAAGATTGGAAGATGTTGAGAATATAATTGCTACATACCAGGAAAATGCAGACTATGATCTGGTTACGAGTGTAGTTCCTGCAAGACGCAGTCCGTATTTTAATATGGTTGAAGAAAAAAGCGGCTTCTATAAGAAGATATGCGAATCAGGTTATACGACCAGGCAGGAAGCACCGAATTCATATGAACTTAATGCAAGTATATATGCGTACAGACCGCAGTTCCTTGATACAGACATTTTAGATACCATCTTGGATCATAAATGCGGCATCTCGGTTATGCAGGATTACCTGGTATTGGATATCGATTCTGAAGAAGACTTCTATATGATGGAGATTCTTCACAGGTATTATATTGAACATGATGAAGAGTTGAAAAAAGTATATGATCTGGCAAAAAGTTTTGAAAGATGAAATGGGGTTTTGGATGAGTGATATTAGTTCAATATTGGTAGTAGGATATGGTTCAATGGGAAGGCGCAGGATACGACTTGTCAAAGAGTTGATTCCTGATGCAAAGATTATTTGTGTAGACAGTAACGCCGATAGACAGGCGCAGGCTAAAGAAGCCGGATTTATAGTTGCGTCTACCATTGACGAAGGAATAAGTTATTCTCCTGATATAGCTTTTGTATGTACTTCTCCGGGAAGGCATGCTGATATAATAATAGAGCTTCTAAATGGCGGTATTCATGTGTTTACGGAGCTTAATCTTACGTCTGATAAATATGATGAGATCAAGGCTACGGCAGACAAAAACAATAAAGTTGTTTTTGTATCCAGCACTCTCATATATAAGCGGCAGATGGAAGTGTTCAGAGAAATTGTTTCTTCACAAAACAAACCTGTCACCTATATGTATCATGTAGGGCAGTATCTTCCTGATTGGCATCCGTGGGAAAGTTATAAAGATTTCTTTATAGGAAGAAAAGAAACAAATGGTGTCAGAGAGATAATGGCCATACAGTTGCCGTGGATCATACGCACATTTGGAAATGTTGCGGACGTTAAAGTTTTGCATCAAAGATGTACCGGACTGGATATTAATTTCCCTGATAGTGTAATATTAAGTATTGAGCATGAAAATGGAAATATCGGTTCGTTTCTGGTTGATGTCACCTCAAGAACGGCTGTGACCAAACTTGAGATAATCGGCGAAGATGTTCATTTGACATGGAATGGACATAATGATGATCTGTTTAAACTTAATCTTGAGACAAAAGAATTTGACCGAATTAAGGTATATGAGACGGAAGAGCACATTGAAGGATATTCTGATAATATTGCGGAAGAGCCATATCGGGATGAGATCAGAGAATTCTTGAAGGCTATTGAAGGTGAGGATATACGTTATGGTCTTTCAGATGACAGATATGTCCTTGAAATAATTGACAATGTAGAAAGAAATTATGGTAAGAGATATGAGTATGACATTTAATTTAGAATCATTTATAGGGGAATATGTAACAAAGCGCAATGCTTCTATGTTTAAACCTGATATAGAGGTCAATCAAAAAGCTCTTTCTGCTGCGATAAGTGGGAAGTCGGTTTTGGTCATTGGTGGAGCAGGTAGTATCGGTTCATCATTTATCCGTGCTATTTTGCCGTTTAAGCCGGCAGAACTTGTTGTTGTAGATACAAATGAGAATGCTTTGACAGAGCTTACAAGGTCGCTTCGTTCAAGCGCAGTTCTCAGTTCTGTTGTGCCGGATATATATTTGCCATATCCTATGGATTACAGTTCGGTTACTTTCAGAAGGATGTTCAACCATCATAAGAGAAGTAACGGCTTACGAGGTTTTGATATTGTAGCTAATTTCAGTGCGCACAAGCATGTCAGATCAGAGAAGGACATTTATAGTGTGGAGGCGCTTCTTAGGAATAATGTAATAAGTGCAAAAGGTCTTCTTGATCTTCTGGAGCAGAATCCTCCCGAGGTTTATTTCTGTGTAAGTACCGATAAAGCTGCAAATCCTGTAAACATTATGGGAGCAAGTAAGCGAATTATGGAGGATCTGATTTTTAGTTATTCTGATGTGTTCCCTGTTAAGACGGCGCGTTTTGCCAATGTGGCATTCTCTAACGGTTCGCTTCCTGCAGGATTCCTTGATAGAATCAATCAGAGACAGCCCTTATCTGCTCCTTCGGATGTAAAGAGATATTTTGTCAGTCCTCAGGAATCGGGGCAGATTTGTATGTTGTCTGCAATGCTTGGCGGCAACCGCAATATTTTCTTCCCTAAGCTTGATGAAGCTCAGATGACGACATTTGATAAGATTGCAGAGAACTTACTGACATCAATGGGATATGAAATTGATTATTGTTCGTCAGATGAAGAGGCAATAGACAAGGCTGATAAGTGGACTGAAGGATTGCCGTATCCGGTGCATTTCAGCGCGTCTGATACAAGCGGAGAGAAGGCTTTTGAAGAATTCTTTGTTGAAGGCGAAGCTGTTGATATGGAGAGATTCTCGTCTTTGGGCGTGATTACGGACAAGCAGATTCCGGATAGAGATAAAGTTATAAAGCTGATCAATACACTTGATGATGCTTTTGAGTCAGAAAGTTGTACCAAGGCTGATATTGTTAAAATTATCGGACAATATCTGCCAAATTTTGAACATATAGAGACAGGTAAGAGTCTTGATGGTAAAATGTGATTTTGCAAAGATATATAAGTAAGAAGGATAGGAAGAGAAATGATTTCGTTGGCAATACCGAATTTAAACGGAAATGAAAAAAAGTATCTTGATAACTGCATTGATACAACATTTGTATCATCAGTTGGAGAGTATGTTAATGAATTTGAGAAGATGGTGGCAGAATCAACAGGCAGTATAGGAGCGGTTGCAACAAGTTCCGGAACAACAGGACTTCATTCTGCTTTGACATCGGTTGGTGTAAAGCATGGAGAGTTGGTTATTATCCCGACTTTTACGTTTATAGCATCGGCTAATGCAATTCGTCATTGCGGAGCTGATCCATGGTTGATGGATATTAGTGAAGAGGATTGGTGTCTTAATCCTGTATTGGTTCGAAGTGAAATAGAAAAGCATTGTGAGAAACGTGCTGATGGAATGTTGTATCATAAAGAAAATGGTAAACGAGTTGCGGCACTGATGCCGGTGTATACTTTGGGAAATGTTCCTGATATGGAAGCATTCAGAAAGATTGCCGATGATTATGGTATTCCGCTTGTTGTTGATGCTGCTTGTGCGATCGGGGCAACATATGATGGAAAGAAGTTCGGTTCATTGGCGGATTTGAGTGTTCTGTCTTTTAATGGAAATAAAACCATTACATGCGGCGGTGGCGGTGCTGTTGTTGGTTGTGATCAGGATAGGCTTGATCATGTAAGACATCTTACTACGACAGCTCGCGTGTGGCCTGATTATGATTTTGACGAGGTTGGATTTAACTACCGTATGACAAATGTTCAGGCTGCTATCGGTGTGGCACAGATGGAGAGATTGGACAGTTTCATTGATGCTAAGCGCAGAGCTCGTGCATATTATGAGGAGAAATTAGAAAGCTGGGCTCAGGATAAGGGTATAACATTCTTCCCGACGACAGACGGATCATCATGTTGGTTTTCAGGTATCGTTTTACCTGAAGGAGCACATCTTGAGGACGCCAAGAGAGTATGTGCTAAATTAAAAGAATCAGAAATTGAGGTGCGTTCATTTTGGAAACCGGTACATCTGCAGAAACCATACGCTGATTGTCCTAAGAGTGATGTTTCTGTAGCTGAGAGCTTATGGCAGAGAATAATAACATTGCCTTGCAGTACTAATATTACAGAGGCTGAGTTGAAAAAGGTAACTGATAACGTGATTGAAATATTGAATTAAGAGATATTTGGGAGAAGTAATAATGTCAAGTATAAAGGAGTCATTTAAAGATAAAACATTAGTCATCACTGGAGGAACAGGATCATTTGGATCAACTGTTCTAAAGCATTTTCTGACCTCAGATATTGCGGAGATCAGGATTATATCTCGTGACGAGAAGAAACAGGATATGATGAGACATATTCTTCAGGCCAGGTATCCTGAACAGTTTTCTAAGGTTCAATTCTATATCGGAGATGTAAGAAATATAGATTCTGTACGTGATGTGATGTATGGGGCCAATTATGTTTTCCACGCTGCTGCGCTTAAGGAAGTTCCGTCATGCGAGTTTTTCCCTATGGAGGCAGTAAAGACAAATATTATCGGAACTGATAATGTTATAACAGCTGCAGTAGAGAATAAAGTTGAGCGAGTTGTATTCCTTAGTACAGATAAGGCAGCTTATCCTATTAATTCAATGGGAATGTCTAAAGCACTAGGTGAGAAAGTTGTTGCAGCAAGAGCACAGAAGGCTTTCGAGAGAGGCGGTACAGTTCTTTCCTGCACAAGATACGGTAACGTTATGTGCAGTAGAGGATCGGTTATTCCTCTTTTCATAGATCAGATCAAAGCAGGACGTCCTATTACAATTACAGATCCGGAGATGACAAGATTCCTCATGAATCTTGATGAGGCAGTTAATCTTGTTGCTTTTGCATTTGAGCATGCTGAACCCGGAGATCTGTTCATTCAGAAGGCTGATGCAAGTACAATTGGAGACCTTGCTAAGGGTGTCATGAAGGTGTTTGGAGAAACCGAATGCAAGGTTATCGGTACAAGACACGGTGAGAAGTTGTTTGAAACTCTTATGACAAGAGAAGAGAGACTTCGTGCTACTGATATGGGAGACTATTTCAGAATAGCTCCTGACGGAAGAAGTCTTAATTATGATCAGTTCTATGTGGAAGGTCAGGTTATGACTCAGGGCGATGAGGCTTATACAAGTCATAATACAAACAGGCTTGACGTGGATGGTGTCGTAGCTAAGATTATGGGCACTGATTATGTTAAGGAAGAACTTGAAGGAAGACCACACGCTGTGGAGGCATAAGTTATGAGAATATTGGTTACCGGATCTAACGGATTTGTTGGGCGCAATCTGGTATGGAATCTTAGGAACATACGAGATGGAAGAAATAATACAAGACCAAATCTGTTGATCACAGAAATATATGGATATGACTTGGGAACAAGCGATGAAGAACTTGAGCTTGCATGTGAGAGAGCAGATTTTGTTTTTAATCTTGCAGGTGTAAACAGACCAAAAGACCAGGCAGAGTTTATGGAAGGAAATTTTGGTTTTGCCTCAAAGCTTCTTGATACACTTAAGAAAAAGAACAACACTTGTCCTGTAATGTTATCGAGTTCAATTCAGGCTTCACTTATCGGAAGATTTGCGGACTCTGAGTATGGAAAAAGTAAGCTGGCAGGTGAGGAACTCTTTTTGAAATATCAGGAAGAGACAGGGAGTAAGGTCCTTGTATACAGATTTCCCAATTTATTTGGCAAGTGGAGCAAGCCTAATTACAATTCAGCGGTAGCAACATTTTGTAATGCATTTGCAAATGACCTTGAATACACGGTGAATGACAGAAATACTGAATTGGAATTGGTTTATATTGATGATCTTATTGAAGAGATGCTTGATGCTCTTGAAGGAAAAGAGCATAGATGCGATTATGACACTTCATCAGGAAGCGTTGATCCTATTGCAAATGAGACCGGTAAGTACTGCTATGTACCTACATCGCATCATGTAACTTTGGGTGAGATAGTGGATCTTCTGGAGTCATTTAAGACTGCGCCTCAGACACTTATGGTTCCGTCTATTCCGAATAATTCTTTTGCAAAGAAGTTATACAGTACATATCTGTCCTATTTGCCGGCGGAGAAGATGTGCTATAGTTTTAAATCCAACGTAGATAACAGAGGTACATTTACAGAGCTTATAAGAACTTTGGATCATGGACAGGTTAGTATCAATGTTGCTAAGCCCGGAATTGTAAGGGGAGAACATTGGCATAACAGTAAGTGGGAGACATTTATAGTTGTTTCAGGACATGGTCTTATTCAGCTTCGCAGAATCGGTATAGATCCTGAGACAGAAAAGGGATATCCTGTTATCGAATTTGAAGTGACAGGTGAACAGATGAAGGCAATTCAGATGATTCCGGGATATACACACAATATAATCAATCTCTCTAAAACGCACGATCTTGTAACCGTTATGTGGGCAAACGAGATTTTTGATCCCGGACATCCGGATACATTTTATGAAATAGTTAATAGAGATGGTGATGAGAAGATTAATCCTGAGAAAGGCAATGTTTAAGTTTAGGTGAATTAAATGAGCTCATATAATTGGAAGAATAATGGCAAGATCAAACTTGCAATAATTGTAGGTACAAGGCCGGAAATCATAAGACTTGCGGCAGTGATCAATAAATGTCGTAAATATTTTGATACGCTTTTGGTACATACAGGTCAGAATTATGATTACAATCTGAATGGTGTTTTCTTTAAAGACCTGGGGCTTGCCGATCCCGAAGTATATCTTGAGGCTGTTGGAAATGACCTTGGAGAGACTATGGGAAATATTATTGCCAAGTCATATCAGTTTTTTGCAGAGGCTAAACCTGATGCTGTTCTGGTTCTTGGTGATACTAATTCCTGCCTGTCTGTTATAGGAGCAAAGCGCCTTCATATTCCTATTTTCCATATGGAAGCAGGAAACAGATGTAAGGATGAGTGTCTTCCTGAAGAAACCAATAGAAGAATTGTTGATATTATTTCTGATGTTAATCTTGCATATTCAGAGCATGCACGCAGATATCTTGCTGATTGCGGACTTCCAAAGGAGAGAACTTATGTAACGGGAAGCCCTATGGCAGAAGTATTGTCTGATAATCTTGATAAAATAAAGGCATCTGATATTCACACGAGACTTGGACTTGAAAAAGGAAAATATATCCTTCTCTCTGCACATAGAGAAGAGAATATTGATACTGAGCAGAATTTCCTTAGCTTGTTTAATGCTATAAATGCAATTGCTGATAAGTATGATATGCCAATCTTATATTCATGTCATCCTAGATCCAAAAAGCGCCTTGAGCAGATGAAAGCAGACGGTAAGTTCGAACTTGATTCCAGAGTTATACAGCATGAACCGTTGGGATTCCATGACTATAATTGTCTTCAGATGAATGCTTTTGCTGTAGTGTCAGACTCAGGCACTTTGCCGGAAGAATCATCATTCTACACATCAATTGGTCATCCGATTCCTGCCGTATGTATAAGAACTTCCACCGAGCGCCCCGAGGCTCTTGATAAAGGATGCTTTGTTATCTCAGGTATAGATGAACAGGGACTTGAGCAGTCGGTTGAACTTGCAGTTGAGATGGTTGAAACAGGTGATAACGGAATTCCGGTTCCTGATTATGTTGATACCAATGTGAGCACAAAGGTTGTGAAGATTATTCAGTCTTATGTAGGTATTATAAATAAGATGGTGTGGAGAAAGCAGTAATCCATGAGATTATTGAGAGGTTTTGGGCGTACAATAAAAGATATTGCAGAGCAGTTATAAATAATGGATCATGTCAAAAGTTTTGTTGAGATATTCCGCATATAGTTGACAATTAGATGGTCTTAAGAAAAAGAATTATTTGAGGAGTGTGTACGTGATGGAAAATTATAGGGATAATTTGGAACTGAATCTTAAAGATTTTTTTCATTATATATTTAAGTTTTGGAAGAAGATTGTTATATTTGCCGTAATTGGAACTTTGCTTGGTGTAGGATACAGTTTTATATGTGTTGATAATACAAAAGTGGAACCAGAGCTTTCGGATGAACCTGTATTAACTGATGTTGAATTACAGAGGGTTAATACTGCGGTTGAAGCTTATCAGACTTACCAAAAGATTTATGAGACAGTAAGGCAGGATATTAATGCTAATATAGATAAAATTGGTGCAAACGGTGAAATGGATAAGGATATTGCTGAAGCATTGAAATATAAGACTGAGGTGCTTGGTATGGCAACATCAGGGCAGTTTGGCTCGGAACAATCAGTTTATAGTTTGCTTAGTGAAGATGAAAAAAAAGTATATAATAAATTGATTGGAAGAGAAAAGAAAGAGGACAAACAAGTTCAAAGTGAAAATGAAAGCAATTTTACGGTAAGGAATTCTTTGGCTGGATTCATATTTGGCTCGTTTATAATGATGTTCATACTTGCTGTAAAATATCTTTTATCTCCAATGCTTAAGACAGAAGATGACTTGCGTACAGCATTTAAGCTTCCGATTCTGGGCTCTGTTGACAAGCAAAATGATGAAGGACTTGCAGTTATTTGCAGTAGTATCATGGCACTTGCAAATACAGGAAGGGCAAAGGATATTTTACTGTGTACATCATTGTCTCAAGGATGTACGCCGGATTATATTTCACGTATAAAAGTTTTTCTAAAAGAAAAAGAGGTTTCAGCCGATTCGGCGTTGAATATAATAAGTGATCCGGCTTCAATTGATAAAATATCCAGATATGATGGGATTGTTTTCTTTGAAAGCATCGGAGAATCAGTTTATGAGAACATTGCTAAAGAAATTGAGTTATCGGAGAATCTCGGATTAAAAATTCTTGGCGCTGTAGTAGTAAAATAAATGAAAAGCCCAGTGTCAAAGTCTTCATCAGAATCATGAAGAAGCTGCTGGCTCTGATCAGTATTTTGGGGACTTGTTTATTTGTACCAGCTTCTGCTGGGCAGTTATAATGATTCTCAGGCATATGAAAAGCTATATGAGAATTATCTTGATGCTGTTATAGATGCTGATAATAAAGGGGAAGCCGAGGTTGTACTTGTTGCGCCTGATTGGAATCCTATTTCAGAAGAGAATATAGATTATTATGAACTATTGGCAAAATATATGTCGTCAACTTTGTATAAGTATGGGATGACCGGTAAGCTTATGAAAATATCATTTTGACTCAGACTAAGCCTTCTTTGTCAAAATGGTATGGAAAAAGCAGAAGCAATAACACAAAAAGGAACTCAAATGATCTGAGTTCCTTTTTGTGTTATTGGGATACGTTTTAATATATATTTGAGTTGGTGATTGGAAATAAATACAAATGTTGAAGTAATAAATGTTTCTGTTTATACTTGTGGGTAAGGAGAAAGAAATATGAGCATTGATAAACAACTTAAAATACTTGCAATAAAAAATGATATAACTATATCTGAAATAGGTAGAAGGCTTGATAAGTCGCCACAGGCTTTTGGACAAAAGTGTAAAAGAGATAGTTTTACGGTTTCCGATTTGAGAGAAATTGCAATGGTGACAGGGTGTAAATTGGAGTGCGCATTTGTGTTGCCGGATGGTGAAAGAATTGAGTTGGGGGATTAAAGATGATCAGATATTTGGATGGAGATATATTTACCGGTCCTGCGCAGACAATAGTTAATACAGTGAACACGGTCGGTGTTATGGGAAAGGGTATTGCGCTTGAGTTTAAGAAGCGCTATCCTGCTATGTTTGAGAGCTATAAGCTTGCATGTGAAAAGAAACGACTAAAAACAGGGCGCTTGATGCTTTTCTATGAGGCTGATCACTGGGTACTGAATTTTCCAACAAAAGAACACTGGAGATCACCATCAAGGCTTGAATATATTGAGCAGGGGCTTATTAGGTTTACAAAAATTTATGCAGAGTATGGAATTACTTCAATCGCATTTCCTAAACTTGGATGTGGTAATGGAGAGCTTGATTGGAAAGATGTAAAGCCTCTTATGGAAAAATATCTTAAGGATTTACCGATTGATATCTATATCTATACGGGGGTGATTAAGGATGTTATACCGGAACACAAGAATCAGACTGATATTGTAAACTGGCTAAGACAGAATGCAAAAGATTTGTCATTTAACGGCCTATGTGATGATATTCGATATAACTGCTCTATAGTTCCATATTCTTTTGATTACGACGGAAGTACTATTAGCATTATATGGAATAATGGAATAGTCTTTTCACAGAATGGCAAAGAAGATCAGTTTTTATCTGAAGATGATCTCTTTGAATGTTGGGATTATATTCGTAATAAGGGAATAGTAAAAAGTGATGAAAAAGTCTTATGGAATTATTTTTATGGATTGATGTTTGCTTTGGGGTATCTTAGCAAGGTTGTTATTAATGATGACGATATGCAAGTGAATGGATATCAATTAAATTCCGGCCTTGGCAGATCTTACTCTTTGGAAGGAATAAACAATGTACAGTGAAATAATAAAAAAGAATTTTGACAGATCATATGTTAGATGGTGGCCGAGATATGCGTACCATTATACAGATATCAGTAATGCTGTTGGGATTTTAACGTCCGGTAGGATTTATAGCAGAATAAATGCCGGTAATTTGAAATTGATGAAAAATGATAATGCAAGCAGACAGGTGATTGACATGACGAGTCCGGAAATTACTTCGTATGTAAGATTTTATTTTCGGCCGTTAACACCAACACAGTTTCATAATGAAGGATTTAAACATTATAAACTCAGATATGATGGTGATACAAATGCAAATGTTCCTGTACCGGTGTTTCTTATTTTTGACCTCAATAAGTTGTTAAGTGATCCGAATACACAATTTTCAGGAATCAGTCAGGCGGGTTATGGTACAACGATGTATAATACTGTTTCTGATTTTGAAAAGTTGGATTTTGACAGAATTTACGGAGGGGGAGTTCCTTTAAAAGAGGATGTAGCATACAGACATGCAGAAATAGTTTGTCATGAGTATTATGAAATAGATAAATCTATTGTTGGCATAGCGTGTAGAAATGAAGTTGAGAAACAGACTTTGTGCAATATGCTTTGGGAGAAAAATCATCGTACTTTCTATAAGTATAAAGAAATGATAAAAGTAATGAAGGATGATATGTTTGAAAGCAATGGCTTGTTCATTTCTGATTGCGATTATCACGGGGATTCTCTGGGGATAAGATTTTCAAATACCAAAAGCAAGAGGGATTATTTACATAGAGCTATGAAACAAAATCCTGAAATAGATATTGATTCGTTACAAGTATCAATGAGGGTTGTGTTTGATTGGATGACTAGAAATGGTGGACTTTATCATCGAGAGATCACCCGAAGTATAGATTATAACGATACTCAAACAATAGTAGTATCTAAGATTCCGGTTATTCGTGGAGCCAAAGAGCTTTGGGTAAGAATTGATATTGAAGAGAAAAATATGAGTTTTTTGAAATATCAGCTTGGTGCAGGTGAGGTGTTGTAATTTATAATGCGTTCTATAGATTATGCATGACAAAGTTAAACATACACTGTAAGATAAAATGGTGAAATCATACTGAAACAAAGGTAATAAAAATGTCAAAGAAATTAAACGGAACGGTTATAGTTACATACAGATGCAATGCGCGTTGCAACATGTGCAACAGGTTCAAGGCGCCGTCGAGACCTGAGGATGAGATATCAATTGAGACGATAAAGAAGCTCCCGGAGATGTATTTTACAAATATTACAGGCGGAGAGCCTTTTATTCGTGAAGATATAAAGGATATAGTAAGAGAGCTTAGGAAAAAGAGTGACAGAATAGTTATATCGACCAATGGCTTTTTTACCGATAAGATAATTGACTTGTGCAAGGAGTTTCCCGATATCGGTATCCGCATTTCAATCGAGGGACTTGAGCAGACGAATAATGAGATCAGAGGACTTCCCGATGGCTTTAACAGAGGCTATACGACACTTAAGAAGCTCCGCGAGATGGGGATGAAGGACGTGGGATTCGGTATGACGGTGCAGGACAGGAACGCACCCGATCTTTGCGAGCTTTATAAGCTTTCCGATGAACTTGACATGGAGTTTGCGACAGCGTCACTTCATAACAGTTTTTATTTCGTTGAAGCCAAGAATATAATTAAGGACAGACCGATGGTTGCGCAGAATTTTGAAAATCTGGTCAATATGCTCCTTAAATCAAACAGCCCCAAGAAGTGGTTCAGAGCATACTTTAATCACGGGCTTATCAATTATATTTACGGGCAAAAGAGACTTCTTCCCTGCGATATGAGTTTTGATACATTCTTTATCGATCCCTACGGCGATGTTATGCCATGTAACGGAACAAAGGATAAAGAAGTTATGGGTAATCTGAATGATCAGACCTGGGATGAACTCTGGAACAGCGAGCAGGCTGAGCGTGTGAGAAAAGTTGTGAGATGTTGTGACAGGGACTGCTGGATGATAGGATCTGTTTCTCCCGCTATGCACAAATATATCTGGGTTCCCGCATGGTGGGTAATACGCCACAAGATCAAGGCGCTGTTTATGAAGAAGCCTTACTCAATGTATGAACTTAAAGTCGTGCGCGATTACAGGGATGGCAAGGTGTCCAAGGAGGAACTCGATAAGTGCAGTACTTGTGACTTTAATGCGGTTGCCAATAACGGACTTAAGGATTGCGGCGGATGTGGTTGCGATAAATAATAGCTTAGGAGATTCACACATATATAATGAATAATTATAAAAAACAAAGGTTTCCTGTAAAAAGAATATTTATTTTGGACGAGACAGCTCTTTTACTGTCCTGGTTTTCGGCATTCATAATAAGATATGGCGAGCTGGCGACAAAATGGTATGAAATGTTTGACGGACTGTACGTTTCGGTTGTTGTTATTTGCTGTATCTTACAGGTAATCGTGTTTTTGTTATATGACTGCAGAAAAGATCATATATTCTTGCAGGATCCGTTTGAGAACCTGATGTCGGTCCTTACAGGAAAATGTGCGATCATTATATTTTTATTGATGTATCTGTATGCCATGAAAAGCGACTCTTCAAGAATTGTTATAGGTTTGTTTTTTGCTCTTGGCATCTTTTATTCCTATATTATCAGGATGATATACAGGAAAAAGAACAAGGAAAGATTTCTTTCCATGGGAGACAGAAAGACTTTCAAAGTTACGCTTCCTGTTACGGATATTGTTGATATCATTGAGAAATATTATGTATCCGGCTGTGACGATATGCTGCTTATCGGAGCTGAAAAAAATGATGAGTCGGCAAAAGAGCTTCTGAAAGAGGCGGAAAGGCGCGGAATACGAACATATATTGCTCTTGACTTAAATAAGTATAATGTACGATCCGGAATAGTAACCGATGTAGATGACTATGCATCAATTCCTGCATCTGTGCGAAGCGAACGCTTTGATGTGTTTGGGATAAAATATGCGGTTGCAAGGACGGAAGAAGCAGTCTTTCATGTGTTTACTCATTTAGAAGAACTTTCGGGAAAATATATCTGTTTTTCCAATGTGCATACTTCTGTTATGGGAAGGGAGAATCCCGAGTACAAAGAGGTTCTTAACAGCTCGGCATTTACTTTTGCGGACGGTAATCCTATAGCAAAGCTTCAGCAAAAAGAAGGATATATCGGAGCTGAAAGAGTTGCGGGGCCTGATTTCATGGAGCATATGTTCAGAGATACGACGGATGGAAGCGTATCACATTATTTCTACGGATCGTCGGAAGAAACAATTAAGGAACTTCGCAAGAACCTTCTTGAAAGATATCCCGGGATAAATATTGCCGGAATGTATTCGCCTCCGTTCAGGGCTCTTTCCGAAGAGGAAGATAAAGCGGATATTGAGATGATAAATTCATCGGGGGCGGATATAGTCTGGATAGGACTTGGTGCGCCCAAGCAGGAAAAATGGATGCTTGCGCATAAGGATAAAATAAACGGCGTTATGATGGGCGTCGGTGCAGGCTTTGATTTCCACGGAGGAACAATTAAAAGAGCTCCTGTCTGGATCAGGAAGATTGGATTTGAATGGCTTTACAGACTTTTTCAGGATCCCGAGCGACTTTTTAAGCGCTACTTTGTGACCAACACAAAGTTTATTTGCTATTTGATAAAGGATTCTTTTAGCAAAAAGAAAAAATAATAAGGATAAAGTATATGACTGAATTAAAGATAAGAATGCAGAGAATGCTTTTGGCGTTACATGGCAAGGAAGAGATAGGGGAGAGGATATACTTACTTTTCTTTGCTATAGCGGTAGGATCGAGAGCTTTCGGATGGTATGACGGAATGTCGCAGATCAAGGCAGTTTTCGTTATATGTGCATTCTTATTTTTGTGTAAACTATTGGTTACAGGACACACTGCCAAGGAATATGCGGTTATTGGGGCACTTATGCTTGTTGCCGGACTTGTATATTATCATACGGGGCACAAAGGTCTTATAGAGTGTTTCATGATGATGCTCGGAATGAAAAAAGTTGAGGCCAAAAAAGTGATCGGATGTGGAGCGCTGGTTGCGGGGCCTCTTATTCTTTTCAGGATCTTTACGGGAGCATTTGGACTTGCGGCTGAGAAATACTATCCCCAGACAAGGGACGGAGCGGGAACAATGTTTAGGCATGCTTTCGGATACGCTCATCCCAACACACTTCATATGAACGCGATAATGCTCACAATGATGAGCATATATCTTGTTACGGTTTGGCTTAAGGGAAAAGAAAATGCAAAACGCCTTCTTTTCATGGCTTCGCTGGCGGGTGTTATGTTTAATCTGTACATCTTTCAGTACTCGGGCAGCAGGACGGGCGTGCTTGCATGCGTTCTTTATGTCGTGGTAAATTTCTATCTTTTTTCTGTAAAGAAAATGAGATTTTTTGAAAAAATCGTAAGTTATGCGGCATTTCCCGTAACGGCTTTTATTTCTATCGTGCTACCGCACATACTTCCCGATAAGCTCTTTGACTTTTTTAACGGCAAAATATTTAATACAAGATTTGCGCTCGCAAAATATTTTTGGAGTAATAATAGTTTATCGTTGTTTGGAACAAGGCTGATAAATCCTGATGAGAGTTACAGAACCTACGGGATTGATATGTCGCAGTTATATCTGTTTTTGCAGCTTGGAATAGTGGCTTTTGTTGTCATGTTTGTGCTCACGACATTTCTAATGAACAGGTGCATTGCAAATGACAGAAGAGCAGAGATTGCGATCATGATGGCAATGCTGTTTATAGGAATCTGGGAACCTCTTTTGTATAATCTTTCTGCAAAAAATTTCACATATGTGTTCATGGGAAGTGCGATATATGAATTCTTAAGCTGTATCGAAGTGGCTGAAAACGAAGGTGCCGCAAATGAAAGAGCTTTTGGTGGGGAAGAGGTCGGTAAGAATGAGGATGATCGTGTAAACGGAGGTGTGACTGACAAAGCTTATGTCGTAGCTTTGATAAAACGTATCGCGATAGGGGCTTTGGCAGGAGCTGCTATGGCGGTTATCTATGTTGCGCTTACCAATGAACCCACTGCTTTATATGGCGCAAGAGAAAGAGATGAAAGCAATAAGAGTCTTGGCATGACGCCGGAGTATTATACATCTGAAGAGATAGATGATTTCAGGAAAAAAGGCGATATTGTTCTTGACTATGCGGGCGAAGATAAGCCTATGTACAAATATGATGAGACGCTTGCTGTGGGAGAGTACAGGAAGAAGATCATGAGTGTCGGCGTCTGGACGGGGATAGCTGTTTTTTCTGCATATTGCGGAGTTGGAGCGGTTCGAAAGAAAAAAGACAATATTGGGTGATACGCCTTAGCATGAGCGAGAGAACATAAAATAGGGTGATTATTGCGAAATCATGCTATAATGGTTCAGTATGAGTAATAAAAATAAAACATTTCAAACGTACATGCTTTGGCTGATAGATATGGCATGTATCATAATTTCATATGCATTTGCCACATGGCTTAGATACAGTGATTATATGTTGCATGTATTTTGGAGCAGATTCCCAAATATAGAGGGGTACGGAGATGAGACAGAACATCGTCTTGTATGTGTTGTCTTTCTTCTGTTTTGTGTTGTCTATTCTTTTCTTGCTGACTGGAACAGGGATTTTGCAGTAAGAGGATATATCAGGGAGTTCTTTTCCATTGTAAGATTTATAACTGTAATGTTGGTGGCATCTTCTGTTGTTATATTCTTATTTAACTGGGGAAAGAGTGTATCGAGACTTTTTGTTGTCATATTCGTATTTTTAGATATTCTTCTGACTTATTTTGCGCGAATAATCTTTAAGGATATATTTAGGAAATACATTTCGAGTGATAACAATGCGGTTCGTGTGGTTGTCGTAGCCGAGAGGAATCTTATGGAAGATACCGTCCGCAAATTGATCGGTAATGCCGGTAATCTTGGCTATAAGATTGTAAGAGCTTATGCAGCGGATGCAAAAGAGGAGAGCACGGGCGGTATAAGTAAAGAAAAAGCAGATACGCAGAAATCATCAAGTGATCCGTGGTACATAGACGGTATACATGTCCATGACGGAATAAATAATCTGACATCGCGTCTTATAACGGATCCCTTCGATGAAGTATTTATAAATACTCCCAATATTCCGCAGAAGGATATGAAAGATATCATTCAGGGATTTGAGGAGATGGGAATCACAACTCACTATAATCTGGAGCTCCCGGGATTTGGCAAGGCCAATACGCAGTTTGATGATTTCCTCGATTACTCGGTTCTTACGTATTCGATGAACAGAACAAGTTATAAGCGTCTCTTTATAAAGAGAGGACTTGATATACTCGGTGGCATCGTAGGACTTATCATTACAGGCATCGTGACACTTTTTCTTGCACCTGCGATAATGATCGACTCAAAGGGACCTGTTTTCTTTTCCCAGACAAGAATAGGGAAGAACGGAAGGCGTTTCAAGATATATAAGTTTAGGTCAATGTATATAGATGCCGAGGAGCGCAAGAAGGAACTTGCCGATAAGAACGAGATGAGCGGACTTATGTTCAAGATGAAGGATGACCCCAGAATTACCAAGGTCGGTGCCTTTATCAGAAAGACAAGCCTTGATGAGCTTCCACAGTTTCTTAATATCTTAAAGGGTGAGATGAGTCTCGTGGGAACAAGACCGCCTACGGAAGAAGAATTTAAGAATTATAACGAGCATTACAGAAGAAGGCTTTCCATGACTCCGGGGCTTACCGGACTTTGGCAGATAAGCGGAAGAAGTGATATCACTGACTTCGATGAAGTGGTTAAGCTTGATCTTGAGTATATTGATAATTGGAGCCTTACTGAGGATATCAGGATAATTTTGAAGACTGTTTATGTCGTGCTCTTTGGAAGAGGAGCCGAATAAGAGGTTAAAAATGTTAGCAAGTAATATAGATCTTAGCGGAAAAAGAGTTTTTGTAACGGGAGCAGCCGGTTTTATCGGATCGAATCTCGTGCTTGAACTTATAAGAAAATATAAAGATACAGGTATTTCTATTCTTGGAATAGACAATATGAACGATTACTACGATGTAGGGATCAAAGAGGACAGACTTAAGAAGATTGATGAACTTACAGGCGGGGATTCTAAGTCTTTTACACTTGTAAGAGGCAGCATTTCAGACAGAAGTGTTATCGATAAGATCTTTAAAGAGTTTAAACCTGAAGTTGTCGTAAATCTTGCGGCTCAGGCGGGTGTCAGATATTCGATTGAAAATCCCGATGCGTATATCGATTCCAATATTATCGGATTCTACAATATTCTTGAAGCGTGCAGACATTCCTATGATGAGGATGTAACAGATGACTCATATAAAGGCGTTCTTCATCTTGTATATGCTTCAAGCTCAAGCGTTTACGGAAGCAACAAGAAGATTCCTTACAGCGTTGAGGATCAGGTTGACAACCCGGTATCTCTTTATGCTGCGACTAAAAAATCAAATGAGCTTCTTGCCCACGCTTATTCAAAGCTGTACGGAATTCCTTCAACGGGACTTAGATTTTTTACGGTTTACGGACCTGCCGGAAGACCGGACATGGCTTATTTTGGATTTACTAACAAGCTTGTCAAGGGAGAGACCATCAAGATCTTTAACTTCGGTAAGTGTAAAAGAGATTTCACATATGTTGACGACATCGTTGAAGGTATCGTGAACGTTATGAAGAAGTCTCCCGATGAAAATGAGAACGGTGTAAAGTATAAAGTTTATAACATTGGGAACAACGATCCCGTCAATCTTTTGGACTTCGTCGATATCCTTCAAAAAGAACTTATATCTGCGGGAGTTCTTCCAAGTGATTATGATTTCGAGGCACACAAAGAGCTTGTACCTATGCAGCCGGGCGACGTTGAGATTACATATGCCGATGTGACGGCTCTTGAAAATGATTTTGGATTTAAGCCTTCTACTTCGCTTACGGAGGGACTTAGGAAATTCGCAAAGTGGTATAAAGAGTACTACGGCTAAGGAGTATAACGTAGATGTTTGAATACAAACTTCCTGTTTGGAAAAAAGAGATATCCGCAAAAAAGTTAAGCATCTTTTTTACGGTTGCGTATATTTTGTGTGTGGTTCCCATGCTGATTATGGCGTTCTATAACTTTCCCAGTGCAGATGATTTTTCTATGCCGAATTGGCCGCATCGTTGCTTTGTAGAAACGGGAAATGTATTTTTGTCCATAATAAAAGCCGTTGAGAAGGCCGGTTATGTATATCAGGTTGATGAAGGGTATTTTTTCTCAATTTTATTGACAACACTTGCTCCTGCGGCATATGGTGAACAGTTTTATTTTATCGGAACTTTTTTGGTTCTGGGAATGCTGACATTCGGAGTGTGCTTTTTTTTCGATGCTCTTTTTGTAAAAGTATTTAAGGCAGATAAATATCTTGCTAATACGGCGGCGATGATAACGCTTATTATGTGCACTCAGTTCATTGGCGATACTGAAACCAGAGTCGAGGCTTTTTACTGGTACAGTGGTGCAATAAATTACACGTTTACTTTCGGAATGGCATTTTTCTGGTTAGGGCTTCTGATCGGATGCGTATATGATGAAGATGCCGGGAAGAGAAAGCGCATGTTTATATGGGCGTGCATTTGGGGTGTTTGCATGGGGGGAGCAAATTTCATGACTGCTCTCGAGCTTGCGATATGTTCCGTGCTTCTTTTGATAATAATTTTTTTGGAAAAAAAGAATGTTATAAAATTATATGATGCAGATGACAGAATGAGTAAGAGCTTTAGGCAGCTGTATATTCCTGCAATATGTAATCTTGTCGGTTTTGTAATACTTTTGATCGCGCCCGGTAATTACGTGAGAAAGGAAAGTACCAATGGATATCCGCCGGTGAAGGCAGTGCTCATATCGCTATATTCAACGTTTGATGTTATTATTAATAAAATGATGAGGTGGGAAACATTGGTGTTCCTGCTCTTATTGGTTCCCATATTTTGGAAGATGGGAAAAAACATCAAATACAGATTCAGGCATCCTTTTGTATTTACGGTTTTTGCTTATGCAATGATATCGGCTAATATGACACCGGTGTATTTTGGAACGGGTGATATGGGATCCGGAAGAGTGCGTGCGCTTCCGTGGATGGAATTTGTAATACTTGCGGCTCTAAATATTTTTTATGTTACAATCTGGATAAGGCAGTATCTTGAGGAAAATTACGGCCTGAAGTCAAAAGGTTCTGAGGATGATTTTTCCGGAGCTTCAGTGTCTGTTGTTATGACATTGCTGCTTCTTTTTGTATTCGGATCGGTTCTTTGTATTAAGCCTGATTATCATTATTATTCGGTGACATCATGCCTATATGATCTTGTATCCGGGACAGCTGCGGGATATAAGGCTGAGAACAAAGAAAGACTTAAAGTGTTGCATGATTCTTCGATAAAGAAAGTTGTTTTTAAAGAACATCAATATAAACCTGAGATACTGTATCATTTCGATATAGGGGATGGTCCTGTAGATTGGGCATATAGTTTTACACTGGGGTATTACGACAAAGACGAAATTGTAATTGAGAAGATAGAAAGGTAAAAAATGAGAAGTGACTTTGACGAGAACTATAAAGTTCTTGAATTTAAAGAGTTCGGAGATGAGAAGGGAAACCTTGTAGTTGCCGAAGGGTCGGGCTTTGACATTCCTTTTGATATCAGAAGGGTTTTCTATATATACGGATCTGAGAGGGATATCAAGAGAGGCAATCACGCCAACAGATATACCAGGTTTGTGCTTATAAACGTAAGCGGAAGCAGTAAGGTTCTTATCGATGACGGCAAGAAGAGAGAAGTTGTGGCTCTCGATAAGCCCAGAATGGGGCTTTATCTGGGACCAATGGTGTGGAAGGAAATGTATGATTTTTCACCCGATTCGGTTCTTCTTTGCCTTGCAAGCGAACATTACATCGAGAGCGAGTACATTCGCGACTATGATGAATTTATAAAAGAAATTAATGGGTAAAAGATATTATGAGTAAACTTTCTATTGTTATTCCGGTTTATTACAACTCGGATACACTGGAGCTTTTATATGACGATCTCAAAGAAAAAGTTCTCGGTAAGCTTGAGGAATATGAGATAGTTTTTGTTGATGACGGATCGGGAGACAATTCCTGGGAAATCATCAACAAGATTGCCGCTATGGATAAAAATGTCATAGCTACAAAGCTTTCAAGAAACTTTGGGGAGCATGCGGCGCTTCTTGCGGGACTTTCCGTTTGTACAGGTGACTGCGCCGTTACCAAGCAGGCCGATCTTCAGGAAGATTCAACGCTTATCCTTGAGATGTACGAGAGCTGGAAACGCGGCAATAAGGTAGTTCTGGCTATCAGAGGCTCAAGAGATGAGAACGCCGTTAAGAAGTTTTTTGCAGGCTGCTATTATTGGCTTGTAAGAAAGACTATCAACAAAGACATGCCTCAGGGCGGATGCGACTGCTATCTTGTAGACAGACAGGTAATCAAGGTGCTTGAGATGATGGATGAAAAAAATTCATCTCTTACACTTCAGGTTATGTGGGTAGGCTTTAAGACAGAGAAAATTTATTTCCATAGAAAAGACAGAGAAGTCGGCAAATCCCGCTGGACCCTCGGAAAGAAAATCAAGCTCGTTGTGGATTCAATGATGAGCTTCTCATATTTCCCAATCAGATGCATGGCGACGGTAGGTTTTGTATTTGCGTTGTTATCGCTGATAGGTATCATACTTACCATAAAAGAAAAGCTTACAACAGGAACCCCGATACTTGGATACGCATCTCTTATGAGCGTTGTCCTTTTCGGATTCGGACTTATTTTTATCATGCTCTCAATGCTTGGTGAATACATCTGGCGTACACTTGAGGAATCACGTAAACGCCCTCCGTTCATCATCGACGAAGTACACCGCTCACAAGACGATAAGGGTGAGAAGTGATTTTTGCGCATGAAAAAATTAAGAACAAATGGAATGTAGTTACTAAGTGAATATGTTGAAACCATATATATGTAAATATTTGCACGAGTTGATGATTTCCAAGATGAAATATCAGAAAAAAAGTCGAATGCTTTGAATGACCATGAAATGAGACTTTTTTTCTGATATGAATCTATGGAAATCACAACGAGGAAACATTTACATATATATGGTTTCAATATTTGAACTCAGTAACGGAAAGGCACCATCAAAGTATGGAAAAAATCATGCAGGGCCGTATGGACCGCGGATATTTCAGATATCAGAAAGAATATGAGGAGAAGGCTCTCGAGGTTCTTCGCTCGGGATGGTACATCCTTGGAAAAGAAGTCGAGAAATTCGAGGAAGAGTTTGCTTCTTATGTAGGAACGAAGCATTCGGTAGGAGTTGCAAACGGACTTGATGCTCTCTGGCTTGCCTTTAGAGTACTTGGAATCGGCAAGGGCGATGAAGTCATTGTTCAAGGCAACACCTACATCGCAAGCGTAATGGGAATAACCATAAATGACGCGACACCTGTATTTGTTGAGCCTGATGAATACTATCAGATAGATGCAGATAAGATTGAAGAGAAGATAACGGACAAGACTAAGGCAATCCTCGTTGTCCATCTCTACGGTCATGCCGCAAACATGGACAAGATCTGTGCTATCTGCAAGAAACACAACTTAAAGCTTGTTGAAGACTGTGCACAGTCTCACGGAGCAAAATATAACGGCAAGATGACGGGATCTTTTGGTGACATCGGATGCTTTTCTTTTTACCCGTCCAAAAACATGGGGGCTTACGGAGATGCAGGCGCTATAACCACTGACGATCCGGAGCTTGCAAGACTTGTTAAAATATACAGAAACTACGGAAGTGAGAAGCGCTACTACAATATGGTGGTCGGTGCAAATTCAAGGCTTGATGAACTTCAGGCTGGACTTCTTAGGGTTAAGCTTACTCACATGGACGAGATAACAAAAGAAAGAGAAGAACTTGCGAACTACTACACAGTAGGAATTGATAATAAGAAGGTGATAAAGCCGTCTGTTGCCGATAATGCAACCTGTGTATGGCATCAGTTTGTACTTAGAGTTCCGACGGAAGGTGCCGGAGAAAACGGTAAGGAAGCATCTTCGGAGCGCGACAGATTAAGACAATATCTTGAAGATAATGGCATCATGACTTTGATCCATTATCCGATCCCGCCTCACATGGCACAGGCGTATGAATATCTGGGTGTGCCCGCGGGAAGTCTTCCGATCACTGAGCGCTTTGCTTCGGAAGTAATATCGCTTCCGATGTATACGGGACTTACAAGAGATGAGCAGGACAGAGTTATCGCCTGCGTAAATTCTTTTAAATGACGGAGAATAATATACATGAAGAAAGAACTTGCATTGGACAAACTCATAAGAAACCTTATAGATAAGTATTTATTCGAGATAGCTATCGGATTACTTATTCTTATTTCTGTATTCATAAGGTTCAAACTGGCGCCCAATACAGAGCTTTCTCCGGATTATAATTTTTATTATAAAGAATGGGTTGAGTTTTACAGACAAAACGGAATCATCAAGGGACTTTCAAACGCTCCCGGGGATTACTATGTTCCGTTTAACGTGATCTATGCACTGTCTTCGCTTTTTCCTTGCGAAGCATGGGTGCCGCTCAGCATTGTTCCTGCAATATGTGAATTTATATCAGCGTTTTTTATCTACAAGATTTTTTATCTTCTTACGGAAAAAAAGCGCTGCTCTGTTTTTATCGGTGTTATGACGCTGTACCTTCCGTTCGTGATTTTTGACGGAGCACTTTGGAAGCAGGTTGATGCGGTATATACATGCTTTTTGATGATCGCGATGTACAAGCTTTTAAAGCAGCAATACAGGGGCTCAATGATCTGGTATTCCGTTGCTTTTGCGTTTAAGCTTCAGGCGATACTTTTCCTTCCTCTTTACCTGATAATTTACATTACAGGCGGATTTAACGGTGCTGAGAATGAGGGAAAAGAGCTTTCTAAAAAGACGTCTTTCAGTATTCTTGAGTTTCTGTGGATTCCGTTTGTCTATCTTGTTGCCGGACTTCCGGAAGTTCTTGCAAAGCACGGACTAAGAGCAACTTATTTCGCTTATCTGGAACAGACGGGGGAGCTTGATTCGGAAGGATACGGAATGGTATCTTATTGCCCCAATATTTATAACTGGGGGTTCGACGATCATTACAAGCTTCTTTCGACGGCGGCTGTAATGGTACTTGCTGCTGTACTTGTTGTTATCGCGTTTTTTTGTTACAGATTCAGGGAAAAGATAGACAGAAATCTTGTTCTTTACCTTGCGATATGGACATCCTGGACTTGCGTGATCCTTCTTCCGGGAATGCATGAGAGATATGATTATGCGATGCTTATCCTTCTTACTCCTTTTGCGATGATGGTGAGAAAGAAGATAATGCCTTTTATGATAGTTGCAAATATATGCTCGTTGATAGTTTACGGAATTACACTGTTTGGGGCGGAAATAATTGATATTGCTTTCATTTCGGTATTTTATGTCGCTTCATATTTGTTTGTTACCGCTGATATCATTGGCCTTTTGAACGGAGGTAATGAGAAAAGTGAAGCTTAAAAAAGCCTTTAATATGGCAATTTGCGCATGTCTTCTTCTCGGTGCGGTGCTGATCCTTGGGTGCAGTTTTTTTACAACAATTTATTACAAGATGCATCAGGAGAATGATAAGCTGTACTTTAAAATGGAAAATATCCCGCTTCTTGTTATATCTGTCGGGCTTAGTCTGTTTATCTTTTACATTCTCAAGAAAAAAGAGATTTTTGCAAAGAACAAAAAGCTTGTGGTAATAGGGCTTGTGTTCTGCGTTTTGTATTGCCTGACGCTGATCTTTTCAATAAAGCCGATGCCGGTCAATGACTCAGATACGTTGGATGAACATATAAACAGCTTTGTAAGAGGTGATTATTCGCAGCTTACGGAAAAAGGCGGCTATCTTTATATCTGGCCTTTCCAGCTGGGATATGTCTTTTTCGGCGAGTTTATGACTAAGATTTTTGGCTCCGGAAATTATCTTGCGTGGGATATTGCGCAGCTGATATCGATTCTTTTTACAATGTATTTTCTGGATAAAATATGCATGGAGTGTTTTGAAGATGCGGAAATATGCGGCATTATGTCGCTTTTATCTATGGGAGCATTGTTTTTTTACAATTATGTGACTTATATTTACGGCGATATTCTCAGCATGGGACCGCAGACGTTGGCGCTGTATCTGATGATCAGGTACATGAAGACCGGAGAGCAGAGATACGGGCTTGGATCGGGCTTGGCCATTGCTATCGGTGTCATGTTGAAAACCAATTGTGAAATTACTGTAATTGCGCTTATAATGATACTGTTTATTAATGGTATCGGATCCAAAGACGATGATGTCAAAGTGAAGCTAAAAAACAGAGTGATCATAGCAATATGTATGCTGATTTTTGTGTTCGGCCAAAAGGCGTATATAAACAATCACTACACGAAGGTTACGGGACTTGAGGAAATACCCAAAGGTAATCCTTCCGTGGCACATATAGCAATGGGACTTCAGGAAGACGGAGGCCTGGAACCCGGGTGGTATAACGGTTATAATTATGCCGTTTTTGGAGAAAATAATTACGATACGGAACTTACGAAGAAAGCGGCTATCGCAAATATCAAAGAGAGGATTGATCTTTTTGCACATCATCCTTTTTATGCCGCAAGATTTTTTACAAGGAAATATATAACCCAGTGGGCCGATCCTGTTTGCATTTCAACGCAAAATCTTGATTATGTGAGCAGACATCATGAAATATCGGCGCTGGGAAATAGTATTGTATTTGGATTTGGAAGTACTGTTTTAGCTTGGATTATGAATGTTTTTATGACGCTCTGTTATTTGGGTGTAGTTGTATATCTTATAGAAGTTCTGAGGAAAAGGCATGTTTCGGATTACGAGATGCTGATGTTACTGTTAATCTTTGGTGGAATGGTTTTCCACGAATTTTGGGAAGGGTCCTCACGCTATGCAATGAGATATTACATTTATCAGCTTCCTTTTGCTGCGTGCGGATTAAAGGTGCTACTTGGACTTATTCATGAACATAAACTCAAAAAAATATGATACTCCGGATGAGAGGAGGGACGGGCTGCTTTCATTTGTCTGGTGCCTTATAACGGGTGCCGTGATAATGACAATATGCTCAAGATCTTCTTTCCTGTATGCTTTTAATATATGGGATGATTCGAACAGTTATTTTACAGTCGGAAAAAGTATGCTGAGCGGTATGGTGCCGTACAGGGATCTTTTCGATCAGAAGGGAATCTTTCAGTACAGCATATATATGTTGGCTTCTCTTATCTCTAGAACAACGTTTCTGGGTGTGTACATAATTGAGATATTGGCATGTACAATGGCTCTCAAAGCGGCATTTAGGATCATGCAGGTGTACTTAAGATCTGTTTCCATGCCATACATCCTAACGCCGGTTGTGGGAATGATCGTATATACATCAAGATGCTTTTACTGGGGCGGAAGTGCTGAGGAGTTTCTTTTCCCGTTTATTATGTGGGGAATGTATATTTCGATAAGGCACTTTAAAGAGAACTATCCGGAACCCATGAGATACAAAAGAGTTCTTGTTGGCGGAATTCTTGCGGGATGCGTTTTTCATATCAAGTTCAATTCACTGGGATTTTTCTTTGCATGGATGGCGATGGTATTCTTTGCGGATATCATAGGGGCTAAGGCTGTAAAAAAAGCTTTTGTCAGCTGCGTTGTATTTCTTGGCGGAATGGCGATCACATTTATACCGGGACTTGTATATTTCGGAATGAATAATGCAATCTTCGACTGGGGACGTGTGTACATCTACGAAAATGTTTTCGGGTATTCGAAAAAACTGTCTTTTGCCGAGAGAATGGCCGTTATCTACGATAAGATGACCGATCATATTTACGATAATAAATTAGTGTATTTGACTATTTTTATCGGTGCGTTATACTTTACTGTGGCTCTTGTATTTTCTTTTATTCCGGAAGACAAATACAAGCTTATAAAAAGAGATATAGTTGTAATTCCGGTCAAAGTTGCGGAATATGTCAACATAGCCATGCTTTTGGGATTCCTTACGCTGATCATTTTCATCGGGGGAGTCAGCATAACATATTACCCGTTTCCAATAAATGGATTTACGGTGTTTGGGGTTACCGCGATAGGATATTTACTTGAAGGGTTGTATCTTAAGCTAAATCGCGACGGCTTCAAAGACGAACTTACCGGGCTTACAAGTGCGGTTATGGTATTGATGCTGCTTGTAGCGGGAATTACTGCGTATAATATCTCACCAAATGTTTCGTATATGAAAATTGCGAAAAATGACCTTTGGCTCTATCATTTCCGTGATCGTGTGCTTTCAAGCGGAATAGAGAATCCGAAGATCATAAATGAGAACGGTTTTGATGCGGGACTCTACACGGTGACGGATACATTGCCCGTATGCTATTACTTCCAGACGCAGACCGTGAATGAAGAGCATATGCAGAAGGTTCTTGAGGAACAAAAAAGGTTCACTCATGAAAAGATTGTTGATTTTGTGATATCTGTCAATAAACCTGCGGAGGGTGTAGATGATTATGATCTTGTTCTGCAGGAAGACTTTATCGATCCATGGGATCCGAATCAGACCGCTACATACTATTTGTATCAGAAAAAAGCTGAGTGATCGGCTGAGTGGTAAGGAGATTTTTTAATGCCTATAAGAGTAAACAGTTTTATGGGAAAATTTGGCTGGTTTGCGAGAAAGCATTTTCCGATGCTTGCAAGTAACGCATACCTTAAATTACAGTTTTTTACAAGAAGTAAGTCTCAGAAGGCTTATTGTGATTACTTCCTTAATTCCAAGGAAGTTCCGATGCCCAATGTTGTAAATATCGAGACTATCAACAGATGTAATTCCACATGTGCGTTTTGCACAGCCAATGTTCATGCGGAGTGCAGACCTCTTGCAAAGATTGACGACGATGTTTATAAGAATATCATCGATCAGCTTGCAGACTGGGGATATAAGGGACATCTTACACTTTACGGAAATAATGAGCCCCTTTTGGATACCAAGATTGTTGAGAGGCACAAGTACGCGAGGGAGAAACTTCCGGACAGCTTTATTTTCATGTCTACCAACGGACTTATCCTTACTATCGATAAGGTAAAAGAGGTTGCACCATATATCAATCAGCTTATCATCAACAACTATTCGATGGAGATGAAGCTTCATAAGAATATTCAGGAACTCTATGATTATGTAAAGGCTCATCCCGATGAGTTTAAGGACCTTGATATCCAGATTCAGATGAGATATCTTCAGGAAGTTCTTACAAACAGAGCGGGAAGTGCGCCCAATAAGAAGGCAACCGAGAAGGTTATTAAGGAGACTTGTCTTCTTCCTTTCACAGATATGTGGATCATGCCAAACGGCAAGATGGGACTTTGCTGCTGCGATAACTTTGAGACTACCGATTTTGGCGATCTTACCAAGATGAGTCTTAAGGAAGCATGGGGAAGTCCTCAGTTCCAGGCAGTAAGAAAGAAGATTGCAGAGGGAAGACAGAACTATCCGTTCTGTAAGCACTGTGACTTTATTGATGCGGGCTTCCGTATGCAGATTGTCAATGCGATTTTAAGAGGTGACCAGGACGCTGCAAACAAGCTCGGCGGTCATGAGAGAATGAAGATCGGCAATAAGAATAACGAGGATGACAACATTAAATGATCGTCGGCGTTGAGGGGAATTTGACAAAATGAAACTCTTGAAAAGGCGTTTTGTTATATTTGCAGTTCTTTTGTTTATTCTGATTATTTCAGTATTTTATTGTGCCATTGGTGAGAACAGCTATATAGGGGTTCATGACAACATGGACCTCTTTATCGCTCAGTTTGCGATGCTGAGAAACACCGGCACTTTTTTTTCGCACGGAGTCAGCGCACCGTTTCTTGGCGGAGTGTCAAGAGATGTGCTTCCGGGTGAAGCTTCTTTGTATACAGTTCTGTATATGATCTTTTCACCTTTTACGGCTTATATAGTGGGATATGTATTAAAGCTTGGCATTGCTGTCTTTTCCTGCGTGCTGTTATTTGTTGATTGCACGATTCTTTCTGGTGAAAAAATAGATTCATTCTTTGAGCGTGCAAGATTTTGTCTGAAAGAAGAATATGCGCCGGAACTAAATCTGGCCGTGGGCGCGGGATTTCTGTACGGAGTCTTAAATCTTTTTCCGGCGTTTGGGATTTCTTTTGCATCAATCCCGCTTATAGTCTATCTTCTCAGAAGAATATACTTGACGGAGAAAAGTGACGATCCTAAGAGGGTTCGGAAGATGGCAGGGTATGTTGTGCTTATTTTCTGCTATCCTTTTGTTTCGTACTTTTCATACTTTGGTTTCTTTATTCTGGGATATCTTTTCATAGCAATAATTTGGATGTGGATTCGGGACAAAAGGCTGAGCTTCGGGCTTATCGCGGGGCTTGTGGCGCTTTCAGTGGGATTCGTGGTCTTCGAATACAGATTATTTGGAATGATGCTTTTTTCCGATGTTACTACTATAAGGGATACGATGGTTCAAAGCTATGTGCAGGTATCTGAAGTGCCTGCGCTTGTGGGAGATGTATTTGTAAACGGCATGATGCATGCGGAGGATTGTCACAAGTATTTCGTGATGCCTGTGTGTCTTTTGTATCTGATCTTTTTGAACGGAAGATATGTTTACAAAAAGAATTTCAGGGGAGTTTTTACGGATGCATATAATCTCTGTGCGTTGATCCTTGTGTTTAACGCGGTTGTTTACGGTATTTATTTTATCAGAGAAGTTGACGATGTTTTTGCGACAGTGGTTCCGCCTTTAAAAGGATTTCAGTTTAACAGAACGGTCTTTTTCAGCCCGTTTATCTGGTGCGCAATGCTGTTTATTATTGCATACAGAATGCGCAAGAAAGAAATTTTTAAGGGCGTTTTGTCATATGCGGTCATTGCGACGGCGGTGGTGTTCGTCATCATTACACCGACAAGATACAATGATCTTAGGGGCACGCTCTATCATATAGTAAAAGAAAATGTCATGGGGAATAAGCTCGACGACCTCAATTACAGAGAGTTTTATTCTGAGGAACTTTTTTCGGATGTGAAAAAAGAGATTGGTTACAAAGAAGGTGAATGGAGCGTTGCTTACGGAATGCATCCCGCCATTCTTGAATATAACGGGATTGCAACGCTTGACGGATATCTGGGCTTTTATCCTCAGAGCTATAAAGAAGAATTTAGAAAAGTAATTGCGCCGGCACTTTCCAAAAATCCGGCTTCGGCAGCCTATTTTGATGAGTGGGGAGCGAGGTGTTATCTCTATTCCGGGACCGATGCGACGATAGTAATGGCAACAAAGAGTATGTATGGCGTTACCGATAACAATATTTATATTGATGCGGGGGAACTTAAGAAACTTGGGTGCAAATATCTCTTTTCACGAATTGATATATCCAATGCGCTTGAAGTAGGTCTTTTTCAGGTCGGTGAGTACAGTGGGCATGGTTCTCCTTATAATATCTATGTTTACGGATTAGAATGAGAGAAGCATTTTCCCGGATAGTGGAAAAGTGGTATGATACAGAAATACACGTATTATTTTGAAAAAAGAGGTTTAAATCATGAACATAATTTTATTATCAGGTGGATCCGGAAAGCGTCTTTGGCCTTTGTCCAACGACATCAGAAGTAAGCAGTTTATCAGAATATTTAAGACTGAAGATGGCGAATATGAATCTATGCTTCAGCGTATGTATAGAGGAATCAGGGAAGTTGACGGTGATGCCAATGTCACCATAGCTACATCTAAGAGTCAGGCGTCAGCTATTAACAATCAGCTGGGTGAGGCGGTGGATCTTTCAATTGAGCCTTGCAGAAGAGATACTTTTCCTGCAATCGCGCTCGCGTGCAGTTTCCTTCATGATGTGAAGGGCGTTGGTGACGATGAGCCTGTTGTAGTGTGCCCTGTAGATCCTTATGTCGATGATACATATTTTAAGGCTCTTTCAGATTTGTCAGATATGGCGGCAAAGGGAGATTACAACCTTAATCTCATGGGAATAGAGCCGACATATCCAAGTGAGAAGTACGGATATATTATTCCGAAGGAAGCCGCTGATGTCAGCGAGGTTCTTGAATTTAAGGAAAAGCCCGATGCTGCTACGGCTAAGGAGTATATTGAAAAAGGTGCTCTTTGGAACGGCGGTGTTTTTGCATTTAAACTTGGATATGTGCTTAACAAGGCGCATGAGCTTATTGATTTTAAGGATTATCAGGACTTTTTTGACAGATATGATAACAGTAATAAGATTAGCTTTGACTATGCGGTTGTTGAAAAAGAGAATAGCATAGGAATGATGAAGTATGCGGGAAGCTGGAAGGATCTTGGAAGCTGGAATACTCTGACAGAGGCTATGCATGAGAATATTGTCGGAAATGCTGTTCTTAACGATAAGTGTGAGAATGTGCATGTATTAAACGATCTTGATGTTCCTATACTTTGCATGGGACTTAAGGATGTTGTGGTATCAGCATCTCCCGACGGAATACTTGTTTCCGACAAGGAACAGTCAAGTTACATCAAACCCTATGTTGAGGAATTTAATCAGCAGATTATGTTTGCCGAGAAGTCATGGGGAAAGTATCAGGTAATGGATGTTGAATCTGAGTCGATGACAATAAAAGTTGTTCTTAATCCAGGTCATTCCATGAACTATCACAGCCATAAGAACAGAGATGAAGTATGGGTTGTTCTCTCCGGTAAGGGCAGAACTGTGGTTGACGGAATGGAGCAGAATATCAAGGCCGGAGACGTTATTACCATGAGTGCAGGATGCAGACATACGGTTTTTGCAGAGACTGAGCTTAAGCTCATTGAGGTACAGCTTGGAAAAGATATTACTGTAGAGGATAAACAAAAATATAACCTTGAATAAATATGATTTAGATGTCAAAAGTCCAACTGTATATAATATGATGTCAAAACAAAAAGATGAGAGATGACACATTGAAGAATTTTCCTTTTATGTTAAAGCCTGCCGCGAAGGATTATCTCTGGGGCGGCCAGAGGCTTAACGATGATTTTGGTAAAAATATAGATATGGATCCCTTGGCGGAGACATGGGAATGCAGTACGCATCCTGACGGACCGAGCGTTGTTTCGGGAGGGGAGTTTGACGGAAAACTCCTTATTGATGTTTTAAAAGAGCGTCCCGAATTTCTTGGAAAGCATTGTGAGGAACTTGGAGAGCTTCCCATACTTATAAAGTTCATTGATGCGAAGTCGAATCTGTCTGTGCAGGTTCATCCAAGTGATGATTATGCAAGGGAGTTTGAGAATGGTCAGCTTGGTAAGACAGAGATGTGGTATGTTCTTGATGCTAGTGCAGGTTCCAAGCTGGTTTACGGACTTAAACATGATTGTAGTAAAGCTGCTATCAGGGAAGCTATAGAAAAGGGAGAACTTGAAAAGTATCTCCGTAATGTTCCGATTAAAAAGAATGATGTTTTCTTTATCGAAGCGGGAACGATACATGCCATAGGCGCGGGGGCGCTTATTGCCGAGATACAGGAAAACAGTAATCTCACTTACAGGCTGTACGATTACGACCGTGTGGATAAGACAGGTAAAAAGCGAGAGCTTCATGTGGATAAGGCACTTGAAGTTTCGAATTTAAAGAACATAGGTGAACCTAGGCAGGCAATGAGGGTGCTTAAGTATAGCCCGGGTGTTGCGAATGAGCTTCTTAGCAGATGTAAGTATTTTGAAGTATACAGGATGCTGATAAATACCGAGAGAAGGCAGAAGGTTACATACAGCTCCGATGAGCTTTCGTTCAGGGTTCTCTTATGCTATGACGGATGCGGAAATATCAGTTATTGCACGGAAGACGGAAGGAAAGAATACATAAATATATATAAGGGAGACTGCGTCTTCGTGCCTGCTGATTCCGTGGAGCTTGTGCTTAACGGAGTTATGGAACTATTGGATGTTAGGTGCTGAGATTTAGTTTTACCAAAAATGATTTAGATTAAATGGTTTTAAATTATAAAGTTCGGAAGGAAATCAATTATATTTTGATTTCCTTCCGAACTTTGCTTATAATATAAATATAATCGATGATTAGTGAACGAAGGGTAATATGATGAAATCATGCAAAGAAATGGCATTAATATGGGGCATATCAGAGCGAAGGGTGACCGAATTTTGCAAAGATGGAAAGATTCCTGGGGCTGAAAAAGTCAGCAAACAGTGGCAAATACCCGATAATGCTCAAAGGCCTACAGATAATCGTATTGTTAGCGGCAGATATGTTAAAAGTGAATCTGCAAAGGAGAAAAAGCCGCTTCCGATAGGTATATCTGATTATATTAGGGCGCAATCTGACTACTATTATGTTGATAAGACGTTGCTTATTAAGGAGTTTTTGGATTGTAAGGCATTAGTTTCTTTATTTACACGCCCAAGGCGTTTTGGCAAGACGTTAAATATGGATATGCTCCGCGTTTTCTTTGAGATATCTTCTGAGGATACAAGTAGATTTTTTGCAGATAAAGCGATATGGAGGTGTGGACCTGAATATAGAGCGCATCAGGGGAAATATCCGGTGATTTTTTTGACGTTTAAGGATGTAAAGTTTGATTCATGGGATGCGACTTTTTCTAAAATTGCAGAGCTTCTTCAAGATGAATTTGGTAGACATTCCGAGCTAAAAAACAGCAATAAGCTTGAAAAATATGAGAAAGATTATTATGAGAAGGTATTGAACGGACAGGCAAGCGAAGTGGAGCTGTCATCTGCTCTTTTGAAACTTTCAAAAATGCTTTCTGAGCATTACGATAAGGCGCCCATTATTATTATTGATGAATATGATACTCCTATACAGGAAGGATATTCCAAAGAGTTTTATGATGAAATTATTGGATTTATGAGGAATTTCTTTTCCGGAGCGTTTAAAGATAACAGGAATTTGTCATATGGTTTCCTGACAGGAATTTTAAGAATATCGCAGGAAAGTATATTCAGTGGTTTAAACAATCTTATGGTTAATTCTGTAATGGATGATGAGTATGACGAATTTTTTGGTTTTACTGAATCTGAAGTTAAGGATATGCTTGAATACTATGGCGTTTCAGACAAGGAAAAAGAATTAAGAGATTGGTATGATGGATATCTTTTTGGAAGTATGGAGATATATAATCCTTGGTCAGTTATAAACTACATTTCCAAAGGCTGCTTACCTCAGGCATATTGGGTTAATACTGGGAAAAATGAAATACTGGATGATGTATTAAGAACTGCTACAGAGGAGGTAATTGAGAAGCTTAATTTGCTACTTATGGGAGAAAAAGTAATCGCGAAGATTGATCAGAGCGTGGTATACAGGTCGCTTACGGAAGATCCTGCAAATATCTATAGTCTGCTGTTGGTTGCGGGTTATTTGAAAGTATTTGGTAAGAAGCTTCAAGGGGATGGAACGTGGCTTTGTGAAGTGGCGATACCGAATCGGGAGATATCAGCGGTATATAAGAGCGAGGTTATGACGCATCTAATGCAGATTGGTGCTATTGGTAGAGCAACAGCCAATAAGATTGCAGAGAGCTTGTATTCTATGGATTTAAAGAAGCTGCAAGAGGGCATAGGCGAGTATATGAAGAAAAGTATTAGCTTTTATGATGCTGGAGCAGAGGGCTTTTATCATGGTATGGTGCTTGGACTTGTTGCTTTGATGGATGATCAGTACAATATAAGATCAAACAGAGAATCAGGTGACGGAAGATATGATATTTGTATGATTCCGAGAACGGATAAATATCCGGGTATAATCATGGAATTAAAATGGGGAAAGGATCTAAGCGATAAGGCACTTAATCAGTTGTCAGAGGAAGCGCTTTGCCAAATAGAGGAAAATGGCTATGCTACAGAAATGTACGAGGAAGGAATTAAGGATATAATAATACTTGGAATAGCATTCTCGGGGAAAAAATGTGTAATTGTCAATAAAAAAGATGTTTATTGAATTCCAGCTGGTTATACACGTGATATTACGAGATAATCAGCTGGAATTGATATAGAAGTATGTTTAGCAGCTGATTATGGACATTTTCCTTCGCTTTAAAATTTCCCCCATCTATGGTATCATTTTTCCTAGTAATTAACTGAAAATACTTATGTTGGGGAGGCATTGATGGCAAGCGTAAGTCTTAAAACTATTATTGATAAAATGAAGCTCACAAACCTGACACCGGAGCTTGATATCAAGAAGATCCGCATTATTCAGCCTGATATTAACAGGCCGGCGTTGCAGCTTGCAGGGTATTATGAACACTTCGAGGCAACCAGACTTCAGGTTATAGGTTTCGTAGAATATACATACATGGAATCTTTTTCTGATAAGGAAAAAGAGAAGATGTACAGAGAACTGCTTTCCTTTGATATACCGGGAGTTGTTTTCTGCAGGGACCTGGCTCCCGATCCTATCTTTTTGAAAATTGCGGTTGAGGAGAAAGTGCCGGTCCTTATGACCAAGAAGTCCACCTCTGTTTTCATGGCGGAGATCATCAGGTGGCTTAATGTTAAACTTGCTCCTTGCATTTCAATCCACGGCGTACTTGTCGATGTTTACGGCGTAGGCGTTTTGATAACGGGTGAGAGCGGAATCGGTAAATCCGAGACAGCGATCGAGCTTATTAAAAGAGGACATCGTCTTGTATCGGATGACGCGGTTGAGCTTAGGCGTGTAAGTGAGGAGACTCTCATAGGAACATCGCCTGATATTACAAGGCATTTTATTGAGATGAGAGGTGTCGGAATCATAGACGTTAAAACGCTTTACGGTGTATCCAGCGTAAGAGAGACACAGACTATCGACCTTGTTATCAAGCTTGAAGAGTGGGACAAGGACAGAGAGTACGACAGATTCGGACTTGAGGAAGAGTACACTGAGTACCTTGGAAACAAGATAGTTTGTCACAGGATTCCAATAAGACCGGGCCGAAATCTTGCGGTAATCTGCGAGTCGGCAGCAGTTAACCACAGACAGAAACAGATGGGCTACAATGCTGCGCAGGAGCTCTACAACAGGGTTCAGAATTCACTTGCAAGAAGACGTTCGGACGACGATGATGACGACGAGGAATAATTGAAGAGGAATAATACAAAAGGAGACTATTAGAGGTAATGGGAAAATATGTATTTGGCGTAGATATCGGAGGAACAACTGCTAAGATCGGACTTCTTACAGAGGAAGGCGAGAAAGTTGAGCTTTGGGAGATACCTACCAGAAAAGAGAACAACGGAAGCAGCATTTTAAGTGATGTTGCAGAGTCTGTTAAGGCTAAGATTGCTGAGAAAAATCTTGCATCCGACGATATAATCGGGATCGGACTTGGTGTTCCCGGTGCTGTAGATGCAGATGGCATGTGTCTTCAGGCCGTAAATCTTGGATGGTCCAAGCTCAATGTGGTAAAAGAGCTCGAATCACTCACGGGATTTAAGGTAAAAGCAGGAAACGACGCCAACGTTGCAGCTCTCGGTGAGCAGTGGAGAGGCGGCGGACAGGGACATCAGAACATGCTCCTTGTTACACTCGGAACAGGTGTAGGCGGCGGAATCATAAACGAAGGCAAGATCTTAACAGGAGCAACAGGTTCAGGCGGAGAGATCGGACACATCCATCTTGTTGATGATGAGCCTGAAGCATGCGGATGCGGCAATCACGGTTGCTTTGAGCAGTATGCAAGTGCTACCGGAGCAGTGAGAGTGTCTAAGAGAATTCTTGCCGAGACAACAGAAGACAGCGTTCTTCGCGGCAAAGATTTCGAGTGCAAGGACGTATTCGACGCAGCCAAGAAAGGTGACAAGGTTGCCGTTAAATGCGCTGAGAAGTACGGTTATTACCTCGGAAAAGGAATCGCGAGTGTTGCTACGGTTGTAAATCCTGAGATAATAGTTATCGGCGGCGGAGTTTCAAAAGCGGGAGAAATGCTCTTTGACCTCTTGATGCCTTCATTTAAAAAGTATGTATTTTCCGGTTGCAGCACAGCACAGTTTGCACTTGCAAAGCTTGGAAATGATGCGGGAGTCTTCGGCGCAGCAAGAATGCTTCTGTATTAAAAGGAGATTTTTTTGAATAACGATTTAGTAAATGCTCTGAGAGAAATTGTCTCAGAAGAAAATATCATATTAAATGAAAACATGAGCAGGCACACTACGTTTAGAACAGGTGGGCCTGCGAGCTTATTTATAAGCCCGAAAGACACTGAGCAGTTATTGAAAGTTGTGGAGCAGCTCAGAGAATCTAATGAAGAGTATTTTATTCTCGGAAACGGAAGCAATCTTCTTGTATCAGATGACGGATATGACGGAGCTGTCGTTTCACTTAAGAACTTTACGGATGTATCGGCAGAAAGTGACACGAGTATCAGGGCAGAGGCCGGCGCGCTTAATTCAGCCATAGCTTCTTTTGCAAGAGACAGGGAACTTGCAGGCTTTGAGTTCGCTGCGGGAATTCCCGGAACTATCGGCGGCGCGATGGTCATGAACGCAGGCGCCTATGACGGCGAGATGAAACAGGTCGTAAAGGAAGTCAAGGCCATATCACCTGAAGGTGAGCTTGTGACGCTTTCATGCGACGACATGGAATTTGGTTACAGGACCAGTTTTATTAAAGGAAAAAAATATATCGTTCTGTCCGTGCTTATTGAACTTACTAAGGGACAGAAGGAAGCAATTATAGAAAAGATGTCCGATCTTGCACAGAGAAGACGTGACAAACAGCCGCTTGAGTATCCCAGTGCCGGATCGACATTTAAGAGACCTGAAGGAAATTTTGCGGGTAAACTTATCCAGGATGCCGGACTTAGGGGCTATACCGTGGGCGGTGCATGTGTATCGGAGAAACATTGCGGATTTGTGATAAATAAAGATTCTGCAACTTCGGCCGATATATACAAAGTAATTGATGACGTAAGGAAGAAGGTATACGAGTCCTATGGAGTGATGCTGGAGCCCGAAGTTATTATGCTTGGAAAATTTTGAGAGGTTTAAACCATGAGATTCGTAGTTGTTACGGGAATGAGCGGCGGTGGTAAATCGACCGCTATACATATGCTTGAGGATGCAGGTTTTTATTGCGTAGACAATCTTCCTGTATTTCTGATAGAGAAGTTTGCTGAGCTTGTCGCAGTGCCGGATAATGGGATCAGCAAAGTCGTACTTGGAATTGACGCAAGAGCGGGCCAGAAGTTTGAAGAGGTTGCGGGAATCATCGACACTCTGAAAGAAAGAGGACTTCCCATTGAAGTTCTTTATATGGACGCAAGCGATGAAGTTCTTATAAAGAGATATAAAGAGACAAGACGTGTTCATCCGATGAATGTCAATGATATCGGAAATCGTATAGAGGACGGAATTGCCAAAGAGAGAGCGGTTCTTACGGAGGTAAAAAAGAGAGCGGATTATGTGATCGATTCTTCCAAGCTCCTCACAAGAGAACTCCGCGAAGAACTTGACCGTATCTTTGTAAGAAACGAAGAGTACAATTCTCTTATGGTGACGGTGCTTTCATTTGGTTTTAAATATGGAATTCCGTCGGACGCAGACCTTGTGTTTGATGTTAGGTTCCTGCCGAACCCTTTTTATATAGATGATCTCAAACATCAGACGGGAAATGACAAGCCGGTTCAGGACTATGTAAAAAGTTTTCCGGAATGTGGGCAGTTCCTGGATAAGCTGACGGATATGCTTGAATTCCTGATTCCCGGATATATCAAAGAAGGTAAGTATCAGCTTGTTGTTGCTATCGGATGTACCGGTGGCCAGCACAGAAGTGTAACAATCGCCAACGAACTGTATAACAGGTTGAAAGCCGGAGACGGTAAGTTTGGAATCAAGCTCTTACACAGAGATGTGAAGCAGGCAAGGTGAGATATGTCTTTTTCATCCGACGTAAAAGAAGAACTTGCAAAACGCATAGGTGCGTCGAGGCATTGCAGGCTTGCGGAGATAGCAGCCATTGTTAACAGCACGGGCTATATTGAGCTGAAAAACGGTAAGCCGATAATGCTTTATTTGCAGCCGGATAATGAGGCTGTAATTAGAAAGTTCTTTACATTAATAAAAAAAGCATTTAATATAGGAACTAGCTTTTTGGAAGAATCCCCCGATATCAAGGTAAATGGGCGTGTTTACAGGCCTGTACTGGGAGAAGGGGAACTTCTTGAATCGTGTCTTAAGGCAATCAGGGTGATTGACGGTGATGGGAACCTCAGACCTTTCGGGGAAGGGGTGAGCCCGCTTATCACAGGAAAATCATGTTGTAAGAGAGCCTTTATTCGCGATTCTTTCTTGTGCATCGGTTCCATAAGCGATCCAAACAAGGGATATCATTTGGAATTTGTCTGTGACTATGAGAATCAGGCACTTAGGTTGCAGGAGATAATAGAGAGCTTTGATATTGAGGCAAGGATAGTCAGACGAAAGAAATATTTTGTTTTATATGTGAAGGAAGGCTCCGGTATTGTTGATCTTCTGAATATAATGGAAGCTCCGATCAGTCTTATGAATCTGGAGAATCTCAGGATTGTAAAAGAGATGAGAAATTCCATCAACAGGAGAGTCAATTGTGAAGTCGCCAATATAACAAAGACTGTTAATGCCGCGACTAAGCAAATAGAGGACATTACATATATCAGAGACTTTTATGGTTTTAATCGCTTGCAGGAGAGCTTGCGGGAGATGGCAGAGGTCAGGCTTGAACACCCTGATGCGACGCTTCTTGAATTGGGCAAGTATCTTGATCCGCCTGTAGGTAAGTCAGGAGTTAATCATCGGCTTAGGAAACTGAGCGAGCTTGCGGATAAGCTGAGATGAGGAGGGAATTATTATGTTGACAAAATCTATCGAGATTAAGTTGCCCAGAGGACTGGAGGCAAGACCTGTTGCTGAGCTTGTTCAGCTCGCAAGTAAGTACGAGAGTACTGTTCATATCGAGGCTCAGTCCAAGAAAGTTAATGCAAAGAGCATTATGGGAATGATGACACTTAGTCTGAACACAGGAGAAGAAGTAACAGTTATCGCAGAAGGAAGCGATGAAGAGTCGGCAGTTGCTGACATGGAGATGTTTCTTCACGGAAACAAGAAGAAATAAAACTCATTAATTAAAAAAAGCCCTTTTTTAAAGGGAGGATGCCGGGTAAGCTTCTCTTACCCGGCACATTATGAAAAAGTTTAATTGGTATTGTCTGTCTCAACTCATCTGACAATATTATAATAACAAGCAGGTATGTCCAAAAGATGATTTGAAGTAACCATTCTTTTAATGAATTGTAAACAAATTATGAACGCTCGCATTTATCGTAATGTGGGCGTTTTATGTATTATAATTATTCTCGGAGGAAAAGTTTGTGCTGAAGAAGGTTGCGTTTGTAATAGATGAAAAAAATCTGAAAAGCAGTGAGGTAACTGAAAGCTTAGAATCCGCAAGAGAATATATAAATCAATGTGGCATCGAAGCGGAGGTGTTCGGGGCACAGGATTTTTTCAAAGATAATAAGACTGATAAAGAAATGCTTGTCGTTGCCGACAGGAAAGAAAATACCGTAAAAGCGACGGAGCTTGGATTCTACGTGGTCGGAGTGGAGCATCCATTAAATAAGAACGAAGAATTTCCGGGAGTGAAATATATTTTTTCCGACATTGACGAAGTCGACTTGGATTCATTCGTGAAGGCTTATCAGAGATACGCGGGTGAGCCCTGGGAAGTGCTCACGACTTCAAGGCTCCTTGTGAGGGAAACGACGCTTGATGATGTGGACGAGTTCTATAAACTGTATAAAGATCCCGAGATGACCAGATATATGGAAGGCCTTTTTGAGAATCCCGAAGATGAAAAGAGATACCAGAAAGATTATATTGAGAAAGTATATGGCCTTATGGGCTTTGGCGTATGGACACTTGTAAGGCGTAAGGATAGCAGGGTTATAGGAAGAGTCGGATACTCCGTAAGGAACGGGTTTGATGATATTGAACTTGGATTTCTTGTCGGAAAAGAGTTCCAGAGGCAGGGCTATGCTTATGAGGCGTGCAAGGCGGTTCTTGACTACGGCAGGGATATCCTTTTGTTTGATAAGGTTCAGACCCTTGTAAAAGCCGAGAATGAGATTTCCATTAATCTGTGCAAGAAACTGGGATTTAAGGTTTTGGATACGGTGTCTGTCGAGGAAGATATATACGGAAGAGAGTATGTCGGCGAGAAGATCGAGCCGGTCGGCGGACCCACCTATGGAGAATACGTGCGGCTGATGCTGAGATTTGGTGCTTAAATTTATTTGTGGCTTTTTTTGACGGCATCCTATACAATAGATTTGTAACAATAGAGATAAAAAATGGATAGGTACGAAGGGTAGAGAGCCCTTAACGAAGAGTGCCTATGGAGGTGAAATGAAAGAATTTTTAGACAGTTTTAAAATGGTGGCAGGGCTAATCGGAGGCCTTGCAATGTTTTTGTATGGGATGAACGTTATGAGCGGAGGTCTTACCAAGGCCGCAGGCGGAAGACTTGAGAGCGTGCTTGCCAAAGTCACCAAACATCCTATTATCGCGTATTTATTCGGTGTCGGTGTAACCGCAATGGTTCAATCATCATCTGCATCTACCGTAATGGTAGTTGGTCTTGTTAATTCAGGAATCGTAACTCTTAAACAGGCAGTAAACGTTATTCTCGGTGCTAACCTTGGTACGACATTTACGGCATGGATTCTTACACTTAATAATCTGAACAGCACAAAGTATTTGTGGCTGGAACTCTTAAAGCCCAGGTCATTCACACCTTTCTTGGCTCTTATAGGTATCGGGCTATATATGTTTTCCAAAAGTGAGAAAAAGAAAAATATCGGAACAATCCTTCTCGGATTTTCTGTTTTGATGTTCGGAATGAGCAGTATGTCTGATGCTGTCGCTCCGCTAAAGGATAATGAAGGATTTAAGAGCCTTCTTATGAAGTTCAGCAATCCTCTTATCGGATTCATGGTCGGAATCTTTTTTACCATGCTCATTCAGAGTTCAGCCGGAACAATCGGTGTGCTTCAGGCGATATCGGGAAGTATACCTGTCTATTTCAACATAGCAATACCTGTTGTTGTA
The DNA here is from genome assembly GCF_000424465.1 of Butyrivibrio hungatei NK4A153. Classification (GTDB taxonomy): domain Bacteria; phylum Bacillota; class Clostridia; order Lachnospirales; family Lachnospiraceae; genus Butyrivibrio; species Butyrivibrio hungatei_A. The sequence goes on along the minus strand of NZ_KE384197.1, from coordinate 56,602 downwards.
GGCGCTGAGGTTGGTACATGTATCACAGCGATTCTTTCATCGTTTGGCGCAAACAAGAACGGTAAGAGAACAGCTCTTATGCACTTGTATTTCAACTTCATAAAAGCATTACTGTTTATGATAATTTTTTATTCTTTGAATGCTGTGATGAATTTCTCATTTATGCACCGGGAAGTCGGACTTGCGGGAATTCCGGGGATACATACACTTATTAATCTTATTGCAACTCCCCTTATGCTTCCTTTCTCAGGGGTGCTTGTAAATCTCGCACTCAGCTCTATTCCTATAGATGATAAGGAGAAAAAAGAGCAGGAAGAGCAGCAGGGAATCAGAACTTTGGATCCTCTTTTTCTTGCGAACCCTCCTTTTGCGCTTGAACAGGCCAGACTTGCTGCGGTCGAGATGGCAAATATGTCAAAAGATGCCCTTGATAAGGCAGTTTCACTTATTACGGATTACAAAGATGAAGTGGCGCAGGATGTCGATTATCTTGAACGCAAAGTCGATCAGTACGAGGACCAGCTTGGAACTTATCTTATGAAGATAAACAACCATCATCTTGCTCCCGAAGACAGCCATACACTCACAATGCTTCTTCATTGCATCACCGACTATGAGAGAATAAGCGATCATGCTCTCAACATCATGCAGAAAGCTCAGGGTATGGCGGAGAATAAGAGAGAGTTTACCCAGAAGGGTCAGATAGAGATGGATATATTCGCATCAGCGGTAAAAGAGATCGTGGATATGTCTATAAAAGCGTTTGAAACACGTGATGTCGAGATAGCAAAGTCTATAGAGCCTCTCGAGGAAGCGATTGACGGCATTCAGAAAGAGATAAAAAGGCGTCATGTGAGAAGGCTTCGCAAGGGCAAGTGTACCATTGAGCAGGGCTTTGACCTTAGTGATATCGGAACAGATTATGAGCGTATCGCAGATCACTGCAGCAACATCGCCGTAGGCGTTATTGAGGTGCATGATGATGCGTACGATGCACACGAGTATTTGGAAACGCTCAAAGCGGATAAAAGAGAAGGCTTTGAGCAGGCAGTTGATTTCTACGAGAGAAAATATCAGCTTCCTTCTGTTAAGTTTTAATGCAGGAGTGATTATTTATGGAATTTCAGTACTTAGAGAAAAAGGAGCAGGGCGAGTTCATTACCCGCTACGACCTTCATTACAAAACTGTTGATAACAAGGATAAGACATACGAGATAATCAGCAGAAATCCCGATCTCAAGGGATATGACGATATTCACAACAACAAGATCGATGCAGTTGTGCTTATCATGCACGATGAGACTGGGGAAAAGATACTTATAAACAAAGAGTTCAGACTTGCACCGGGCGCATGGGTATACAACTTCCCTGCAGGTCTTATCGATCCCGGTGAAGTACCGGAGGAGAGCGCAAGAAGAGAACTCAAGGAAGAAACAGGACTTGATATAATCAGTATTGACGAGTGGATTGGCGAAAGTTACAGTGCAGTCGGTTTCTCAAATGAAAAGAACCTTTGCTGCGTCGGAAAGGCGGCGGGAACTTTTTCAAAAAGCAGCTCGACATTGGAAGAGATAGTACCCGGCTGGTATACCAAAAAAGAAGTAAGAGAACTGCTTAAGACTCAGCCTTTTGCTGCAAGGACGCAGGCGTATTGCTACTTATGGTCGAAGGAGTAATGAGAGTCGGTATTTGTTTATGAATGATAAGAAAGAGATACAAAAAGGAATATATCAGGGCCGGAGCCAGGCAGAAGAGCTAAAAAGAGGAATCATAGGGCTCAATATCTGTGAGGAGTGCGGTGGACTATGCACTGCGAGTGTCCCTATTATCGAGGGACTTCCTGTAAATGCGCAGGTAAGCCTTATGGAGCATTCTGTTCATGAGACTCTCAAGAAGAACAGTTATCTTTTCAGAGAAGGCGAACCCGTTGATTCCATATGCATAATACGAAAAGGAAGAGTTAAGCTTTGCAGATACGATTCTCTCGGAAGAGAGCAGATCATAACGATTCTTGCAGATCATGACATCATTTGGGAAGGCATGTTTTTGGATGGCAGTATTTATCCTTATTCTGCGGTTTGCCTTACAAATGCTTCTATTTGCCAGATACACAGGGATGATTTCATTAAAGTTGTGGACGATCCTTCGGCTGCTATGAATATCATCATTCTTTTGAGCAAAAAACTCCACGATGCCAATGAGAGAAACATGCTTCTTTCCACAAAAGACCCGATGGCCAGACTGGCGGGCTTTTTGATGTACAGAGTTGACAGGAGTGTGGGCGATGACATAGTATTAAAACTCGATGACATTGCCGCAAGTGTAAATCTTCGAACAGAGACTGTCAGCAGGAAACTCAGGGAGATGGAAAAGAGCGGGCTTATTGAGCGAGTCGGACATGCCAAGATCAGGGTGCTCGACAGAGATGCCCTTAGAGAAATATACATTTATCAGTAAATTTATCTTTTTAAGATATTTTATGAAACGGAGTAATAATGGTTAAAGGTGCAATTCATTCAATAGAAACATTCGGTTCCGTAGATGGACCGGGAATCAGATTTATTGTGTTCCTTAAGGGATGCAAATTAAGATGTAAATACTGTCACAATGCCGATACATGGGATCCAAATTCGGAAGATATGCGTACTCCCGATGAACTTCTTGATTTTGCTGAGAGATACAGAAGTTACTGGGGAGAGGAAGGCGGAATAACTGTAAGTGGCGGAGAGCCGCTTCTTCAGATAGACTTTTTGATCGAACTGTTTAAGAAGGCCAAAGAGCGCGGAATAAACACGTGTATAGATACGGCACTTCAGCCTTTTACGCGTGAGGAGCCTTTCTTTTCCAAATTTGAGGAACTGATGAAGTATACGGATCTTCTGCTTGTTGATATCAAGCACATCGACAGGGATGAGCATATAGAGCTCACGGGGCTTCCGAATGATAATATATTCGATGGATTTAGGTATCTGTCGGATATTTCCAAGCCCATATGGATCCGCCACGTACTCGTGCCCGGAATAACCGATGATGATGAATATCTCAAGAAGACAAGAGAGTTTATAGAGACACTTTCCAATGTGAAAAAAATCGAGGTTCTTCCCTATCATTCAATGGGACAGCATAAGTTTGAGACGCTTGGAATACCGTATAAGCTTGACGGTGTCAAATCTCCTTCAAAAGAGAGAGTTGATAACGCAATGAAAATTTTAAATGGGAAATAATTTCAGGAGAGCAGTTGCAGACAGCGACTGCTCTTTCGGCTTATTTTAATATTAATTTTAATAAAAATGTGAAATTTGATTACAATCAATGTTTGGACATGTAACAGGTGATATCATCAAACTCGAACAATACATATGATAATATTTTAACGAGGAGTACGTAAAATGAACGAAGCATGGCGCGGGTTTAAGGGAACCCATTGGTTGGATGACGTTAACGTAAGAGATTTCATCCAGAACAACTACACACCTTATGATGGAGATGAGAGCTTTTTGGCTGACCCTACAGAAGCTACAGATAAGCTTTGGGGCAAGCTTCAGGAGCTCCAGAAACAGGAACGTGAAAAGGGCGGCGTTCTTGAGTGTGAGACAGAGGTTGTTTCTAGTCTTACAGCATATGGCCCCGGATATATCGATGAGTCTATGAAGGACCTTGAGCAGGTTGTTGGTCTTCAGACAGACAAGCCTCTTAAGAGAGCATTCATGCCTTTCGGCGGAATCAAGATGGCTGAAGAAGCTGCTGAGACATACGGATACAAGGTAAATGAGAAGTTCCACAAGATCTTCACAGAGTATCACAAGACTCACAACCAGGCAGTATTTGATGCTTACACACCTGAGATGAGAGCAGCAAGACACAGCCACATCGTAACAGGTCTTCCTGATACATACGGCCGTGGACGTATCGTAGGCGACTACAGAAGAGTAGCTCTTTACGGTATTGACTACCTCATCAAGAAGAAGATGGATGATTACAACAACTGTGGTGACGGAACAATGCTCGACCACATCATCCGTCAGAGAGAAGAAATCTCTGAGCAGGTTAGAGCTCTTAAGGGAATGAAGGAAATGGCAGCCGTTTACGGATTTGATATTTCTGCTCCCGCTAAGAACGCTAAGGAAGCTGTTCAGTGGCTTTACTTCGGATACCTTGCAGCTATCAAGACTCAGAACGGTGCTGCAATGTCAGTTGGACGTGTTTCAACATTCCTTGATATTTATATTGAAAGAGATATTAAAGAGGGAACTCTTACAGAGAAAGAGGCACAGGAACTTATCGACCACATGACAATGAAGTTCAGAATGGTTAAGTTCGCTCGTATTCCTTCATACAACAACCTCTTCTCAGGTGATCCTGTATGGGCTACACTTGAGGTTGGTGGACTTGGAATGGACGGTCGTCACATGGTTACAAAGAACGACTTCCGTTTCCTTCATACTCTTGAGAACATGGGACCTTCACCTGAGCCTAACCTTACAGTGCTCTACACATCTAAGCTCCCTGAGACATTCAAGAAGTATGCTGCAAAGATTTCAGTTACAACATCTTCAATCCAGTACGAGAACGATGATGTTATGCGTCCTATCTGGGGCGATGACTACAGCATCTGCTGCTGCGTATCTGCTACACAGACAGGTAAAGAGATGCAGTTCTTCGGAGCAAGAGCTAACCTTGCTAAGTGCCTTCTTTACGCTATCAACGGTGGTAAGGATGAGAAGTTCCTTACAAAGGACGGCAAGCACATGCAGGTAGGTCCTGAGATGGCTCCTATCACAGCTGACGTACTTGATTATGATGAAGTTATGCACAAATATGACATCATGATGGATTGGCTTGCAGGACTCTATGTAAACATCCTCAACCTTATCCAGTACATGCATGATAAGTACTACTACGAAGCAGCTGAGATGGCTCTTATCGATACAGATGTAAGACGTACATTCGCTACAGGTATCGCCGGATTCTCACACGTTGTAGATTCACTTTCAGCTATCAAGTATGCTAAGGTTACAACTGTTCGTGATGAGTCAGGTCTTGTTGTTGATTACAAGGTAGAGGGAGACTTCCCCAGATACGGTAACGATGATGAGAGAGCAGACGAGATCGCTGTATGGCTCCTTAAGACATTCATGAAGAAGATCGAGAAGCACCACACATATCGTGATTCTGAGCCTACAACATCTATCCTTACAATCACATCTAACGTTGTTTATGGTAAGGCTACAGGTGCTACACCTGACGGAAGACCTGCATTCGCTTCATTCGCACCTGGAGCATCACCTTCATACGGTGCTGAGAAGACAGGACTTCTTGCTTCACTTAACTCTGTTGCTAAGATTCCTTACGAGTACGCTCTTGACGGAATTTCTAACACACAGACAATGAATCCTAACGCTCTTGGTCACGACGATGAGGAGAGATCAAACAAGCTTGTTAGCGTTCTTGACGGATACTTTGACCAGGGTGCACACCACCTTAACGTTAACGTATTTGGTAAGGAGAAGCTCATCGATGCTATGGAGCATCCTGAGAAGCCTGAGTATGCTAACTTCACTATCCGTGTATCAGGATATGCTGTTAAGTTCATCAACCTTACTAAGGAGCAGCAGCTCGACGTTATCGCACGTACATGCCACGAGGCACTTTGATCTTAGATCGTACGTAATATAACATGTAAATAAATAGGGACGGCTCGAGATAATCGAGTCGTCCTTTTTATATTAATAAAAAAGATCTGAAAGCAATTAAGCTTTCAGGTCTTTTAATTTCTTTTCATCTATCTTGCCTTCTGCAATTGTATTTTTTACCCATAACCTAAGGGCTTCAACAGTCATATCTATATTGTCCAGCTGACGCTGTATTTCGGCGAAATCTTTGAGTTCGTCATCTGTTATGCGCCCATCTGCCGTTATGTCTATTAAACGAGCTTTCTGGTTGTCCAGAGAATTAAGTGCGGATAACATTCCAAGTACAATCTCCGATAATGATGAAATCTTAACCTCGGGAACATTGCCTTTTCCGATCCGGCACTCGTGAGTGCAGTAGTAGTTGCATAACTCAGGCTTCTTATAAGCGACAGCCATATCTGCAACGTCTTCCGGCTGAACGGATGTCTTATCTGTTTCTATTTTTTCAAGGCGGCTGTCACTTATTGTTCCGATAAGTTCGCTTGCCTGAGCTCTGGTCAGGCCGGCCTCTTCACGTGATGTGAAATAGATGTTCTTATTCTCTTTTACTGATTTCTTACCCATATCTCCTCCGGGGCGATGTTTACTGTGATGTCATATTACTATGCCAATAATGCGGTTGCAATGTTCAAGAAAACAAGCAGTGACAATGCATCAACTATTGTGGTAATGAACGGACTTGCCATAACTGCCGGGTCAAAGCCGAAGCGTGATGCAAGCATGGGAAGGAAACAACCTACGAGTTTTGCAATGAGCACAACAACAAAAAGTGTCAGGCAGACAACAAGTGATGTTGCGATCGGAACGCCGTGAGCAAAGACAAGAAGTCTTATAAAGTTAGCAACGGCAAGGGTAAAACCGCAAAGAACCGCAACTCTTATTTCTTTCCATACTATCTTAAATAAGTCTTTGAACTCAATTTCTTTCAGTGACAATCCGCGGATAATTGAAACGCTTGCCTGTGAACCTGCATTTCCGCCTGTATCCATAAGCATCGGGATGTATGCGGTCAGTGCAAATGCTGTCAAAGCTGCTTCATAGTGTGCTATGATTCCGCCTGTAAATGTGGCGCTGACCATAAGGAACAACAGCCATGGAATTCTGTTTCTGTAGGTTTCCAATATGCCTACCTTGGGATAAGGCTTATCGGACGGCACGATAGCAGCCATCTTCTCGATATCCTCGGTAGCCTCTTCTTCCATGATGTCCACAACGTCATCGATGGTGATGATACCGACCATACGTGACTCGTTGTCTACAACGGGCATTGCCGTGAAGCCGTACTTCTGGAAGATTCTTGCTGCTTCTTCCTGGTCGGTCATTGTGTTGATACTGATGACATTGGTGTTCATTATGTCGCCGATGATCTCATCGGGCTTTGTTATAAGAAGGTATCTGAGCGCAACGGTTCCGACAAGTATTTTCTGTCTCGATACAACATAACAGATGTTGATAGTTTCGGAATCTACGCCTTTTTTCCTGATTCTTTCGATAGCGTCGTTGACCGTCATATCTTCACGGAGGTCTACATACTCCACGGTCATAATACTTCCGGCTGAGTCTTCGGGATATCTGAGCAGGTGATTGATATCAGCTCTTGTCTCGGGGCTCGCATTGGCCAGAATACGCTTTACTACACTGGCGGGCATCTCTTCCAAAAGGTCGGTGGCATCATCCGCCATTAAGTTGTCAATAATGTTGGAAGCTTCTCGGTCTGACAGTGAACGAATGATATACTGCTGATCATCCAGTTCCAAGTCGGCAAATACATCCGCAGCCATATCCTTGGGGAGGATTCTGAACATTTTAAGTGAATCCTCATCCTCCATCTCACCCATTGCGGCAGCTATATCAACTGTGTTCATTTCTGAGATGGTCTGGCGGAGCATGGTGTACTGCCTTGCTTCAAGAAGCTCTTTTAGAATCTCAACGATTGTTTTCTCTTCTTGTAATTCCATGATAATCTCCTTTTGCGTATGTGGTTTTTATGGTACTTCGACCAGGAGCAGGATCACTGCCGCATCGATGTGAATCTGACTTCATAAAAACCACCACCTTTCCTTCGGGGATTATCCACTTACGTGAATCGAAACGCTCAAGATAATGAGCATAATTGTTAAAAAATTGCAGTCTGAATGACTGTGAACTATAACGCAAATTAACTTTAACACAAATTGGTTGACTTGTGTATAGAAAGATTTTTGGGAAAAATCGGGTTGTCATGATTGCAAGAATGAGTTATCTTAATAGTGTCAAAAAAGAAGAGGAAGAGTTACTGTTGTGGGGGCGTATATGTAGATTTTGTGGGGGTAAAATGAAAAAGGATTTAATAGGTAAGAAACGTGTGGTTACTGCAATTTTAATGTTTGTCTTTTTTATGGGAATATGTAAGACAGATGTTTATGCGGCAGAAAATAAGGTTCGCGTAGAAGATGGAAATACTGCGGTAAATATGGTGCTTCCCGAATACGGAACATGTTTTATGGGTGGCAAGACTATCTATTCCGATGGAACCGGACGCCTTACGAATGCTTCTGAAGTTTCAAGACTTATGGCCGGAAGTGGATATGACCTTTGGATTTCTGCAAATGAAGGCGAAATGTCGGTAACCGTCGAGAATTTTGATACTAAGGGCAAGGATCTATACAACATGCCTGATGAAGCAATCAAAAAATTTTTTGGAAATCTCGAAGACCAGATCCGTAATTCAATGAAGAATCAGGGAGTAAAGGTAAGTGAGATAAGTACCGACATCGTCAAGAGCAATAAAAGTAAGTACCTTCGTGTAAAAACAGTTGCTGAGCCACCTTATGCCGAGGTGTATCAGTTTTGCACTCTCAAACAGAACAAGATGATAACCATCAAACTTGTTTGTTATAACAAAGTCAGAGACATTAATTCATTCGCGCTTAATCCCAATAGTATAGTACAGAATACGACAATTGAAAAAGTTGTAAAGTAAATATATCTTTTTGCCGATATACATTATATAATTAATGTATAGAAGATCGGAGGTGGTCTTATGGGCAAAAAATGTCTTATTGTAACTATTGTTATGGGCATGTTGCTTATTGTTTTCGGATATGGGAAAACAGAAGATGCCTGCCCCGGATCCGATGCGTCGGATGAAATTGGAATAGACCGAAAACCGGTGATTTATCTTTATCCGGAGGAGGACGCTACAGAGGTTTCTGTAACGCTGGATTATGACGGCAATCTCACCGAGCTTGATCCTATCTTCAACATAGAAAACGGCTGGAAAGTAACAGCCGACAGAGACGGAACGATCACCTATGAAGGAGAAAAGTACGACTATCTCTATTGGGAAGGAGATCCCAATAGCAATTATAACTTTTTCTCAGGTTTTTGCGTAAAGGGAGAAGATACGGAAGCCTTTCTTGAAGATAAGCTTACCGAGATCGGACTTAATGAGGCTGAGAAATCGGAATTTATCGAATACTGGTTGCCTCAGATGGTTGATAATAAGTACAACGTTATCAGTTTCCAGGGAAGTTCCTATACTAAGGGGGCGAAGCTTGATATTGAGCCTAAACCTGATACTTTGATCCGTGTATTTATGGCTTGGTATCCTTCGGATAGATATGTGGGCCTTAATCCTCAGTATCTGGATGAATTCAACAGAGAAGGCTTTACTGTTGTTGAGTGGGGCGGAAACAGAGTAAAATAAGGTTTCTCGTTTTTGCTTGCAACTATTACAATGTTGGTCTAAAATGTTGTGCGTGGTATTGGATAAAATCCGTGCCACGCACAACTTTATTAATGCAGATTTATAATACAGAAATGGAGTAACACTAATGATGCAATCACGTACACATAACTGCGGTGAACTTCGTATCGATAATGTCGGCGAGAGCGTAACTCTTGTCGGATGGCTTGAGAATATGAGAGAAGTCGGAAGCGGACTTGGATTCGTAGTTCTTCGCGACTTCTACGGCACAACACAGATTGTCCTTGAGACTGAGGAAATGGTTAAGACAGCCAAGGCAATCAACAAGGAATCAACAATTTCCGTAAAGGGAGTTGTAAGGGAGAGAAGTTCCAAGAATCCCAAGCAGGAAACCGGAGATATCGAGGTTGTTCCCGAATCAATCGAGATTTTGGGACGCTGCCGTTATAACGAGCTTCCTTTTGAGATCAATCATTCAAGAGAGGCTGACGAGACTGCACGTCTTAAATATCGTTACCTCGACCTTAGAAATCCCGAGGTTAAAAAGAATATTATCTTAAGATGCAATGTAGTTGCAGCGCTCAGAAGCGCTATGACAGAGCACGGCTTCCTTGAGATCACAACACCTATACTTACCGCATCTTCACCTGAGGGTGCAAGAGACTACCTTGTTCCCGCAAGAAAACATCCGGGCAAGTTCTATGCTCTTCCCCAGGCGCCTCAGCAGTTCAAACAGCTCCTTATGACAGCAGGATTTGACCGCTATTTCCAGATCGCACCTTGCTTCCGTGATGAGGATGCAAGAGGAGACAGAAGTCCCGGAGAATTCTATCAGCTTGACATGGAGATGGCATTTGCTTCACAGGAAGATGTATTTGCGGTTATCGAGGATGTACTTCCTCCTATATTTGCTAAATACGGTAATTATGACCGTGCTTCAGGAGCTCCGTTCATGAGAATTCCTTATCTTGAGGCAATGGAGAAATACGGAACAGATAAGCCGGATCTCAGGATCGACCTTACTGTTCAGGATGCTACGGAAGTTCTTGCAGATTGCGGATTCGGACCTTTTGCAACTAAGGCAGAAGATGGCTCTGCAACAGATGTAAGGATCAAGGCTGTAGTTATTTCTGATTTCAAAGAGAGCAGAAAGTTCATCGATAAGACAATCGGAGATGTTGAGGTTCAGTCAGGAAATAAGGCATACTGGTTCAGAATGGATGAAAACAATGAACTTGTCGGCGGAATCGCTAAGTTCGTTGCACCTATCAAGGATAACGTGATTTCGGCGCTCGGAATTAAGCCCGGTGATCTTGTTGTTCTTTCGAGCGGCAAGCTTGGAGCAGCTCAGAAGACAGCAGGTGTTGTTGTTAAGATATTTGGCGCCGCTGTTCCCGGACACATGGACAAAGAGCAGTATACATTCTGCTGGATTGTAGATTTCCCTATGTACGAGATCGGTGAAGAGTCAGGAGAGCTTGAGTTCTGCCACAATCCTTTCTCTATGCCAAGCGGAGGTCTTGAGACACTTCTTAAGGCTGAGAAAGGCGAGATCGATCCTCTTACTATCACGGCGGATCAGTACGATCTTGTATGTAACGGCGTAGAGCTTTCATCGGGAGCTGTTCGTAACCACGATCCCGAGATTATGATAAAAGCATTTGAGATGGTAAGACTTGGCGAAGAAGACGTTAAGGCTAAGTTCCCTGCCATGTACAACGCATTCTGCTACGGAGCACCTCCGCACGCAGGAATTGCACCCGGTGTAGACCGTATGGTAATGCTTCTTGCAGGAGAGGATTCTATCAGAGAAATCATTCCTTTCCCTATGAACAAGAATGCAGCGGACGTTATGATGGGAGCACCCGGATACGTAACAGACAAGCAGCTTGAAGAGCTTCACATCAAGACAACTGCTGTCGAAGAAGAACAGTAAAGAATTCAATATTTTATGAAAAATTAAAGGCAATGTCGCTTAAAAACAGATTATATTATCTGTATTTTAGGCGGCATTTTTTAAATGTTGCGACACTTATATGCGTAAAACAGTAGCTTTTCTAATTTTGGCATAAACCTTGCAAAAGTAGCTTATTGACAGGGATTGGTTGAGAAATGAACGTAAATAGAGTATCATATAAATTAGGTTTGTTTCGACTTTTATAAGAAAAGGAGTGTAGTCAGAATTCAGATGCAAATGAAGCGAATGTCTGAAATACTTGGTCAATTTGCTATGGTCGGTCAGCTGGGGCTTTCTTTGATAATGCCTCTTTTGATGTGTCTGGGGTGCTGCTATCTGTTATGCTCTAAGCTTTCGATAGGGGAGTGGGTCTATATACCAGGTTTTATCATGGGGCTTGGAGGTTCTATTACAACTGCGTACAAGGTGTATCTGCAAGTAATCAATAAAGAAGAAAAAAAGAAGAAAAACAACAACGAAGTGTCTTTCAACAGGCATCATTGATATTTACGGATGGAAAGAGGACAGCGCATGAAATTACAGAAGGCTGTAAAAAAAGAAACAGGAATAATTGCCGCATCGGTAGCGGTAGGCATTATTGTAATGTATCTTGTATTTTTCTGTTTGCACATGGTAGTTCCCGATTGGGCGCCATTTGACATAAAAGTTATCATAGGCGGAATAGGCGGTTATCTGATCGCTGTAGGTAATTTCTTTTGGATGGCGGTATCTGTGCAAAAGGTAGCATCTATTGAGGATGAAGACAGAGCTAGGAAGACTATGGGAGTGAGCTATAGGTATAGAACGATGATCCAGTTTCTCTGGGTTATTCTTTCTATAGTTTTACCGTTCATCAATCCGGTGGCGGGTATAGCGCCCTTATTCGTTCCCAGCATTGTGATTAAATTACGCGGGATTATATCTGCGGGGAAAGGAGGTTGAAGGCGAAGATATGAGTAAAGAATTCTCGGTCGTAGGCCCCAAGGTATACGCGACTATCCGTACGGGTATTCCCGTTCTCGGAGATCTGAAGATTACAGAGACACTTGTAGTCACATGGATCGTAATGCTGATAATTACAGGTTTGTGTATATTCCTTACCAGGGATCTAAGGATGGAGAACATTTCAAAGAGACAGGCATTTGCGGAAATGCTAGTTGAAATGGGTAATAACTTTGTTCGTAATAACACCGGAAGCACAAAATTTGATAAGTTGATTCCATTCGTTTCGGCTCTGTTTGTTACTAGTGTGGTTTCAAACCTTATCAGCCTTACAGGACTGCGAAGTCCGACAGCAGACTTATCTACAGAAGCCGCCTGGGCACTTGTGGTATTTACAATGATTACCGCAACTAAGATCAAGACTAATGGATTTGGCGGATATTTAAAGGGATTTACGACACCTATTGCGGTTATGACCCCGTTCAATATTCTTTCAGAGCTTGCTACGCCGGTTAGTATGGCGTGCCGTCACTTTGGAAATATTCTCTCGGGTGTAGTTATCGATGGTCTTATCTACTGGGCATTGGGATTGGCATCGGCCGCATTACTCGGACTTATTCCGGGAGCGGTAGGAGACTTCCTCTCAAAGATACCGATCTTGGGAGTCGGATTACCGGCTATCACAGGCGTATACTTTGACTGGTTCTCAGGATGTATGCAGGCATTTATTTTCTGTATGCTGACAGTTATGTACATCGCAAATGCAGCAGAAGAAGGCTGACAAAAAAGTAAAAAATACTAAAGAACAAAAAACAATTAAATTGCGTTTTTAGGAGGCAAAAAAATTATGGGTGATTTTCAGGTATTAGCTAAAGGTATAGCACTTGCAGGTTGTGGAATCGGTGCAGGATGTGCACTTATCGCAGGTATCGGACCCGGTATTGGTGAAGGAACTGCGGTTTCTAAGGCTCTTGAAGCAATCGGACGTCAGCCCGAGTGTAAGAGTGATGTAACAAGCACAATGCTTCTTGGTTGTGCCGTTGCAGAGACAACAGGTATTTATGGTTTCGTTACAGGTCTTCTTCTTATTTTCGTAGCACCTGGAATGTTCATGAACTACCTTAATTGATGAAACGAGCTTTCGTAACGAAGGAGAAACAATATGGGAATAAAGGCTCTTTTGGCAGTGACTGCAGAAAACCAGGCACTTGTCACAGTGAACTTCTGGACCCTTATTCTTCAGATCTGTAACCTCTTTATACAGGTATTTTTGATAAAGAAATTTCTTTTTAAACCAATCAACAATATCCTTGAGAAGAGACAGAATCTTGCGGATAAGGCAATAAAAGAAGCCAGAGAAGCCAAGGAAGAAGCAGATTCTCTTAAAGACCAATATGAGAGCAGCCTTACAAAAGCTCATTCCGAAGCTGCACAGATCGTATCTGATGCGCAGAAAGAGGCTCAGACCAAGGCAGATGCTTTGGTGCAGGATGCACAGAAGGAAGCGGCTGATATCAAGGCAAGAGCTGCTGCTGATATTGAGCAGGAGAAGAAGAAAGCTATCAACGAGGCTAAAGATGAAATCGGCGGACTTGCAATGGATATTGCAGGTAAGGTCGTTGAAAAAGAAATAAACGAGAACGATCACAAGAAGCTCATCGAAGACTTTATTAGTAAAGTCGGAGCTTGATCCAAGAAAAGAGGTAATCATGAGTAAAGCTGGAGATCTTTATGGGCAGAGCCTATATGATCTGGCAGCAGAAGTGAACCTTACGGATGAAATACTGGGACAGATGGAGGTGGTTGAAGGACTCTTTAAAGAGAATCCCGATTATATCACACTCCTTTCGGAACCCTCGGTTCCCAAGAAAGAGAGACTGCAGCTTGTCGATGATGCGCTCAAAGACGGCTGTCAGGAGTATCTTCTGAATTTTATCAAGATTCTTATTGAGAAAGGCTTGCTTAGAGAGTTTTCGGCTTGCCGAAAGAGATTCAGAAAGTGCTACAACTCGGACAACGGCATCGCAGATGCTCTTGTTACATCGGCTGTTGCGCTTGATGATTCACAAGTAGCCAAACTCAAGGAGAAGCTTGAGGGAATAAGCGGCAAAAAAGTTTTGCTCAGACAGAAGGTAGATCCCGGAATCCTAGGTGGTGTCCGTGTTGATCTTGAGGGACAGCTTTTTGACGGAACGGTCAAAGGCAGGTTATCCGAACTTAAGAGACGAGTCGACGAGACAATTATATAAACCAAAATTACGTCGGAGGATAATATGGAACTAAAACCAGAAAAAATATCCGAGGTCATTCGAAGCCAGATAAAGAATTATCAGAATGCAATAATCCAAAACGAGACAGGTACAGTTCTTACCGTCGGTGACGGTATCGCCAGAGTAAGCGGCCTTTTGAACTGTATGTCGGGAGAACTTTTGGAGTTTGAGAATGGTACATTCGGAATGGCTCAGAACCTCGAGGAAACAGTAGTATCAGCGGTTTTGTTCGGCGAGGATGTAGGAATCAGCGAAGGACAGACTGTTAAACGTACGGGAAGAGTCGTATCCGTTCCCGTAGGAGATAAAATGATCGGACGTGTTGTTAACGCCATCGGTCAGCCTATTGACGGACAGGGACCTATCGAGACAACAGAGTACAGACCTGTTGAATCACCTGCTCCCGGAATCATTGCAAGACAGCCGGTTAAGGAACCTCTCCAGACCGGTATCAAAGCTATCGATTCAATGATCCCTATCGGTAGAGGTCAGCGTGAGCTTATCATCGGTGACAGACAGACCGGTAAGACAACAATCGCAATTGATACGATCCTTAACCAGAAGGGCAAGGACGTTATCTGTATTTACGTTGCTATCGGACAGAAGCGTTCTACAGTAACGGCACTTGTTGAGGACCTTAAGAAGGGCGGAGCTATGGACTACACAATCGTAGTTGCAGCTACAGCTTCAGAACCCAGTCCTCTTCAGTACATTTCACCTTACACAGGTTGTGCAATGGGTGAGTACTTTATGAACAAAGGAAAGCACGTACTCTGCATCTATGATGACCTTTCAAAGCATGCGGTTGCATATCGTGCACTTTCACTTTTGATCAGAAGACCACCGGGACGTGAAGCTTATCCCGGAGACGTTTTCTACCTTCACTCAAGACTTCTTGAGAGAGCGGCTAAACTCTCTGATGAGAACGGCGGCGGATCGCTTACAGCCCTTCCTATCATTGAGACACAGGCAGGTGACGTATCTGCTTACATTCCTACGAATGTTATCTCCATCACAGATGGACAGATATTCCTTGAGACAGAGCTTTTCCACTCAGGAATCATGCCGGCTGTTAACCCCGGTATCTCGGTATCCCGAGTTGGTGGTAACGCTCAGATCAAGGCTATGAAGAAGGTTGCCGGAACACTTAAGCTCGTATATTCACAGTACCGTGAACTTCAGAGCTTTGCTCAGTTTGGATCGGACCTTGACGAAGATACCAAGGCACGTCTTGCACAGGGTGAACGTATCGTTGAAGTCCTGAAGCAGGATAAGAATCAGCCTGTTCCTGTTGAGAAGCAGGTAGCTATTCTTTATGCCGTTGTAAACAACATTCTTATCAAGGTTGAGGCTTCCGATATCGCGGAGTATGAGGCAGGTCTTTATGACTTCCTTGACAGCGATCCTTCAGGAATTGCTGCAATGAGAGACATTCGCGAGACAGGTAAGCTTGAAGCTGAGACTGAGAATAAACTTAAAGAGTCGCTGAACGCATATACAGATAAGTTTTTGCAGCAGAAGAATGCAAAATAATAGGAGGAATTAAAGATGGCTGGAAATATGAAAGCTGTTAAACTCCGAATAAAGAGCGTTCAGAGCACTATGCAGATCACGAAGGCTATGCAGCTTGTTGCGGCATCCAAACTTCGTAAGGCAAAAGAAAAAGCGGATCAGTCCAAGCCTTATCTCGAGACCACACTTGAGACATTGACGGATATAGCAAACGGCAACACGGATTTCAGATCTCCTTTTACCCAGAGTGGTAAAAATGACAAATGGCTCTATGTAGTCATTGCCGGAGACAGAGGTCTTGCAGGCGGCTATAACTCCAATCTTTTCAAGTTCATGGAAGCTGAGACCAAGGAACGCGACGAGATAACCGTTCTTCCTATAGGAAAAAAATCTGTAGAGTACTTCAAACACAGAAATGTGCCTATCTTTACAGAGGAATATTCCGAGGTTGCCAAAGTTACGATTTCGGACTGCTATCAGATTGCAAAACTGATCTGTGATGCATACAAAAACGGAGAGTACGGACATATTCATCTTTGCTATACGAATTTTGTATCCATGCTCTCTCAGGTGCCTACCGCTTCGTCACTTCTTCCGCTTGAAGATCTTCGTTCGGAAGAAAAGAAATCGGACGGAAAGGCAAGAGACCTTATTTTGTATGAACCTGACAGTGAGACGGTGTTCAATGCCATCGTTCCGGAATATCTGGCGGGCATTTTATACTCAAGTATCAACATATCTTATGCAAGTGAACTTGCAGCCAGAAGAACAGCGATGGAGGCTGCAACGGATAACGCAGAAGAGATGATCGATACATTGAGCTTGTACTACAACAGAGCACGTCAGGCAAGCATCACGCAGGAGATCACAGAGATCGTTGCAGGTGCTACACTATAATTAAAGGAGTTTAACAATGAGTGAAAATCATGTTGGAAAGGTAATACAGGTTACAGGACCTGTACTTGACATTCGCTTTAAAGAAGGCGAACTTCCTGATCTTCACAATGCCATAGAGATTATGATAGAGGATCGTAAGCTTGTAGCAGAGGTTGCTCAGCAGGTAGGCGACGACGTTGTTCGTTGCGTTGCCATGAGTTCAACCGACGGTCTTGTAAGAGGCGTAGATGCTACAGACACAGGAAGCCCTATCACAGTTCCTGTTGGTGAGGAATGTTTGGGAAGAATTTTCAACCTTTTGGGTGATCCCGTAGATAACGGTCCCGATCCGAATGCAAAAGAGAGATGGGCAATTCATCGTCCCGCTCCCGCATACGAGGATCAGGTACCTGCTACAGAGATCTTTGAGACAGGAATCAAGGTCGTTGACCTTATCTGTCCTTACGCAAAAGGTGGTAAGATCGGTCTTTTCGGCGGTGCCGGAGTAGGTAAGACCGTACTTATCATGGAGCTTATCAATAACGTTGCTACCGCACACGGCGGTATTTCCGTATTTACAGGTGTTGGTGAGCGTACCCGTGAAGGAAACGACCTTTACGGCGAAATGAAAGAAAGTGGAGTTCTTGATAAGACCGCACTTGTTTACGGTCAGATGAATGAGCCCCCCGGAGCAAGAATGAGAGTAGGCCTTTCGGGACTTACAATGGCGGAGTATTTCCGTGATGTTAAGAATCAGGATGTGCTTCTTTTCATCGATAATATCTTCCGTTTCACACAGGCCGGTTCAGAGGTTTCAGCGCTTCTCGGACGTATGCCTTCAGCCGTAGGTTACCAGCCTACACTGGCTACAGAAATGGGTGCTCTTCAGGAGCGTATCACATCAACAAAGAAGGGATCAATCACATCAGTTCAGGCTGTATACGTGCCTGCCGATGACTTGACCGACCCCGCTCCTGCTACAACCTTCACACACCTTGATGCTACTACGGTTCTTTCAAGAGATATCGCTTCAAAGGGTATTTACCCGGCGGTTGATCCTCTTGATTCAACAAGCCGTATTCTTTCACCCGATATCGTCGGAAAAGAGCATTACGAAGTTGCAAAGGGCGTTCAGCAGGTTCTTCAGAGATATCGTGAACTTCAGGATATCATTGCCATCATGGGTATGGACGAGCTTTCAGAGGAAGATAAGCTTACTGTTTACAGAGCACGTAAGGTTCAGAACTTCTTGTCACAGAGCTTCTCTGTTGCTGAGCAGTTCACGGGTCTTCCCGGTAAGTATGTTCCTCTTAAGGAGACTATCAGAGGATTCAAGATGATCCTTGACGGTGAGTGCGATGATCTTCCTGAGAGTGCTTTCCTCCTTGTCGGAACTATCGACGAAGTGTTTGAGAAGGCTAAAAAGCAGTAAAGGAGCTGATTATGTCCACTTCATATCATTTACAGGTTGTATCCCTGGATGGTCTTGATTTTGAGGGTGAAGTACAGAAGATAATGCTCCGTACAATAGATGGTGATGTTGAGATCCTTGCTCGCCACACCAATTATTGTACCGCTATCGGAATGGGAACCGCCAAAGTTACCATGGCCGACGGTAGTGAGAGAAAAGCGGCCTGTATCGGTGGAATGATCTCTGTAATGAACGGAGAGGTAAGAGTCCTTCCCACAACTTGGGAGTGGAGCGAAGACATCGATATTGAGCGTGCCAAAGCTGCCAAAGCTAAGGCTGAGGAACTTCTTAAGAACCAACAGCTTGATAAAGAAGCAAGGGTTCGCGCCGAGGCGAAACTGTACAGAGCGCTGGTAAGAATCGGATCCTCGGGACAGGATATCTAAGGAAATACCGAACTAGCAAAAACTGGGAAAATATTAGCATTAAGTACGCGGTAAAATAAGCCTGCGATTAGTATAATCTATCTAACATGAAAGGATGGGGTAATATACTATGGCTAGACTTACTTTACCGCGTTTGTTATCTGACGGGTGTGTTATTCAGAGGAGAAAAAGCATTCATATCTGGGGATGGGACGATGCAGGTTCTGAAGTGACTGCAAGTCTCGCAGGTGAGAGTGTTACAGGGAAGTGCGACGACAAGGGTAGATTCGACGTATATCTTTCTGCGAAGGAGAGCGGCGGACCTTATGAACTTGTTGTTTCTGACGATAAGGGCGAGAGCATTACCGTTAAAGACGTGATGCTTGGAATTGTCTGGCTCTGTACGGGGCAGTCCAATATGGAACTTCCTATCAACAGGGTAAAAGACAAATATCCTGAACTTGTTAACGTTGAAGAAAATAAGAGAATTTCTACTTTTAAGATAGTTGAAGAGACCTGTTTTGACGGCCCCTATGAGGAGCACAATACAGGAAGCTGGAAGCATGTAAGCAAAGATACTATTCTGGATTTTTCAGCTACGGCATACTTTTTTGCAAGTAAGCTCCAGAACATGACGGGACAGCCTGTCGGTCTTATCAATGCAAGCCTTGGCGGATCCAGAGCTTCTTCATGGATGAGCAGAGAGATGCTTGAAGGCTACGATGAGCTCATCGCAGAGACTGATAAGTACAACGATGAAGCTTTCAGAAAAGAGCGCATGGAATATAATGTCGCAAAGGATGAGAAGTGGCTCGGTGAACTTGCGGCTGCCGATGCGGGAATTGAGGGACATTGGGACCTTGAAGATGTTTACGATTCATACTGGGATACAATAACGCTTCCCACAATGTTTACCGGAACACCGCTTGAAGGCCATATCGGTTCTGTGTGGTTTAGAAGAAAATTTGACCTTCCCAATGAACTTGCGGGCAAAAAAGCCAGATTCTTTTTCGGAACAATGGTTGATTCCGACAGAGTATATGTGAACGGACAGCTTATCGGCGAGACAGGCTATCAGTATCCGCCTCGTAAGTACGATGTTCCCGAAGGCCTTACAAGGGAAAAAGACAACGTTATATCAATAAGACTTACCATCGAACTTGGACTTGGACGAGTTACTCCCGGTCCCGGCAAAGAATATAAGATATTTAATGAGGATGCGTCCGTTAATCTTGACGGCGAGTGGAAGTACAGGATCGGTGCAAAGTGCGGTCCCAAGCCTCCGACTGATTTCATCAACTGGAATTCTTCGGGACTCTTTAACGGCATGACTGCTCCTTGTCACAATTTCCCTATTGACGGTGTTATCTGGTATCAGGGCGAGAGTAATGTTCATGAGAAATGGGATTACGCAGACCTTACAGAGAGAATGGTCAAGGGATACAGAGATTTGTGGAAAGAAGAGAATCTTCCTTTTATCGCTGTTCAGCTTCCCAATTTTGTTATCGATCTCGATGAAAAAGAGAATTGGGGAGAGTTCAGACTTATACAGAACAAGATTCTTTCTATCCCTTCAACCGGACTTGCCGTAACAATGGGGCTTGGTGAGGACAACGATCTTCATCCCGTTACAAAGAAGCCTGTCGGTGAGAGACTTGCTCTCTGGGCAGCACATATCAAATATGGTTATAACGGTGAGTATACCGGACCTGTTGCGCTTGCTGCGGCAGCAGAAGGTGACGGAGTTAAGGTTGTGCTTGGACATGCCGATGGATTGTGCGTAGTTGATGCCGATAAAGGCACAGAGATAAAAGACTTCTTCCTTGAAGATGAAGAAGGCAAACTGCACGAAACTGAAGCGGTGCTTGCAGAAAACGCCGTGATATGTAAATGCAAAGACGGAAGCAAAACAAAGTTCAGAAGAGTTCTCTGGTGCTGTGAAAACACATACAGAGGCGGACTTGTATCAAATGTTTCGGGAATACCGATGAGTCCGTTCAAACTCCTGATACATTAAATGATCAAGAAGCCGAGCCTATTTCTTTTTTGTTGGAGCGGCTTCTTTTCCTGTGAGATCCGCACCGGTTCGGTAAAGCTTTCTAAACTCGGTTGGAGAGCACTTGTTTATGTCTTTGAACACTCGGTTGAATGTTGAAAGGCTAAAGAAGCCGGACTGGAGCGCGATATCCATGATAGACATGTTTGTATCGCCGAGAAGCTCCTGAGCCATGAGGATTCTGCGCTTAGTGATGTACTGATAGCAGGAAATACCCATATAGTTTTTGAAAAGCCTTTCAAAATGGAATTTGGAAAAGCCTGCAAGTTCAGCGAGCTGCTCAACCGTGAGGTCGTCAGATCTGTGCGAGTCGATATAGTTTGTAACAGAAACAATCTTGTCGATATTTTTGCGCTGAGGATCTGCGGAATCGGGCACCTGCTTTTTTTCGTTGGGGTGCATGCTTCCAATCTGCGCTAAGATAAGTGTGACAAGAGAGTATACGGATATTTTCAGGAATTCATCGCTTTCACCGTAGAGCCTGTCAATTTCCCAGAAATAGTTCTGAAGCTTGGCGGTCTCGATGGGATGTTCCGTCTGCTTTATGTGAACATAAGGCGGAAGCGTTTTTAGAAGCGGTACGAGCGCGGAAATCTGAGAGTAACCACCGATATCGAAGAGAAGGATAAGTTTTTCTCCTCCGTTAGATTCGGAAATATATTCATGAAGCGTTCCGGGCGCGATCATTATAAGGTCGCCGGGCGCACAGTTAACAATAGTGGATTTGTCATTATGGAACTTTATCCTAAGTGTTCCTGATAAGAGCAAAATAATCTCTACGTCGTTGTGCCAGTGTATAGGATATTTGGCAAGGGTATTGTGATACAGAAGGACGCCTTTAAGTGTGTCGTAGATGATATCTTCTCTCGCCTTTTCATTTATGTCTTGTATCATATGGATAACTCCTAAAAACGGTTTAACAGATACTACGAGATTAATTTTAGCATTTTACTATAAAAAATAGAAGAAAGATTTTTAAAAGGAAAGGTAACATTTTTTATGAAAACACAGAACTGGTCACATATGTGGCTTGGATATCACCCAATATCCAAAGGCAACAAGAATTGGAAGGTCATTTGCGACGATTTTTCCAAGGAAGATCGCGTTGTTAAGAGCGCGATAGGTGAATTTGCAACAGGGATCAAAGGATATTTTGATGCGGACATAACAGAGAATGACGGTGATGTCTACGTTCTTGAGATTGCAAAAGATGCAAATATAGCAGAGGAAGGCTATTTTGTAAAAGGTGAAAAGAGTGGAATCACACTTAAGGCATCTGATGAGAATGGTGTTATCTATGGCGTTTTCGCAATCCTCAGAAAGCTCGGTGCAAGAGTGGCTGTTGAAGATATTTGCGAAGAAGCAGCTCCTTCCAATCCTCTCAGAATGATGAACCACTGGGACAACATGGATGGAAGCATTGAAAGAGGATATTCGGGAGAATCATTCTTTTTTGAGAATGACGAAATGTATATAAATGAGAGAACCGTTGACTATGCACGCTTTATGGCAAGTGTCGGAATAAACGGAATTGTCATCAACAACGTTAACGTTAAAGGGGCGGCTACTTACCTTATTACAGACAGATTTTTTGATAAGGTAAAAGAGCTCGGGGATGTATTTGCAGATTACGGAATAAAGCTTTACCTCTCGATCAATTTCGCGGCTCCTATAGAGCTCGGCGGACTTGAAGTATGCGATCCCCTTGATGAAGATGTTATCGCATGGTGGCAGGCTAAGTCAAAAGAAGTATTTGAAAAGCTTCCCGGATTTGGCGGATATCTCGTAAAGGCAGATTCAGAGGGAAGACCCGGTCCGTTCACATACGGAAGAACACAGGCGGACGGAGCAAACATGCTTGCTGATGCTGTTGCACCTTACGGCGGAATAATCATCTGGAGATGCTTTGTTTACAACTGCACTCAGGACTGGAGAGATTACAAAACTGACAGAGCAAGAGCAGGATATGACTACTTCAAGGACTTTGACGGCGAGTACCACGATAATGTAATCCTTCAGATTAAGAACGGTCCTATGGATTTCCAGATAAGAGAGCCTATTTCTCCTCTTCTTGGCGGACTTACCAAAACAAATCAGCTTCTTGAAGTTCAGATCGCACAGGAGTATACGGGACATCAGATAGATCTTTGCTATCTCATGCCTATGTTCAAGGAAGTTCTTGACTTCCGCACATATTGCAGTGAGAAGAACGATACGGTTGCCGATATCGTAAGCGGAAGAACAATGGGCAATAAGCTTGCCGGAATGGCAGCGGTAATAAATACAGGGAATGATTTCAACTGGACAGGAAACGATCTTGCTGCGGCAAATCTCTACGGTTTCGGAAGACTTGCATATAACACTGAGCTAAGTTCGGAAGAAATCGCAAGAGAGTGGGTTGCGCTTACGTTTGATATGGATAAGGCATCAGAGGATAAGCTTGTTGATATGCTCATGAGATCAAGGGATATCTATGAGAAATACACATCACCTCTCGGAATCGGCTGGATGGTAACTCCTCACGAGCACTACGGCCCAAGTGTTGACGGATATGAGTATTCAAGATGGGGTACATATCACAGAGCCGACCACAAGGGAATCGGTGTTGACAGATCCGATAAGGGAACGGGATATGCGCAGCAGTATTATGAGCCAAACGCATCAGCATATAACGATCCCGAGAAATGTCCCGAAGAGTTGCTTCTTTTCTTCCATCATATTCCGTATACATGGAAGCTTAAGAGCGGAAAGACTCTTATCCAGTACATCTATGATTCTCACTTTGAAGGAGAAGAGGGGGCTGAAAAGCTCGCCGAGGACTGGAATTCACTCAAGGATGTTGTAGATCCCGATGTATTCGCAAGGGTTGCCGAGAGATTTGAGCTTCAGGTTGCCAATGCAAAAGAGTGGAGAGACCAGGTTAACTCTTACTTCTATAGAAAGAGTGATATCGCCGATGAACAGGGCAGAAAAATTTATTGAGTAATAAAATTGCGAAAAAGTTGATGAATACGGAGCTTTTCTGAAATAAAATTTTGAGATGTGTAGCACGATTTCTTTAAATATGCAAAATGGAGTCGTGCTATGCATTTTTTGTGCATAAATATTCGCACACGATATAACAAATATAGCAAGTTTTGCAATAAAAACAACAAGTATGTCAATTGTAAATAACGCTAGAAAAATAGCGGGATGCGGCTGTTTTTTTGTCGCAAATATCGAGATGAAAAAAGCATTATTTGATAGGATTTAGCACAAAATGATAAGTAGAATTATTATACAAGTTGTGCAATTTTTTTATTATTTAGGGAGAGTTTTATGAACAAAATTAAAAGTGACGCGCCGGAGAGTCGTAATCCGGTCAGTATCTATTTTAAGCGTTATTGGCAGTTGTATCTGTTATTGGCGCTTCCTATGCTGTACTTGCTTATTTTTAAGTATATTCCTATGGTTTATATCCAGATTGCTTTTAAGAAGTACAGTATTGTTGAGAGTATTTGGAAACAGAAGATTGCTGCGAATCATGGATTCCAGTATTTCATCCAGGCATTTTCCGACAGCGATTTCCGAAGGGCACTCAGAAATACTTTGGTATTGAATCTTCTCGATCTTGCAATCGGATTCCCGATTCCGATTATCTTTGCACTTCTTCTTAATGAATTGTGCTTTAAGAGATTCAAGAAAGTAGTTCAGACTATTGCGTATATGCCTCACTTTCTTTCATGGGTAATTATCTATGGATTGGCACTTCAGTTGTTCACACCTTCAACAGGTCTTGTAAATATGGTCATCAATAATCTCGGAGGAGAGTCGGTTCCTTTCCTTAATGATCCGGGACATTGGATCTGGACATATATATTCCTGGGCGCATGGCAGAGCTTTGGTTGGAATTCAATCGTTTATCTCGCAGCCATTGCAGGTATCAACAACGAGCTTTACGAGGCTGCATCTGTAGACGGTGCCGGCAGGCTCAGCAAGATCTGGCATATTACTTTGCCCGGAATCAGATCAACTATCGTTTTGCTTCTTATCATGCAGATCGGTAACATTCTTGGCGGAACATTTGACAGACCTTTCGCACTTAGAAATAACCTTGTTATCTCATGGGCAGAGGTTCTTCCTACATATATTTATTCACATGGTATTAAGGGATTGCAGTTCTCTCTTACCACTGCAGTTGGATTCTTCCAGTCTGTTGTGGGAGTAATTTTCCTGCTTCTGGCTAATACAATTTCCAGAAAGCTTGGAGAACGTGGTATTTGGTAAAAGAGAGGAGAACGTAAATGCATAAGCCTAAGCATTATATAAGCGATTATGTCATCGCTGCAATTTGTGTAGTAATAAGTTTGATATGTATCATACCGATGATCAATCTTCTTGCAAGGTCACTGAGTTCAACAGATGCTCTTATCAAGCATGAAGTATATCTTTTCCC
Source organism: Butyrivibrio hungatei NK4A153 (assembly GCF_000424465.1). Classification (GTDB taxonomy): domain Bacteria; phylum Bacillota; class Clostridia; order Lachnospirales; family Lachnospiraceae; genus Butyrivibrio; species Butyrivibrio hungatei_A. The sequence goes on along the minus strand of NZ_KE384197.1, from coordinate 31,337 downwards.
TGTTGATATCAATGTCGGTGCATATCAGATGGTTCTTACAGATCCAAAGTATATTAAAGCATTCGTTTGGACTGTAATTCTTACAATTATTTGTACCGTAGTTTCACTGGTTATGACAGCGGCATGCGCATATCCTTTGATCTACTCCGAGCTTAAGGGACGTAACGTGATCAATATCTTTATCACGATCACAATGTTCTTTAACGCAGGAACTATCCCGAACTACCTCCTTATGCAGAGTTTGGGACTTTTGAACAAACCCCTGGTACTTATTCTTCCGGGATGTTTGTCAGTTTATAACATGATCATTATGAGAAGTTTCTTCTATGGAATACCTGAAAGCTTACGTGAGTCTGCACAGATTGACGGTGCATCATTCTTCAAGATACTTTCAAGTATTTATATTCCGCTTTCAAAGCCCGTTATAGCAACACTTGCTCTTTTCTATGCGGTAGGTCGTTGGAACGGATATTCGGATGCTCTTATGTATTTGAGCGGCCCCGGCGGAAGCAAATGGTATCCTTTGCAGCTTCTTTTGTACAACATTCTTAATAATGTAAACAGCGTTGAAGTTGCTACTCAGGAAGGATTCTCTTCACCCGGTCTTTCAGAAGCTCTGAAAGCGGCTATTGTTATGTTCTCAACGGTTCCAATACTGTGTGTATATCCAAGACTTCAGAAGTACTTTATGTCCGGAGTCATGGTCGGCGCAGTAAAAGAATAAACTCATACACAATATAAGGAGGGTTAGTATGAAAAAGAGAGTGGTATCACTTATGCTTGCTGCTATGATGATGGTAGTGGCAGTAGGCTGCGGCAAGGGCGATAAAGCCGGCAGCGCAGCAAACGGAGGCGGTGCAGCTGCAGACGCTTCAGCGCTTGGAGCAGATGGTAAGTTCGCAGAAACTCACCACATTACAGTTGAGGTTTATGACCGTGGAAATGACGGCGGATCCGATCCTGTAAATAACAAGTACACAGATTATATCAAGAAAGGAATGCTCGACAAATACAACGTAGAAGTTGAGTTCGTAGCAGTTCCCCGTTGGACAGAGGTTGAGCAGATCAGTAACCTTCTTGCTGCTAATAATGCACCTGATGTATGTGTTACATATGATATTGCAACAATCGAGACATACGGAAACATGGGTGGTATCGTTGACATGAAGGATGCACTTGAGTCTAACAAGGAAATCCTTCCTAACCTTTGGAAGCATCTTGGTGAAACAAATATTTACTGGGATCAGCATCCTGATACAAAGACAATCTGGGATATTGAGGCTGTAAGAGAGAACCAGAACGATGTTAATACATTCATCAGAGAAGACTGGCTCAAAAAACTTGGCCTTGAAGTTCCTACAACAAAAGAGGAATTTTACAATGTTCTCTGCGCATTCAGAGATAATGCCGACAAGCTCCTCGGAGCAGACGCTTCTAAGTTGATTCCTTACTCAATCAGTTTTGACGCAGGTTACAGAGCAAAGACTCTTAACTATTCATTTGCAGATCCTAACATGACAGATAAGGATTTCTACATTAACAGCTTTGATGACAGAGGATTTACAATTCCCGGAATCAAAGAAGGTGTTAAGCTTCTTAATAAGTGGTACAACGAAGGCCTTATCTGGAAGGATTTCGCTCTTTACGGAGCAGGAGACAAGACAGAGGATGACCTTATCAAAGCAGGTTATGTAGGAGCATTCACACATAACTGGGATTATCCTTTCAGAGACGGTGAGAACTCTATCGATGCAAACATCAAGAAGTTTGGCGGCGAAGATGCTAAGTTCATAGCTATCGATCCTTTCGAGGATAAGAACGGAACACATACAAAGTGGATCTCAGGTCCGGTTGACCGTAAGATTTTCTTCCCTTCAACAAACGATGATATCCTTGCATCACTTCTTTACCTTGATTGGATCAGCACACCTGAGAATATCGAGTATCTCCAGATCGGTGATGAAGGTGTTACACATGAAGTTGGAGAAGGCGGCGAGATTTCAATCATTGCAGCTACAGGAAATGACATTCAGAATTCAGGAATGAACATTGACTACACAATTACAACAAACGGACTTAAGCTTGTAGATCCTGCACTTACAGAGAAGTCACTTGCATACAGCTATGCAGGAATCGATCCTCAGCTTGTAGGAGATGCTGATAAGATCGCAAAGACAGACAACCGTGCAGCAAAGTCATATCACATCGGTGCCATCGATGCAGAGACAGGAATGGGCGATCCTCTTAACCAGAAGAGAGACCAGATCCTCGATCAGTCAATCGTTGCTCCCGTAGCAGAATTTGACAAGATCTTCGATCAGGGTATGCAGGAGTATCTTGCAGCTGGCGGACAGGCTATCATTGATGAAAGAAAAGCTAAATGGGAGTCAATCCACGGCGATAAAGAAAATCTTGACTGATAATCAAACATTTTTAAATAGCAATAACTAATGAAACAGAGACAGGATGCGTGTTACTGCGCAGCCCCGTCTCTGTTTTGTTTTGTAAGAATTGTTATAAGCAAATTTCAAGATAAAAAAAGCACTATATGATAGGAATAGTGTATGGAAGAAAAGTACAATGTTTATACATATTATCGGAAAAATATAAATGTGACTAATAATATATGAGGTGAGTGAATGGATAGAACAGAAGCAAGAAAAAGAGCCAAAGAACTCGTAGCGAAAATGACCGTTGAAGAGAAGGCCGGCCAGCTTCGTTATGATGCCCCCGCGATCGAAAGACTTGGAGTTCCTGCTTATAACTGGTGGAATGAGGCGCTTCACGGCGTTGCACGTGCAGGCACTGCAACAATGTTCCCGCAGGCAATCGGACTTGCGGCAGCATTTGATGAAGAGCTTATGGGCTGCATCGGCGAGATAATTGCCATTGAAGGTCGTGCTAAGTACAATGAACAGTCTAAGCGCGGTGACAGAGATATTTATAAGGGACTTACATTTTGGGCTCCCAACGTAAATATCTTCAGAGATCCCAGATGGGGACGCGGACATGAGACATACGGTGAGGATCCTTTCCTTACAAGTACTCTTGCAGTTCCTTTTATCAAGGGAATGCAGGGTGACGGTGAGTATATGAAGGTTGCTGCATGTGCAAAGCACTTTGCGGTTCACTCAGGTCCCGAGGCAGAGAGACACTATTTCAATGCAAAAGCTTCCGCAAAAGATCTCGAAGAGACATATCTTCCCGCATTTGAAGCTTGCGTAAAAGAAGCAGATGTAGAAGCTGTAATGGGCGCATACAACAGAACAAACGATGAGCCTTGCTGTGCAAATAAACCTCTTATGGTTGATATCTTAAGAGATAAATGGGGATTTCAAGGACATTTCGTTTCCGATTGCTGGGCAGTCAGAGACTTCCATGAGAATCACAAGGTTACGGGAACACCCGAAGAGTCGGTTAAACTTGCTCTTGATCTTGGATGTGACCTTAACTGCGGATGTACATATCAGAAACTTATGAACGCATACAGAGCCGGACTTATTGATGAGGAGACTATCACAACATCTTGTGAGAGACTGTTCACAACAAGATTCCTTCTCGGAATGTTTGATAAGACTGAATATGATGAGATTCCTTACACTGTTGTTGAGTGCAAAGAACATCTTGAAGCAGCACACAAGGCAGCAAAGGAGAGTATTGTACTTCTTAAGAACGATGGTATTCTTCCTCTTGATAAGAGCAAGATCAAGACTATCGGTGTAGTTGGACCGAATGCTGATTCAAGATCTTCACTTATCGGTAACTACCACGGTGTATCATCAAGATACATCACTGTTCTTGAAGGAATTCAGGATAAAGTCGGCGATGATGTGAGAGTTCTTTACTCAGAGGGAAGCCATTTGTGGCAGGCAAATGCCAGCGCACTTTCAGATCCAAACGGTTCGGACAGAATTGCTGAGGCTCAGGCAGTTGCTGATTATTCAGATGTAGTAGTTGTTGTAGTAGGTCTTGATGAGACACTTGAGGGCGAAGAGGGTGATACAGGTAACCAGTTCGCTTCGGGAGATAAGCTCAATCTTAATCTTCCTATGCCTCAGAGACAGCTTATCAGCTCAGTACTTGAGTGTGGCAAGCCTACAATCGTAATAAATATGTCAGGTAGTGCAATTAACCTTAAGAGAGCGGAAGATGATGCCAGCGCAGTTATTCAGGCATGGTATCCCGGAGCACTCGGAGGAAAAGATGTTGCCGATATTCTCTTCGGCGATGTTTCTCCTTCAGGAAAACTTCCTGTTACATTCTATTATTCTTCAGAAGAGCTTCCTGATTTCAGGGATTACTCAATGAAGAACAGAACATACAGATACTTTGAGGGAACACCTCTTTATCCTTTCGGATACGGCCTTACATACGGCGACTGCGTTGTTACAGATATGAACGTTGAGCTTAAGAAGGCATCAAACGGAGAGCTTGAAGGCGCTGAAGTTACAGTTACCGTTTCTAACAACGGCAAAATGGCAACAGACGATGTTGTACAGCTCTACATCAAGGATAAGGAATTCGAGCTTGCAATTCCCAATGCTTGTCTCTGCGGATTCAAGAGAGTACATGTTGAAGCAGGCAGCGAGCAGAAAGTTACAATAGCTGTTGACGCAAAGGCATTCACATCCGTTGATAACGACGGAAACAGAAAGATCTTCTCAAAGAAGTTCGATATCTTTGCAGGAACAATGCAGCCTGACAGCCGTTCAGAAGAGCTTACGGGACACAAGTGCGTTTCTAAAGAAGTAACGATTTAATAAATGATTTATTATACTAAACGTTTGTAAAAGTGTATAATAAAAGGGCAGTTCTTTATGGGGACCGACTCGATAATAAAAAACCGGCAATTTTTTATGAGCGGTTCACCTTTTAAATAAAGAAAAATGAAGGTATCGCGCGAAAGCGCAAAGAAAGGGGATTTCTATGATTAATATACCAGAGGTAAAAATCGGACTGGTTGCAGTTAGCCGTGACTGCTTCCCTGCATCACTTGCAGTAAACAGAAGAAAAGCCGTAATGGAGGCTTACAAAAAGAATTTCAACGATAAGGACGTTTATGAGTGTCCTATCTGTATCATCGAGAGCGAGATCGACATGGTAAATGCTCTTGAGGATATCAAGAAGGCAGGATGTAACGCACTTTGCGTATATCTTGGAAACTTCGGACCTGAAATTTCAGAGACACTTCTTGCTAAGCACTTTGATGGACCTATCATGTTCTGTGCAGCAGCAGAGGAATCACAGAATGATCTTATCGATGGAAGAGGAGATGCTTACTGCGGAATGCTTAACGCAAGCTATAACCTCCACCTTCGTAATGTAAAGGCATATATTCCTGAGTATCCTGTTGGAACAGCAGAAGGATGCGCTAAGATGATCAACGAGTTCGTGCCTATCGCAAGAGCAATCGCAGGACTTCGTGATCTCAAGATCATCAGCTTTGGTCCCAGACCTATGAACTTCCTTGCTTGTAACGCACCTATTCAGCAGATCTACAACCTTGGTGCCGAGATCGAAGAGAACTCAGAGCTTGACCTCTTCGAGAGCTTCAACAAGCACGCAGGCGACAAGAGAATTCCTGATGTTGTTAAGGACATGGAGAAAGATCTTGGCGCAGGTAACAAGAAGCCTGAGATCCTTGAGAAGCTTGCTCAGTATGAGCTTACACTTCTTGACTGGGTTGAGGAGCACAGAGGCTACAAGAAGTATGTAGCTATCGCAGGAAAATGCTGGCCTGCATTCCAGACACAGTTTGGTTTCGTTCCTTGCTATGTAAACTCAAGACTTACAGGACGCGGAATTCCTGTATCATGTGAGGTAGATATCTACGGAGCAATCAGTGAGTTCATCGGAACTTGCGTAAGTAACGATTCAGTTACTCTTCTTGATATCAACAACTCAGTTCCTGAGGATATGTACAACGATAGCATCAAGGGCAAGTTCGATTACAAGCACACAGATACATTCATGGGCTTCCACTGCGGAAATACATGCACAAGCAAGCTTTCAAGCTGCGAGATGAAGTTCCAGAGAATTATGGCTAGAAACCTTCCTGAAGAAGTTACACAGGGAACTCTTGAGGGAGATATCGCACCCGGAAATATCACATTCTTCAGACTTCAGAGCACATCAGACAACCACCTTCGCACATATGTTGCAGAGGGAGAGGTTCTTCCTGTTGCTACTAAGTCATTCGGTGGTATCGGTGTATTCGCTATTCCTGAGATGGGCAGATTCTACAGACACGTACTTATCGAGGGTAACTTCCCTCACCACGGCGCTGTAGCATTCGGTCACTTCGGAAAGGCTCTCTATGAGGTATTTAAGTACATCGGAGCAGAGACAATCGGCTACAACCAGCCTGCATCTCTTCCTTACCCTACAGAGAATCCTTTCGCTTAATCTATAGAGATTGAATAAGAATCGCGCGTAAGCGTATAAAAAATAGAAGCCTTAGCTCTTTTATCGGAGCTAAGGCTTCTTGTTTTTTGATCATTTGTTATTTGGGAATTTTTTTACAATATTATCCTTTGAAGAGAACGTTGTTTACAACACTCTCAAGATATTCCTGTCTTCCGGAAATAGGAAGCTCGGGAGCTTTCATGTTAAGAGCATAGTCTGAGAGTTCCTTAAGATCTACGCTGTTATCACGGATTTTTTTACCGATTCCGGATTCAAAGCTTTGATAACGCTCCTTGATAAAGTCATCAATACGTCCGTCTTCAATAAGCTCTGCAGCCTTGATAAGTCCAAGTGCAAATGTATCCATTCCAAGGATGAATGCATAGAACATATCCTCAAATGTATAGCTGGGACGTCTGTTCTTTGAGTCAAAGTTGAATCCACCTGTGAGTCCGCCGGCTTTAAGCACTTCGTACATAGCCATTGTTGTGTCATATACGTTGCAAGGGAATTCGTCTGTATCCCATCCAAGGAGCGGATCGCCCTGGTTGGCATCAACTGAACCAAGCATACCGTTTATTGCACTGATTCTGAGCTCATGCTGGAATGTGTGCTGAGCAAGTGTTGCATGGTTTGCCTCGATATTCATCTTGAAGTCTTTATCAAGGCCGTACTGACGAAGAAATCCGATTGCTGTAGCAGCGTCGAAATCATACTGATGCTTCATGGGCTCCTTCGGCTTGGGCTCGATATAGAAATCACCCTTAAATCCGATGCTTCTGCCGTAATCAACAGCCATATGCATGAGTTTTGCAATGTTTTCCTGCTCGAATTTAACGTCTGTATTAAGAAGTGTTTCGTAACCTTCACGTCCACCCCAGAATACATAGCCTCTTCCACCGAGTTTTACTGTGATGTCGAGAGCTTTTTTAACCTGAGCTGCTGCAAAGCAGAATACGTCGGCTGAGTTTGTGCTTCCTGCGCCGCACATGAAACGGGGATTACTGAACATGTTGGCTGTTCCCCACAAGCACTTGATGTCTGTGCCTTTCATTTTTTCAAGTATATAATCTGAGATCTCATCAAGACGTCTGTTTGTCTCATTGATGTCATCTGCCTCGGGAACAAGGTCAACATCATGGAAGCAGAAATACTTGATACCAAGCTTTTTCATGAATTCAAAACCTGCATCAACCTTTGCTTTTGCATGCTCCATTGTTCCTTCTTCAGAAGCGCCGAAGGATTTATCGGCAGTTCCCCTTCCGAACATATCAACGCCGTTAGCTCCAAGGTTGTGCCACCAAGCCATGGCAAACGGAAGATGTTCCTCCATTGTCTTGCCCATAATTACTCTTTTGGAATCGTAGTATTTAAATGCAAATTTGTTTTTGCTGTCTTTTCCCTCGAATTTAATTTCGGGAATGTCCTTAAATATTTCGCTCATTTTGTAACCTCCTATAAAAAACATTTTTATACTGTTAGCATACACTAACCAAATAGAATGGTCTAGTTCAGTTAATGCTATTTTATTATCAAAAAATGTTAGATATAGGTAACGGATTTACAATAGCTTCACCAATTCGCAATTTCCCATGAGATTGTCCCAGAAGTCAGAAACGGGAGTATTTTTGATATGTGAGATGATACTGCATCCCAGCGCACCGTGGCAGACTATGAGTACGGACTTGCCTTCTTTATGCAGCGGATAGGCAATCTCGTTTAGAAAAGAGAGTGTTCTCTCAGCAAGGTGCTCAAGGCTTTCCGATCCTCCGACTGAAGTATAACTTTCGGGATCTGTAAATAGTTTACTTATGGGATTTTCCGGATTGTTAAAGTAACCTACAGATCCTTCAAATTCTCCAAAAGACATCTCTTTTAGCCTATCGTCTATCACGATCGGAGTGTCTTTTCCTTCCAAAAATATCTCTGCTGTCTTTTTGGCTCTGATAAGTGGGGAACAATAACAGATGTCAAACTTTATTTCCTTGTATTTATCATGTGCTTTTTGAGCAACTAGGATTCCCTCATCGTTAAGTGGGATATCTACGCTTCCTTGTAATTTTTCGATTTTGTTCCATTCTGTCTTGCCGTGCCGCATTATGTAAAGCATTTTTCTTACCTCGTGTAATAATTGGTAAAACATATTATAGCATAATAAAAGACAATAAAAAGTTAACATTCAAAATTTGACATTTCAGCGTATTTCGGTATAATTCAATTATGATGTAACACAAAAGTTAACAGTTATATATGAAAGCATATAGGAAAGGATGTTAGTATGAAAAAGAGAATGGTAAGTTTTATTGGGGTTATGACAGCAGTTGTGCTTGCTACAGGATGTGGCGGAGCTACAGGCGGAGATTTCGAAGCAGATGAGACTGTAGAGGAAGAGGTTAGCATGGAGCAGGGCGGCCTTACAGAAGACAACAGCATTGTAGACACTGATGTTTCAGCTGATGCAGAAGCTGAAGAACCCGCAGCAGAGTAATATAAAATGATAAATGCATAATATGTATACAATATAGAAAAGGCTGTAGCACAAGTAAGTGTTACAGCCTTTAATAATGGTACGCCAGCCCCCCAAAGCCATCCGCTTGGAGGTGGTTGCTTTTCACCGTGAGGCAATAAGGCGGATTTTCTTGTTGCTGCGTATGTTGATATTCAAGGCATAAAAAGACTTAAGCTTTCATTCTTCGCTCCAAAACTCGCCCATAAATGGGCTCAAACAGTTGGAGCGAGAACAGAATGAAAGCTTAAGTCTTTTTATCGCTCTTGAATATGGCAACATACTTAAATACTGCGAAAACCCGCCTTATTGCCTCACGGTGAAGTTTCTACATTTCTAAACGGATGGCTTTGGGGCAGGGACTATCTACAGAAAGATAAACATTGTGCTACAATATGACAGTGAGTTTGATTTTGAAAGCGTTTCTAATATAAGTGTTATTTTTAGACAAGAATCCTGCGGATCAGGTCAGTTATTTTGAAAAAACGATGTAATTGAGGGTTTTACCATTTTTGATTTACAACATGTTTGGATTGTGTGATAATACTTTTGTAAATATTTGTGAATAATTAAAAATAAATATTCACAAAAGTGATAGATGTGCCCGTGTTTGACACATTTACTATGTAAAAAAATATGTTACAACAACGTATTGGAGGTTATAGTGAGTAGAATCGGGGATTGCAGAAGAAAGATTGAAGAGATCAGAGAAGATATCAGAGCAATGAGGGAGAAACAGACAGTTATCGACGGATATATCAGACAGATTGAGACCCAGAAAGATACACTTGATGGAATAGATTTAAGCAGAGCAGGCGAGTGGATTGGCGTTAACGAGCAGAACGCAGTTAAGGCTAAGAACGTCTGCGTTTTTAGAATGGACGGAGCAAAGGGCGAGTGTACGCGGCTTAGAAGTGCCATAGATAAGATGATAAGAGAAGCCGAGTCTCAGATTTCAGAGCTTGAAGCTGAGATAGAAAGAATTGAAGAAGAGGAAAGACGTGCACGTGAGCGCGAGCGAGAGCGTGAACGTGAACAGTCTCAAAATTAAGGATAACGGGGATGGTAAACAATGAGTGGTAAAGGTGAAAAGATACAGTTGGGGAAACAGGCGGTAGATGCGCTTATTTCAGATATAAAAGATTCTGCAAACGTTCTTGAGATTAAAGATTCTGCATTGGCAAAAGCCGGACTCATCGGCGAAGATGCCTCACTCCACATGATCAAATATATAGCTGAGAGACAGAAAGATCTGACAGCAACATATAAGGATGTTGTAAGTATTGATACTGCAACACTTTTAGATAACAGTACCGGCAAGATAGTTGAAACAGATATTGATATTGCCGCAAAAATAGATAGGGAAGAGGGTTGATACTTATGGAAAACAAATGGATAAACATGGCGGAATTCAATGCTTACATAAGTGACCTTTTTTCTGCTATGGATGAATATGAAGAAAAAGCTGCAGCGCATAAGAGAGCGCAGGACAGCTTTACAGGGGAAGCAAACTGGGAAGGAAAGAGTGCTGACAAGGCAAAACTCCTTGTAGGAACAGTTGAGCAGGCAAAGCTTGATGAAATACTAAGGATTGAAAGGGACTTCAGAGCGCTTCTTACGGATTATGTAAAAGGCTTTAAAGCTGCGGTTGATGAAGCTGATGATGCCAAGATAAGCACGATCGTTCTTGAAGGACTTAACATAGAACTTCACGGCTGTGCTTCTGTTTATAAAACATGGGCAACAAGCATGGAGGTTTTAAAGGATAACATTCACAGCAGGTTTGGAAGAAAGTACGGAAACTGCGATGAATACGACTTCTTTATGGCATCAAATGCTTATGGGAATCTTTGCGGAGACGCATCAAAGGACGGAATGATCCTTGATCTTGTCAACAGGTTCATCAATTTCGATAATCAGCAGGCGGCCAAGATATCATCTGTTAGTTTTCCTTATAGAATAGGCAAGTTAAAACAGGAGATTGAAGATCTTAGAAGCTGCAAGGGGTTACTTGTAAATGGTGACGGCAACATTGAGATGGGCGTTATCGAAAGGCTTGGTGATTTCCTTGAGGACAGCGTAAAAAGAGCACAGGGTTCGGGAAGTTTTGTAGATAAACTCGGTAATAACGTGCTCAGCACTATTGTTAAGTATGATCCTGTAAATATGTGCAGCGGAAACTACATAAACGAACACGTTGACATTGAACTTGGAGGTAAATATCCTCTTTCATTTGCAAGATTCTATAACGCAATGGACAAAAAGGGCGGACGCCTCGGGAAAGGCTGGAAGCATACTTTTGAAAAGCGCATTGTGGAAGAAGACGGAATAATAAAGATAGAAAAGTCTGACGGAAGTAAAGGCGAGTATAAAAAGATTGATGATGTATATGACAAAGACCTTTATTTCGAAACTCAAGGCGAACAGGGACTTCTTGAAAAACTCACAGGCGGCTATGTTATCACTCAGGATGACGGAACATATGAGAGATTTGATGACAGGGGATATCTTGTAGCACTTGGAGATTTCGACGGCGATAATGTATCTTTTACATACGATATCGTTGGAGGCAAGCGCTGTGTTACACATATAAGTACCAAGAACGGAAACACTCTGACATTTGAGTATCTTGAAAAATGTATCTTCAATGAACTTGGGAAAATAAGAGTTACTCTTATGACATCTGTTACCGATCAGGCGGGCAGGTGTGTTTCTTATGCCTATGATGATGACAGGCTCACAGAGATAAAAGAAGCTGACGGAGCAGTAAGGAAGTTTACATACACGGAAGATGGAAAAATCAAGGATGTAATTAATCCAAAAGGAATTACATCTATCACAAATGAGTATGATGAGCAGGGAAGAACAGTAAAGCAGAGTTTTCCTGACAATACTGTGATGACATATGAGTATGACGACGAGAAGAAGATAACGGTTGCTACAGAGCAGAACGGCAATAAGGTTACTTACACGCATGATGATTTCGGAAGGCATATAGAGACAGCCTACTATGACGGCAAGGAAACTTATTCATATAATGGCATGAATCTTAAAACAAGTATTACCGATAAGAACGGCAATACGACCAAAATCGCTTATGATAACAGAGGTCATGTAACGCAGGTTATTGATGCGCTTGGAAACAAGACGAACTATACCTATAATGCAGACGGAAAGCTCCATACCGTAAAAGGACCAAGAGACGACACATACAAATATTTTTATAACAAAAACGGCACGATAAAAGAGATTGCTGCTCCCGGAGGAAATGCCAGCATTTTTGCATACAGTGACGGAAACATAAAAGCAGTCTATGACGATAGAGGAATAGGGCCAAGCTTTACTTACGATGACAGAGGAAACGTTGCTACAGTAACAGATCCTGACGGAGTAAAGACGAGCTATAAGTATGATGAACTTAACCGTGTCGTAGAAACAGTTTCTGCTGACGGCGCTAAGACTACATTTGAGTACGACAACGCCGACAGAATAATAAAGACAACAGATGCCCTCGGAAATACAAGGGAATACAGATATGATAAGTCGGGAAAAGTGACTTCTGTTAAGGAATTTGACGGAACTCTTAAAAGCTATGACATCAATATCATGGGAAAGGTTTCAAAGGTAACCGACGAAGCGGGAAGAAGTACAGAGATAACCTATAATGCAATGGGTAAGCAGGAGCTTGTATTACTTCCAAACGGCGGACAGATAAAGTATGAGTACGATCCTCTTATGAGACTTATTAAAGTCATAGATCCCGAGGGAAGAACAACAGGCTATGATTATGATAAGAACGGAAATGTAACGGCTGAGTATCTTGGCGATATCAGGATAAAGAGCTATGTTTATGATGCTCTTAACAGAGTGACGGAAGAGACAGATGCTCTTGGTCATAAGACAGGCTATACATATGATGAAGCAGGTAACGTTACGGAAGTTACAGATACTCTCGGAAATGTTTCAAAGCGTGAGTATGACCTTTTAAACAGAGTGACAAAGGAAACGGACGCTCTCGGAAATGAAGTATCTTACAAATACACCAAAATGGATCTTATAGATTCGATTACTGATGCAGTGGGAAGAGTGCGTAAGTTCACTTACACAGAAGGAAAAAGACTTACATCAGTAAGCTTCTGCGGTGTAACAGAGCAGGAACTTACCTATGATGAAGCTGGAAGAGTAAAGACAAGAAAATTTGCTGACGGTTATGAGATCAACTATGGTTACGATGCCTTAAGCCGGGTAAATAAAGTAACAGGTTCAGACGGAAGATGTGTTGAATACGAGTATGATGCACTTGGAAGAGTTACAAAGGTAATTGACGGAAGCAGTATAACACTTTACCTTTACACAGCAACAGGACGCCTTAAGTCTGTAATAGATGCTCTTGGAAATGAGACAGCTTATACATACGACAGCCTTGATAACCTTAAAACCATTCACAGAGTTGAAGGAAGAATAAACCTTGAAGAGCAGACTGACGACTACATGCCGACAGTTGGAAAAGACGGTCATGTAACGCTCTATTCATATAACCTTGCAGGTCAGCTTACAAGCGTAACAGATGCTCTTGGTCAAGTTGAAAAATATGAATACGACCAATACGGAAGACTTCTTGCAAAGACTGACAGGGATAACTATAAGACAACTTATAGCTATAACGCTTTGGGAAGTGTTTCAAACGTCGCATATTCAGACGGAAGATCAGTAGCGTTTGCGTACAATGAGCTTAATCAGCTTAATCAGATAAATGACTGGAATGGAAAGACAATTCTTGAGAATGATGTTCTTGGACGTCTTACAAAGGTAACAGACTTTAAGAACAGGACTGTAGCTTATGAGTATGGTGTTACAGGTGAGAAGACTAAGCTCACATATCCTGACGGAAGGGTGGTTTCTTATAACTATGATGATAAGCTTCAGCTAAGGAGCATAATAGGAAACGGAGAAGAAACTACTTATGCTTATGATAATATAGGTCGTCTTTCAAAGAAGACTTTTGCAAATGGCGTAAGTCAGGCGTATACATA
>NZ_KE384197.1:5366-16683 GCF_000424465.1 Butyrivibrio hungatei NK4A153 | reverse complement strand
AATATAATTCAGCCATTTGCTTTTACAGGCTATCAGGAAGATGAAGTATCGGGGCTTAAGTTTGCACAGGCTAGATACTACAAGGCAGAAACAGGAAGATTCCAGTCTGAGGATAATGTAAAAGGATTTATTATTAGTCCGTTTACGCTGAATCATTACGGTTACTGTTGGGAAAATCCGGTTAATCTTGTTGATAATGATGGAAATTTGCCTACAATTATTGGAGGAGCTTTAATAGGTGGTGCGATTGGTTTTGCTGGTGATGTGATATCTCAAGCTGTTTCTGGGAAAAACATAATGGAGATTGATTATGGACATGCGGCTGTTACTGGGCTTAAAGGTGCAGCGGTAGGCGCGGCAATTGGAGCAGGCGTTGGGGCTGTTGCAGCAATAACACAGACTGCAGTAGGCGGTTCAACTGGTGTTGCAATGGCAGCATCAATGACTAAGGGAGCAGCAGTTTGTGGAACAATGAGTGCTGTTATGGAAACTGGAACAGAGATAGTTACTAACGAAGATCATAGTATAAATGTTGGCCAGATTGGAGTCGCCGGGGTGGGTGGCGCTATTGCAGGATTGATAACTGGTTCAGGCATAGGAAGGGCTGCGTCTTCGTGTCTGAATGCTGTAAATGCTGCAGTAGTATCAATAGTCAATGATATACAGAAAGGTGAAAGCACTAAAAAAATAATTTATGATGCTTGTGTAAGTGGAATAATTGGTGGAGCTGCTGGATTTATTGGCGGAGATGGAGCTGCAAAGGATGCTTATGACGTGGGAGAACATTTATATTTGTTTAAAGCAAATGGAAAATATGTTTTAGGGCAGGCTAAAAAGATAAATATATTGCATCATTTTGTAGATGGTGCGAAGTATATTAGTGCACAGCTTGCAAGGGGATTAGTGATTGCGGCAGGAACCACACTTATTGGCTCACCGCTTGTTACAGTTGCATCAAATCTATACAATGATTCCCCAAAGGAGGAATGCGGTGAATAATTGTTTTTTTGTTTTGTTGATTTGGCTGTTTGTTTTTTTAGCAAGCGGAATTACGGAATATAGTGGTAGGGGATATGATTATCCCGCACCTAGGTGGTTAAAGAGATTAGGAAATCCTTTTTCAACAAAAAAAGAA
This sequence comes from Butyrivibrio hungatei NK4A153, assembly GCF_000424465.1. Lineage (GTDB taxonomy): Bacteria > Bacillota > Clostridia > Lachnospirales > Lachnospiraceae > Butyrivibrio > Butyrivibrio hungatei_A. Next base: position 15,548 of record NZ_KE384197.1, on the reverse strand, counting down.
TATCTTTTATCAATGGCTTTGTTGCGTGTATGCAATAACATATTACTAGTAATAACAATTGTTGGTTATTTTTTTAAACATAATTTAAAGAATTATTGGAAAGTTGCTGGTGCCAAGTATAGTATTATAATAATAATCTTATGCTGTGTTGCAATCATAATCGAGGAAGTGTTTGCTATAAATATTAAGATTAAACGGAACAATAAAGCTATTGGGGGAAATATATATCTTATTTGTTTTTTTTCTTTTGGATGCATATTTATGATATATATGTACTGTAGTTTATTGATGCAGCACTAAATAAAGTCCATCCCGGAGGAAATGCCAGAATTTTTGCATACAGTGACGGAAACATAAAAGCAGTTTATGACGATAGAGGAATAGGGTCAAACTTTACTTACGATGACAGAGGAAACGTTGCTACAATAGCAGATCCTGACGGAGTAAAGACGAGCTATAAGTATTACGAACTTAACCGTGTTGTAGAAACAGTTTCTGCTGACGATGCAAAAAAATTGTATAGCGTTAAATAAATATTTTCCAATAACGGAAGTTTAGTTGTTGACTTTGAACGAGCATTATTTGGAGTTAATGGATGCTCTGATATTATTCAAAATTATATTGTACAGATATTTAGTATAGTCAGACTGGAGATAAAAAGCCCGAGAGTATAGAGACTCTTGGGCTACTTCAATATTAGGGTGGGAAAATGGATTCATTTAAATTTTGACATCCAATAATGTTTTTGATTTCATTAATACTTTTGTATTGAGGAGAGCGTTTATGGTAATTTTTTGGAGCATTATAATAAATTTTTGTGTTGTTCTATGGGGGCCCTGTATAGCATTGGTTACTTTTGTGCAGAACTGTACAAAAAAAGTTTGCTCTGCAAAAGAAAGTCGAAATGCAAATATATTATCGAAAGCGTTAGGGGGACTGGTGCTATTTGGATTATTTGTTTATACACCTGATACTTTTAAAGAGTCATGGCAAGGGCTTTTGGATATTCCAACGATAATGATCAGTGAACATTGTTTTGGAATAATAGTTTTTGCGCTTTTGGTAATATTGTTATCTTTCTATATTATGATTTTTGGAGATAATGTAGGAGTTGAAATATTTTATAAATATGAGCGGGGTAGAATGATTGCTATTGGTATTCAACTAGTAGATAGTGCGATCATGATTGTGTACCTGTTTTTGATTAATGTAAATGGGAATATAAATAAGTATTATTGGAAATATATTCTTTTGTTGGATTTAATGATGTTTGCTGTCATTGTTATATTAGGCGCAATAAAAGTAGCATATACAAAAGATGGTGTATGTTTTGAGTATAATACGGTTATATCTCAGCGAAAGCTTTTTGTGATTGGCGATAACAAGTTTGATGTAGTTATAGAAAATGAAGATTATATAGTTAAAAATGGCGAAGAAGAAGTACGAATGAAAAAGCTTACGCCACGTCAAATAGAAGGTCTTGAAGAGTTTAGAAAATTGACAAGAGGAAAACAAAATGGAAAATGATAGAAAAAAATTATTTTTTTGTATGGCGATAGAAACATGTATTTATTTTGCTATAGGTGGAAGCTTGATTTATTTTGGCGAAATCTTATTTGGGAGCTTATTTTGCATTTTTGCTGTCTTTAAAATATTTTTTGTTATATTACAGATTAAAAAACGTAACAAGCAACAGAGCTAGACCATTTGGATTATATAATTTAGGAAATATATATTTGAAAATATTTTGTGAATACTAATTATACAAGAGTCGATATAAAAGCCCGAGAATATAGAAATTCTTGGGCTATTTTCAATATTATGGCAACAGCTTATACAACTCTTTGCTAAAATTAGGTTGGTATGGAATCAAGGATTTGAATAATGAATAACCGTATACCGTATAATAAGAATAAATGCGAGGTTAAGGTATGGATATTTTTTGGACTCTTGTAGTAGATATAGGTATTGTAATAGTTGCATCGTGCATTATACTTACTATTTTTTTACAGAATTGTGCAACTAAGGCGAGCTCTGAAAAAGATAAAAAAGAAGCAAATATATTAGCAAAAGTGTTAAGAGCACTTATGCTATATGGTATTTTCTTTTGGGATCCCGATATGTATATTGGAACGTTGAAAGCAATGATAGTGTAGCATAAGTATTTGTCTATTCAGGTTGAAAAAAAATTAGGGGAGTAATGTATAGTATGGGCACAAATATAATTTTGAAACCTAAATTTATAAAACTTGGTTACGTTCTTATTGGAGTAGTATTATTTTTAGCGGCAATAATATACCAAGAAGGCATTAAAAATATCAAAGAAAGCATTATTATACACGATACATCATATGTTATTGAGATGATCCTTATATTTGTTTTTGGATTTACACCTGTTATTGTTGCAATAATTATATATATATTAGCGTTTGGATCGATACGTATCATTATTGACGATGACAATATAACAATTAAGGTTTTAAACAAGGTAAAATATAAATTTAATGTGAATGAGCTTGACAAGGTCGAGCAGTTTTATCGCGTTGTTAAAGGCTCAAGGTTTCAGCAAACAGTAATATATTATCGTGGAAAAAAAATAAAATTGCTTGAGCATCCGAATGAGGGTTGGGAAAATTATAATACTTGGTGTAGATATCTGACTGAAAGAAAAAAACTTCAACGTGTTGATGATATTTGAGTGAAAGTGCAAGGAGCTATAGAAAATATGTAGGTGTCTGATTTTAAAATGATATTTTATACTTTGCAATGTGACATTACAATTTTTTGAAAGAGGATTGACGGCATAATGGAAAAAATAAAATTAAAGGCCGCAAAAATGGCAATTTTAATAGAATAATGGCTACAACATTTGCTTCCGCAGCGGCATGTTCACCAAGAGTATTCAGAGCGCTTGCAGGAGATAACGTTTTTGAAGCTATAATAAATGTTGCTATGTTTCTTCTATTAGTAGCAGCTATGGGATTTTTTCTTAATTTGATTATTAAGAGTTCGATAGTGGTTAAAGAGGACAGGTTTGTGATACATGCCGGATTATATTTCAAGACAATTAAGTATAGCGACATTAATCAGTGCTTCTTTATGGATGGTAAATTTGTTGTTGTGACCAGAGACAGAGAAATTCCTATACAAATTGCTATATTTGAGGATATGAGTGCTTTGTATGATGAACTAAAGAGAAATGGCATTGTGATCGAAGGATGATCAGATAAGATAAAAATTCCCTGATAACTTACGGCATATAGCGAAGTTATCGGGGGATTCCGCTATTAGCATTTGTAAGACCGGAAGAAAGAATAGAGTTTTTTGAAATTTTTCGAAGGATTACTATAACCTTCTTGAGAGAACGGTAAATGGCGAGACAGAGAGCTTTGTTTATGATAACAATGTAATCTCAATGTCAAAGAGCGGCAACAACTTCTATTACCTTCAGGATGAATTTGGCTCACCTATGTACATGACAGGAACAGATGGAGCGGCCGTAAGCGCATATGCTTTTGATGATTACGGTAGAAATATAGATCCGTTTACAGGAAAAGTGCGTAACGACAGAAATCAGAATGCATCAAATCACGCTTATACAACAAATGGCAACATCATCCAGCCTTTTGCATTTACAGGCTATCAGGAAGATGAAGTATCGGGGCTTAAGTTTGCACAGGCAAGATATTATAGTGCAGATAATGGGAGATTTTTAGGTGAAGATCAGATAAAAGGTTTTATTAATAGTGTTGATACGCAGCATAGATATATGTATTGTTTAAATAATCCAATAAATTTGATTGATGAAAATGGAAAAGAACCTTCAATTCCTGATCCAACTCAAACATTAAGTGGTCAGTCTGATGTTGGATTTTATCCAGAACCTAAGTCTGATGTTGGATTTTACCCAGCGCCTAAATCGAATTCAATGTCAACAAATGATTCTGCTAACAAATGTGAAGGTGAAGATAGTAGTGCAGGTATAACTTCTCAAGATGTTTCAACTATAAGCAAGTATGCTCAAAATGGTGTTGAAATCCTTAAAATAGGGCTTTTGACGGGGGCAAAAGTTTTATCGAGGCGTAGTAAACAGATAAGTGCTATGCTTCATTCGGCTAAAATAGCTAGACCTGGACGTGCTTTGAGTCATTATAGAAGTAATAATGCAGTAAGACGTTCTATGCGTGAAGCTGCAGCAAAAAACTTATCTAATGCTGAAAAAGCAACAAATATTGCGAAGAAAATTGATGACTTTGGAAAATATATTAATGTTGTTGCAGTAGCATTAGATGTTGGAATTGGTGTATATGATAATATTCAAAATAAACAACCTATAGACAGGATACTTTCTGATGCAACTGTTGATGCGGCTGTTTCTACGTTACAGATAGTTGCCACGACAGCAATTACAACGGCTATAGTGGGCTCTGGTTTTGGCATAGTAGCATTAGGAGTTGGTTTAGCAGTTAGTACTGTTGTTACAGGCTTGAGTGATGATTTGAAAATTTATAAAGGAAAAAGCTTAAGAGATTTAACTAAAGATGCAATGTATTATTCGATAAAACATTGGAAACCAGCATTGCTATAGGTTATAAGAATATTGAGAAATAGAATTGGAGAAAATGGTATGGTTCGTTTAAATCAAAAAGTATTTACAACATATATTATACTTGCTTGTCTTTTTATTGTAGTAGATTTGCTAATGCTGATATCTGCAGAGAGCAATAAAGTTAAAGAATTTATTTTAGCGGATGCAATAGTGTTGCTGCCAATAGTAGTTATGGGATTGATATATTGTAAAAAGGATATAACTGAATTTAAATTTAATCTTTTGTTGGGAATAGATTCAATTTTGTTTTGCGTATTGTTTCTTTTTATCATGTATCATCAAACGTCAATGTATAACATTGAAAAGTACAGGAGTATTATTGTTATCCTAATGGTTTTGCTTTTTATAATTGGCGGTATTTTGGGATATTTCAGGATAGGTAATAACTTATATATGGAAGCTGGAGGAGGAGTAGTTTTAGGAGTAAGTGCGTTGGGACATTTATATGCTAAATACTGCATCAAAAATATTAAATTCACATTGATAATATGTTTATGTGCAATTACGTATTTAATATTTTTTGGCATTGGATATCATTTCGGAAGTAATTATTCTGCGTGATTTTGTTTTTTGATTAAATCCTAAGCTCCTATGAATTTATACCAATGATTTAGTATGAATTTACGGGGGCTTTCGATTTATTATCATTAGATGGACAATTAAAAAACAAAATCATTTATGATGTCATTGCATCTTACTGATATCGATATGCCTACATAGAAAATGATATCTTAGGACGCCTTACAAAGGTAACAGACTTTAAGAACAGGACTGTGGCATACGAGTATGGCGCTACAGGTGAAAGAACAAAGCTCACATATCCTGACGGAAGAGAAGTTACTTATAACTATGATGAAAAGCTCCAGCTTTCAAGCATTATCGGAAACGGTGAAGAGACAAGATATACTTACGATGATCTTGGACGCCTTTCAAGTAAGACATTTGCAAACGGAGTAACTCAAGGTTACACATATATGCTGGGCGGAAACCTCGCATCAATGGAAAGTTCCGATAAGCAGGGAGTACTTGATAAATACTTCTATTCTTATAACAAAGCAGGTCTTATTGACGGCATAGATAGAAACAGACGCGGTCTTGATAAAGTATCGGGAAGATATGAATATAGCTATGATGCTATCGGACGTCTTACAAAGACAACGCACGATGGAATAACAAAAGCTGCTTACGAATACGACGCATTCGGCAACAGAACCGCTATGTCTGAGATATTCGCAGATACAAGCGAGAATATAAAGACAGCGTATACATACGACGTTCTCGACAGACTCATAGAGACTAAGGAGCTTAACAGCTCTCAGGCAATCCTTAAGACCTACGATTACGATAACCGTGGTAATCAGACAAAGGAATTCATAAACGGCATCTTGCAAAAGAGCTTTACTTTTGATGCTACAAACATGCTCTCAAAAGTAATCGACAAAGACAAGGGAGAACTTGAAAACTTCTACAACGGACTTGGATTCAGAGTAACATCAACAAGACCTGAGGAGAGAATAGAGTACCTCTGCGATCTTTCGAAGGATTATTACAATCTCTTAGAGCGCACAGTAAACGGCGAAACAGAGAGCTTTGTTTATGATAACAACGTGATCTCGATGTCAAAATCAGGCAACAACTACTATTATCTTCAGGATGAGCTTGGCTCTCCAATGTACATGACAGGTACAGACGGAGCTGCCGTAAGCGCATATGCTTTCGATGACTTCGGAAGAAATATCGATCCGTTTACCGGAAAGGTAAGAAACAACAGAAAACATAACGTGCAAAAACACGCTTACACAACAAGCGACAACATCGTTCAGCCTTTTGCGTTTACCGGTTATCAGGAAGATGAAGTGTCGGGTCTTAAGTTTGCTCAGGCAAGATTTTATAGTGCGGATAATGGCAGGTTTATTGGTGAGGATCAGGTTAGGGGATTTGAGCAAGTTCCAGAAACACAAAATCATTATTTGTACTGTTTAAATACACCGATAATAGCAATTGATAGAAATGGTAAGTTGCTACATTTACTTATAGGAGCAGCTGTTGGAGGCTTTGTAAATGGTGGATTGGAATATCTGGATCAGAAACTAAGCGGTGAAGAGATTGATTGGAAAAAGGTTCGATTAAGTGCCGCTCAAGGTGCTATTGAAGGAACAGCAATTGCAACTGGATGCGCAGGATTGGCGATGGGCGTGCAGTTTGTTACAGATGCAGTGTTTAATAATGCTAAGGACTCTCTTGATGGAGAACTTACTACTGAAGAAAAAATAAGTAATGTTATAGGTGCAGGAGTTAATGCATTAGCAGTTGGTGGTATGATGAAAGCTACAGGAATTTTAGCGAAGAATGCACCCAAAATTGCTAATAAACTATTTCAAAATGGTCAGCATCCTGTTTTAGAAAAAATTGCATCGGAATTTATTGCTCAAGGTGAAATGGTTAATGATGTAAATGGAATTAAAGATATAGCAAAAGGCATTGGGAAGAATACTTTAGATTCTATCGCGAAGTATGCATTTAGCTATGCGCCGGATGCAATGGAAGCTGCAAAAATGGTTTTTTGTTATACTATGCAAGAACATGTAATTGATTTTGCTTACAATAGAATAACCGCAGGGGTGGATAGTAAAATAGATAATTTGGTTAACCGCGTAGGTGGTATTGTATGTGAGGGATAGCCGTATAAATCAATTTTTATGTTTTGTGTAAAAATCGAGAAAAGAGAGTGTATACAAAATGAGTATAGATAAAGTGACAGTTAATAAACGATGCCTATATAGTATTTTAACTGAGATAGTGTTTTTGATGGCACTAATTTATCTGATTTATATAGGATATGATATACATATAATGAAATGGTTGCTGATTTTTGCTTTTATTTTTGTTGTGTTAAATATTCCATTTTTATTATCAATAGTAAATGAGAAGATTACTTTTTCTGCTGAAGAAATAATACATGTTTTGCCAACAGGGAAAGTGCAAATTTATCGTTGGGGAGATGTTTGTAAAATATATTTGGATAGTTGCGGACAATACACCAATTCGATGCTGATCATAAAGCTATATAATCGAAAAAAGATAAAGCTTCCATTTTATTTATCTAACTATGGTCTACTAAAAGATTTTTTTGTTGAACGTGGAATACTTGGAATGTATTCTGATAGTCCATTATATTACTATTCAAATATGGAGAATCAGTCGCGATATATGTTTGATAAAGAAAATACAGTGCAATGTTTTGGCGAAAGCAATGTGGATATTTCAGAAGTTATAAGTAAAGTGAAAAGTGATGATTATTTACTTGCGGCAGATATATTGAACCAAAAAACAGATATAGGTATGAATGAATCATTTTTATATATCAGACAAATGAAAGCAATAATATAAAAATCAGGCAATCCTTAAGATTTACGATTATGATAGGAGAGGAAACCAGACAAAGGAATTTATAAAAGGTCTCTTGCAGAAGAGCTTTACTTTTGATGCTACAAACATGCTCTCGAAAGTAGTTGACAGAGACAAGGGAGAACTTGAAAACTTCTACAATGGTCTTGGATTTAGAGTAGAGTCTACAAGACCTGAAGAAAGAATAGAGTATCTTTGCGATCTTTCAAAGGATTACTACAACCTTCTTGAGAGAACGGTAAACGGCGAAACAGAGAGCTTTGTTTATGATAACAACGTGATCTCGATGTCAAAATCAGGCAACAACTACTATTATCTTCAGGATGAGCTTGGCTCTCCAATGTACATGACAGGTATGGACGGAGTAGCTGTATCATCATATGCCTTCGATGATTTTGGAAGAAATATCGATCCGTTAACAGGAAAAGTACGTAACGACAGAAATCAGAATGCATCAAAGTACGCTTACACAACAAACGGTAATATCATTCAGCCCTTTGCTTTTACCGGCTATCAGGAAGATGAGGTATCGGGACTTAAATTTGCACAGGCGAGATACTATAAGGCAGAAGTAGGAAGATTCCAGTCAGAGGATAACGTAAAGGGATTCATTGACAGACCGTTTACACTCAATCATTATGGCTATTGCTTTGGCAATCCTATAGTTTTGGTTGATAATGATGGTAATTGGGCGAAATGGGTGACAAAAGCTGCGAATGCTGTTGGAGATTTCTATAGTGATCATAAAGAGATAATAAATGCGACAGCTATAACTGCTGCAGCGGTTGGTATAACAGTTGTGACCGGTGGAGCAGGTGCGGGCTTAGCAGTAGGAGTGTTAAGTTTGGCAGGAGGAACTGCTTTTGGAGTAAATGCAGCGATTAATGGAGAGAGTTTTGAAAAAGGAGCTGCAAGAGGGATGGCAGATACAGCTGTTTTAATTGGTTCTTTTGCAGCAAATCCTGGAGGCGCAGTATTAGGTTTTGGTGGACAAGTATTTACAGATGTGGTAAATGGTCAAATATCATCGCCCGAAACATATGCAGCTGCAACATTTGGAGGGGCAATAGCTAATTCTGGAATTCCTTTACAGAATACGGTTGGTGGATTAGCGGGCTCACTCATGAATGATATGTTGGCTAATGCTGTTACTGAGGATAAGGTTTCTATAAATGAAATGATTAGAAAAGCTAAATGGGGGGCAATTGTTGGTGCAGCATTTGATGGAGGAGCAGCATTGCTTAAAGGTTTTGTTCCAGGAAATGTTAATGCGATGAGAGAAGCTTTGAAGAATCCGTTGTGGTTTTTACGAGAATTTGATCCACGAAGTATGGGGACAATTATAGATGATATAGGTAGAGCTGCTTTTGGTATTAATGGAGGCAGTAATATTATTATGAATTATTTAGATGTTCTTTTTACAGGTAAAGCACAAGAGTGTTTAGATTAGTGAGGAAATATATTATGGAGTATCAGAATATATTTAATAAAAAGTTTTTGGAAATAATGATTTTTCTTGTAGTTGGTATTATTTCTGCTTTGTTCTTTTTGATCAATAATTCATATTGGGATAATTATGAGTTTTTGAGAAACAATAAGGCAGCAAGGGTGGCGTATAAATTATTGATACCTGCAATTGTTGCTATGCATGTGATAATGGAAGTGATACCTATAGTAAAAGATAAACCACTAATTGATGCAAACAATTATGTTGTTGGACATGGAGTAGCATCTCAGGAAGTGGTAAGCGGAGTGTTTGGCATTTCAAATTCTATAATGGTTGAAATTGATGGAACTGAGTGTGAATATAGTGTGGTTGGACACTATGAGAAAATAAAAAAGGAGATAAAGTTAAAGTTACCTCTTTACCACATTCAAAGTATGCGGTTATAGAGCTTGAATAAGCAAAATAGAGCAATGGTGTTATTGCTTAGGTTTAAATGCGGTAAAACGGTAGTTTCAGCATATAGTGAAGCTACCGTTTTATAATATAATAAGACTAAGCTCACATATCCTGACGGAAGGGTAGTTTCTTATAACTATGATGATAAGCTTCAGCTAAGGAGCATCATAGGAAACGGAGAAGAAACTACTTATGCTTATGATAATATAGGTCGTCTTTCAAAGAAGACTTTTGCAAATGGCGTAAGTCAGGCGTATACATA
>NZ_KE384197.1:0-4751 GCF_000424465.1 Butyrivibrio hungatei NK4A153 | reverse complement strand
AATATAATTCAGCCATTTGCTTTTACAGGCTATCAGGAAGATGAAGTATCGGGGCTTAAGTTTGCACAGGCTAGATACTACAAGGCAGAAACAGGCAGATTCCAGTCTGAGGATAATGTAAAAGGATTTATTATTAGTCCGTTTACGCTGAATCACTATGGCTATTGTTGGGGGAATCCGATTAATCTTGTTGATAATGATGGAAATTTGCCTAAGTGGATAACTGATGCTGCAAGCAATATTGAAAATGGAGTAGAAAAAATTAGTTCTACTGCTAAAAGTGTTGCACATACTACTGAAAAATGGTGGGATGAAAATAAGGGAACTGTTGCAAAAGTTGCTGTTACAACTGCAGTTGTTACTGGATTGGTGGCGGGAACTGTTCTTGCACCTGGAGCAGTTGGATTTGTGTGTGCAACTGCGCTTGCATCTGGAACTATATCCATGGGAGTAGATGTTGTTGCTCAAGTTATTGAACATAAAGGTTTCTCTGATTTTAATTTGAATCAAACACTTATTGCAGGGGCAAGTGGTGCCTTATCAGGAGCATTAAGTTGTGTAACAGCTAATCCGGGAATGCTTTTTGCTGGAAATGCAATAATTAATAGTACTTCATATGCTGTTACACAGGCAGTTAATGGTGAAGAAATAAGTGCATCAGGGGTGCTGATTAATGGTATTATTGGTGGAATAGTAGGAACTAGAGCTGGATCAAGTAATGAAGCAATGAAATTTGCTGGAAATCAATGGGGATGGAATAAGATTGGTGTTGGTGCTAAAGGCGCATGGGCAAAAGAATGCGTTAGATGGATAGGTGATGAGGTTGGTAAAGGCTTTGCACGAGCAGTAGGGTTTGAAGGTGCAAGATATACAGCATCTGATTTATTAACGGACGAAAAATTATATGATATACCAAGGCGAATAATTCAAAATTTTAACAGTTGTGGAGAATAACCATGAAGATAGTATTTGCGGTAATTATCTGGCTTTATTATATGTGCTGGGTTATGAATAATAAAAAAATTAATAATGTTTCATTTTATAAAGTTGTTGTATCACCTAAACTGAAGCTCCTACTTAATCCCTTTAAAGAAAATGAGGAATTTGATTTATCTGCAGTGATAATTGAATTATATGCTCATATTAGTGTCATGGTGTTGTTGGTCTTATATTTGACTGGAGAAATTGAAAAATTCAATCATAATATATGGTTGCTTGTAACATTTGCTTTATTGTGTATTGTTGAAGCTATAAGTTTTATGCGCCACATAGGGCAAACGGACAACAAAGCTGCTAAGTTTGGTTATGGGATAATACTGATTGTCTTGGTGATTGCAACGCTAGTTTCGATGCTTTTTGCGGCTATGTTGATGCTAGATCAGTTTAAAGTAATGTGAAATAAGTATGTATGACTTTATATAAAAGCGACATAATGGAAAAATAAAAATTAAAGGCCGCAAAAGTGGCAATCTTAATAATAATGGCTGCAACGTTTGCTTCCGCAGCGGCATGCTCACCAAGATTATTCAGAGCGCTTGCAGGAAAAAACGTTTTTGAAGCTATAATAAATGTCGTTACGTTTCTTTTAGTAGTAGCAGCTATGGGGCTTTTTCTTAACTTGATTATTAAGAGCTCGATAGTGGTTAAAGAGGACAGGTTTGTGATACATGCCGGATTATATTTCAAGACAATTAAGTATAGCGACATTAATCAGTGCTTCTTTATGGATGGTAAATTTGTTTTTATGACCAGAGACAGAGAAGTTCCTATACAAATTGCTATATTTGAGGATATGAGTGCTTTGTATGATGAACTAAAGAGAAATGGTATTGTGATAGAAGGATGATCAGATAAGATAAAAATCCCCTGATAACTTACGGCATATAACGAAGTTATCGGGGGATTCCGCTATTAGCATTTGTAAGACCGGAAGAAAGAATAGAGTTTTTTGAAATCTTTCGAAGGATTACTATAACCTTCTTGAGAGAACGGTAAATGGTGAGACAGAGAGCTTTGTTTATGATAACAATGTAATTTCTATGTCAAAGTCAGGAAATAACTTCTATTATATCCAGGATGAACTTGGATCACCTATGTACATGACAGGTACTGACGGAGCAGTTGTATCATCATATGCATTCGATGACTTTGGAAGAAATATAGATCCGTTTACAGGCAATATAAGAAACAATAACTCGAAGCATGCATACACTAAACAGGGCAATATAATTCAGCCATTTGCTTTTACAGGCTATCAGGAAGATGAAGTATCGGGGCTTAAGTTTGCACAGGCAAGATTCTACAGCACTGATAATGGTAGATTTGTTGGTGAAGATCAATTTCCAGGATTGCTAACTTCTGCCAGCACATTGAACAAATTTCTATATTGTGAAAATAGTCCCATAGATTTTGTTGATAATAACGGAAAATGGCTTAAATTAAAAGATTTTGATATAAATGATGGATTAGGAGTGGCAGCTGTAACTGTAGGTGCAGTAGCAGCTACTGTAGGGGCTATAGGCGTAGGAATAGCTTTGACAGCTACTGCACCAATTTCGCTTCCGGTATTAGCTTGTTGTGGTGCTGCGGTTGGGGCAGGAATAGCGTGTGATGCATCTATTATTTCTGATTGGAAGAAGGGAGAACATGCAAATCTAATAAAAGCTGCAGGTAATACTCTTGCTGGAGCGATGATAGGTGGAGCAGTCGCTTCAGGAGTAGGGGCGGTTGTTTCTGGTGGAGTAACAACGTTAGGAACTGTAAGCACTGCTATAATGGAACATAAAGATATTTTAACTGCAACGGTTGGAGGAACGATAAGTGCAGTTAAAGGTAATTCATTTAGCTCTGGATTCTTTTCAACATATATTAACTGTAAAGTTACAAGTAAAATTGGTGGTGCTAAGGGTAACTTTTTGGGAGGTGCGACTGGTAGTACTGTTGCTGATGCAATAACAAGTATAGAGAATGGCGAGAGCATCTCTGTTAAAAAAGTACTAGGTAAGGCGACTTTATCAGGTATAGCTCAAGCTTTAATATCAGGTCCAGGAGATTGGATATCAGATGTTTTTAATAGTGCTAATCCTAGCGCAAGTGAGCAACTCTTATGGTATGCGATTCATGATACTAAAAATATTGGGATTTTGTCGGAAGCAGCTGGGTGGATTATTGATAATATAATAGATGACAAGAATAACTGTGAAGGTTGATTGTGAGGTTGAGAAATGACTGTATTTTGGACTCTTGTAGTAAATATAGGTATTATAATAGTTGCACCGTGCATTATACTTACTATTTTTTTACAGAATTGTGCAACTAAGGCGAGTTCTGTAAAAGATAAAAAAGAAGCAAATATATTAGCAAAAGTGCTAGGAGTACTTATGCTATATGGTATTTTCTTTTGGGATCCCGATATGTATATTGGAACGTGGCGGCAAATATTAGATATTTCAAATGATGCAAGTATGAGAGATGCGTTTGGGATAGTAGCATTAGCATTTATAGTAATGTGGCTTTGTTTTTATTACATAATCGTAAATAAGAGAAACATGAAAGCTTTTTACAGATACAGGATTGTTAGATGGTTAGCAATTGCTATGCATATAATAGACAGTATATTGGTGATTGTTTTTCTTTGGGTGAGTAATGCGAACACAGACATTGATTATGATTGTTGGCGATGGTTATTATTATCAAATTATATATTGATGGTATCTATTGTTGTGCTTGATGCGTTTAGAGTGGGATATGAAAAGGAGGGGCAGTTCTTTGAATATAACAATATAATTAGACAGATAAAAATATTTACATATAATGGGAAAAAAATAGACATCATAGAGAATGGGGATGAATTTATAGTAACAAATGGTGATGAGGAAGTAAGAATGACTAAACTATTACCATATCAGGAGAACGGAGTAAAAGGATTTAAGGATATAATAAAGGAGTAAAAAATATTGGAGTCAAAAGTAAAAAAACTAATTATTTGTATGATGGTAGAAGCAATAATTTCATTATTCATAGGAGTAATGTTTCTATATTTTGGAGAGATTTTGATAGGAGCTTTGTTTTGTGTTTTTGTTACTTTTGAGGCTATTCTTGTAATAATCAGAATTAAAAAGCTAAAAGAGAGTAGCCAAACTATAGGTGATAGCAATTGATTTGCTTGAACAGAAATTGGAACTTTGAGGTATGTAGCGTATTACTTATTTGTCGCATTCAAAGTATGTGGTTGTATAGCTTGAATAAGTAAAATATGCAGATTATTGATGCGCTTGGAAATAAGACCAGCATTACCTATAGGGTAGATGGAAAGCTTCATACCGTAAAAGGACCAAGAGACGATACATACAAATATTTTTATAACAAAAACGGCACGATAAAAGAGATTGCTGCTCCCGGAGGGAATGCCGGCATTTTTGCATACAGTGACGGAAACATAAAAGCAGTCTATGACGATAGAGGAATAGGGCCAATCTTTACTTATGATGACAGAGGAAACGTTGCTACAGTAACAGATCCTGACGGGGTAAAGACAAGCTATAAGTATGACGAACTTAAACGTGTTGTAGAAACAGTTTCTGTTGACGATGCAAAAAATTTGTATAGCGTTAAATAAATATTTTCCAATAACGGAAGTTTAGTTGTTGACTTTGGACGAGCATTATTTGGAGTTAATGGATGCTCTGATATTATTCAAAATTATATTGTACAGATATTTAGTATAGTCAGACTGGAGATAAAAAGCCCGA
>NZ_AUJY01000012.1 GCF_000424465.1 Butyrivibrio hungatei NK4A153 | reverse complement strand
TAGGCCGTTACCCTGCCAACTGGCTAATCTGACGCGGGCCCATCTCATACCACCGGAGTTTTTCACACTGTATCATGCGATACCGTGCGCTTATGCGGTATTAACAGTCGTTTCCAGCTGTTATCCCCCAGTATGAGGCAGGTTGCCCACGCGTTACTCACCCGTCCGCCACTAAGATTTAACAAGAATCTGCCGAAGCTTCATCAGCGTTAAATCTCCGTTCGACTTGCATGTGTTAGGCACGCCGCCAGCGTTCATCCTGAGCCAGGATCGAACTCTCACGTTTAAAAGTTTAATCCGGCTAAGAACTTAAGCTTGGCTTTTCGTTCTGTCCGTTAATTTACATTTTTCTGAATTATTCTCTTGGAATCTTTCAGGGTTGCATTACTGTTTATTTGTCAAAGTGCTTTGTTTGCGCTGTCCTCAGCGACAGCTTACTTAGAATATCACAGGGTATAGGCCGTGTCAACACCTTTTTTAAAATTTTTTGATTATTTTATAAAACTTTTTAAAAATTGGTCTTTAAAACTCCCAAAAACCTCTTCCCATGCGGCCTGGAGGGTTGTCAAGAGTTTTATATCAGTAATGTATTCTATCAGGTATAAAATCGCAATTGCTTCAATCAATCCAAGCACCGCTCCAAGAATCCTGTCAAAGCTTCCCAACACAGGTATTTCCTTCATTTTCCGAAGGTTTTCCCCGATCGCGGTCATTACTCTGTAAACAACGAACGCCACAATCAGATATCCAATCTTTGGAATTATGCCTCCAAAGCTCTTATCCAGGACATTTTCCATTATGCCCATAATAAAATACACCGATGCAAATGTCGCCAAGACAGCAATTAAGCCTGCCGCTTCCGCAACCAGGCCAATATTTGATCCGTATGATATTCTCCATAAAATAATACAGACTACCGCAACTGTAATTACAATCTGTGAAATGTCTATACTCATAATAATCCTCTGTCCGTGCTTCTTAATACAAGCACAACAATATAAACTCACTTAAGTACCAATGTATCAATGCTTTCTCTTGTTGCCAAAATGAAATTACTCTTTGAACCTGTAGGTATCATTGTCCTTACCGGTTCTTCAAATGTTCCCTGATACTTGACTCTTCCGTTCATATCTTTTATCAGATAATCATTTTGATTATAGATAACAATCTGCTTATTACTAAAAATAATATCCGCGCCGTCGATATCATAATATGTGGTCAACACGTGATTTCCCGCCGTGTTATACACTTCAAGCCTGTATGCTCCCTTATCGGAACCTTCAGCAAACACAAGTCCGACATAAGAATCACTGTAACGCACAGATCTTATTTCATCGTTCTCTATTGTTTCCTCCGCCTGCTTCTCAGGTTTCTGCGATCCTGAATAGAACATGATCTTGTCATTGGAAACTGAAAATGACTTATCAGAGTCAAAAAACTGAACAAAAGGAGCAACGGAATTATTATAATTGTAAGAGCTGACCAGATTATCTTCTACATTTTTTCCAACATCGCCAAAATTATAAAAAGCAACTTTCGATATTATATTTCCATCTTCAGGTCCGAGGTACGATACGCACACAAGCTGACCGTTCGGAGAAATACTGATCTTCTGCGGATATCCATAATCTTTCATTGTTGTTCTGAATCTGGCAAGTTCTTCACCTTGCGCGCTGTAAAGATATATCCAGGCAACGTCTTCTCCGTCAAGAACCGCAGCAACCACACCCTGCGATGACACGCAAAAATCTCTCATAGGCATGTTTATATCCACTTTTCCCAACAGACCGTTGATATCGCCCACATAGATCTCGTGGCCGTTATCATCTCCGATAGCTATGGTATTGGCGCATGTTCTTGCTTTTGGATTCTGCATCTGATACGGCTGAGTCCAAAGTGCCTTTCCGGATGAATCATAGCAACTCACACCGTCCTTACTGCACCGCACCATGTGTCCGCCGAGACTTACTATCTTAGTATCGTCTTCAATAGATATAGGCACGCCTTTTACCGTAATCGCTTCAGAATACACCTTGTCACGCCAACTTATGTATATGACCGAGATCATAACCGTACAAAATACGATAAGAACCACCGCTCTTATAAAAACTTTAAGCTTGTGGCTCCTGATTTTTTCTTTGTAAGAGGTCTGCCTGTCAGATGCACCGCTCTTTTTCCTGCTATTCAATTTACCAGCATATGTACTAAAGTCACGTACTTCTGCCAAGACAAACCTCCATAATATCAGCTTCGCAAAAAGCTTTTTTCTAATTTATCAGAATTATACGAACTGATAGATTGTTGTTGTATCATAAACCTTATCAGGACCAAAAACAGGCTTAGGGAAGCCTTCCTGATTGATAGAGTTGGGATAGAACTGTGTCTCAAGGCACACTCCTTCTCTGCTCTTATAGCTTACTCCACCCTTGCAATTTTCTCCGCTAAGGAAGTTCCCTGCATAGAGCTGAACACCCGGAAGATCGGTGAAGCACTTCATTGTGATACCTGTCTGAGCTGATGAAAGAACAGCGATCTCATTGATAGAACCGTCAGCATTATCAACAACGTAGTTGTGATCGTATCCGCCAACAGCCTTAAGCTGCTCGTTATCTGCATTGATATCTTTTCCGATAGTCTTCTCTGCAAGGAAATCAAAAGGTGTTCCGACAACACTTGCAATCTCGCCTGTAGGAATAGCTGCAGAATCGATTACAGGTGTATAGTGTGACGCATTAAGCTTAAGTGTATGATCAAGGATCGATCCCTGACCGTTCAAGTTAAAGTATGCGTGATTTGTCATATTGATAAGTGTATTTGCATCACTTGTTGCATTGTAATGGATAGACAATGAATTGTCGTCTGAAAGAGAATATGTAACTTCAAATACTCTGTTTCCGGCAAATCCAAGGTCGCCATCCTCTGATTTAAGAGTGAATTTAACGCTGTCATCACCTTCTACGGCATCCCATACTCTCTTATGGAATCCGTTATTCATATCTGTGTGAAGGTTATTGGGTCCATCATTAACAGGAAGAGAGAATTCTTTTCCGTCAATCTTGTACTTAGCTTCGCAGATTCTGTTAGCTGTAGGTCCTACAGTCGATCCGAGGAAGCATGAGTTCTCAAGATATCCGGCAAGATCGTCATATCCAAGAACAACGTCAACAACCTTTCCATCCTTATCAGGTACAAAAATATTCTTGATAGTAACTCCGAAGTTGATAACAACAACCTCAACATTGTTCTTGTTTGAGATATGATACTCAAACACCTGCTCCTTATTTGGTGTTTCTCCAAATAACACTTTTTTTACTGCCATTTTTTACATTACCTCCATAATTCGTGAACATTACAGTTCTGTTCTACCTTCCAAAGCCCTGAGCAAAGTAACTTCATCAATATATTCCAAGTCTCCGCCTACAGGAACACCACTGGCTATTCTCGTAACTTTAATGCCTGTGGGTTTGATCAGCTTACTTATATACATTGCTGTTGTTTCACCTTCAAGACTTGAATTGGTCGCTACAATAACTTCCTCAACATCTTCTGTCTGAAGCCTCTGCATAAGCTCAGCCAGTCTTATATCCCCCGGACCAATTCCCAACATCGGAGAGATCGCACCATGCAGTACATGATACACCCCTTCGTACTTCCCGGTTTTCTCATATGCCGCCAGATCTCTGGCATTTTCCACAACCATAATAATCTTGTGATTTCTGTTCTGATTACCGCATATAGGGCAGATGTCTTCATCGGTAAGAGTACAGCACACTTTGCAGTAATGCACATTTTCTCTCGCACTTGTTATTGAATCGGCAAGCTTTTTTACCCTGTCCTTAGGGAGATTGATTATATAAAAAGCAAGCCTCTGCGCCGATTTGCCACCTATTCCCGGCAGGGAAGCAAGTTCATCTATCAGCCGATTAATATGTCCGCTGTAAAGATCCATCAGAAAGGAAATCCTCCGCCTAATCCGCCTGTCATCTTGCCGATCATGGCTCCGCTTGCTTCGTCAGCCTGCTTCATAGCCTCGTTAACTGCGGCAACTATCATATCCTGAAGCATCTCAACATCATCGGGATCAACCGCATCAGGTGATATAACAACGCTCTTTAAAGTCTTATTTCCATATACAGTCGCCTCTACAGCACCGCCGCCGGATTTGGCAGTGAATTCTTTGGTCTCAAGTTCTTTCTGACTCTCCTCCATCTGACGCTGCATTCTCTGCGCCTGTTTCATAAGATTGTTCATGTTTCCGGGCATTCCGCCTCCGGGGAAACCGCCTCTTTTAGCCATTTCTAGTTCTCCTTTTCTTCATCTTCTGTAACTATATCAAAATTTATAGCTTGCAAATTTACGAAGTTTTCTTCAAAAGTCTGCTGTGGCTCAACATAGCGCGTCTCAAATGCCACATGCTTGCCGATAGAATTATCAAGAACATTTTGAAGATCCTCAGCCGACTGTCCCGAAGAATATTTATCGGCGAGTTGCTTGTTGTCAAAAACAATCTGCAGTGCATCGTTGTTTCCAAGACTCAACTTTGCTCTCTGCAGGTAGGTCTTCATGGGATTTTCCATTCCCGCGATAACCCTCGGCCAATTCGAAACAATTCGCTTTATATCATCGGGAACAGCCCTGTCCAGCACCTTCTTTTCCCTTACAATATCAGAACTCCCGGAGGCGGCCGCAGCACTCGTTGTAACAGCGATCTGTCCACCCTGAATTCCCTTTAACAGCTTCGAATTCTCTTCGGCATTCTTCTCCAGGATCCTAAGCCTGTCCTCGAGCGAATCTTCACCCGGCTCCATCTGCGGCTTACACATCTTGATAAGAGTTATTTCTATAAGTACCCTCTTCTGCGTAGCAAAGCGCAGCTGAGAAGAAAGTTCGGAAAAAATTCTGATATATCTAAGAAGAACGTCTACATCAACGCCTTCTGCCTGTTCCTTCAGCACTTTCAGGTTATCGGTGGAAATATCAACAACATCTTCCATCTGATCCGAAGCCTGAATAAGCATAAGATTGCGCAGATACCAGACAAAATCATTTACAAACTGCGAAAGCTCTCGTCCCTGAACGACTACATCTGCCAATATCTTGAGTGCTTCATCCGCGTTCTGACTATATATTGCGGAAAAGAGCTTGCTAAACACCTCAGTGTCAACGGCTCCGAGCACATTCAGCACCTTATCGTAGGTAAGCTCTTCGCCATAATTAAACGCAACGCACTGATCAAGTAGACTCAGAGAATCTCTCATAGATCCGTCTGCAGTCTTTGCAATATATCTGAGCGCCCTCTCCTCGACCGTGATTCCTTCCGAATCAACAACTTCTCTGAGGCGCTGCTCAATACTGTCCACTGTAATCCTATGGAAGTCATATCTCTGACATCTTGAAAGAATTGTGATAGGAATCTTATGAACTTCCGTTGTTGCCAGAATAAACATTACATATGACGGAGGTTCCTCCAGAGTTTTCAAAAGCGCGTTAAAAGCACCCGTAGACAACATGTGAACCTCGTCTATGATGTACACTTTGCGCTTTCCCTTTGTCGGAGAATAAGAAACTTCGTCTATAATCTCTCTTACATTATCAACACCGTTGTTCGACGCAGCATCGATCTCTATCACATTCATGCTGTTTCCGGCGGCAATCTCCCTGCACATCTCGCATTCACCACAGGGGCTTCCGTCTATCGGATGTTCACAATTTACGGCTTTTGCCAGAATCTTGGCAACAGAAGTCTTACCTGTTCCGCGTGTTCCGCAAAACAGGTAAGCGTGTCCGACTCTGTCAGATCTGATCTGATTTTTCAGCGTGGTTACTATATGATCCTGTCCTTTTACATCTTCAAAAACAGGTGGTCTGAATTTTCTGTATAATGCAACATAACTCATCTAAAATAATTGCTCCAAACAAAACTTTTTTATTGCTTAATCTCCGAAGCAAACTCCCAAAGCCTTGGCCTCTTTGATTATTCCGGCATCAGGTGCCACAGATTTAAGCTTGCCCGCAATTTCCTTAAGCGGAACCTTAACTATCTCTCTGTTCTTGTAAGCCACCATATATCCGTACTGCTTTTTAAGCACAAGCCAGCCGGCTTCCGCACCGAGTCTCGATGCAAAAACTCTGTCATAAGGATCAGGCGCTCCACCTCTTTGCATGTGGCCGGGAACGGTAACTCTTACTTCGTGTCCGGTCTTTTTCTGGATCGCATCGGCAATCTCATATGAAACAGAAGGATATTTGCGGTTTGCTACCTTCTCTTTATATTCTTTCTTGGAAAGCTTGGCGTCCTTCTTGGAAATCGCGCCCTCTGCAACCGCGATAATGGTAAATCTGCTGCCGTGCTCATCACGAGCTCTTATCGCATTGCACACCTTGTCTATATCATAAGGAATCTCAGGTATAAGGACTACATCCGCTCCGCCCGCAATTCCTGCGTTAAGAGTAAGCCAGCCTACCTTATGTCCCATTACTTCAATGATAAATACTCGTCCGTGCGAATCGGCCGTAGTATGGATGTTATCAATTACGCCCGTCGCAATATCAACCGCACTCTGGAAGCCGAATGTCATATCCGTTCCCCACAGATCGTTGTCGATAGTCTTCGGAAGAGAAACAATATTAAGTCCTTCTTCGCTCAAAAGATTCGCAGTCTTCTGTGAACCGTTTCCTCCGAGTATCACGAGACAATCCAGCTTTAACTTGTAATAGTTCTGCTTCATTGCCTCAACTTTATCAAGTCCGTTCTCATCCGGATCCTTGATCGTCTTAAAAGGTGTTCTCGAACTTCCGAGTATTGTGCCACCTTTTGTAAGTATGCCCGAAAAATCCCTGGAAGTAAGCATACGAAAATCGCCGTATATAAGCCCTTTGTAGCCATTCAAAAAACCGTAGAACTCAACTTCTTCACCACTGTTGGCGATGCATTTAACAACGCCCCTCATAGCAGCATTCAAAGCCTGACAGTCACCACCGCTGGTCAACATCCCGATTCTAATCATAATGAATAGGCCTCCTCCTATTTTTTATCGCATACTACCGTTAATTATACAAAATAATATTCCCAATGCCAAGTTAATACCGATTGACGAAGGCCTGTATAATAAGTATAATGTAAAACGTTCTGGAGTCGTATCAAAGTGGTCGTAATGAGGCGCACTCGAAATGCGTTTGTCCTTTTTGGGCACGAGGGTTCGAATCCCTCCGACTCCGCTATATTGTAAAAATGCTGTTTTAATCAGTAATAAGAATTGGTTTGTTTGATCATGGTAATATTTTACCATGAAAAAAGAGAAGTAATTGGCTGTTTCCAGCTATCACTTCTCTTTTTTCATGAACTGATTATTTCACAGCCCCTTTGAATGGCAAAAGCACATTTCCCACTATACATTCATGCGGACTACTTAAGGAATGCATCGGGAATGTACAATTTAACTGAGTTTGAATAGATAACAAAAAGAATTATCAGGAACATCAATATTACTGCAGAGTATAGATACAGCATAGCGTTCTTGTTTCTCTTATATTTCTCAAATACAATACCGAATACCATACAGAGCACCACTATTCCAAAGATAAGATAGATGCCGATTCCAAGCATTGCTTTTATCATAGTAAAGAATATTGCAAGTATTATGCAGGGAATCATAAATGCTGACTTGATACCCGCAATCGCAACAGCTTCCTTAAATTCGATATCAATATTCATTGCTCTTCCTGCGGCAAACATAAGAAGTGCAAATACTACCGCAAGCAAAGCAGAGAACAACATGGCAAGGATAAAAGATCCTCCTGCCGAAAATGTATATCCTGACAGATCCATGAACGGAAATACCTGTTCCTGCATCTCATTGTTTATCTTACAAATAACTACAGCCACAAAAATTGATGAGAATATAATCTGAGCAACCATAAATATAAGCGCGGAAGTAAAATTCTTTCCTGCGGCAAAAGTTGCACCGTTGGTAACGGGCTTGCTGAACAAGTCAACAAATCTTGCAAATGCTTCAGATGCATCCTCTTTGATCGCAACAAAATCAACCTCAGGCTTCTTTGCAGAACGCTCCTTTTTACTCTTTACTTCCTTCTTGGCAGGTTCTTCCTTAACTTCCGCATTTGAAACAACACTGAATACCGGCTTGGTATTAACTAATCCTTCAGCCTTTGTTTCTATTGCCTCTTCAGCTTTTGCTTCGGCAGTCTCTTCTTTTACTTCAGAAGTTTCTTCTGTTGTTTCAGCTTTCATCTCAGCCTTCGGCTCTGCTTTAGCCTTTGCTCTTGTCTTTTTTACAGCCTTCTCTTCAAGTTTTTCCTCTGATGATTCGTCAAATGTCTTCATCTCTTCAGCAAATGTTTCGTTCTTCTTGGCACGTGTGGATTTTCTCTTAGGCTTAGCCTTACGCTCTTCCTCTCCGAATTCTCTTTTATCCATCATATCGAAAACTTTTCTTATCTCGTCATTGGCTTCACGTTTATTCTGCGCTTGCGCACATGTACAAAGTTCTCCGTCCGCAAGTTCTTTTCCACAATATTCGCATACACCCATCTGTATTACCTCCTGCTATCCATCCCCCTCTATCGCATGCCTTGAATAAAGTGTCTGATAGCCTGTTTCTAAATTGATAATTATACTTTACTTGCAAATTAACATTCCAAGTATACTTATGTTACCATTCTTGTTACCATTACGTCAATATGTATTTGTAATAATCTACGAAAAATAATACCGATCACAAGCAAATTCGCTTATAATCGGTATTTTAATAAAAATTTATTCTGTTAAAAAAGTGTTATCTATGTTCTTTCCACATGTCGCTTACAAAATACATCAGTGCCGACCACGTATATACTGAATAGAAGTGTCCTCTGTCATCCATTCCTTTTTTCAAAAGATCTTTTGCCTTAGCCTTATCAACAAAAACAAATCCGTCAAAGCACTCCTGCCCTTCAGCTCCCGACTGCGTAAGATCAGACAGATCGTGCCCCTTCAAAACGACTCCGACAAGAGCATTGCTCTCATCCGTCATTCCGGGAGTGCTGAACAAAAGCGGATTGATAACATATACTTCATCCCTTGATTCATCGACAACAATTCCCGTCTCCTCGTGGATTTCCCTGATTGCAGTAGTGATAACCGGAGAACCGCCGTCCTTATCTTCGGGATCTACAAGTCCCGCAGGAACTCCGAGCAAAAATCTTCCGACAGGATATCTGTACTCATATGAAAGAAGAAGCTTCGGCTCATCGCCGTCTTCAATAACCACTACACAGCTGACGGCATCGGGAACCATTTTCTTAAACTCTTCATCACTCTTAATAGAAGCAAGCTCATCAAGCGGCCTTCTTGTCGCATTAAAATAATGTCTTCCTTCATCGTACTGAAGATCAAAAACCCTGATAAACTTTTCATCGAACACGGGCTTAACTTTTTCTTTTGTAATCTTTGGTCCTTCCATACCCCACCTCACATCTGATGTCTTACCACTTTGTATTCATCATTGTCCTGATAATACGGGCAATCCTTGTTGTTTCCGGACATAAGCCTATAATAATCATCTTCGTCCATATTGACCATGCACGTATAACATTCCCAGTCTTCGTCATAGACATAATTTGCACAAGTATCACAGATCATACAAAATCCTCTCTCATTGGATTAAAGATATCAAGAAGAACACCCTTCTCAAGACACACGCATCCGTGCTCGACGCTGTCTGTCTTAAGCATTGTATCCCCTGCTTTAACCACCTTTTTTACACCATCGATCTCAAATTCAAACTTTCCGCTCACAACATAAGTAATCTGCGTATGCGGATGGTGATGAAGGGCTCCTATAGCACCTTCCTCAAAAGTATTCTCAACGCACATCAGGTCTTTGCTGTACGCAAGAACCCTTCTCACTACGCCATTACCCTGATCCTCAGGCTTAACATCATCATAAAAAACCCATCTATCATCTAACATGAATATACCTCCAAAATAATTTTACAGAACAAACCTCTATCTCAAGATAACAAAGATAGAGATATGATTCCATTCTTTTTTTACTTACGCAATAAAAATATAAACATATATAAATTGCATACTACTATCTGTCCAATTCTGCCAAAACTTCCAAATTTGCTTTCTCATACAAATTTAAAACATCAGGTTCAAATGATTTTTCTTTGTCAGGGACATACCATAATTGCATTTCAAAATAATTCTGCAACTTATCATCATTAAAAACATATCCATGTCTGGCATATATTTCATTTTTGATAATATGTATCATCAATTTAGGCATTTCTTCAAATTGTTCCTTTGAATACACAACACTATCTGTGGAAAGTAATGGTTCAAAAATCCACGAACCATCCGTAACCATCTGACTTTCTTTATATCCATTTACAAATTCATAATATTCCTTATCATTAACTATATTCTCTCGCTTTTTCTTCTCCTCCATAATCTGCTCCGCAGACCAATAAGATTGATATTTTTCTTCGCTTTCCTCATCAATCTCACATTGTTTTTCAACATTCATATTACCTGAGTTCATTCTTTTTAAAGAAAAAGTACCATCTAACGCATATTCACTACTAACTTCATCATCTATATCAATTTTCACAATTACTTCTTCTTGTGAAAGAAGCACTTCTATTGATCCATTATTTCCCCATCCATCATCTGTATAATCAAGCATAACTTTTCCATTCTCTATAACTCCGACTATATTTTCTATAGTAGCCACCCGCTGGCTCTCTGCTTGTTGATAAAAAACATTCCCTTTAAGTTCTCCATTGCTACTTTTTTCAATCGTGAATATCATTCCGCCATTAGCAACAATTTCATCATAAGTTTTTCCATCTGTGCTCCAAATACCCTCACACATAGCATAAGCATCCTGCATATCATTGCTCTTGTGTAATTCATTTTCTGAACAGCCCAGCAAAAATAACAAAAGCACATATCCAAACATCCACGCCTTTTTTCTTGTGATTCTTTGCATGATATCCCCCCACCATATATTAAACCAACTGAAACTTCGCAGTTGCAAAACAGCGAAGTTTCAGTAAATAAACAATATAATATCTTCGTTAATACAACGCCATCAGAAATTCATAGCATCAACAAAAGAATCGTCAAAGTCTTCTTTATTGGCGAGCACAACCTCCGTTGCACATTCACTTATCTTATTCAGATTAGATAAAGCTTCCTCTTTTCTTCCGGTAATAATCTCAGAAAGCAATTTCACTGCGCCTTTTAGTGCACTGTTCCCGATACTCTCGGCTTTTCCTGCAAAGCTGTCGGGAAAAAGCCTGATATACCTTATCCTATCATAATTAAGATTCGTTCCAAATCCGCCTGCAACATACACCTTGTCAGGAGCATCATCTCCTACAAGTTCTTTAAGTCCTGTGTAGACCGCACCCTTTGCAAGCTGGATCATTCTTATATCCTGCTGAATCACAGTCAGTTCAGCGTCGTCCGTAAGGGCGAAACCCCTGTCAAAAAATTCATCTGCAAGAAGTCCGCTTTTATCAACAATCCCATTTCGTACAAGCTCAGAAACCGCCTCCATTATGCCCGTTCCGCACAGTCCTATGGGTGCCTTACCACCTATAGTACTTATTTTCGTAAAAAAGCCGTTGTCGCGGCTACCATCTATATAAACCCTGCATATCGCGCCGGGCACGGACGCAGTTCCGCAGGATATTCCGCCGCCTTCAAATACTGGACCCGCCGCAGTCGAAGTCACCTTAAGATTTTTTCCGTCAAAAAAGGCCATCTCCCCGTTGGTTCCAAGATCCAAGAGCAGTTCTTTTCTGTTATCTTTATTTATAATTTCCGAACAGTAAATTCCTGAAACGATATCCGCTCCGACAAATGCAGATATTCCCGGCATTGTCACAAGCTTTGTCCCAAACATCTCAGTTTCATATACGCAGTTATCAACCGGCTTATACGGATATTTTCCGAGTCCCTCGATATCAAGACCTCTGAAAATATGAAGCATCGTGGTATTCCCCGTAACAACTATCGCGGCCAAGTCTCCAGAAGCTCTTTTACCAAGTTTTTCAATCAATGCTGAAATATCATCAAGCACCAACTCTCTGAGTTCATCAAGCTTTTCCTTGTTTCCCACACTACCTAATCCGGACGCATACGCAATCCTCGATATAACATCCGCGCCGACACGCCTCTGATGATTTATACCGCCTGCCGTATCTATTATTTCTTTTTCCCCGTCAAGCGACACTCCCACAAGCGCCGCCGCGATCGTCGTTGTACCGATGTCGACAGCTATGCCGTACTTATCATATTTTTTTCCGGAAAAAGAGCTCTTTGCCGTCTCCGCCACGATATCCTCTTCGGAAGATCCCGCGCCATCGATACACACCTTGCAATCCGTTTCAAGGCTGCACCTGCACAAAAGTCTTACGCCCTGCGCAATTTCTTTTTCACTTAAAAAACTCTTATCGAGTGTATTCGGATAAGGCGCGCCCTCCGTGAATCGCACTTTGCACTTTCCGCATCTGCCCACTCCGCCGCACGGATAAGATGCCTCAAAACCCGCATCCGCAAGAAGCCCTTTTAACTGCTTTCCTTTAAGGGTTTCAAGAGTAACATTATTATTTTTGTATTCAATGCCGACCCTGATTTTCTTCACTCATACCACCGCGCAAACTGTTTTTTTCTACTTTAGAGTATCATACCATTATTTTCCCGATATTATAGTTTTTTAAGATTAAATGTGCGAAAATATTACTTGTAAACTCACAAAAAATCTAAAATAAACAGAGGTTTTCCACAATATACTCTGAATTTTAGTTATGAAAGGAGACAGTTATGGGGCTTATTCAAGCAGCAATGGCAGCCGGAGGCAGCGTACTCGCCGATCAGTGGAGAGAGTATTTTTACTGTCCTTCATTATCAAACGACACATTACTTACAAAAGGTGAAAAAAAGGCCGGAAGAGGCTCAAATAAAAAAGGATCCGACAACGTGATCTCAGACGGATCAATCATCGCTATCAACGAAGGTCAGTGCATGATCCTTGTTGATCAGGGACAGATTACCGAGATCTGCGCCGAGGCAGGCGAATTCGTATACGACGTTTCAACCGAATCTTCAATCTTTTACGGAAACTTAAGCGAATCTATCGTAAACAGTTTCAAGGAATTCGGAAAAAGAGTTGGATTCGGCGGAGTTGCTCCCAAAGACCAGCGCGTATATTTCATAAATACAAAAGAAATCCTCGGAAACAAATACGGCACGGTCAATCCCGTTCCATTCCGCGTAGTTGACACAAATATCGGCCTTGATATGGATGTAAGCATCAAATGTCACGGCGAATACAGTTACAGAGTTGTTGATCCCGTTCTTTTCTACAAGAACATCTGCGGAAACGTGGAGGGATCTTTCACCAAGGAAAAAATAGATTCGCAGCTTAAGAGTGAGCTTCTCACAGCTCTTCAGCCCGCATTTGCAAAGATCTCCGAGATGGGCATAAGATACAGCGCGCTTCCCGGTCACACAACCGAGATTGCAAACGCTCTCAACGAAGTTCTTTCAGATAAATGGGCAGGATTCTACGGAATCACCATTACAAGCTTTGGCGTAAGCTCTGTAATCGCAAACGAAGAAGATGAAAAGACTATAAAAGAGCTTCAGCGCGCAGGCGCACTCAGAAATCCCAACATGGCCGCCGCCACTATCGCAAGTGCACAGGCACAGGCTATGCAAGATGCAGCAAAAAACACCGCAGCAGGCCCTATGATGGCATTCGCAGGAATGAACATGGCTCAGCAGGCAGGTGGAATGAACGCAAACCAGCTCTTTGCAATGGGCGCACAACAGCAGGCTCAGCCCGCTCAGGCATCTGCAGGATCGTGGACATGTTCATGCGGTTCTGTAAATACAGGTAACTTCTGCTCTAACTGCGGTGCCAAGAAGCCTTCAACTTCATGGACCTGCTCTTGCGGAACTGTAAATGAAGGAAACTTCTGCACAAGCTGCGGTTCACCCAAAGCAAATTGATTTATTGAGGATAATATGGCTTTACAAGAATATGAATGCCCCGCCTGTGGCGGGGCTATGGAATTTAATCCCAAAACCCAGAAACTGAAATGTCCATATTGCGATTCTGAATTTGATGTAAAAGACTATGTGGCAAACCACAACTCAAGCAGCACCGGCACGCCGACAGAAAGCACTTCTTCCGAAACCGGAGAAAGCGAACCTCTTTTTATCTATTCATGCGGTTCCTGCGGCGGTGAGATCATCACTACAGAATCACTTGGCTCTACCAAATGCCCTTTTTGCAGCAATAACATCGTAGTAAAAGAGAAATTTACCGGCGAATTCAAGCCGGACTACATAATTCCTTTTGCCAAGACAAAAGAGGACGCGGTAAGCACCTACAAAAGCTATGTAGCTGAAAGAAAGCTGGTGCCGCCGGTTTTTGCGGAAAAAAATCACATCGATGAGATACGCGGAATTTATGTCCCTTTCTGGCTCTACGATGCTACCGAACATTTCAGCGGCGAATACAAGGCAACAAAGCACAGATCATGGTCCGATTCAAGATATTATTACACGGAGACCAAGTACTACAGTGTGCTTCGCGAAGGTAGCGAAAGTTTCAAGCAGGTTCCCGTTGATGCTTCAAAGGAAATGCCTGACGACCTCATGGATTCCCTTGAACCGTTTGACAGAAGCAAGATGCTCTCGTTTAACATGGGCTATCTCGCAGGTTTCCTGGCAAACAAATACAATGTAACTTCTGAAGAATCGATATCCAGAGCCCTGTCACGAATGGAACATACGACTACCATCGACTTCCAGCAGACAGTTTCAGGGTACGACTCTGTTACTCCCGTGAATGTTACGTGCAGTACGGTTAACTCTTCCCACAAATATGCACTCTACCCCGTGTACATACTTAACACGAGCTGGAATGGCCAAAACTATCTTTTTGCCATGAACGGACAAACCGGTAAATTTGTAGGAAAACTTCCTTTTAGTTTCACGCAGGCTTTGAAGTACTATATACCGTTTGCACTCGGATTTACCGCACTTGCTTATATTGCCATGTTCTTTTTCATGTAACTTCGCTATACCAAAAGGTTATTACAGTAAAACAATATGAAAAAAATAATTTTTATAAACAAACATATACATATATTGGGACTTCTTGTTGCAGTATTTATCTGCTTTTTCACAAGTCTTCCTGTTCATGCCGACCAGACGCCTCTTTGGGACGATTACTCGATTCCCGCAACGAGGCAAAAAGAAAGACTCCTTGACCAGGCCGAACTGCTTAGTTCATCCGAAAAAGCCACAATACTCAGCAAGCTTAACGAACTCAGCGAAAAACAGCACTGCAACGTAGTCATCCTGACCGTAACTTCCCACTCGGGAAGCATTGAAGCTTTTGCTGACGATTATTTTGATTACAACGGATTTGGTGCCGATTACAACGATGCCGGTGTTCTCTTTGTTCTTTCCATGGATACAAGAGAATGGGCCATAAGCACATCAGGCGACGGAATTTCTGCTTTCACCGACTACGGCCAGGCGGAAATGACCGACGAAATGCTGCCCTATCTAAAAGACGGCGACTACTACGGTGCATTTGAAGTCTATATCGAGAAAGCCGACCATTACCTTGATCTGTTTTACGCAGGAACACCGTATGATATCGAGGAGGGCTCGGGAACTTCATATGATTCCGGAAGCACCTACGATCCTAAGAGCCACATTTTTCTGAGCATCCTCATAGGACTTGCAACCGCGATCATACCTATAGGCGTTATGGCAGCGAAGCTAAATACCGTTCACATCAACAACAGTGCATCGGAATACCGCACCCATGACGGAATTCATATGAAAGTTCATACCGACACTTTCATTACAAGCAGCGTATCAAGGGTAAGAAAATCCGAAGACAACGGCTCCAAAAGCCACTCCGGAGGCGGCAGTTCTTTTCACACCTCAAGTTCCGGGCATTCTCACGGAGGAAGCCACGGACACTTCTGATATAATCTGTATATTTATTTTTTATCATTTCTTTATTAACTGTTTTATGTAAATTAAGTCTTCTTTGAGCTATACTAGATATAAGTTCAAAGGAGGCTTTTTTTGAAAAAAGGTACAAAGATGCAGGCAGCCATTTTAGGTATATTGGCTATTGCCATAATGACTACTGTTATCTTATTTCTCGGATCGCCAAAACTGAATACACCGCCCAAAAAAGATATGGTTCAGCTGGATTCCGGTTGGACTGTTTCGCATGGACACAAATCTTTTACGGCCGTATCCTTGAAAGATGCAAATCTCGGCATGGTCAATAAAAATGAAATTGTTATTATCGAGAACACGCTTCCCGAGTCAAACATATATCCGGCATCAATCCACTTTCGCTCCATCCTTGCAACGGTTGACGTATATATTGACAACGACCTTGTCTATAACTACGGTCATCTTATTGCTGATAATAAAAAAATGGTCCCCAAAATGCAGAACTTTATTTCTCTTCCCGAAGGCTACTCCGGAAAAAAAATAAAGATAGTAATGGTATCCTGCGAAGATGAAGCCTTTTCAGGATTTTCAGAAATATACTTCGGAACATTCGGCGACATATCAACATATCTCATTCAGAAAAACAGGCTGTCCCTCATAATCGGTGCCTTTCTGTGCATTTTTGGCTTTGTACTTGCCATATTGGCGCCAATCCTTATTTTCTCAGACTTTCATGATTACAGTATTATCTTCAGTGCCTTTATATCTCTTGCAATTGGCATATATGTTCTTTGCTATAATGACATATTCTGGTTTTTCACAGACCACGCCAGCATAGCAAACTTTTTGGAATATTTTTCTCTTTTCACGCTCCCTGCTTCTATTGCAGGATTTGTCATGTTTTCCAAGCAGACCAAGCATATATTGCTCTGTAAAATATTTTTGATAGTTGACACTATTTTCATTGTTGTGACTTCAACTCTGCACATTTTAAATATCATTCACATATGCAAATTTATACTGTTCCTACATATACTTGCCATACTGGAAGGCGTGACCATTATAAGCTCAATAGTAATTACGGTTATATCCAGAACCAAAGCAAGAAACGAGTTTGAAACAAGAATCTATTCCACCAATCTGCTCATTATCGGATTTATCCTTTTGCTCGGCTGTGCAATGATAGACATCATCAAATTTAATGTCCTTAAATATTTTAAGATGGGCGAAATAAATGCCACCATCAACTTTATGACGATAGGCTCGTTCTTCTTCATGCTCTGCCTTTTGGTCAACTACTTCTATCACTGTATCGAATATATCAATGAAGCAACCGTACAGAGCCAGCTTGAAGGTCTTGCATACACAGATTCCCTGACAAGACTGGCAAACAGGGCAAAGTGCGAGCTGTCCCTTGCCAATACAAGAGGCCGCTACACAATAATAAGTGTTGACCTTGATTATCTCAAATACACAAACGATAACTACGGCCATTCCGCGGGCGATACCTTGCTTAGCGGTTTTGCAACCATGCTAAAAAGCAGTTTCATAGACGCTTCACTTGTCGGAAGAATGGGCGGCGACGAATTTATAGTCGTACTTCCATATATTGATGCGCCGAGAAGAGACACCGATCTGGCAATCCTAGAAGACCTGATGAGCTACAGAAATGGCAAAAGCAGTAGGATACATTATTCTGCCTCCTGGGGATACGCCGAAAGTATCGATCCCTCACTGAATAACCCTTCTGCTCAGCTTGTATACCTGCTTGCCGATAAGAGAATGTATTCCATGAAAAAGAAACATCACAACGAATCACTCGGCAGACTATACAATGACCTCATGAAAAACCAGGCAATGAAGGAGGTGAGCACAAGTAATGCGTAAACGTCTTCTTTCAATCATTGCGCTCAGCGGCATAACCGTCGTCGTAATATTCCTTGCATGCTTTTGGTTTCTTGATATGACTCACGACTATCCTTCCGTTCAGTTCAATTCAAACTGGACCGTAAGAGTAGGCAATGAAGAATTTCCGCATGTAAAGCTCACAGAGATCAATACTCTTTTCTCCGTTCCTCCAAAACGTGGTGACACAGTCATCATGTCGCTTAACATGCCGTTTATAGGTGATATTCCGCTTCCCGCAATAGTATTTAGAACTAATTATTCTGCGATCAAATGCTACCTTGACGGCAAACTCATATATGAATACGGAATGGACAAATATGACAACAACAAATTTGTCGGAAGAAGATATCACTTCATAACAATTCCGCGCAAGTATAGAAAAAGCTACTTAACATTCAAGCTCACCGCGTGTGAAAAAGACGCTTTTTCATTCTTTGACCCGGTGTATTTCGGAAACCACCCCGACCTTTTGACATTCATTATCAGCAATAACCAGTTTGTCATTCTGATCGGAATGTTCCTGTTTACTTTCGGTCTCTTTTTGCTGACACTGAGCCTTTTGTTTGTCACGTACCTGCCGGAATTAAAGATACAGATATTTGCATCAATCCTATGTATAAACATAGGCTTTTATCTCATGTGCTATTCAAATATGCTTTCGCTGTTTATAAACACCGACATTGAGACCGAACTGGAGTATTTCACGCTATTTCTCTTTGTTCCTCTGTGCTACATAATCCTATACTTCATGAATGAGATAAAGCTGAAAAAGACAGTGATCGGACTGTTTGTTGCAAGTATAGTAGTGCCTATTCTTCAGCAGATTTTGTACTTTATTTTTTCCATTCACTTAAAACGCACCCTTGTACTGTTCGACATAAATGCGCTTATAATCTACGTTCTGATTG
This sequence comes from Butyrivibrio hungatei NK4A153, assembly GCF_000424465.1. Classification (GTDB taxonomy): domain Bacteria; phylum Bacillota; class Clostridia; order Lachnospirales; family Lachnospiraceae; genus Butyrivibrio; species Butyrivibrio hungatei_A. The sequence continues at coordinate 194,128 of NZ_AUJY01000012.1, read as the reverse complement.
TCTATTGCTTTGTAAGGACAATTGTAAAAAAGAAAGCTCTCTTTATAGAAAACCTGCAGATGATAGGTATGTTCGCACTTTCAACTTCAGGATTCATACACCTTATAGGATATACGCTGACAACCATTCGCGTCTTGCCCGCGCAGACGGCGACTTTCCCGATAATAGGTCTGGGCGCAATCATCTTTGCAATGTCACAGCTTGCATACTACCTGCTGTACATAACAAAAACTTTTGCTCAGAAAAAAGAGCGTGAATCGCTTGTCCACCTTGCTTATGCAGACGGACTGACAGATCTCCCCAACAGGGCAAGTGCCGACAGAGAAATGAAGGCGCTCGACAGATCCCAGCGGGACTACTGCATAATCAGTATCGACTTAAACGGGCTTAAACCCGTAAATGACAAAATGGGTCACCCCGAAGGCGATAAATATATTTTGGATTTCTCAAAGATACTCACCGGCACCTTCGCCCAATACGGAATGTGCGCCAGAATAGGCGGAGACGAATTTCTTGTAATAATAAAAGACGCCGTTTCACTCGACATCGATGATCTGATAAGTCGAATGAACAGCGCCCTTGATGTTATGAATGCAATCTACCCTGATTACGTACGAAGCGTTGCGGCAGGTTACGCATACCGGCACGAATGCCCCGAAAAGGGCTCGCACGAGGTATACCTTCTGGCCGATCGCCGTATGTATGAAACCAAGAAAATCATGCATGAAAAACTTGGAATAGATGCCAGACTATGATTCACATAGTTTGGCATTTCTGAGTGTACAGTACTGATACTGCCCCTCTTCATACAAATCAAAGACTCCTTCTACCGTTATCGGATCCTCTTCCTTCGGGTAATTATCGGGAAATTTGTAATCACTTGTAAGTTCAAACTCAACTCCCTGCGAGCAGCACGCCGTGGCATCTTTTATAATGCAGGCAAAATAGCGCTTACCCGTATCCTCGGCAACATACTCGGAATAATTTCCCGTCATCTTGATAGTCTTTCCAACGAAATTTTCAGGATAATACATCATGTTATAAACAGTTGTGTATATCATTGTCGAAGACTGTTTGGTCAGATCGACGTAATCTCCGTCCACCTTAATCTCTTCCGCGGTATGAAAACTTGTTGCAGCCGCCGAGTTATCCGAAGCGCCCGAAGTGTCACCATAAGAAGCATCATCATCCTCTTCATATTCTCCGTACTCTGCGATCAAAGACGACATATCACTTGCAGCCATCTGCTCAGCGATCACATCATCAACAGTTTTTGCACCGCTTCCGGGCCTTGAGCTTACCGCACTTGAATCATCTGCGCATCCCGAAGTAATAAGCACAACCAATGTCATCACTGCTATATATCTCATTTTTTTCATCATGCTTTTCCTCCTGTTCCTTTTCCGATAAAATAAGCCACCGCAAATACAAAAACATCAACCGCTACAATAGTAGATCCGACAGGCGTTCCGGCAAGCATCGATATGAGCATTCCTGATATTGCACATATAACGGATGAGATTGCCGAAAATATCGTAACGCTTTTGAAATTCTTTAATATACTCATGGCAGAGAGCGCGGGGAATATCACAAGCGCCGATATAAGCAGCGAACCTACAAGATTCATGGAAAGCACTATTATCACTGCAATCATTACCGCAATGATAAAGTTATAGGCATCGGCTTTTACACCTGTAGCCTTTGCAAAATCCTCATCAAAAGTAACCGCAAATATCTTGTTGTACATAAAAAGAAATAATACCACAACAATGATCGACAACACCACACATACCATAACTTCCGACATCGTAAGTGTAAGTATAGACATCGAACCAAACAATGTACTGCACACATCTCCCGAAAGATTCGCGGAGGTTGAAAATTTATTTACGATAAGATAACCAAATGCCAACGCTCCGACAGAGATCATCGCAATTGCGGCATCGCCCTTTATCTTTGCGTTATTTCCGCTCCTTAAAAGGAAAACGGCGCATATAACGGTTATCGGCAAAATAACGGCGGTCTGGTTTGCAATCTTTAATACAGTTGCAATCGCCATCGCTCCGAAAGCAACGTGCGAAAGTCCGTCTCCAATAAATGAATATCTCTTAAGAACAAGTGTCACTCCTAGAAGCGACGACGACAGTGCTATAAGCGTTCCTACTATAAATGCATAAACAACAAACGGATATTGGAAGTATTCCACTAACTTCTCTATCATGCAAGCTCGCCTCCTTCCATATTCATAAAGAACTTTCCGACATTACTCGATACATACTCATCCTTGGTGCCAAAAAACAAAGTTTTCCCGATATGAAGTATGTGGCTTGCATACTTAACGGCAGCGGCTATATCATGCGATACCATGATTATCGTAACTCCGCTGTCATTCAGTTCTTTTATAAGTTCGTACATCTCAAACGTAACTTTGGGATCAAGTCCGGAAACAGGCTCATCCAGAAGAAGAACTTTTGTGGTGGCACAAAGAGCCCTTGCCAAAAGAACTCTTTGCTGCTGACCACCTGATAACTCTCTGTAACACCTGTTTTTCAGATCGGTAATACCCATCCTCTCCATATTCTCACGGGCAATCTTCCTTTCTTTTTCCGTATAAAAAGGTCGTAGTCCCATGTGAGACTGACATCCCGAAAGAACAATCTCAAATACGGATGCCGGAAAATCTCTTTGAACAACCGTCTGCTGAGGCAGATAGCCTATCTCATTCTTTTTTAGCCCATCACCGAACAGAATCTGTCCACCAATAGATGCCTGTAATCCCAGCATTGTTTTCATGAGAGTTGTCTTACCTGAGCCATTCTCTCCAACAATGCAAAGATAGTTTCCTTTTTCAACTATGAAATTTAAATCATCAACAACCACAGTCCTATCGTATCCAAGCGACAGATTCTGCGCGGAAATGAACGACATGATAACACCTCCCGCTTTATTTAAGCGCTTCCTTAAGTACTTCAAGATTTCCTTCCATCACAGAAATATAAGTTACTCCCTTTGCCACATCATCAGAAGTTGTTGACTGCAAAGAATCCATTGTAAGGATGTTCTGATCCTTCTTTGCTGTGTTCTGCTTTACAGTATCGGCAATCTTCTTGTCCTTTCCTTCAATGGTCAGGATGGAACCAAGTCCGAGTTCATCTACTTTCTTTGAAAGGAATGTTATTGTTTCAAAGCTTGCTTCAGTCTCTGCTGAGCAACCTACAAATGCTGCATAATATTCAAGTCCGTAATCATCAACAAGGTAACGGAACGGGAAACGGTCTGCGAAAAGAACTGTCTTCTTGCTTCCTGCCTTAACCGCATTCTCATATTCTGCGTCAAGAGCTTCAAGCTTTGTAATGTAGTCGTTTGCGTTCTTCTCATAAACGTCTTTGTTAGCTTCATCAACAGAAACCATTCCGTCTTTTATGGCACTGCAAAGTTTAGCCGCATTCTTAAGTGAGAGCCATACGTGCTCGTCGTATTCTACTTCTTCACCTTCTTCGTGTTCTTCGCCCTCTTCATGTTCGTGCTCTTCACCTTCTTCGTGTTCTTCGCCCTCTTCATGTTCGTGCTCGTGCTCCATACCTTCAACAATCTCTTCTTCCTTGATGTCATCGCCAAGTACGTCGAGAAGGTTGATAACTACCATATCTTTATTGGTTGCTTCCTTAAGCGCATCATCTACCCATTCATCAGACTCTCCGCCAACATAAATGAACATGTCGCATTTTGAGATCTTAGCAATATCTTCTGCTGTGGGCTGATAGCTATGAAGGTCTACACCGCTATCAAGAAGCATTGTAATGTCTGCATTTGCAGGGTTCTCTCCTGCTATATTCTTAACCCAGTCATATTCAGGGAAAATAGTTGTCACAATGCTTATATCACTGTCGCCTGCTGCCTCAGATACAGCTTCCGAAGCATTTCCTGCTGATGTTCCTGCAGCTGATGCATCCTGAGCATTTCCATTTCCGCATGCGCAAATAATGCTGCTTGCCATTACGGCAGCAACCAAAACTGAAATATATTTCTTCATAATATTCCTCTTTCTTATTCATTTTTTTATTATTGTATTGGATAAAAAATATGATCATGTAGCAGCAAAACGCTACACAAAAGAGGTTACTTCAATTATCGAGACGTACCTTGAAGCTGACAAGTGTAGGATGAGAAATGTTCTCATTTTCTCTGGGCAAAATAATCGAGACGATCATTACCGCAACTACACTTATAGCAAGATGTATAAGACCTGTAGAAATCTGATTAAGAAACTGCTCGCACCTTGCAATATTGTGACATACGGGACACTCTACGCCATGGCACTCATGATGCTGTTCCTTAACTATATATATTGTGGAAAAGAGCATGGTAAAACTGAGTGCTACCGCCACAAATACCGCTATCACTCTGCGCACATTATTATGTTTCTCAACTGCGCCATTATAATTCATGCTACTTCTCCTAAAACTTCCTCAAGTTTAGTTCATTGTTTGCAAAAATGTCAAGCCGTATGGCCGGGGGGAAGTTTCAGGCGAAGGTTGTGCCTTTAATGAAGGGGATGGCCGGTAGTATTAGTTATCTGCGAAGTGATATAGCACTATGAACCATATAATTACACAAAAGTAAAATAAGTAATCCAGCATAGCATTAATCCTCGTTTTCTGTAACATTTTCTATAATCGCATCAAATTCAAGAATTACCTTGAAGAAGTCACCGTCTATGAAGATATTCATTGTTCCACCCATTGCCTGAGTGAGACTGTTCGCGATAGAGAGTCCGAGTCCGTTTCCGTCTGTATATCTTGATTTATCTCCTCTGACAAATCTTTCCATCAGTTCTTCAGGTGAGATGTTTAATTGTTCACGGGATGTGTTCCTAAAAGTAAATCTAAGTTTATCGCCATTGTTTTCAAGGTCTACATAAGCTCTTGTATCTGCCTGAGCATATTTGACAATATTACTCATAATATTATCGAACACTCTCCACAAATACCTGTTGTCTGCCATGAGGTGCATTTCACTGTCACAGCTGTTAACAACGACTTCTATTTTCTTTTCCTTAAGTCGTTCCGCGAATTCTCCGATAGACTGATCCAGCAAAACCTCCGCATTTACTTCCTCCATATTAAGCTCAATATTTCCGCTGGAGATTTTTGATGCTTCAATAATATCTTCAACAAGTTTTTTAAGACGAAGCGACTGTCTGTTCAGAACTTCAAGATATTCTTTTGCATTCTCGTTTTCCAGGTTCTCTTTACCGAGAAGATCAACGTAATTTATTATGGATGTGATAGGCGTCTTAACATCATGAGATACATTTGTAATAAGCTCTGTCTTCATGCGCTCACTCTTTGTGCGCTCCGCCAAAGCTATCTCAATTCCCGCCTGAATATCGTTGAGGGCTGTTCCGGTTTCTTCCATAAACTGCGGCATTCCCCTTACATCAACATGTGCTGTCATATCTCCCGCCGCAAGTTTTTCTGCAGAGTCTTTTATCTTCGAATAGCTTCGAATTCCCCAGAATATAAAGGCTGCGAGTACCACCTTATCCATTAAATAAACAAATAAACCATCGAACCATACACCTACATACCATTCTAAAGCTACATTTATCACAATCAGAATTATAGGTATTAAAACATAAGCAATCCATATCCGCGTCTTCCATCCAAATTTCATCATTAGCTTTATAATAAACATGTTCTTATTCAATCTATGAAGCTTGAAATTTACTGCAAATAACGAACAAAAACAAAGCCCTACCGCCATTCCAAGTATAAAGCTTCCACCTATACCAACCAGCGCCTTATAAAACGGCAAATAATCCAATCTATTTTTCAGCTCAGCTATTATTACTAAGAATATAAGTTCCAAAGCTACTGTCGCAATAAATGCTAAATCTACCGGAATCCAATCAAACGGACCTGCCACAATTTTTTTGCTCTGCTTTGTATGGCCTGCTGCTTTAATAAATAACCCCAAACATACCCATATCATTACAAAAGAAATAATACTGACTATAGGAATGAAAGGCTTAATCGTATATGCTACGCTGACAATCTTCTTAGCCTTTGCATAATAATCATTTGCATGACCTTTGGTGGAAAGTTTAGCTTCATTGGGAAAACAAATGAAAGTAAAACGCTTGTTTTGGGAATTTTCCACTTCGCTTCTGATTTTTGGTGGATCATTCAAATAAGTAAAACGTGTTCCAACCGCATCAAAAGAGTCAATGTCTTTTAAAGTATCATGAATCGGAGACAAATCCGCCACATAATCCCCATCCAATATACCTTTTTGGCCATAGGAACTATTCAAACACAATTTATAGTCTTCTATAGACTTTGAAATAGGATCATACGCATTGCCTGCAATAAAAAGCTTTTCATTTTCTTCTGTAGCTTCTTCGCCATTCGTGTTATTCATGGACCATATTTTACTAAAAGTGCTATCCATATTGTGAGCTTCAGCAACATAATCATCCATTACCCTCCCATACCAAAATGAATCCAGAGCAAAGAATCGATCATTGGCATAAGCATATGCTTTACTTCCCAAGGTATCGTATCCTATACCTTGAACTTCAAATACTTCCTCACGTCTGCTTGCATCTGTAAGTATGCTATTCTGCGCCCCGAACATTCCTAAGAATTGTTCACTTCTATTAAAAACTGTTTTGTCATTTACTGTATATGAATTAATAAATAATTCATTATTCCATGATGGCACTGAAACACCGGCAAAATTTCGATAAAGGTATATGCTGTTATCATTTAAATCTGCATCTTCCGATATAGCCCCGTCAATAACTCCATAGTAACAGTTCATCCCATTCAAAAGATCGGTATTGAATCCGGAATCATATTTAGAAAGAGCTAGCACAGCATATGCTTTTCCCGCATCATCAAAAACTTCTTTTCTAAATGAGTATGTCGTTGAACCATCACTATGATATGTTTTTGCACCAATAATATAACTTGCAACTATACTCACTAAAAAACACACTGTAAAGAATATACATGCTATTGCCAATAATATTTTTGCTTTTATACTGTAAAAACGTTTCATCTTCTTTCCTCAATCCGTCACCACAGACGGGTCATAGTATTGTTTGAATAGGTAATTGCTGTTACCACACGGTCCTTATCATCAATATCAAATGAAACCGAGTAATTCTTGTAACTATAAGAGAATTTTATCGAGATATCAATACCATCCACGCCGGTAGGAGCTTTACCACCGTACGCAGCTATTACATCATCGCAAGTACTTCCCACTCCTATGCCTCTGGAAGTTTTTACATTTGAATCATGGATTACTATTGCCTGTGTTTTATCTTTAATAGTTAAAAGCTCTATTGAATCAGGAGCATTGCCAAATATATATGATTTGTCAAGTTCATTATATGGTGAAGTCTTTTCCTCAGTTGGATTACCGAGAGCTTCAATATTTTTCTTTGCATCATTTTTGACGGAAACGCTCTTTCCGTTATATTCAAAAGATAGATCTGATTCCGGTATCGTATACGATGGATCAGATATAACCACCGCATTCAGTGTATCCGATGTATTTGCTACATTCGATATTTCAGGTGTATTTGATGTGTCAGATGTATTCGATATTTCAGGTGTACTTGACACATTCGATGTGTCAGACGCATTCGATGCATCAGATGTATTTGATTGATTCGCCTGTCCACAGCCTGCAAGTGTAAGCACCATAGCAGATATTATTAAAAAACCAGTTCTTTTTTTCATTACACTTTCCTTTCCCGAGGTGTTCCCTTCTCAATCTTATATCCTCGCCCCCAGACAGCTATTAAATATCTGGGATCTGTACTGTCATATTCCAATTTCTCTCTAAGATGTCTGATATGAACAGCTACCGTACTTTCGGCGCCTATCATGTTTTCTTTCCAGACACTTGTATATATTTCTTTTGGAGAAAAAACTTCACCCGGATGAGTCATCAATAGTTTCAATATGTCATATTCCAAGGGAGTGAGCGAAACAGGATTTCCATCCAGCGTTACTTCTTTTGCCTTATCATTTAATTCGATACCGCCGATAGTGATCATGTCTGTATTTGTTATTACTTCCGAAGTCCCTTTAGCCCCAAGCATTGTATAACGACGAATCTGGGATTTTACTCTCGCCATAAGCTCAACCTGATTAAACGGCTTGGTAACATAGTCATCTGCTCCGACCGTCAGCCCCACAACTTTATCTGCATCCTCACTTTTTGCAGTGAGCATGATTATAGGTACATTGGATATCCTTCTGATCTCTGCCATTGCAGTTATTCCGTCCATCTCAGGCATCATCACATCCATAAGGATAAGATGAATGTCATTTCCGATAGGACTCTGCATTATTTCAAGCGCTTCTTTTCCGTTATAAGCCGCCGTAACACTCATGCCTTCACTTTCAAGGTAAATCCTAAGCGCGGATACGATGTCCTTTTCATCATCACAAATAAGAATATTGTTCATTTTTTCTCCCATATATTTTCAATGATTAATCATAGATACATTGTATTGAAAAAATTTTTAAGTTCCAATAGGGGAAATCTTTAAGAATTGTTTAAGATGGGGAATTCCGCTTATTTGATCAAAAAAAGAAGGGATAATCAGCTATAAAATACTATAGCCAATTATCCCTTTCATCAGTGGTCCATTAACCACATCCCTTTGGACCATATTGCGTTCCTCTTATGCTGCTTGAGTCTCATCTTCCTCCACAGGCATAGACAGTTCTTTTACCTGCTTACTTCTTGAAAGCAACATGCAGCTTGCAAATCCTGTAATGCCGGTACACAAGAACATAATCGCCATTCCGGTTCCGTCTGTATTTCCAAGCAAACGTACAATCATAGAGGATACTTCCGTTCCACTATTTACAAATGGTTCAAAGAGGTACTCAGACAGCGCGCCGCCCAGCAAGATTCCCATAGGGATTGCAGCAAACTTCATCGCATTCCTTACCGCAAACACTCTGCCCTGTATATCTTCGCGCACATTTGTATATATCAGTACCGACTGCGCCGCCATAGTAAACGGAATCGGCAAACTTGCCGCAATTCCTGCAATGCTCCATACAAAAACATTCTGTCCAAATGCCATGAGCAAATCGCCGAATGCGAATGAAAGCGCTGCGGAATAAAACAGCATCTTCACTTTGTTCTTCGGCATTTTCAATGTGCTAACCAAAACTCCTCCAACAATTCCACCTGCTCCGATGAATGACGTTACAATGCCAAGTACCATTTCATTGTCATTGCTTCTTGCAAGAATCATAGGTGACAAAATATTTTCATAAGATAAACGTGAAAGGAAATTCATTAAGGTCATGCAGATGATGATATAGAGGACTCCTTTGTTCTCTTTCAAAAACTTCACTCCGCCAAAGAAACCGTCAAACATTCCCTCTTCTTCCTCGGGGTCACTTTCCTTGGGAATCTGTATAACAAAGAACATTACTGTGATTGCAAAAAGGAATGTCGCTATATCAAACATAAGCACAGACGCAATTCCAAAAAATCCCATCAAAGCACTGGCAAGCATTGGATAAAGCACAACGCTTACATTCTCTGATATAGAACTTAATCCGCTGATCTTCTCATACTTATCCTCAGGTACGATCAAGCCTAGCGCTACTGATGAAGCCGGTGATTGTATAGCTTCCATGACGCCCAGCACAATATTTATAACATATATATACGACAAGTTCATTTTCTGTGTATAAAGAAGCACACATACAATAACGGAACAAAGCGCAGAAGCCGTATCCGTAAGCATGATGATTTTTTTCTTATCATGGCGATCCACAAATCCGCCTATAAAAAAGCTTGTTATTGCCTTTGGTGCAAAAGTGAAAAAAGTGAGCAGAGATACCTGCATAACGGACCTACTCTGCTGATAGGCCCAAATGATAAGCGCATAGCTTGTCATCATACTTCCAAGTTCTGAGACAGCTTGGCTTAACCAGAAAGAAATATAATTAGTCTTGTTATTCATGTCGTCCCCCTAAGATGTCTCTTTAATAACAGACTATATCACCTTGGTCTTATCTTTGTATAGCCCTTATCTGCAACCTTCTTCGACATATTTTGCGCGAGTGAATACTTCGCATGATCTGTAAGCAGTTTCTCCCGCTCTATGCTAGATCCGATAAATACTGATTGGAAAGGCTCTTCTCCGCCTGTGATCACGTATGAATTGTCGGCGATGTCGAAACGAAGAGCTTCATCGCCCACTTTAACAACACCTTTGGCGCGAGCTATATCGCCGTAATTCCCCGAAAGCAAGCTCTCGCAAAATCTCACAAATTCACCAATTGCAGGAAATTCGATGCATCCAGTCGTCATCTGCTCAAAAGCCTGCTGCCCACTATTATCTGCACCTTCATCCACGCCGTCACCGACTGCGTGCGCTTCCTCATCCGACATAACCTCCGTCCACCAATCCTCGCTCTTGCCATCTTGGTAAGATTCCGTTATCTTCGCATCGGGATTTATCTCTCTTATCTGCTTCTTTACTTCTTCCAGCTCATCAGCATCCATTCCCTCAGTCTTTGAGAAGATTACGTGCCCCGCGTTCAAAATCTGGTCTCGCATAAGCTCCCTGTACTCATGAAGATTTGCCAAAAAAGACTTCGCAGATACTATTACAATCGGACTCACCGGAATAATTTTCTCGTACCTAACTTTTTCAAGGCCGGCAAGAATATTACTCAGTTTGGCAACGCCCGACGGTTCTACGATCAGATACTCGGGTGCGATTCCCGTTGATACTGTAAGGATTGAGTACAAAAAAGAATCTTTCTTGCTGCAGCAAACACAGCCTTCCATGAACTCAAGAACCTGCATATCCTTATTATCTGTAGAGCCTGAAATTTCGCGGCTGTCCAGATTTGTATCGCCGAATTCATTCTCCAGAACCGCAGTATAGCGATTAGTATGCTTTAACAACTCTTTTATAAATGTGGTCTTTCCGGCTCCCAAAAAGCCTGTAACTATCAGTACTTTCATATGATCATCGCCGGTGCGTCGGCGTATTCTCCTTCTTAATAAGGGTATAAGGAACTTCCGCTCTCACTTCGTTCGCCGTAAGACGTTCGAACCAGCCTCAAAAAAACCTCAGCAGGTTCTCTCAGCAAGAGCAGTCGCAAACTTTAAAAATCTGCGACTGCCCTATGTTTTTTAACCAAAAATAATCATTACTCTTTTACGAGCTTTACAACCGGCTTGATAAGGTCTGCCGGCTTATCTTTCATGAGCTGCAATGCCTCGGGAATGTGATCCCATCCTTCAAATATATGTGTTGCAAGCGGGCTTACATCAAGTCTTCCTGAAGATACCAATGCCCCTAGTTTCTCCATACGAAGTCTTCCACCCGGCATAAGTCCTCCACGGATCTGCTTGTGTCCCATTCCAACACCCCAGTCGGTTCTGGGAATGCTGATATAGTCACCGCTTCCGAGGTAGTTAACGTTACCGATAAGTCCGCCGGGCTTAACCGATTTAACTGCCGACTCAAAAGTATCGACATTACCACCCGCGATAACTACTCTATCTACACCTTTTCCTGATGTAAGTTCCATAACCTGATCTTCTATAGATCCGTTTTTGTAATTTATAAAGTCGGTTGCACCGTACTTCTTAGCTGCTTCCACACATTTAGGACGTGTTCCTACAGCAATGATCCTTGACGCACCTCGTAGTGACGCCCCGGCTACACTCATAAGTCCTACGGGACCGATACCGATTACAAGAACGGTATCACCAAACTGAACATCTGCAAGCTCTACTCCGTGGAATCCTGTGGGAACCATATCAGAAAGCATACATGCATCTACAATGTTGATGTTTTCCGGCATATGTGCAAGGTTTCCGTCCGCATCATTAACGTGGAAAAACTCTGAATCCAAGCCATCTTTAAAGTTGGAGAACTTCCATCCTGCAAGCATTCCACCTGAGTGCATGGAATATCCGGCCTGAGCCTCAAGCGAACTCCAATCGGGTGTGATAGCAGGTACCAAAACTCTGTCACCGGGCTTAAAGTCCTTAACAAGTTCACCTACTTCCACAACTTCCGCACAACCTTCATGACCAAGGATCATGTTATGACGATCACCAACAGCACCTTCCCATACCGTATGCACATCTGAAGTACATATTGCAATGGCAAGCGGTTTGCAGATTGCATCGAGCGGTCCACACTTCGGAACGTCTTTTGTAATCCATCCGACCTCACCGATCTTAAGCATTGCAAAACCCTTCATTGTCTTCTGCTCCATAAGATGTTCTCCTCCTTTATTTAATTATGCAAAATTGAGTGTTGATATCATCTTATATGAAAAATGCACATACAGTCAATTGTTATTCGTATATTTATGTGCACTTTTCTGTATTTTAAAAAATGAGCGCACAAAAAAGGAAGCTCTTTTCACAAAGCTTCCTTCTACTATCATTTCTTTTTTTATAAAAAAGTATAACCTCAGGCCGTCAGTTACCCAGCGCAGTGTTAAGCACATCAGCGACGCTCCTGTATTTCTTATTCGCCTTATCTCTGCCAAAGCCTGCATTATGCCCGCCGGCCAGGTGCTTTATCATATCCGTCTTTATCTCTATATAGCTGCTGCCTGAATCGGCTGCCATCTCGGAATCTGACACTTCACCGGGCAAATAGATAAACTCCGTCTCATTCACTACGCTTTGGAGCTTCTCCCAGTCCTGTTCGGTTATCTGCTGCCTTTCGCTTGAAAATCCCCCTTCAGGGAATTTGCCTTCAAAGAGCTCCTTGATATCAAGGTCATCGGTTGCTCTTATCAAATAATGTATCACCGAACAATCCGATGACACTACATACATATCGATATCCTGACCGTCCACCGGGCAAACAACGTAGCTCACCTTGCTAAGATAAAGATCTTCCGCTCCGCCATTCCCGCATCCTGCGAACAAAAACGCGCATGCTACCGATATAAGAAGCATTGTAATGATATACTTCTTTTTTACTGTCCTATACATAATTTCACCCTTTCCATTAACCAATAAGCCGGTTCCCCTACCGTTATTCGCTTATTTTTCTACTATTCTGAACACCCATATATTTTGGCAATTATGTGACCATTCTGTATAGTTCTATTTTTCTCAAAAAATATTTTGACAATACGTAAAGCGGCACACTTATAAAGAAAAACGCAATAATAAACGATAATACAAATACAAGATCCTGAGGCATAGTTATCCTTTTTATTACAAACAAAAGAAGCATATGGCCCACATATATATCCAAAGTATAGCTTCCCATCCGGTACAGTATATCAAAAATTCTGAATCCGGCAATAAAACGGCTCACAAAATATATCGTAGTCATACCCAAAAGTCCGCATGCCCAGACAGAAAGTTCAATTCCAAACGTCTTAAACGAAAATGGCATATCGTCAAAGCCGTAGACAAGGTCCGTTGAATAGCATCCGGAAGCCATAACCGTAACCGCTATCCATCCTGCAAGGCAAAAGATAAATATAGCGCCCCGCATTTTCGGCTTGATCGTCCCAATCTTAGGGAGCACATCATATTCGCCGCATACATACCCCAGAAGCAAAAAGCCATACAGCCATTTAATTTTCCACATACAGAAAATTTCCGTAGTGCAAAAGATAATCAAAAGCGCCCATATGCCTATATTCAAAGCCGCTCTCAGCGCCTTCTTGTCCGTCACTTTGTGGATCAGTATAAAAAGCATATGTGCAAAAAAGAGCTGAATAAAAAACCACACACTTCTTGCATATATAAATATCTGCACGGCATCATCTATGAGAATGCCCATATCCATGCCTTTTCCCGCTACTGTTACCACAGCGTTTGCCATAAAGGCGACGAATGACCATGTAATATACGGAACGATCAATCGCAAGCACTTCTTTTTCACAAGCTCTTTTTCCGAATACTTCTTAAGTTCCTTATACAGGAAAAAACCGCTCACAAAATAGAAGATCGGCATGTGCACAAAGCTGATAAAACCCGAATACACTCCTACCGTATTTGAAGCTACATGACCATAAACAACCATGATGATCGCTATAGCTTTATATATGTCCATTTCTTTTAATCTATTCGTTACTATCTGTTCTTTCATTCGTTCTTCTTGTTACTTTTTGTTGCATTCTGATATGCAGATTATTCTATCACCCCCGCATCTCATATTCATTAAAATTTTTATGAACATTCTATCAAATATTATGCATATCTTGTTATTTCATAATGCGGATATCCGTAATTGCGACTTCATCACCCGTAAGTGCCACATAAACTTCATCATATTCACCGTGGAAGGTGGTCGTATTTTCTATGGCAATACCAAGATTTTCCGTCTCCGTTGTAATCTTATTTCCATGTCTTTCAAAGAGTACAAAACAGTCTATGCCTTCCTTTGTCTCTTCTTTCCATTTTTCCCAACCTTTAAAATTCTCATTTTTCTTCATAAATACTTTGTTTTCCGCAATATCTTCATCGCCCGACACTTCGCCGTTTATCTTTATCATTGCGTATTCACGATAATCCTCGCCTCCAACCTTACCGTCCGAGGAATAAAACAGCACGATATAAGGACAATGCCACACAAGATTGGCTGCCGGAAGGCTCATGGAATGGAAATAAAGCCTTACCTCATCTTCAAGCTCGATTCCTTCAGTATATGCAGACCTTGTCCTGTCAATCTGGATATTAGGAAGGTCAGACTCGATACGATCTGTATATCTTATAACATCTGAAATTCGCTCTATATCACCTTCGCCGATTTTTTTGCCGGTCTCTTCAACAATAATATTTTTTATATGGCAATTTTCACCCGTAATACCAATATATGCTTCTTTGGTATTGTCTTGAAGAGATATGACCGCCTTGACCTTGTGATTCATGTACTTCATCTCAAGCGTTATGTGATCGTCATATTTGGCCATTCCTATCTCATACTGCCCTTTTTTCTTCTCCTTCTTTACAGCCCTTCGCTTTTTCTTTTTTTCCGGAATCTCAACTACTTCAATTTTCATATTCCTTGCCGCAGTTGAAACATAATGTCCGTCCGGCCAGATTTCTCCGTACTCCAGATATCTGTATGCGTTTATTGCTTTTATGCTCTTATGAAATCGCTTGTCATAGGAATCAAACAAAATAATCGAAGGCGATGAATATTCCCCTTCCTTAAGTTCAAGCTGATCGCAGTCAAAATATATCTTCTTTACAACATCTGTTATATGAACTCCAAGAGAAACCTGCTCCTTGTATGCCCTGCAGACAATCTCAGAATCCATAACTCTGTCGTCTTTTTTACACGAGTTTTCTCTATCCATTATATGGAGCATTATCTTGGAATAGACAGGATCGAACTGCGTTCCGGACATCTCAACAAATTCCTGCCTGACCATGATATACGGAAGCGGTTCACGGTACCTTTTATTCGAAGTCATGGAGACATACGCATCCGCAACCGCAATGATCCTTGCAACATCGGGAATTTCTTCTCCCTTAAGTCCCTCAGGATAACCACTGCCGTCATACTTTTCATTGCTGTAAAGAACCCCGTCCCGCAGATACGGATATTCCTTGATATCTGCCAAGATCTCGCCGCTTATTATCGGCTTCTTCTTAAGTATCTTTTGTTCATCCTCTGTAAGATCTTTCTGCTTCTCAATAATACTGTCAGGAATTCCGACCATACCTATATCGTGGAGAAGCGCTGCATAGTACACGCCTTCACACTTCTGTTCATCCATGCCCGAGCGCATTGCGATCTCTTTTGCAATATCAGCAACTCTTTGGGAATGGCCTTGTGCATATTCGTCTTTATTTTCTATTGCTTTTACAAGAGCTGATGTTGTCTGGTCAAACAGACGCTTCATGCGCTTTTCTCCGTCCTTCAGCTCGCCTATCTCGATCTTGTGTGCCCTTATTACCGCACGGTTTACATCGATATAGCTAAATACATACAAGAAGATCGCAACCAGAACCATGAAAATATCAACAATAGATATTCCAAACGCAAATATCTGAATAATTCCCGCTATGATAGGCGCAAATATGCAGGTCACGATAGAAACGCGTGCCAATCTGCTTATAGCCTTTTGAAACTCTAGTATAACCGTTAACTGTATAAGCGGACACAGCACAGGCATAATGTAACACAGCAAAAACAGCGATCCTCTGTTATATATATTTCTTTCATCAATGTAATAGATCCATCCGGTAAAATGCGAGATTACTACAAACATTATCTGTACAATTGCCGCAATATTCACAAATCTAAGTCTTTTGAGCATAGTTTTTTGATTTGCTTCAACCCTCAGCAGATCGACTATGTAAAGATTCAGTCCCAATATAACCACCGGAGTCATCGCAAATACAAGGAAATTACTGAGCCTGACCATAATATATCCCGTCATTGTCGTATTTCCGGAATAGATATACGACAAACGATCGAAGAAGATAAGAATTGCCGCAGATGACTCTACAGTAAAAATTATCAATCTTCTTTTTTTCTCCAGAAACTGCGTAAAGAACAACAGAAATGCAAATGCCATACACGTAGAGGAAAGGCCCAGCATAATATCCAGTTGATACTTCTCTATAATCTCAAACATTTCCACCTGCTCCTTGTACTATACTCCATGCAGAACAAAAAACTCTTTAAGCTTTTCCAAGAGCTCCTCTTTCTTTATATTCTTTAAAAAATATCCCTCAGGCCGAAGTTCAACAACAGCCATAACGCTCTCCTTATCGCTTTTACCCGTAAGAAAAATAACAGGTATCGAAGATGTCTCCGAATCGCTCCTTAGCATCTCAAGAACCTGCGGTCCGCTCGTTACCGGCATCTCATGATCCAGAAGTATCAGATCGACCTTGCTTTTTCCAAGATACTTGATGGCCTGAAGCCCTGAATTAGCCATAAATACTCTGTACGTATCTTTCAGCCACTGTCTTACAAGAGAAAGATACTGCGGATCGTCATCAACGATCAGTATGCTCTTTCTGTACTCTCCCGATTCGGATTTATCAAAAAATTCCCTTATGGCTTTAATGAATTCATCATTATTGACTGGTCTGGAAAATGTCTTGTACAGCAGATTCTCGCTCAAATGCTTCGCTGTATTGTTAAGGTCTATCTGCTCGCCTATAAGTATAAGCTTGCTGCCGTTTTCTTCCATGGTATCAATCAGGAAATGCAGTGCATCTTCTCTTGGACTGACCTCTTCGTCCATATAAAGGATGTACAGCGATATGTCTTCTCCGGAAGCGTTGAGGGCATCTACTGTAAAAGGAACAAAAGCGCACTCAAGCCCAACCGCCTGTACCTTCTCAATAATGGCTCTCAAAATAAACGTCTCTTTTTCTCCGGTGAATATGATTTTTTTGCCTGATATGATTTTTTCCATTTTGCTCCTTTACTTTGAAGTGTTGATCAGTGCTTCCATTCCGTCCCAGTCAAACAGTTTGAACAACCTGCCAAGTTCCTTGAAAAACTCTGCATCCTTATCGGGAAGAGAATACTTCGATATACTTTCCAAAATCATTTCAACAGAATCATAGTCCATCTGCGGTATAAGATCGGCCAGCGCTCCGTATGCATCTTTTAGCTCATCCTCAGGTATCATCTCTTTCGAAGAATCTGATACATTGGCATCCTTAATCCTTCCAAGCTTTTCTTTATAAGAAGCATACTCTTTCATGAGATCGTCTTTATAGCTGTCAATATAGACCCTATCGTTATTATTGCCCGCCTCTTCCATCTTGGCAGCGAATTCTTCAAGCCCGAGTGCACCTATGATTCGAGCAGAACTCTTAAGCGCATGAACTTTGATCGTAAACAGTCTTATATTTCCCTCATCATATGCATTATTTAATACCCTTGAATTCTCATCAATTGTTTCAAAGAAAAGATCCAGTCCGAAAAGATAACTCGAAATTCCTCCCGAGTTCTTTATTCCTTCAGGAACAGATATATCTTTTACATCATATATCCACAGCATATCCTTAGGCAGTTCGGTAAGTTCTTCTGTTGCATCCACACTCTCAGACTTTTCCATCTTATTCTCGGGAATATGCTTCATAATGGTAGTTTCCAAAGTCTCTATATCCACAGGCTTTGCAAGATACCCGTTAAAGCCCTTCGACTTATAATATTCCTCACCTGAAACCGAATTTGCAGTAAGCGCATATACGGGAATATCGGGCTTTATTTCCCTTATTTTTGCAAGCGTCTCTACTCCGTCAAGTCCGGGCATCATGTGATCCAAAAGAACTACGTCAAAATCGCCGTCTTTTATCTTATCTATAGCATCCGCGCCGCTTTCAGAAGTTGTCACAAATACTTTGGTTGCTTTAAGAAGCCCCTTAATAACGCTCAGGTTCATAGGGTTATCATCAACAACCAAAATGTCGGCATCGGGCGCAATAAACTTAGGTACATACGGTCCACCCGCCTTGCTTTCATCATGCTCGATAAATATGCCGATTGATGTGGCATCTACAATCTTCTGCGATATTATAAAGATAAATTCAGACCCTTCTCCATATACGCTGTCACAAAAGATAGTTCCTCCCATGAGCTCCGCGAATTTTCTCGAAATATCCAGTCCAAGGCCTGTTCCTTGTATACCGCTGTTCTGTTCTTCATCAAGTCTTTCATATGCTGTAAAAAGTTTGTCCATATCTTCTTTTTTTATTCCTATTCCGGTATCTTTTACCGAAATGCGAATAACTGCCTCCCTGTCATTGCGCTCTTCCATCGACACGTTTAGTGAAAAGCCTCCGACTGCAGTATATTTCACGGCATTGGTAAGGAGGTTGAGTACTACCTGTTTTATTTTCTCGGCATCTCCATACATCCTCTTGGGAAGAATCTCATCAATAACCACGTCAAAGCTTAGCGCTTTTTCCGTAGCCCTTATTCTGATCATTGATACAATGGAACGCAGAAGTTCCTGCGTGTCATATTCGCGCTCCACAAGGTGCATCTTTCCCGACTCTATCTTGGATATATCAAGAAGGTCATTAATAAGACCAAGCAGCGATTCTGCAGCATTCCTGATATCAAAAGCATAGTTCATGACCGACATGAAATACCCTTTGGGCACACTTGTCGGATCTTCTCTCATTATCATTTCATTCATTCCCATGATAGTATTGATAGGAGTTCTGATCTCATGGGATATATTGGCAAGGAATCTGGACTTTGCCGTGTTCGCGTTCTCTGCCTCTTCCTTCGACTTCTTTATCTCTTCATACTGAGTTTTTATAACAGTAAGTCTCATTACCTGCCATACGATAAAACCGGCTATCGATGCAACAAGTATCAAAAGAATGAGTCTTACTACCACCAGCTCCAAAAGTCTCGGAGCCTTTCTTATGTTGAATACATCTTCCTGAAGTACTTCACGCCCTCCGGCACTTAAGATCTGGACATGCAATTTATAATTTCCATACGGAAGTCCCGTATATTCAAGAGCCGACAACTTGCTCCTTTGAGTGATAATTCCATCATCGGGTCCGCCTTCCAGATACAGACGCACATCGGGATTCATCATAGAATAATCCATTACAGATGCAGATATCTGTACACGTCCGTCCGAAGCAGGTATCTGATAAACTTCGTTTTCATCCTGCTCTATTTTTTGGTTATCACAATATATGGACTTTACATCCATCAAAACTTCCAGCGTGCCGTCATAATACTTATTGATATTTACTTTTGCCACACCATTTCTTCCGGCCATGTATAGATTTCCGTCCTGATCCTTATATCCGAAAGAATTACTTGTTATCGCATACGGAAGTCCGTTAGCTATCGTGTATATCTTAAAATCAGTTATGGCATCATCTTCCATATCATCGGCATTTACCACATAGACACCGTAAGATGACAGTATCCATGCGTTATCGCTGTTGTCAAAATACATATCGTAATTGTTGTTATAAGGAAAAGATGTAACATTCGTCACCAATCCGTTTTTCATATATTCAATGGAATTAGACGTGACGATCCAAGCGATATCTCGCTTTTCATCCTTTACAATCCGCATGACGACATCGCTTGTAAGACCGTTATCTCTGCCGATTTTTTTGATACGGTCTTCTTCAATTACATATATTCCGTCGCCGTCGGTACCCGCAAGAATTGCGCCTTCATCATTTTCTACCAGAGTCAAAAAAACTGTGTTCTTAGCGCCATCGGAAGCGCCTACCGTACGAACGATCTCAAAATCTTTTATAACGGCAAGTCCGCCATTCGTACCCACAAGAATACTTCCGTCTTTTCCAATGGTTATGCACCTTATCTGATTGCTGGGCATTCCGTTTTCTGTCGTATATGAAATAATCTCGCCATTAGTTTCATAACATACAAGCCCGAGGTCATGCGTATACGTGGAAACCCACATATTTCCATCGTTATCCTCCGCAATACTTCGAATTCTCGCATCACCCAGATAAAAAGTCAGATCATTCTCTATTGATTCGCCGTTTTTCCCAATAATATCAAGGCCCATCTCTGTTCCGATGTAAATATCCCCGTCATGCAGAGCAACAGCGTTGGTTACTCCCGTAGTCACTCCCGTCACATGAGTTATGTCGATAAAGTTATTTGCAACAACTTTCATAACTCCGAGAGTAGACGAAGCCACCCACAGATTTCCCTGATAATCAGACGTAACCATCTCAATTCCGCTGTCAAACGCAACATTGGTAAGTTCTTTAAAAGAACTGTCCGTGTCAATGTAACCTATCATACTTGTTGATGAAACCCAGACTCTGTTGCAGTCGTAGTTAAGCCAGTGCACGTTACTAAGCGGATCCACTGATATTCTTTCCAGATTATTAGCCGAATCTCCAAATTTCCCGTAATATATGACGCTTTCGTCCGTTCCAAAGTATAAATTTCCGGCATCATACGGATCGGCAAGGATAGTTGTTATCTTTCCGATTCCAAGATCTGAGCTTTGGTACAACTCTGTGATCGCACAGTCATCTATCGCAAATACTATACCGTTGGCAGTCTGCCCGTATATTCTTCCCGAAGTGTCTTTGTCCAGTTTAAGGACTCGCTCTTCAGCTATTCTTTCATCGTTAAGAACGCGAAGCGTATTGGTCTGATCAACATAACATACTCCTGATGTCGTTCCGATAAAGATGTTTCCGTTGTTGTCTTCCTCAAATATTCTGATTGATGATGAAGGCAGACCTTCTTTGTACGAATAGTGTATACTCTCCGTACCATCAAGAACCACTACACCGTTATCATTTGTTCCGACCCAGATTCTACCCTTACTGTCCTCAAAGAAACCTCTTGCGCTTGTAAGATATGAATGCGCATCAATCCTGTCAAAAGTCGAACCGTCGTAGCGAATAACTCCGCTGTAACCGCCAATCCATATATATCCATTTCTTGCACCCATAAGAAACATTGCATCGGAAGTCGGAAGACCATTCGATGCATCATATATTTCATAAGAATACGAGACACCCGGAATCTGTCCGGTTACCGCATATCCTCCGCCATAGTAAGAATGAGTGCCGACTACCGTATCATACTTAGCATATACGTTTATATGCATCAGCATCATTAGGCAGCCTGCTACTATAGCCATGAATGCTATTTTTTTGTGTACATTCTTCACAGGCAACCTCCATCAAACCTTCTGATTATATTTATTAAGGATTACCTTTATCTCAGGGATTGAATCCATAAATACCTCTACACACTTGGGGTCAAACTGAGTTCCCGCACCCTCGCTTATGATATCCAGCGCTTTATCCAAAGGGAATGCCTCCTTATATACACGCGGCGAAGAAAGCGCATCAAAAACATCCGCAACAGCCATGATCCTTGCAGACAGCGGTATAACTTCTCCGTGTAGTCCTTCGGGATAGCCTTTTCCATCCCAGCGCTCATGGTGGTATGCAGCCATATTCCTTGCTTCTTTAAGATATACCTCACCTTTTACCGTATTGATTGCCTTCTCGATAATCTCTCTACCTGCGGTGGTGTGAGTTTTCATTATTTCAAATTCTTCAGGTGTCAGTTTGCCTGGTTTATTAAGGATCTTGTCGGATATATTGATCTTACCCACATCATGAAGAGGAGCACTTCTGACAACATCGGACTTAAACTTGGCACTGATCTTTTCGGGATAGTAGCCTTTCTTTTCAAGGCCCTCCACGATTATCTTTACATATTCGGAAGTTTTCTGGACATGCGCACCTGTATCGGAATCCCTGTTCTCGACAAGATCCGCCATTGTGATGATAAGTCCGTCCTGCATCTTCAGCGTTGCCTCTGAAAATCTTCTTACACTACGGATCTTCTCTGTCTGATTGAGCGCCATATCGCATATTATCCTGTACATCTTCTCAATCTCGTCGCCTGTCTGAATATCAATGGCTCTCATCTGTCTTACCGCCTCATCAAGTTCCACCTGGTCATCTCCGGCCTTGATGAAGTTCTCAACACTCTTTTCTATACTGTTTATCGGGTATACCATACCTGTTCCGGTACTCCACAGACCAAACGCTATTATCAGGATAAAAAAAGATGTCATTATGAATAACACACGTAGCAAAAAGCCCTGCATATAATCTGAAAGAAACGCAAGTGATGTCTCTGCTACCGCATAACCCATACAGATTCCATTTTTGTCTATGATCGGACAATATGCGCTCATAAACCAACCGGAATGCGACAGAATTTCAACAGGCGCAACCTCTTCTCCTTTAAACAGCGCTCCGACATACGGCTGCATATTTTCATCAAATTTCTCTTTTTCGCCCGGAATGTGCTTTCTTACGCCATCCGGAACTATATCAAATACGATGTACCAGCCGTCACTACTGAGCTGATTTATATAGATACGGTCAACTCCCGTAACTGCTTCTTTGATACTGATAAGTTCTCTTTCCGTTCCCTCATATGCATCCGCATATATGCCCTTGGCAATACATTCATCTATGATATTGGGATCGACTTTTTGAGCTGCGAAACGTGCCACATTTAAGGCAATTTCTGCCTTTTCCGCTTTTGCATTTTTAAAGTACAGAGTTATTCCAACGATTCCCATTATCACGGTAAGTGCCAATGAACATCCGACAAGCATCACTGTTATTCTTATCCTAAGAGAATGTATCGAAGAAAAACTAAGTGAACCTATTCTTTTTACTTCGCTTATCGATAGCGGCCTCTGTTTCCACCCGCTGTTCCTAATATTTTCACATGTTCTGTCAGGAATAAAATGTAGCAGAAGAAGCGCCACAAAAATTGACACGCCCTTATCCAGAATATTCAGCAAAATATCGATGATGAAATAGGACCAAAAATCGCCGATTCCAAACTGTATTGTAAAGGCCTCGACCAAAGCATCAAACGACTGGGTCTGTGGCCTTCCCATAGCGCCCCACTGAATAGCCGCGCCAAGAGCACCGCTTCCTATTCCAACGGTAAATACAAATATAAGTATCTTTTTTATATGATCGAACTTTTTTTCTCTTACAAACCACGCCGTATAAATTGCCACAAGCGCGCTTATAAAGCCAAAATAAATCGCCTCTCTGTTAAATATAGTGCTGACCGCATTCGTCAGTACCGCAGTTACTATTCCCGGAAAAAGACCTCCAATCAGCGATACAAATATAGTTCCGACTGCATCGAGGTAAATAGGCAAATCATACTTGCGGGCAACAAATGACATAGCTACATTCATTGCGATTCCGAAAAAGATGGTCAACACGCGAAGTAATCTATTATGATTTGTTTTTTGTAAAGTAATTTTCAACCCCTATACCTCCAAAAAACGCAAAATGCCAAAAGATGGAACAAATTTCTTACATTCTCCATCTCTTGGCATATCATAATCATATATAACAAATCGCAAGATTCGACTCTGAAAAAACAACATAACTTCGTCACCCTAAAAAAATGCAACATAAAAAAACTGAAATAATCAACTTTTCGTAAATATTTTAGCACGTTTTAGGTTGTGCAACGAACACTTGCTGTATTCTTTATCGTTATTTAATATTTATACATTATCATACAATACTCTGCGGCTAGATTCGAGGCTCTCAGGCGTATCAATACGCTCATTTACCCTGCATACGGCTTCTTGCTTCTTCCATAGTGATACATTTTGCATATCTTTTCGGCCACATGAATTCGTTATAGTAGCGGTAGCACGATGCCCTGTCCATAAACTCATTGTCATAGGTCGAATTGGTATATTCGGGAACCAGAACCTCAAATCCGTTGTCAAAACCTGTTCTGATCGTCGCATCTATGCAAAAGTTTGTCATGATACCCACCATCATCACAGTTTTTACACCTTTTCCCTTAAGATAATCCAAAAGACCTGTCGACGGGTGAAGTGCACTGTTTACGTTCTTAGTAAATATCTTTTCCCCATCGTTTGGTGCAAATTCATCGAATATCTCAAAATCTTCATCCCCTACGCTGAATCCCGTTCCGGGGCCGTCATCATGCCGAACAAAAATTACTTCTTTGTTGTTCTCTCTTGCAAGAGCGATAAGATCCTTGATGTTGGATTTTAGCTTTTCAAACTCATAGAGCCTGTCATCCGTTATCCCTTTTTGCGTGTCGATTACAAGTAGTACCATGGTGTCCTCCCTTAAGGTTTATAATTTATTATACGCGATTTTTCATTACATCCATAGTCATCATCTTCAACTATTCATATTCTCTGATGTATGGACATCAAATGATACGGTGATATAAAATGTTTTTACATTTATTCAGCTGAAAGGATTTTGCATCATGGATTATAGAATAGCTACTTTAGAAGATATAGACCTCTTGACCACTTCACGAATTGAGGTATTACGTGCAGCCAACAAGCTTGACGACTCAGTAGATATGTCTGAGGTTGAGACTTCTTCAAAAGAATATTATAAAAGAGCTCTGGCAAACGGAACCCATGTGGCTATCCTCGTCATGGAAGGCAACTCTTTTGTCGGCGCAGGCGGAGTAAGCTACTATGAAGTCATGCCGACATATCACAATCCAAGCGGCAAGAAAGCCTATATCATGAACATGTACACCAATCCCGCATATCGTCGGCAGGGAATTGCCTTTAAAACCTTGGATATGCTCGTTCAGGATGCCAAAAAGCGCGGAATTACGCAGATATCACTTGAAGCAACAGACATGGGGAGACCACTATATGAAAAATATGGCTTTGTTCCCATGAATGCAGAAATGGAGCTGGGAAACTGATTCACCTTATAATCTTCCATGCCTCAACCAGCTTATCCACATTCCACGCCGCATTGGCTGGGCTTGTGGATGGCAGGCAGATTGCGGATCTTTCTATATTTTTTTCGGTGTATTTCTTGTAATACTTCTCTGCCGTCTTACCGTTTACGTATATTGCCTCAATATCAGCGTTATCAAGGATTATCTTAAGATCATTCGCCGTTACGTTCTTTATGCTGGAATCCGAGGATCCCGTTATATCACACGAATGAATGACGTCCCAGAGCGCTATGTTGTTTCGCTTAAGTAGCGCTTTCTTCTCATCTATTGTCTTCGGAACTTCCTCCTCAAAAACCGCCGCAATGACTTTCCAGAATCTATTTTGCGGATGTCCGTAGAAAAACTGCGCTTCTCGTGATTTCACCGAAGGAAAACTCCCAAGAATAAGCACTCTCGAATCCTTGTCAAAAAGAGGCGGTATCGGATGTACTATCATCTAAATTCCACCACCTCGTCAAAACTCTTCCTCGGTCTGGGATTTGGTGTCTCATCCGGAACTCCCACTATAACGGCGCTTATTAGCTGTCCCGCTATTCCAAGATAGCTTGCAAGCTCCTGATAAGCATAAAATGTGTTGGCGATCCAAAGCGTTCCATATCCAAGTTCTGTCGCAGCAAGAAGCATATTTTGAATTGCCGCACCTATGGAAAGTGAATCACAAATCTCCGTAATTCTGTCATTGACATTGATATCCACAAAAGGGATTTTTCCGTTGGAGTTTTCCACAAAGATAACCACAGGAGCCTGCCTCATTATCCCCAAAGTATTGAAGGCATCCGAAATAAGCGGTTCGATTCCGGGCACATCCTTAAGCTCTTCGCGAGACCTTTCAAGTCCCTTCTCCATAACATTAAGAGCGTCTTCTTTCTTCTCGCCTTCCATCACAATGAACTTCCACGGTTGTCTGTTCTTCGCAGAAGGCGCAAGAATTCCCGCTTCAATTATCTTTTTTATATCATCCTTATTAACCGCATCTGCTTTATATTTCCTGATGCTGTGTCTTGCCGAGATTTCTTTCATGTGTTTGTCCTCCCATGCCGGTAATATTTTGTCACCTATAATAGTCTCACAAATCTATCTCACATTTAAAGTACTCATTTTCCTCTGCCGAGAACTTTACGGCATATTTATATTTTTTTGCCACCTGCTTAACAACGCGGATTCCAAGGCCATGCTCGGGAAGATATGCATTCTTTATTCTTTCGTTAAGTACCTTGATTTTCTGCTCCGGTGCGCCCTGTCCGTTGTCACATATAGCAAGTTTAGCCTTACCATTACCGCGCTCAGATAACGTAACCTTCATCTCACAGCCTTTTTCATTATGAACAATTGAATTTGTAATAAGGTTCTCGATCATGCGCCTGATCAGCGTTACGTCCGCCTGGATACTGTAGTTCTCAAGCTGCTCATCCACTTCCAGGTCAAAAGAATAATCTTCATAAGTATTTATATAATCGCACAATATATCTCTCAGGATCGATGTGAGATTTATCTTTTCGCTACTCCACTTACCCGTTCCCGACTCCAGCTTGTTCTCGGTGTTGAGATTCCCTATCAGGTCTCTTATCTTAAAGCACTGCTTTTCCTCGATGCTTCCCTTTTCCACAGAGCCCATAACTATGCTGAGCGGCGTCCTTATATCATGCGAAACTCCGGCAATCCACTCAGTCCTTGCTTTCTCTCTTGCAAGCATCCACTTACGCGTTATCAGAACCGGCAACAGCAACAGGATAAGCATATTTGCAATAAGCATATACGGACCAAATCTGATCATGCCATCCATAGTTTCCATATTTATTTCCAAAATGTACTTCCATATGCTGCCCTTGGGATGTCCGACCACCAAAATGCCGTCGTCCCTCGCCCAGTTATAAATGGGATAATCATTCAGATACCAATGTGAAAAAGAAGCCACCTCTTTTATCCCATAGAAATCCGGAATTTCCGCCGGCTTATTATAATTCCAGATCACGTTCCCGGAATCATCAATTATCATGGCAAAAGAGCCTGTCCTGTCCAAACGGTCATATATGGATTGATCCACATTATACACGCCGCCTTCGTTAACGATCTTCTCCGATACTTTTTCTATTCGATACGTATCAAGATATTCCTTCTCTTTCTGCACACATATAAAGAACATCACCAAAACATCGATCACTATAAGTGACACCAGAACCAGCATCATGGAAAAGATGTATCCGGATAATTTTTTCATTACTTTCTACCTCTTATGTTTAGCCTGTATCCCAGTCCTCGAACAGTCTGCAGATACTCAGGTTTCGACGGATCTTCTTCAATTTTTTCCCTAAGCCTTCTGACGTGTACTATAAGCGAATTCTCAAGTCCATAGCTCCCATCCGGCCATAGTGTATCCATCAGGACATTCAGCGACACAATTTTTCCCTGATTATCATATAGTTTGGAAAAGAGCTGAAACTCTTTTGCGGTCAGCTCCGCCTCTCCGTCAGGTCTTATCACGATTCCCGAGTAAAGATCCACTCTCACAGCCCCGAGATTGACAATCTTATTCTCTGTTAAGTGATACGTCCTTCGCAAAACCGCTTTTATCCTAAGGAGCAGTTCCTCAGGCGTATAGGGCTTTGTCACATAATCGTCGGCACCAAGTCCGAGTCCTTTTAACCTGCTTGTTTCCTCATCCCTCGCGGAAAGAAAAATCACCGGTACATTAAGTCCTTGCTTCGTCCACTGCTCATAGAGCGAAAGTCCGCTGATATCAGGCATCATTATATCCAGAACAACCAGATCCACCTGATTTTTTCCCATAATCTCATCTGCTTCTTTCCCGTTTGAAGCGCGCAATATATTCTTAAATCCATTCTCTGACAGGAGCCTGTCGTTAATCTCCAATATCTGCTTTTCATCATCTACGAGAAGGATGCTGCAATCTGTTAAAACCATATTTTTTCCTCTTTTTCTTTTCAATAATCAGTATACACACATATCTTTTGCAATGAAATAACCGTGCCCACAGCGTAATGTAATTGTAATGTAGCTGTCATGTTCAGGTAAGCTTTCCTTTTTATACTGTATTTATCAACAATATGCGGAGGAAAAATCATGAAGAAATATATAATCGAAACCTATGATCTATGCAAAAAAGGCGGTCATAAATTCAGGGTAAAAGACGTAAATCTGGCGGTTCCAAAAGGATGTATATACGGCTTTCTCGGCCCCAACGGCGCGGGTAAAACCACAACAATGAAGCTTCTTCTGGGACTTATACAGCCCGATGGCGGAACTGTGGAGATTCTTGGTCAAAAGATGTCTCCCGGAAGCAGGTTCGATATAAACATGCGAACAGGAAGCCTTATAGAAAGTCCCGGCTTCTACGGGCATCTCACCGGACAGGAAAACCTTGAGATAATCGCTCGTTATAAAAATCTTGGTTCCGCCGACATAAAAGAGGCTCTTTACACAGTCAGTCTCTATGACAGAAAGGATGATAAGGTAAAAAACTATTCGCTTGGAATGAAGCAGCGGCTTGGTATAGCAATGGCTCTTATGGGAAAGCCCGAGCTTATTATTCTGGATGAGCCGACAAACGGTCTCGATCCCGCAGGAATAAACGAGATCAGGAATCTGGCAAAAAGTATTCCCGAAAAATATGGTTCAACGGTTATCATCTCAAGTCACCTTCTCTCTGAAGTTGAGCAGATTGCCGATTATGTGGGCATTATAAATAAAGGAAAAATAATCTACCAGGGACTCTTATCGGAACTTGAAATCGGAGATGCTTCTCTTGAAGAAGTCTTCCTCGAAATGACAAAAGGAGCTTAAAAAATGGGCATTATAGGAAATCTTTTTATCGAACTCAAAAAACATAAACGCCGCTGTAATCTGCTGTTATTCATTGCGGTGATTGTTGCCGAGATGACATTTTTATACGGAAATTTCCATGGAAAAGAAGCTACTTCCGCCGGATGGATGCTCCTCTTTTATAATATTCCCATCATAAACTGCGTGTTTTTCCCGGTTGCGATCGCTGGATTTGCTTCCAGGCTAATGGACATTGAGCACAAGGGCGAGATGCTGAAATGCCTATACACCTTCTCCACACCGCAAAAGATTTTTTTCACAAAATATCTTTATGGAGCGATATGCACACTTATCCTGGTCGCAATGCAATGCGGCTCGATCATACTCTGCTGCGGAATTCTTGGTTTTGACAGCGACTTCCCGCTTAAATATCTGCTTATACACGGGCTGATCACTTATATAACCAGCATGACTCTGCTAAGCATACACTTGCTTTTGTCGTTTTTTTACAGGAATCAGGCTCTTAGTATTTCAGTGGGAATTCTTGGAAGTTTCACTGCATTTTTCTCATTGGTCCTTCCTGAATCAATCATACAGAAGTTCCTCCCCTGGGCAACTTTCGTGACATCGGGCTTTGTCACAATGGACTGGAATCGTAACACGAGGGAAGTAAAATACGCGCTTGGAACCCCCGACTACACATCAACAATCATCTGCATTGGATGGATAGTTCTTTTAACCTGTATCACACTTATGCTGCTCAAGAAATCCGGTGTTGAAGAGGCGGAAAAAATAAAGAGCAAACGAAAGACAACGAAGATAGCGCTACACAGACGTCCTGTTGAGATTCTGAAATTGAAGGGGTCACCTGCTTGGATTGCCTTTTTCATAGTTCCTGCAATATCGGCGGCAATCGGAACCGTGAACTATCTCGCCAATCTGAGCATCTTAAAAGAAGGCTGGTACTCACTGTGGACTCAGCACACGCTGTTCTTGTGCTATTTCTTCATGCCTGTCATCATTGGGATTTTTACAGTCTGTATCTGGCGAGTTGAACACAGCGGAACAAATATGAACCTATTAATGACTCATCAAAGGCCTGCAATGATAGTACTCGGCAAATATGCGGCCACTTGCTTTATCACATCTGTTTCACTGATCTGGGTCGTTGCCTTGTATCTCATTGCCGGATCAATGATTCACATAGACGGAGAATTGCCTTCGGGAATCATTCAGTGGATTGGCTTGGGAATCCTTAGTTCGTGGGTTATTTGCGCCTTCCAGGTTCTTGTTTCGCTTGTTATAAGAAACTTTGTCCTTCCCATAACTGTCGCATTCCTTGGAGGGTTCGCAGGTCTTTCCTGTATTGCAAAGGATATGCCTTACCTGACACCGTTCTCCTTGTTCGACCTTGCCATGAATCAGCGGGAATTGGGAAATGCGAATATCGGCGCATTTACACTCTCGTCTGTGATATTTATTGTAGTGTTTATCATGATTTCTATCCTGTATCTTAGTCGCAGTGATGTAAGATCTAACGAATGAGTTTTACTCTTTTATTCTCTAAATGCTAGCGTGCGAGCGATATTGCGAAGCGTTTATTTTTCAAGAATTTCCAAAACGCTTTTTGCAATGCGTTCAGCACTGCTAATTATCGCATCAATACTCTCTTTGCTGTCTTCGTCAGGGTCTTTTTCCAAAAGAAGATCCGCGTTCCCCCTGATGATAGTAAGCGGAGTTTTAAGGTCGTGCGCTATCTGCGCCATCTCCTGTTTTGTCTCATAATCTTTGCGCCACTTTTCCTCAGCCAAAGTATATATAAGCTTTTTTAGCCTGTTTATCAGAACGACAGAAGGAACCAGGATAACCAGAATATATGCCAAAGCCGTAAGTCCAAACGCCGTCCACTCTCCCGAAACGCCAACGCTGTAATGGATATAGATTATAGAATCGCCTATCTTTTTGGCCATATAAGCTTCCTGACCGTCAAGATATTTTTCTTTCCCATTCGATTTATACTGTGAAATGTACTTTCTTAGCTTCTCTTCATTTCCGTCATTGATCCCTGAAGCAATTTCTTCGCCGTCTTTTTCGGCAACATAATCCGCATTTTCGGGAAAAGAATTAGTATCAATTTTGCCCGTAGCTTCAGCATTTTTAATCCATGTCTCAACCTTCTTTTCGGTATCGTCTGCCCTGACCGCCGTCATATTTTGAAAGACGATTACGGCAACTACCGTCACAACACATAATAAGCTTGAAATTATCAAAAAATATATTCCCAAAACTCCGCTGAATTTTACATCTGTTTTTTCCATCGATAGCCAACACCCCACACCGTTTCTATAGGTTCAATTTCGTACTGTTTAAGCTTTCTTCTGAGGTTCTTAATATGTTCCGTGATGGCCGATTCATCGCCGTCTTTATCATATCCGTATATGATCTCATAAATCTGACCTTTCGAAAAAACCTGCCCTTTGTTCTTAAACAACAGTGTCACAATATCAAACTCACTTTTCGTAAGCTCCACGAGTTCGCCTCTGACCTTCAAGCGGCACTCATTTGGATATAGCAAAACATTTTCATCTCTTAACACCACACCTGCGGAATCTCTATTGTCCCTTCTGATATGAGCCACAATTCTGGCTCTAAGCTCTGCTATGGAAAAAGGCTTCCTGATATAATCATCCGCTCCTATCGAAAGCCCGTATACTATGTCTTCTTCCAGCGCCTTCGCACTAAGGAAAATAATCGGACAATCAACGACTGCTCTTATCTTCGCCAGCAGATCGTATCCGCTTTCGCCGGGCATCATAACATCCATTATTATCAAACTATATACAGACAGATCCTGCGGAAGAGCCTGAGTCGGAGAAAGGACAGTATCTACCTGATACTGCCCTCTTAATGCTTTTTCTATAAGAATCAAAATTTCTTTTTCATCATCAATTGCTAAAATTCTCATCGCATCACCATGTAAAGAATAAATGATAGTCCATATAAAACATAGACATGTGCGGGATAAAACCAGTAGAACAACTTGGCATTTCCCTTTCCACGCTCACCATTGTAGCATAACATGAGTATTATTGAAAAAACGCTGAGCCATTCATATGCATCAAAAAACAGTGTCTGCACATTCAGCTGCATTCCCATTACCGCAAGAGCGCCCACATTTATCAAAAGGCACATAACAGCCCATGCATAAATGCGAATTTTCTTATTCTTACAATAGCTGAAAAGAAGAAGTATTATTCCCTCAATCACTGTGATAGTTCCGCCATCAGCAATTGCCGTATGCATTGGCAAAAATGAAAGTGCACACATATTTGCCAATGCCAATCCGGTACTGTTATTCGCATTCATAAATGGTACAAACACGCAATAATATGCGATTATCGGCCATATCAAAGGCACTATCAAAGCTGTCAGGCCTTTTACCCATTTCTTTTCCCTGATCCACTCTATCCCCTGCATTACAACAAACAGTATCGCAAAGCTTGATAACATCCCGTTCTGCGGAAAGAATCCATCGCCTCTGACCGCAGGCGACAAGACGAAATAAAATCCAGACTGAATCACTCCCATTACAACTGAGATCAGATATATTTTCAAAAAATATTTCTTTCTGTCATGTGTGTGAATAAAACCTTCCACAAAGCAAAACAAGAACAGCGGCGCCGCCAATCGACCTATCCACGAAAACGCGATCGGCACCTTTCCCGTAAATTCAAAAAAGTAGTGAATATGATCCAGCACCATAAACACCAGCGCAAGATATTTCAAACCAAAACCTGTAAGACCTTTTTCCTTGATATTAAACATTTCCGTCATCCTCCTGTTGAATACAGGATAGATGGTAATTATAAGGAATTTATAAGGATGGAAAAAATTCAATTTAAAGCAGCATAAATCTTCTCTATTACCGGCGATTTATGCTCAATGTATTTATCTATATCATCAGGGTATAGCGTTGCTGCCTCAAGTTTTATATTTCCATATTTTTCCTTGTCGTCCGGATGACTTCTCAAATAATCCCTGAACGCAAGATGTCTTTTAAGCTCTGCAGAATCTTCCGGACATACATATAAATGATGTGTCTGCAAATGCTCTTTTCCCTCATATGCAAAGGCTTCGCGTCCTTCAATCCCAAGATTTCCTTCATGTGTATATCCAATGGTTTCAAGCGCCGCGATAGCCTTTTTGACATCATTTGGCTTTACAACCACGTCAATATCAATAACCGGCTTCGCTGCCAGTCCCTCAACAGATGTGCTTCCAACATGCTCAATAGAAATTGCAACTTCGCCAAGCACCGCTGACAGCTCATTCTTTATATCTATAAAATCTTGCTTCCACTTCTCATCATACGGAAGCACTACTACATGTTTTGTTCTCATGGATGTCACCTCACAAATAAAACAATTTCATTTTTTATAACCATAAGAAATCACATGACATCGCGCAGCCAAGTATCCGTTTGAACCAGCATATTTTTCATCCACTCCGTGGTCAATCATGAATCTCTTTTGCTCTGATTCAAAATCATCAGTACCTGCGCTAACGAAATCAACATAATCATTGATTCTCACTCCGATATTCTTTAGCCCAAGTTTCTCCATAAAGACCGGCGCTTTCATCCCAATTTGATAATCTCTTCCACCGGATTGTTCCTCTGATAGCCACCTCTGTTTTAGAAAATCATCGTTTTCAAACGGATCATATGTCCTATTGTCTATATAAATCCCTGCATTCTCCATACGCCTGCTTGGTTCGATACATATTACCAATCCGTTCTCTTTTACAGCCCCGATCATCTTCTTCATTATATCTTCCGGTTTTGTAACATGCCGAAGTACAGCCTGGCATATAGCTATATCATATTCAGCATCAGGCTTATACTCATTTAAGTCTGCAACTTCAAAGCATACCTCCTTGCTGCCAGAAAAGATTTCACGCGCTTCATCGATAAGATTTTCAGATATATCAACTCCCTTATATAAGCTTTCCTTCGGGACTAACGGCAACAGCATCTGCGCCAAGAATCCATATCCGCAGCCAAAATCAATTATTTTCACCGGCTTATCTATCTTCCATACGCATTTTACAAGGAACTCAAAATAATCATTATTCCACAGGTTCTGCCTTGTACTATGTAAATATACCTTTTCCGATCCCCAATCTCTGGAACCATCTATTCCTGATGCTTTTTTCATAAACTCCCCCGCAATTGATTTATAACTTTTTTCAATCCGTTCTTTCTAATGTTGTCCAATTCCTCTGCATTCAGGCAACCGCTCTGATAAAGTCTCAGATACTCCTTAGATACATCTGAATCAAAGATCAACACATCATCGGAATTAATTGTCACATCAACACCGCTACGATAAAGTTCCGCAATTGGATGAGTTTTAAAGTCTTTAACTCTTCCAAGAAGATAATTACTTGTAGGCGTAATGTTCAGTCTGATGTTATTATCCACTATAAAGCGGATCACAGAAGGATCTTCCACCGCCGCAATTCCATGCTGTATCTCATCAAGTTCAAGGCACTCAACCGCTCTACGCACATCTTCAGCTGTTCCCCACTCGCCTACGTGCGCCTTAAGTCTAAGCCCTTCTGCTTTTGCGCGTCGATAGATTGGTTTGAAATTCTCTATTGGCTGTGCCAACTCATCTCCATACAGATCAATTGAATAAAACGCTTTACATCCCCAGAAATGAGAAAGGCAATCTTCCAAATACGCTACATCACAATGCCTGGATAACCCAATCTGAAGCCTAAGCTCAATTTCCGGTGCGATTTCTTTATGTGATAATTCAAACGCTTCAACAAGTTCATCTATATTCTCATGAAAAAACTCACCCAGCCCCCAGACATCTTCTCCTATTTCAAGTACGCTGACACCGTCCTCCTTTGCCTGCACAAATGTAGCCCGTATCAACATTCTACGCCCTTCAGGTGAATTAAAGAATTCTCCTATATTCTGCGCATTCCAAGCATGCATTTCATCCATGGAATTAAGTGGCTCTTTGATTGGTTGTATATCTTTTCCTGTCTGTTCTTTCAAAAATCGCCTGCTTCCGCCAAGTACAAAGTGGTTGTGTAGATCCGCCTTTGGGCATTTGCGGATATCATCAAGTTTTTCTTGTTTCAATGCCGTCTGAAAGTCCATCGTTGCTCCTTAATCAAGCTTATTCCATATTTTTATGCATATTCTAACGAATACTTAGAGAAAGAACTTTTTTATTATAGCATCAATCTCATTAGTTCCTAAGGGACTGATTGATGTTTCCTCTGTAATTATCAAATTTACTCCTATAAAAATATCTTCCTTCATCAAAGATTTTAACCTTTGTACTGAATTCTTCGCATATTCTTTATCGTCTAACATGCCACGATGTTCCCAATATAATACTTTTCTTCTTTTGACATCCAAAACAGTGAAGTCAGGATGAATTATTCCCCCGCCACTTAGTTTTAATGGACATTCATATTTATATGGAATCCCCTTGTCCGCAAGTGCATTGGCTATATTGAGTTCTGACTTTGATCGAACCCTTTCTTTTCGTTTAGTTTCAAAAAAAGGAAGATATTCCGGAATAGGTTTTCTTTGATATGGCTCTTTTAACCAGAGTTGCACATAGTCCTCGTCCGAGACATCAATAGGTGTTATTAATTCTTTCGCTTCAGTAGGAAACGATGAATATGCTTTTTGAATCTTATCTATTGTATTTTCCGATTTGTCGATGAGTTTTTTCAGGCATTGAACCTCTACCGTGACAAGCTTATTAATCTTTTCGTCATAAGCTTTTTGAAGATATTGTTTAATCATAGAAATTTCAGATTTATGAATATATTTTCCGGATTTTTCCGAACTTTCTCTTCGCAAATAAAACTGGACTCCATGCGCAGTTCTGCTCACATGTATTTTCCCCGGCGGCGCTTTTTCTAATGCTTCCTCTTTTGAATTCTTGATCAAAAGCAGCTCGTTGTACCTCCGCTTTGCTTCAGAATATAGATTGGTATATTTAGTCGTTAATAAATTTCGTTGCTTCTTCGTAATGATTCCTCCTTAAAAATATAAAAAGACTTGAATTATAAAAGCCTAAATTGCAAATAAAATTATAAAAGCTTGTACTATGCAGCTAAGTTGTTCTTTTTTTCTGCCACTTGTCAATCATGCCTTTCATGCTCGGACAGCGGAATTGTGAAAAATGGCATTTTCGTTGCAATAGATAATCATCATTTACTTTTTATAACAGCGAGATTATGAAAGCTGGCTTATCCGCTGTCATAAATTGTTTATCTACCTAGTTTCCAACATCGAAATTTTAAAAAATTGCTTTTTCGCCGCCGTATATAAGCATCATTCGCATTTTCTAACAGCGAGATTATAAAAACCTACTTTTTCCGCTGTCATAGATGTTTTATTTACTTAATTTCCGACAGCGGAATATTAAAAAATAGCTTTTCCGCCGCCATATATAAAGCTTATGTGCTTTTTCCAACAGCACCCTCAATCTCGGCTTCTCAGCACGCAACACTAAAATCACAACACATCACATATCAAGGATTTTTGTGGTAAGACAAATATAACCACTCAAAGAAAAAATTATAGAAATCCTGAAACTGAATAAGAATATACTCCAACACATACAAAAAAGCAACTACAAGTTTTCAGCCTCGCGCCAAAGAGCCCGCATCCCCTATAAATACTAGAGGTTGCGGGCTTTGCTCCTTTACTCCTATAATAGAAATCGCTTGAAATACAGCGTTTTCTATTATAGGAGTTGTCGCCGGATGCTTCGACAATTTATATGAAAATCCCTTCGGGATTTCACGCATAAAATAGGAGGCAGGACATAAATGCAAGCATTTGTCCTACCTCCTATCTTATGCTAAAACACTACGTGTTTTTCATTTAAAATTGTCTCGTGCCCGGCTCGTTATCACTCTAATTCCACTGTTCCCGGCGGCTTAGAAGTAAGGTCATACATTACGCGGTTAACGCCCTTAACCTCATTGATGATTCTGCTCATGACTTTCTGGAGAACTTCGAAAGGAATCTCGGAAGCCTCGGCTGTCATGAAGTCTACCGTCTCAACTGCGCGGAGAACAATTGCGTAATCGTAAGTTCTCTCATCGCCCATAACGCCTACAGAGCGCATGTTTGAAAGAGCTGCGAAGTACTGATCGGGAAGCTTTGATAAGCCGGCTGCCGCGATCTCTTCTCTGTAGATGTAGTCAGCATCCTGAACGATACGAACCTTATCGGCCGTAACTTCGCCGATGATACGGATACCAAGTCCGGGACCGGGGAAGGGCTGACGGAAAACAAGATACTCGGGAAGTCCGAGCTCAAGTCCCGCCTTACGAACCTCGTCCTTAAACAATGTCTTAAGGGGCTCAATGATTTCCTTAAAATCAACGAAATCAGGAAGTCCTCCTACATTGTGATGTGACTTGATAACGGCTGACTCACCGCCAAGTCCGGATTCTACAACGTCAGGATATATTGTCCCCTGTGCAAGGAAGTCAACTGCGCCGATCTTCTTGGCCTCTTCCTCGAACACACGGATAAATTCTTCACCAATGATCTTACGCTTGCGCTCAGGCTCTTCTACACCTGCAAGCTTTGCGTAATATCTGTCCGCAGCATTCACACGGATAAAGTTGATGTCGAAGTTTCCTTTTTCACCGAATACGCCTTCAACCTCATCACCTTCATTCTTACGAAGAAGACCGTGATCTACGAATACGCATGTAAGCTGCTTACCGATTGCTTTAGCAAGGAGTGCTGCAAGAACAGATGAATCAACACCACCTGAAAGAGCAAGAAGCACCTTGCCGTCTCCAACCTTAGCCTTGATATCTTTAATTGTATTCTCTACGAAAGAATCCATTCTCCATGTACCTGCAGTCTCGCAGATATTTCTTACGAAGTTATGGAGAATCTCTTTGCCTTTAACTGTATGTAATACTTCGGGATGGAACTGAATAGCGTACAGTTTCTTATCTTCACAAGCCGCTGCAGCTACGGGACAATCCGCTGTGTGAGCAATGATATCAAATCCCGGTGCAACTTTGCTGATATAGTCGAAGTGACTCATCCATACGATAGTGTCATCCTCAACACCTGCAAACAACTTATCCTTAGATCCGTCAATAAATGTCTGTGTCTTACCGTACTCTCTTACAGGCGCTTTCTCAACCTTACCGCCAAGCACATGCATCATGAGCTGTGCTCCGTAGCAAAGTCCCAAAACAGGAATGCCAAGCTCGAACAATTCCTTGGTATATGTAGGCGCTCCATCCTCATAACATGAGTTGGGACCTCCCGTCAAAATAATTCCCTTAGGCTCCATCGCCTTTATCTGCTCTATCGGAGTGCGATATGAATAAATCTCACAATAGACATTACATTCCCTGACACGACGAGCTACAAGCTGATTGTACTGTCCGCCGAAATCAAGAACTATTACTTTCTCTTCTGCAGTCATGGTTCCTCCCGAAAAAAATTTTACAACAATAATTATGCTCGATTATACACTATGGTATAAAGGCTAACAATTGGCACATCACACAAATCTTCTGACACAGATAATCGGTCTGTACATCGCTGAACTATACTTAATTCCCGTCTTCTGCGTACTTGCGTGAACAATCTGTCCTCCGCCTATATATATTCCGACATGCCCACCGTAGTAGATAACATCTCCCGGTTGTGCATCGGAATATGAAACTTCCGTTCCGTAATTTCCCTGCTCCCATGATGTTCTGGGCACCGATATTCCAAACGCCTTGTAAACAGAATATACAAATCCTGAACAATCTGCGCCGTTTGTAAGACTTGTTCCGCCGGACACATATGGATTACCGACGAACTGGCAAGCATAGCTCGCAATATTAGAGCCTGAACCGCCTCCCGAAGGTGCCGGTGGAGGAGATGAGTTCTTGGAACCGCCTGAAGATGTAGAATCTCCCGAGCCACCTCCGTTATCTGCGCTTGCTCTCTGAGCTTCTTCACTCTTACGCTTCCTCTCAGCTTCTTCCGCCTCACGGGCAGCCTGCGCTGCTTTCTTGGTCTCATTGACCTCATTCTGCTTGGATGCAATCTGTTTCTGAAGAGCCGCCATATCAGCCTGCTGGCTCTTGATCTGTGCCGTATATAACGCAGCATCCTGTTTGGCTTTAGCAAGCTTTACCTCGTAATCCGAGTATTTAGCCTTGTACTCCTTAAGGACTTCTTCCATCTGCTGCTGTTCTTCTTCCATCTCAAATTTAGAAGTTTCAAGCTGTCCCTTCTCCTCTTCGAGCTGTGTCTTTGCTTTATCAGCAGCCGTCTTCACCTCAACATATTCCTTAAGCTTTTCTCTGTCATATTCATAAATCTGCTCAATGTACTGAGCTTTATTAAGTGCATCCGAATAATCTGCAGCGGTCAAAAGAATCTGTATATAAGATGATTCTCCCTGCTCATACAAATACTTTATTCTCTGCACCATTGCTTCATACAAAGTGTCTTCTTTTTTCTTTGCTTCCTCGTACTCAGCTGTTTTAATTTTTATCTGCTCTTCGGTTCGCTCAATTTCTTCTTTTATAAGATCTATATCAGCCATCATGGAAACAATTGCACTTGAAGTTTCATCCATGGCTGCTTTTGTCTTTCCCTGATCTGCAGCAATCGAATTTACCTTGCCGTTTGCGTTATTGAGATTTTTCTGACTCTCGTTCTTTTTCTTCTCAAGCTCTTTTTTCTGATTCTTTAATGTCTGTTCTTCCTGTTCCAGCTTGTTCTGTTTTTGCTGTAAATCAGTACTGGTGGTAGCCCAGACAGGGTCCACCACCAGCATACTAAGGACTAAGGAAAGAGCTATAGCAGAAAAAAATTTACCTTTTTTCATTTCATCCTCCTTGTCCCTCATTATTCAGTATCTCTATATAATTATAACACGTGATATCAAGAAATTCCTTGTTTCTTCACATCAAAGATCGCAATTTCCGACTGTTCTCGGGAATGACTCAACGTCTCTGATATTTCCCATTCCTGTGAGGTACATTACGCAACGCTCAAATCCGAGACCAAATCCGGCGTGTCTTACACTTCCGTACTTTCTAAGGTCAAGATAGAACTGGTAATCATCCTTCTTCATTCCAAGCTCATCCATACGCTTCTCGAGAATCTCAAGGTCGTCTTCTCTCTGGCTTCCGCCAATAATCTCTCCGATTCCGGGAACAAGACAATCTGCCGCTGCAACAGTCTTTCCATCGGGATTAAGCTTCATATAGAACGCCTTGATATCCTTAGGATAATCTGTTACAAAAACAGGCTTCTTGAATACTTCTTCAGTGAGATATCTCTCATGCTCTGTCTGAAGATCGCATCCCCATGATACCTTGTAATCAAACTTATCATTGTTCTTTGTAAGAATATCGATAGCTTCTGTATAAGTGATACGACCAAACTCGTTACCTACAACGTTGTTAAGTCTGTCGATAAGCCCTTTGTCAATGAACTCGTTAAAGAATGCCATCTCTTCAGGGCAATGCTCAAGAACATAGTTGATAACGTACTTAAGCATAGCTTCTGCTGTGTCACAATCATCCTTAAGATCTGCAAAACACATCTCAGGCTCGATCATCCAGAACTCAGCGGCATGTCTTGTTGTATTGGAGTTCTCAGCACGGAATGTAGGTCCGAATGTATATACGTTCTTAAATGCAAAAGCATAAGTCTCAACATTGAGCTGTCCGCTAACAGTGAGGTTAACAGGCTTTCCGAAGAAATCCTTTGAGAAATCAACAGCTCCGTCCTCAGTCTTGGGAACGTTGTTAAGATCGAGAGTTGTTACCTGGAACATCTCTCCGGCACCTTCACAGTCACTTCCTGTAATAAGAGGAGTATGAACATATACGAAATTTCTCTCCTGGAAGAAAGAATGAATAGCATATGCAGCAACTGAACGAACCTTGAATACTGCCTCAAAAGTATTTGTTCTTGCACGAAGATGAGGAATTGTTCTGAGGAACTCAAGAGTGTGTCTCTTCTTCTGAAGAGGATAATCTGAAGTAGATGTTCCCTCAATCTCAACTTCCTGAGCCTGCATCTCGAAAGGCTGCTTTGCGCCGGGTGTTGCAACGATTGTTCCTGTTGCGATAACCGCAGCACCTACGTTGAGCTTACTGATCTGTGCAAAGTTTGAAAGTGCATCCGAATATACGATCTGAAGTGGTTTAAAGTATGTACCGTCATTCAAAACTATAAATCCGATAGCCTTAGAATCACGGATACTTCTGATCCATCCTCCGACTGTCACTTTCTGTCCGACATATTTTTCTTGTTCTGTAAATAATGCTTTTATATCTGTAAGTTCCATGACATCCTCCAATTAAAAATATTTCCCAACAAATAAAACGCTTTATCAATTAGCAGGCTCAACCACATTTGCATTATCAACAAGGAATGCTACAACCTTATCTGCCATAAGGCCTTCCCTAATAGTCTTGGGATCAACATCACCCTTAAGTTCATCAAGTGAGCTGTATCCTGTAGTTCCTGCATCAAAAGCTTCCTTAAGATAATTCTCAACATCCTCATCAGAAATTGCAATATTTTCATTCTTAGCAATTGCTGCGAATGCAATAAACTGCTGAGCTACCTCATTTACCATGTTCTTCAAAAATGCATCGGCATCTGTCTGATCAGGAGCGGTATTCTGCATCATAATGCGAACAATATCGCTTGCTGTTGTAGGCTGTCCGTATGCTGTGTACATCTGAGCATAATTCTCAAGCTGCTCATTCTCCTGAACAAGGTAATAATTGAGAAGTTCCTGAGGGAAATCCTTAAACTCTGAGATTTCAATAACTTTCTCAATAACTGCAGACTCAACATCAGCTTTGTGTGTTGCCTCTGCTTCTTCTGTAAGCTGCTGCTTAGATGTTTCCTTAAGCTGCTCAAGATTTGTAACACCTTCCATTCCAAGGCCGGCTGCCCACTCATCTGTAGGCTCTTTTGACTTTTCACTTATCTTGTTAACTTTAACTGTAAATACAACCTTCTTACCTGCAAGATCCTTTGAACCGTATTCTTCAGGGAATGTAAGGTCAAGATCTACTGTATCTCCAAGTTTTACACCGACAAGTCCGTCTTCGAATCCGGGGATAAACATACCGGATCCGATATCAAGATCGAATCCCTTCGCTGTTCCGCCATCAAAAGCAACTCCGGTGTCAGCGTATTTTCCTTCGTAATCTATATTTGCAATATCACCCTTCTGTATAGGTCTGTCTGTAATCTCTGTCTTGGCAGGATTGGACTCAATAAGATTATTGATATATCCGTCAACATCCTCATCTGTCACAGATACGGGAGCAACCTCGACAGTAAACCCTTTATACTCGCCCAATGTGATGTAATCCATAGGATTTATATCATTAAGAGTCTTCACTTCAAGTTTGTCCAAATTCTGCAAAGATGCAATGTCGTTTGAGCCTGCTGCAGCAGCTGCTGCAACTGCTTCTGTAGATGAGCTCTCAGATGCCGCATCGCTTGCAGCCTCTTTAGACTTTGAGCCACATGCTGTAAGTGAAGTTACTGCCATTGCCACGACCAACAATACAGAAAGATTCTTTTTCATAATGCTTTCTCCTTTAAAATAATTTGATATATTCAAGAATATAGAATATCTTGCTATTTCATATCAAAACAATATTTCTTATACTACCACACCTTCCAAAATGATTAAAGTATTTTATTTGCCTATCTTCCTAAAGAATGCTACAATACTTTTTGCTATAATATAGTATATTGATTTTCGGAGGATAATAGATTGAGTACCGGTTTAATTGTATTTATCGTAATAGCAGTAATTTTAGTCGCAATAATCATTGCACTTATGATAATCGGAAGAAAAGCCCAGAAGAAGCAGGAAGAACAGCAGGTTCAGCTCGATTCCATGAAGCAGAGCATGTCTATGCTTATCATTGACAAAAAGAGAATGAAGATCAACGAAGCAGGTCTTCCGCAGGCCGTTATCGACCAGACTCCCAAGCTTCTTCGCAGATCCAAGCTTCCAATCCTTAAGGTAAGAGTCGGAAACAGGGTTATGAGCCTTATCTGTGATGAAAAGATTTTCGATTCAGTTCCCGTTAAGAAGGAAGTTAAGGCTTCTGTCAGCGGTATCTACGTAACAGAAGTTAAAGGCCTTCGTGGTAAGACTGTTACTCCTGAGAAAAAGAAAGGCTTCTTTAAGAACCTTGTTGCTAAGGCTCAGGAAAAAGCCGGCGCTAAGATGGTTAAATAATATTTGCTCAAAATATAAAGCTCTCGCAAGCGATGATAATATATCACGCGATATGAGAGCTCTTTTTTTGCCTTATCTTGCTTTTATTTCTATTATCATTTTAGAGTCGGATAAAACCTCATCTCCGGATTTAATTATGTATTCCGCAGAAATTTCACCGATCACACCGTTTTCTTCATTCTTAAAATCAAGGCTCTTGGTGATAACTTCCATCTGCATCGATCCGTACGGTGTCTTGTAATCCATGACATATTCTTCGGCGCCAAATACCATCTTCGAATTCATAGCGCCTGTGCGCACGATCTCTACGCACTTTAAATCGGCAGGTACAGTGACTTTGTTGGCCACCTTTATTCTCTGGCCGCCCACATCCTGCACTTCATCATATTCTATACATACAGAACCGTCCGAAAGCGCCTCGTAGATTCCTCTTGAGTTTGTATCAATGCGCTCTTCTTCGTTTCCGTCTCTTATGTGGATTCCTGCCACGTTTATATCAACTTTTTTCTTCATTTTACTATCTCAGTCCTCTTTACCGGGATTAATGGGTGCGGACAAAAAAGCTTCCGGCGCAAGCTTACTTTCAACAACTGCCTTATACCCCGCTTCTGCCGCTTCTTTTTTGTCGAATACGCCAAATACTGTGGGACCGCTTCCTGTCATGAATGCACCTACAGCGCCCTCATTTCTGAGTATCTCTTCAATCTGCCCTACCTCTTTGTATTTGGATGCAGTGACATCTTCAAGAACATTTCCTATAAGAGAGCACATCTCCTTAAGATTACCTGCTTCTATTGCAACCTTGATTCCGTCTATATCCGGATGTGTTATCACTTCCCTGCTGTCCAGCTCTTTATAAACCCAGCCTGTTGAAACATCTATCGCAGGCTTTGCGATAACAAGATAACAATCCGGCATGTCGCTTATAGTTGTCAGTTCCTCACCGATTCCCTCTGCAAGCGCCGTTCCTCCGATTATACAATACGGG
This sequence comes from Butyrivibrio hungatei NK4A153, assembly GCF_000424465.1. Lineage (GTDB taxonomy): Bacteria > Bacillota > Clostridia > Lachnospirales > Lachnospiraceae > Butyrivibrio > Butyrivibrio hungatei_A. Next base: position 149,739 of record NZ_AUJY01000012.1, on the reverse strand, counting down.
ATATCGGCACCCAGAGACACAGCAAGCTCACAAAGCTCTTTTTTACTGAGGTTAAGTCCCCATAACTCATTCAAAGCCAGATATGCTGCCGCACCGTCTGTACTTCCACCTGCCATTCCCGCAGCTACAGGGATTCTCTTTACAAGGTGCATGGTAACACCTTTTTTCACATTAAATTTGTCCTTAAGCTGCCCGGCCACCTTGCAGATAAGGTTCCTTTCATCAGTTTCGATCTTATCCGTAGACGCGGTCAAAATGATATCGCCGCTGTCATTATCCTCAAATGTAAGCGTATCGTACAGATCCACATTCTGCATTATCATCTTTACAATGTGATATCCGTCCTCACGAACTCCCGTAACATCAAGTCCGAGATTAATCTTTGCATATGCTTTTCTCTCAAGCTTCATAATTATATACTCCGAAATTATTTTTCTTCATCTTCTCACTCCGAAGGATCAAACTCAAGGAAAAAATAAAATTTTTAAAAATTTTCGATATTTCGCTAAAGTTTTTTGTATAATTACCGATATGAGGATTAGGTAAACCATAGTTTCGTTTCAGCGCGGTATTTAGTACCCTGTCGCAGAAAAGGAGTTCGATATGGGCGTAAACGGAATTACCGAGGTTACTAACAACATCGCAACCACCTATGCTTCATCAGTTAATCCGTCAGTAGACGAGAAGAGTAAAAACGATGAAGTAAAGGAAAAGACCCAAGCTGCAGCCGTGTACGAAAAATCTGAGGAAAGTGATACAAAAAACGTATCTTCCAAAGAAGCGGACCGGACCAAGATCATCAAGCAGATGCAGGCAGATGTAGCAATGCGCCAGCAGCAACTTTTGAACATTGTTCAGAAGATGATGGGCAAGCAGGCCAGAGCCTACGGCATCGCCAACTCTGACAACGATGAGGATTCAATGTGGAAGTTCCTTGCAAAAGGGGATTTCACAGTGGATGCAGCAACTAAGGCACAGGCAGAGGCTGACATTGCCGAGGACGGCTACTGGGGCGTCAAGCAGACATCCGAGCGAATCCTCGATTTTGCCACCACACTGGCCGGAAACGATCCTGAAAAGCTGGAAAAGATGAGAGCTGCTTTTGAGAAGGGTTATGCTCAGGCAGAGAAAACTTGGGGAGGCGAGCTTCCCGAGATTTCAAAAAACACCTTCGACGCAGTTATGAAAGGCTTTGACGAATTAACCGGCAAGACAATGACTGAATAATACGTTGCTAGTAACAAAAAAGGACTGTCACTTTAGATGATCACTCATCTAAGTGAAGTCCTTTTTTCATGTTATTCATATGTTCTTCGTATATTTTTGCTTCCGACCTTGGTTCTTCCGATGCATCGGTACTTGCCGCCTCAGTAACAGAAGCTGCAGCGCTCTCTTCAAGTTCCGCCATCCGCTGAATCCTCATTACCGAAACATTTGTCGCAACGCCGCTAAGCATATCATGTGCCCACGGACTGACCGTGCATATGAAAATAATAAGAAAAACCAATGCGATCAACGCACCTATTGCATATAATAACGCTTCCAATATCTTCTTTATAATCATAATCTTTCCTTTACAGACCGCTTCCCTGCGTCCCCTTGTCTGTTTGTTTTTTATTCTATCATCACAATATTAAAAAACGTTAAAGGATTGATTATATATAGATAAAAGAACTATTTATACAATCTTACGTATGTCGTTTATGTCCTTAACATCGTACTTCTTCATGTACTCTTCGATGCCATCCACTACTTTTTCCGTAGTATAAGGATCGTGGAAGTTCATTGCTCCGACTGCAACCGCTGTTGCTCCTGCCATGATGAACTCGATTGCATCCTCAGCATTGGCAATTCCGCCCATTCCTATAACGGGAATATCAACCGCATGAGATGCCTCATATACCATTCTTACGGCAACAGGCTTGATCGCAGGGCCGGACATTCCTCCGGTCTTATTTGCAAGCGCGAACTTTCTCTTATAAATATCAATCTTCATTCCCGTGATCGTATTTATAAGTGAGATTGCATCCGCTCCGGCTGCTTCTGCCGCCCTAGCCATCTCGGAAATGCTTGTGACATTGGGACTTAGTTTCATGATAATGGGCTGCTTTGCAACCTTTTTTATCTTCTCTGTTATGTCAAAAAGAGCATCTTTGTTCTGGCCAAAAGCGATAGCTCCCTCCTTAACGTTAGGGCATGAAACATTGATTTCCAACATATCTACGCGCTTCTCATCGCCAAGTCTCTCTACTACTTCAAGGTAATCCTCTACGGACTTTCCGCATACATTTACAATGACTTTTGTGTCATATTTTTTCAAAAACTCAAGATCTCGTTCTACAAACACATCTATTCCGGGGTTCTGAAGTCCGATTGCATTGAGCATACCACCGTACACTTCAGCAACTCTGGGAACCGAATTTCCGGGCCACGGCACGTTTGCAACACCTTTAGTTACTACTGCGCCAAGTTTATTAAGATCTACAAAGTCCGAGTATTCCATTCCCGAACCGAATGTTCCCGAAGCTGTCATTACGGGATTTTTAAATTTAACTCCTGCTATTTCAACTGTTGTATTCATATCACATCTCCAAATCGTCAGCATCAAAAACCGGGCCGTCGGTACAAATTCTCGCATTATGAACGTGAGAATGGTCATCAATTTCCTTTGTCTTACAGATACAGCCAAGGCAAGCACCTACGCCGCATGCCATTCTTTCTTCAAGAGAAAGATATGCCTTTGCCCCAACCTCGGATGCATATGCTTTTATTGCTCTGAGCATAGGCATAGGACCGCATGCAAAAATAACGTCGCACTCTATTTTCTCTGTTTTCATTGCATCAATGACATTTCCCTTTGTTCCGACACTACCGTCTTCGGTTGCGATGTACATCTTGGCATACTTAGAAAATTCATCAGACAAAAATGTCTCACTGTTTCTATATCCCATAACTGCACTGACGTCTTCGGAAGAAAGCCTCTTTGCTGTCTCAAGAAGCGGTGGCACGCCGATTCCTCCGCCCATTACAACTACCTTTTTTCCCTCGGCAGCTTCAAGCGGAAAGCCGTTTCCCAAAGGTCCGAGGACATTTATATAATCACCCGGCTGATAAAGCGCAAACTCCGCCGTTCCGGATCCGACAACTCTGTAAACAAGTCGAATTGCCGATTTCTCTGCATCAACTTCGCATATACTGATAGGTCTTGGAAGTAATGTAGATTTATTTACAGGATATACCCCAACAAACTGACCGGGCTTAACATCGCCAGCAAATGGCGTTTCAAGCCACATATCATATATTCCGTCCGCAAGAAGCTTCTGACTGAGAACCTTCGCTTCTTTTTTCATTTTTTTAGCCATTAAGAACTCTCCTCATTTATATATTTCTTCCATAGCGAAGCGCTTTATATTTGATAGGAATCTCCTATCAAATATAAAATTACTGCGCTAAAGTATACTCTGTATCCCCAAGCATAAGCACGTCATCTTTAATGAAATACTTGATTGCCTGTGAAGGATCGTTATCATATTGTATTCTCTCATCGTTCCATACAAACCAGTAATCACTTTCATTTCCCGAATTATGTATTCCGGTTTTGTCACTGTAAAATACAATATAATCTCTCCACTTATACTGCATCCTCGAATCCTGATAATCTTCTTCTCTCTCGCGAATGTATACGGTGGCTTTTCTTCCTGTCCTCTTCGGATCCACAAAATCTGTAAATTTCACGTACTCATTGCCGTGCTTATCGACAATCTCCATCCACTTATCATATGAAATCTCATTGGTAGTATCCCAATAAGGACTTTCGTCAGAATAAAAATACCTGATTTTCTCTGTATTCACCAGATATTCATCACGGAGTCCTTCGACAACTTCAAGCTCATCATTGACAAATTTATAAAATGTAGCAACCTCCAATACCGATTTTGAAGGCATTGTACTTGGTTTGCTGTCTTCCTTGATGATTGTTCCGTCTGTTCCAAAATAATAAGTTTCGTCTTCTTCGCTTTTTAATACATGTACCATTACACTTTCCTGTAATGTAAAGATATCAAAAATAAGCGTATGATATCTGTCTTTTCCCGGTATGTCGGTGTCTTTTATACATGAATTAGCGCCAATGATAAGCTCCTTTATCCCGTCACCGTCAAGATCTCTTATCACATAGCCATATCGCAGATCTTCGGCCTCACTTCTGTATGTATTATATACATTTGAAGAAACATCCAGCCCTTTGAGATCTCCTTTTTCGACGCAATACCTTATGTCATCGATAAACTGCTCGTACGATCCATACTTCTCTTCATCAACTTCTTCGGAAGCTCCGTCTTCACCGGATTCGCTATTTTCGCTGTTCGAAGCCAAGCTCGCATCTGCACCAAGAATATCAACGGCATCTGTGGCTATCTCTTCACCGGCTCTGCTTCCATTGATCGCACTTGCTTCTGTACGACATCCTGTCAAAAAAACGGACACCATAAGTGCTAAAATAAATCTTTTCTTCATTCTTTCATTCCTTTATCAATCTGCTTCATATACCACTTTTCCACAGCATATTGTATATAAAACACGCGCCGGGAATTTCTCTCCCAAGAACGGTGTATTTGAGGCCTTTGAATATGTCTTATCAAACACCCACTCTGTCTTATTGTCAAATATCACAAGGTCTGCCTTTCCTCCGACTTTCACACTTCCCGCATCCAGACCGTAGATCTTGGCAGGGCAGATTGTCATGCGCTTTAACAGCTCAGAAAGCGTCATATATCCCTTGTCGACAATTTCTCTTATTCCCAGCAAAAGAGATGTTTCTATTCCGGTTATTCCACTCGGAGCCTCTTTTATCGGCTTATCCTTCTCTTCCTTTGAATGAGGCGCATGATCGGTAGCGATCATCTCTATCGTGCCATCCTTAAGGCCCTCGATTATTGCAAGTCTGTCAGACTCAAGTCTGAGCGGAGGATTCATTTTTGCCAAAGTTCCGTGCTTTAAAACCGCATCCTCCGTAAGTGTGAAATGATGCGGAGTTGCCTCGGCATAAACTTTCACGCCTCTCTTTTTGGCCTGTCTTATAAGATCGACTGACTCAGCTGCGCTTATATGCTGCACGGTTATCTTTGCCCCCGTCCTCTCAGCTATCTCAATATCTCTTTTCACCATTGAAATCTCTGCTTCTCTGGGTGAGCCTGTGATTCCAAGCTTCCCTGCAACAGCGCCCGCATTGATTCCGTTGTCTGTAATAAACTTAGGATCTTCTTCGTGGAGACTAACAACTTTATCAAGTACCGCAGCTTTTTTACAAACAGCCTCCATTATCTTCTCATCGGTTATGGGTTTTCCGTCATCTGTAAAAAGAACTGCTCCTGCATCAAGCAGCTTTTCCATATCCACCTGCTCTTTTCCCTCCATGTTCATGGTCACATTTGCGCAGGTATACACGTTGATTCCCGTTTTCTTGCCCTTATCAAGAGCATACTTTATTGTCTCGACATTATCCATATGCGGATTGGTATTTCCCATCATGACAACCGATGTAAATCCGCCTCTTGCCGAAGCTCTCGCTCCTGTCTCTATATCTTCTTTATACGTAAATCCGGGGTCCCTGAAGTGAACATGTCCGTCAACAAGTCCCGCCGTTACTATTTTTCCGTCTGCATCTATCACTTGATTTGCGGTATCCTGCAAAAGTTTTTCCACTTTTACACAATCTTTATCCACAATATCCACAATTTTTGTACCATTTATTATTATATCTTTATATCCTTCATAGCCTGATTCGGGCTCGATAAGGTATCCATTCTTAATAATCAGCATTACATTTCTCCTCGGCTGCTTTTGTTTTGCATATTACTCTGCCCCATTATACGACAAAATAAATAATAATGGCATTAAATTATATGGTAAAATATGTTTTGAATCAGAGAATCATTTATAGAAACGAGGTTTTACATTTTATGATACGTTTTATCGCTGCAATACTATTCATCGTGATATTCCTGATCGTGAGTATCCCGATTCAGCTTGTTCTTTTGATAATCAAAAAATCCAATCCTTACGCTGTCAAAACAGCTTCTTTAAAAATCGTCGGTTTTGCATTTAATACCGTTATGCTGATATGCGGCATAAAAGTTACCGTTATCGGCGAAGAAAATGTCCCCAAGGATCGTTCCGTTTTGTATGTCGGAAATCACAGAAGCTACTTTGATATCGTAGTTACTTACCCCAGAGTTCCCAGACCTACGGGTTATATTTCAAAAGATGTCATCAAAAAGATTCCCATTCTTGGCTACTGGATGATCTTCCTCGATTGTCTGTTCCTCGACAGATCTGATATCAGAAAAGGTCTCGAGATGGTACTTGCAGCTATCGAAAAAGTTAAGAGCGGCATTTCAATGTGTATCTTCCCCGAAGGAACAAGAAACAGCACTGACGCTCCTATGCTCGATTTCCACAAAGGAAGCTTTAAGATTGCCCAGAAATCAGGATGTCCCATTGTTCCTATGGTAATCAACCACTCGCGTGACATTTTCGAAAATCACATTCCTTTTATCAAACCTACTCACGTTGTTATCGAGTATTGTAAACCCGTTGTCATCAGTGAACTTGATAAGGAAGATCAGAGAAATATCGACAGCTATGTGAAAAATATCATCGAAGAAACTTACATTAAAAACGAAAAACTTCCTCTGTAATCTATTATAAATCAATATTTGATTAGAGAAAAACCGCTGTAGCATGTTACCATGTTACAGCGGTTTATTTTTATTTATCAGCCTTTGCTTCCCTTGGAACCTCCGCCAAGCTTTACGCCCTCAAGTACGTTTGTCTCGAAAGAATAAACAACCTTGTGATTCTCTCTGTCAGCCTTGAGTGCAAGCTGGATCATGTTGTCCAAAAGATGCTCATATTTCATTCCAAGGGGCTCCCAAAGATAGAATGAAAGCGATCCCGGAATTGTATTAATCTCATTGAAATATACGTTATTAGTCTCCATATCAATCATGAAGTCGATTCTTGAAACTCCCGAACAGCCTAGCGCGATGAACGCATCTACAGCCATCTTTCTGATCTTGTCACGCATCTCATCAGAAATGTCTGCAGGAATCTTTCTCTTAAGAGAAGCCATTCCCTTGCTTCCGCCTGACTTTGCGCCCTTAGCGGATCCCTTTGATCCACCGCCGATATACTTATCTTCAAAACTAAGAATATCATCTGAGTTGATAGGCTCTTCACACTCAGATGCCTCAGCTGACTCATAATCGCCGAGAACCGAGCAGTTGATCTCTTTAAGCTTGGAAATAGCGTGCTCAACAAGAATCTTCTTGGAGAACTCAAATCCAAGATCTAGAGCTTCAAGAAGAGATGCTCTGTCAGATGCTTTCTTGATTCCGATACTTGAACCAAGGTTAAGAGGCTTTATGATAACGGGATACTCAAATGTTCCCTCGATCTTTGCTACAAGCGCGTCAACGTCCTCATAGTCTTTCCATGTATAGCATTTGCAATCAAGAACAGGAATATCATTGTCCTTAAGAACAGTCTTCATTACATATTTGTTCATTCCGACCGCGGATGAAAGAACATCACATCCTACAACGGGAAGACCGAGTGTTGCAAGGAATCCCTGAAGTGTTCCGTCTTCCACGTTTGTTCCGTGAACGATGGGGAATGCAACGTCAACCTGAGTCATAACGTTATTTCCGAATTTCTTCATAGGATATCTTACAAGATTAACCTTGTCATTCTCTTTTACCCATACAACCTGTGTGCTCTTGGCAAGGAGCTGGTTAATGTGAGTGTACTCCTCAATCTTATCGATGTCATCTCCAACATAGAAGTCGTTGTTTTTTGTGATGTAAACAGGCACAACATCGTATTTTTCCTTATTGATATGTCCTATTGCCTGAATCGCAGAGATAATTGAAATCTCATGCTCTGTACTTTTTCCGCCGAATAAAACCGCAACTTTAAGCTTCATAGTATCCCTCTTTCATAATTTCTTTTTTGATCATGTATAGTTATCGGGAAGATCATTCTCAAGAAGTATTACTTTTTCTCTTCCCGCTTCAAGCTCGTACATAAGCTGTGTAGCTTCCGTGAGGCTGCTCTTTACAAAGAGCTTATCCTCTGCAAATCCTGCACCAAGTGCTCCCTTTTTGATCGCATGAGTCTGCTTCTCACCTACAAGTATGATGTAGTCGCAAACGCCTGCAGCCTGTCTTCCGAACTCTTCGTTGTACTCATCCTCTTTTGCCCCGAGTTCTACCATTCCGGGTGTTACAAGTATCTTTACCGAGTTCTCAAAAAGAGCAAGTGTCTCAAGCGCAACTTTCGCTCCGTTAGGATTGGAGTTATACGCATCATCAAGTATTGAAACAGCGCCGTGTCTTACAAGTTCAAGTCTGTGTGGAACGGGCTGTATTCTTCTTACCGCCATGCGAAGCTTATTCATCGGAACTCCGAAGCTTGCCGCAACTGCGATAGCACCCGCAATATTTTCCACGTTATGTCTTCCGACGAGCTTCGTACTGAATTCAGAAGTCTCGCCCTCAGGTGTAGTCACATTAAATGTCGTTCCCGCTCCCGTAACGGAAATAGCGGAAACCCTGTAATCGCATCCTTCTGAAACACCGTAAGTTATGGCATCCTTATATTTCATGTTTGCCATGACTATCTCATTGTCACCGTTTGCAAACTTAAGGTGCTTACCCTTTGCTGCGCCCTCTGCCTTTTCCTTCTCGTCAACCGCATCAAGAAGTTCATACTTGGTGCTGACGATATTCTCAAGTGAATGGAACGTCTCAAGATGCTGATAACCTATTGATGTAAGTATACCATCATCCGGATGAACAATATCCGTTATCTCTTTTATATCATGAAGATGTCTTGCTCCCATCTCGCAAACAAATATCTCATGTGTGGGAACCATCTTCTCTCTGATAGTCCTGACAATTCCCATCGGAGTGTTATAGCTCTCGGGAGTCATCAAAACTCTGTATTTTTCTGAAAGAAGTGTTGTCAGATAATATTTAACGCTTGTCTTACCGTAACTTCCCGTAACACCGATTATTCTAAGTCCCTGATGCTCTTTAAGAATTCTTTTCGCATCATCGATAAACCACTGATTTATCCTGTTCTCGACAGGTTTGTTAATAAGATTTGAAAGTGCAACTACAAGAGGCAAACAACCTATATAAGCCGCAACAAAAAATGCAGCAACCGCATGCTTACCTGCGCTCCAATCAGCACCGAAAGCCACGCAGATACCTGCTATAAGTGCCACGATCACTAACAGAACGGCATAGGTTACAAATAATCTCTGAACCCTTTGTGTAACTACAAACTTTTTCTTCGCCTTCTTGGGAATATACATAACCGCCATAAGCGCCAGAAAAACGATAGCAAGAACAAACAGCCCTCCCGCTATCTTGTTCATATCGGTCTCTTCCAGAGCTTCCGCATATTCAAAAAATCCCGCACCGAAGATAGCCGCAGCCGCACCTGCATGAAGTCCGTATTTAGTAACAGTGGTCTTTAAAAATCTAAAATACCCCTGAAACTGATAGCTCGATAACTGAAGCATGTGCGTGTAGTAACGAAGCCCCAATACCGCAGCGCAAAGATATACTATGATAAATATTATAAGTATCGCTCCCAAATATCCCTCTCCTTAATTCTTGATTCCAAGAAAGCTTCCCAGAATCTTGTTATATACATAGAGATTATCAAGAAATGAGTAATGACCTGCTCCCTCTATGACCGCAAGTCCCGCCTCAGGCATAAGTTCTTCCATCTTCTGTCCGTCAGATAACGGTGTAGCCGTATCCTTATCACCCCAGATAAGAAGAACCGGCTGCGTAACTGACGGCATGCTCGGAACCATATCCTCATTTACCGCCATTACAAGGCTCTTTCTCATTACAGGAGATGCCGCTGCATAATCCGCACTTCCAAACTTCTTCTGAAGCTTATCAAGTGCTTTCGGATCAAGCTTAAGCAATCCGCTCTTTGTGATGAAATTCTTATAGAACTTGTATCTTCTTGACTTCTTTAACTGAGCCTTGGTCTTAACGGGAATAACTCCGGCTGAATCTGTAAGTACGATCTTAGGGATCGTAAATCCCGGAGAAAGCTTGCCCTCATTTATTCCGGAAGCAAGTTTTATTATTATTCTTCCGCCCATGGAATGACCGAGGAAGATCACTTCTTTATCATCGGGATAAAGAGTCTTTATAAAGTCGATCACGAAATTCATGAAATCTTCAACGCTCATGGGTTCTTTGGGCTCATCGCTTTTTCCAAAGCCGGGCATATCCATTGCAACAACATGATAGCCTCTTTTTGCAAAATTAATAACCCCCGCAAAAAGATCTATGTTGGAGCCCCATCCGTGAAGCATAACAAGTAAAGGTCCTGTTCCTTCATCTATGTAGTTTATATTTAGTCCGTTTATATTAACATTCATTTGGTTAACTATAGCACCATGATTCTGCCCATGCAAATCCCACAGTTTGCAAAAACATTGCAAAAAATGCTCTATATCGAAGTGCTATTCCTCTCCCTTTTTTTCAAGCACACTGAGCATAAATACTAACAGCGCATCAGCCTGCGGATCGTTCAGGATTCCGACTCCTGCTTCATCTGCATAAGTCCTCTCCGTTGCATCCGTAACGTAATTAACGGCTCCCGGATTCATACCCATCAAAAAATGCGCATGGTTCTCTATGATAGTAGTGTACTCATGGTTATATATTATATGGTCGGTTATGGTAAGACATCTCATATCATCCAAAAGCTCATCAAAAGCCTTCTCATCGGTCTTTGTTACCAGATAGGCCGATTGTCCTGCCTTCTGCGCAATATCCTCAGAACGCTTCATTAGAAGCTTCATAAGGTACTCACATCTTGCAACGTCAACCTGCTGACTTGTAGAAAGATATGTCACCGAACCGATCAGTATATTCTCATCCGTATTGAAAATCCGGTCAAAATTAGTTCTGCCAAAGTAATCCTCAAGAACTGTCACGTACCCTGAGTTTCCCGTTGCTCTGTATAGTTCTGCCGCAGCCTTAAATACCGTGGTGCTGTCCTGCGCCTTCTGGTTGTTAAAATAGCAGCTCCACGCTCTGTCCGCTGCTTTAAGGCATGTTGTCGCAAATTCGCCGTCATACTTCTGATAGATATAGCTGAATTTGGCAAGCACCGATGCAAAATTTATCGTCGCATCCATAGAAACCGGTGTAACTGTGACAGGGTATGTCATTACATCTCCGCCACCCGAACTGTCGGTAAGCGCCGCACCGTACTCTCCTCCTGTCTTTGCATCCTGCATCTTTAAAAGCCATTCAACTTCATACCTAACCTCATCAAGAATATCAGGTATACCGTTTCCGCTCTCGGGAATTCCCGCTTCATCAGTAAAAGCCGCTTCGTTCATCTCATAAGCAAGAAGAAGATTCTCCGCAACCTTACATCCGACCGTCGTATCTCTGTCAGCCTGCTCGTCCATGTGCCATCCGCCCGTAACATCTATCTCTGTTTCAGGATGTTCCTGAAGATGAGCAGGTGTAGTGTGACAGGCACTGTGCGCATTTTCACCCGCATATTCTTCGGACAATGACATTCCGCACCTGTTAATGTAGTATTTTTTGCACGCCTCATTAAATACGTTCGCGTACACATCTTCCGATACGGTAAAAGAATATGATTCTCCGATTATATCCGCGCATGCATAATAGGTTCCTTCTTCCTTCAGATCTGTAAAGTATCCTATGCCGGTAAATTCTTTTGTCTCTTCGTTATAGACAGACTTGACCACATCTCCAATGTATTTTTCTTCTTTTGTTCCAAGCTCCTTTATACTGAATGTCTTTGGGAGCTTCTTTCCGTGTAATATAACTGTTTTAACCGAGTCTGTCTTATATCCGACCTGGTCGGCAAGGACGCTCGGGATCTGATTAGGAACGCTGTAATCACCGCCTCCTCCGTTTTCCGGGCCTTTTGAACCTGCCTCGACCATATCAACCTGTTTTTCAGCAGAAGAAGCGCCGCAGCCTGCGACGCTTCCAATAAGCGACAGTGTCAGCACTGCCGCAATTATCCTGTTTTTCCGCCTCATAACAGAAAACATACCAATACCAGTCCCTTTTATTTAACTCTGTTGTAGTTTATAAGGCAACCGTCAAGAATTATCTGTCTTTCGTCATCGGTGAGATTACCAAGCTTAAGTTCAAACTCAGTCATGCTGTCCCCTGCAACAGCATATGCCTTAATAACTTCATCCTTATTCTTAACCGCATCTCTGATTCCGGGAAGGAAGATGTAGTCTTTGTTCTTGAAAGGAAGTTCACCCTCTTCAATAACAAAAGGAAGCATACCCCAGTTAATAAGGTTTGAACGATATCTCTTTGTTGCGTATTCATTGGCAATGTTAGCCCATCCGCCAAGAACCTTCTGACATGATGCAGCCTGCTCTCTGGCAGATCCGTCACCCGGCTTTACAGCAAAGATTGTTGATCCGAATCCAACGTTGTCATTATTGACACCGCTGAACTTCTTACCGATCACATCCATTACGCCCTTAAGCTCGCCCCATGCCGCAATGGGATCTTTGCCCTCTACAAGAGCATCCTGTGCCGCACGAACTTCTTTTGCAAGTCCTACATACGCAGGATCTTTTCTTGATAATGTAAACTCAGCAAGTCCGAGAGGATTTGATCTGTAAGATGAAGTCTCTCCTGAAGGGATGAGCTCATCAGTTGTTGTTACAGGATCATGGATCTCTGATACAACTCTGAGTACCATGTTCTCAGGAAGTTCTGACATCTTAGGCCAATCCTTGATGTTGGGGCCAAGCTGAAGCTCAACGGAAGGATCTGCAACTCCGTGTGAATCAAATACACGGTTCTTATAGATCTCACTGTCAAAGTGATACTTGTATTTCTTGAGTTCTCCGTCAAACTCTGTTGCAGGTGTAAGAACACCCTGATTAGCTGCTGTTGCTGCGATAGATCTTGCATCCATAAGTGCAACTGAAGCAACCTGGCCGTTCTGAACCTTAGAGCCTTCACGGTTAGGGAAGTTTCTTGTTGAATGTCTGATACTGAACGCATTGTTTGCGGGAGTATCACCTGCACCGAAGCAAGGTCCGCAGAATGCTGTCTTAAGGATTGCTCCTGTCTCAAGAATTGCAGCAGCTGCGCCGTTCTTAACAACTTCCATAAAGATGGGTGTTGAAGCAGGATATACACTGAGTGTAAATCTGTCGTTTCCGATATAGTGTCCCTTAAGGATATCTGCTGCTGCGCAAATGTTCTCAAATCCACCGCCTGCGCAACCTGCGATTATTCCCTGCTCAACAATGAACTTACCGTCTTTGAGCTTATCCTGAAGCGAATACTCAATGCTGTCACCAAAGCTTACTCTTGCTCTCTTCTCAACATCTGCAAGAATATCGGCAGCATTGCGATTAACCTCTGCGATCTCATATACGTTACTTGGATGGAAAGGCATAGCGATCATAGGATTGATCGAGCTGAGGTCAACCTTAACAAGACCGTCATAGTAAGCAACCTTTCCTGGCTTAAGTTCTTTGTAATCACCGACTCTTCCGTGGATCTCATAGAACTCTTTGATCGTATCGTCTGTCTGCCAGATTGATGAAAGACATGTTGTCTCTGTTGTCATAACATCAACACCGATCCTGAAATCAGCACTGAGCTTCTCAACACCGGGTCCGACAAATTCCATTACTTTATTCTTTACGTAACCGCTTCCGAATACTTCTCCGATGATTGCAAGTGCAACGTCCTGAGGTCCTACGCCCTTCTTAGGCTCACCCTCAAGATAAATTGCTACAACTCCCGGCATATCAACATCATAAGTCTGTCCAAGAAGCTGCTTAACAAGCTCGGGGCCACCTTCTCCGATAGCCATTGTTCCGAGAGCACCGTATCTTGTATGTGAATCAGATCCAAGAATCATGCTTCCGCCTGCTGCAAGCATCTCTCTTGCAAACTGGTGGATAACCGCCTGATGAGGGGGTACATAGATTCCGCCATACTTCTGAGCAGCTGTAAGACCAAATACATGATCGTCTTCGTTAATTGTTCCGCCAACCGCACAAAGTGAATTGTGGCAGTTTGTAAGTACATAAGGAATAGGGAATTTCTCAAGTCCCGATGCCCTTGCTGTCTGAATGATTCCGACATATGTAATATCATGTGAAGTAAGTTTATCAAACTTAACGCATAACTTTTCCATGTTTCCGGAAGTATTATGCTCTTTAAGTATTCCGTATGCTATTGTGTTCTCTTTCGCACTCTTTGCCGCATCCTCTGATACACCGTTAGATGCGAGAACCGCTGCAGCCTCTGCATTATCAGGCACTACAGTGTTACCGTTTATGAGATAACACCCATGTTCAAGTGTTGTTACCATTACCATTCCTCCTACCCATTTTTACTACGCTATACATGTATACAATTTACAGGCGTTATTTTATCATAGTTTTCGTCTTCTTTGTATGATATTTATTAATGTCCGTTCTTATCCTTATCGGCATCATAAATATTCTGCAGATATGTTTTTACCTCATCTACTCCCGCGGCCTGTAGAGCAGTCCTGAATTCATTGACCTCAGCCTCCGGAGTTCCTTCATATCTGCCATACGTGATCTCAGGAATATATTTATCGCACACCTTGGTGACTGCTTCTATCGTATTGTTGATATTGGTCGTCATAAATCGGTATCTGTCCCAAGGATAGTCTATTGCAATCTTGTTATACTCTGACTTAAGTTCGTTATAATCATCCCAGGCATAGTTCGAGTCTGCTTTTTCATAGGAATCTCTTCTTCCCCACCAGAAGTTGGTTGTTATTCCATCTTTTTCGTCATTATATCCGTTAGGTCTCTCAAGCATGTCTTTGGGATTTATCTGGTACTGCACACCTTCAATTCCATATCTTATAAGTCTGTAGCACTCCACATCATTTCTTAAGATATCGTACACCATAAGAGCTCTCTCAGGATTCTTTGACTTTGATGAGATTGCCATTGCTCCGTGCAAAATACTAGTCTTTAACAGATTTTCTTTTCCAAACCAGAAGAACTTAAGCTTTGCCTCAGGCTGATAAATTTCCATATTGGGCTTTATCGTAGTGTAATAGTCCTCTGTAGTCGCAAGAACAACCGAGGTATCTCCGTTATAGAAAGCCTCATAGTTATCCTTGTAATCCGAAAAATCACTTCTCCATACGCCCATTTCATTCCATTTCTTCATGAGCTTGGCATAGTTAATAAGATAATTACCCGACATATAAGGTGAAACTATCTGACTCTGCGCATTCTTAAAAATGCCCCACACTCCGTATTCGCCAAGCTCATATATAGGAATATAATTACTTTCGGACATGATATATCCAAGAGCCTGCTTTGTTTCTTTTCCGTCAGCATCCCAGAAAAGCTTCTCGGGATTCTGCTCTCTATAGAGCGTAAAAAATGCATCAAGCGTATCCCAGTCCTGTATCTCACCTATGTTGAAATCTCTTCCGAGATCGTTACTCTTTGCTTTCTCTACATTTTTTACATCATCCAATCTGTAAACAAAACCATAGTTTATCCACTGGGTATACTCATTTTCCGGAATAAAATATATCTTTCCTTCATAAGTGCAGCAACTCCAGTCCATGGATGACACATATTTATATGTCTGCGGACAATATGTTCTAAGCATATCTTCAGAAAGGGGTAAAAAATATCCCTTAGCCGCGTTAGGCCATGCGTCAAGCCAGTCGCTTCCCGCAGCGATAAGATCTACATTAACGTTTCCCAAACTAAGCGTCTTGTTATAATTTTCCAGATAATCGTTCCAGCCAATATAATAGATATCCAGCTTCGCATTTACCTTCTTTAAAAGAAGCTCGTTAAGTCTGTCCAAAACCTTCTCGGTCATTCCGTTTATGGGCTTATCTCCTATAGTCAGATAAGTAATTGTAACCGGAGGGCCTGAAACATCTATATTACGGTATTGAAAATCCGAAACTACTTTTCTACTGTTTCCACAGCCTACTGTACTAATTGTCATTACCGCTGTCATAACCAGCGCGAGAATCTTCCTTTTCACTTAAAGATTTCCTTTCTGCTCTTTCTCAGCTTTATTTCTTGCTCTCAGCTCTATAAAAAAATCTTTCAGCAGTTTACTGCATTCCTCTTCCAATACGCCTTTTTTCACAACAACCTGATGATTGAAATCCGGATTGTTCAAAATATTCATGACCGATCCGGCGCATCCCGCCTTGGGATTCTCCGCTGCCATAACGATTTCGGGTATTCTTGCCTGTACTATGGCTCCCGCGCACATCTGACACGGCTCCAAAGTAACATACAACTTACATCCCTCAAGTCTCCAATCTTTTATCACCTTTCCCGCCTTGCGTATAGCGGTTATTTCCGCATGTGCGAGCGGTGTTTTGTCTGTGTTGCGCCTGTTATATCCTCGTCCGATTATCTTGTCTTCATAAACTATTACGCATCCTATCGGAACTTCTCCAAGAGCAAACGCTTTCTTCGCCTGATTAATGGCGGCTCTCATGTACTTGATATCTTTAAGCTCATCCTCAGTGCAGTTTTCCATGTTCACACCTGCGGATTTTGGCTGCATTTTCATAAATATACTTCTTTCCTAGCGAAATGGTAGTAATTCTGTTAATATATGATATACGAATTACTTCATGACTTAAGTCATTTTTGCAATTCTACATTATATCACTATATTATACCAAATTATCTATAAAAAGGGGTTTTTTATGCGAATATCCACAAAGGGAAGATACGCTTTGAGAGTAATGATAGATCTTGCCAGCTTCGGTAACGACAATTTCATTTCACTTAAAGACATTTCTCAGAGACAAAACATACCTGTAAAATATCTTGAACAAATTGTTTCGACCTTAAATAGAGCAGGATACCTCAACAGCATGCGTGGAAGTAACGGCGGATACCGTCTTTCCAAGCCCTCCGAGGAATATAATATCGGTGACGTACTCAGAACAGTTGAAGGAAATCTCACGCCCGTTGAATGCGTCGCATATGAAAACGGGGTTATGTGCCCCAGAACCGATTCATGCAATTCTGTTAACTTCTGGAAAGGACTGGACGAAGTCGTAAACAAATACATCGACAGCTACACCCTTAAGGATCTTATCCAGCAATAACAAATTGACATTACGGTCAAAAAAAAGTATAGTAATCAAAGCGGTCTTGTGAAGGGTGCATGTAGCAGTCCTTTTGTACAAGCGTGGGTCTTATGCAATGAAAATCTGCGAACCGTGTCAGGTCGGGAACGAAGCAGCACTAAGCAGAACCTTTCATGTGTTGTAAGGTTGCCTGCGCTGCGTCGGAAGTCAACGTGCATGTATCCCTCACAGGACCGCTTTCTTTTATTCTCTTTCCTTAAGATATTTCATGTAATTAAGGACCATGAGTGCGATCTTGAAGGTAAGCGCATCATCGAATTTTCTCACATCAAGTCCACAGCTCTTTTCAAGCTTCTCAATCCTGTACACAAGAGTGTTTCTATGAACAAAAAGCTGTCTTGAAGTCTCAGACACATTGAGGTTATTATCAAAAAACTTCGAAATAGTATTCAAAGTCTCTTCATCCAGATTACTGGGTACTTCCTTATCCTCAAAAATCTCATCTATAAACATCTTACAAAGGCTCTCGGGAAGCTGATATATAAGTCTTCCTATTCCGAGCGTATTATATCCGTTTGCCCTGCACTCGGCATTGAAGATTCTTCCGACTTCGAGCGCCATCTTTGCTTCTTTGAATGATTTACTGAGATCGCGTATCTCTTCAACTATGGTTCCGTACGCAACTCTTACATTTAAAAGGGCCTCTGTATTCATCATATCCACTATTGTTGTTGCCACGCGGTTTATGTCATCATATGACTCATTTTTTCCAAGTGACTTTACTATGATAATGCTGTTCTCATCAACTGCCGTTACATAGTCACCTGACGTAGACGAAAACATGCTGGACAAAAGCTCTCTTGCGCTGTTATCTTTTGTTCGTCCCGTTTCAACCAGGATTATAGTTCTGGGAGCCGTCACTTCAATCTTGAGCTTCCTTGCCCTGTTATACACATCAATCATCAGCATATTATCAAGAAGCAGATTCTGGAAAAAATTATTCCTGTCAAATCTTTCTTTGTAGGCAAGAACAAGAGCCTGAAGCTGGCTCACCGCAATCTTTCCCACCATATATGCCTGCTCATTGTCGCCTTTTGAAAGTAGAATATACAAGGGATCTCCATCGTCCATAACCTTAAAAAGATGGATGTCACCTATCACCTGTGAATCCACGGGTGATGAAGCAAAACTTGTAATTATAGAAATATCGGAAAATCCAAGATCACTTGTAGACGCCACAACTTCTCCACCCAGATCCATAACACATAATTCTACTTTGGTTATAGCTCCAAGTTCACTTATACTTCCTTTTATCGTCTGCGTTGAAATCATGCTTTCTCCTTTCAAAAGAAACTACCTTAAGTATATCACAAAAGGAGCCATGCGTTTGCACGGCTCCTTAATAGTATATTCACAATATTAGTTTGTGATTGTCTCTTCTGTCTCTTTGTCGAAGATGTGAATCTTCTCAACATCAAATGCGAACTTAACCTTGTCGCCGGGTCTTGCTGTTGTACGAGAATCAACTCTTGCAGTGATAGGGAACTGATCAAGATCAAAGTACAGATAAACTTCTGCACCAAGAAGCTCGTATACGTTGATTGTTGACTCAAATACAGCCTTAGATGTGCTAACAACTACCTCTGAATCATCAACATCCTCAGGACGGATACCGAATGTTACAGTCTTTCCTGCGTAACCACCCTCGATAACCTTCTTAGCCTTTGCAGGAGGAAGCTCAATAAGCTGATCTGCTACTCTGAGGCTTGCTGTGTCACCTGAAACTACAACTTCAGCATCGATGAAGTTCATCTGAGGTGATCCCATGAATCCTGCAACGAAGAGGTTAGCGGGCTTCTCATAGAGGTTCTGAGGTGTGTCAACCTGCTGAATGAGACCGTCCTTCATAACTACGATTCTTGTACCAAGAGTCATAGCCTCTGTCTGGTCATGTGTAACGTAGATGATTGTTGTGCCAAGTCTCTGGTGAAGCTTAGCGATCTCTGTTCTCATCTGTACACGGAGCTTAGCATCAAGGTTTGAAAGAGGCTCGTCCATAAGGAATACCTTAGGATTACGAACGATAGCACGTCCCATAGCAACACGCTGTCTCTGTCCACCGGAAAGAGCCTTAGGCTTACGATCAAGGAGTTTGTCAAGATCAAGGATCTTAGCTGCCTCTTTAACCATCTTATCTATTTCAGGCTTCGGAACCTTTCTGAGCTTAAGTCCGAATGCCATGTTATCATATACTGTCATATGAGGATACAGAGCGTAGTTCTGGAATACCATCGCAATATCTCTGTCCTTGGGCTCTACATCATTAACTACTCTGTCACCGATCTTAAGAGTACCTGATGTGATATCCTCAAGTCCTGCAATCATACGAAGAGTTGTTGACTTTCCGCATCCTGAAGGTCCTACGAAAATAATAAATTCTTTATCCTCAATCTGAAGGTTGAAGTTTTTAACAGCTTCAAACTTGTTGGGATATACTTTGCATACATTCTCAAGTGATAAACTTGCCATAACCTTAAATTCCTCCTAATTCATTACATAGCTTATGATAGAACTTAGTATAGCTTTGGCTCACTTTATTTACTATTCACTAATTTCACAAAATTTTTATAATACATTGGCCAATGTGCTCATTGACCTCAAAATACATTTCCAATTCCGTAATGTTGACGAATAATTTTAAAAATCCATATGCAACTTGCTAATTATTCACCTTTTTCTTCTTCATCAAGCTCGTCAAGTTTTCTGATAGCGGCATTCATCTCCTCTTCTTCGGAAACCTCTTCTTCTTTGGGCTCGAATCTCTTGAAAGTAGGATTATAAAGAACCGCACAAAGATACGCAGGGCCCGCTATTCCCACAAGTACATAAATGGGAATAAATTTCATGTCAAAGAAATAAGCAAGAAGAATCGGAAGAAGCGAAACAAACGCCATTCCCAAAGATCTTGGAAGCGCGATTATCGTCAATATGAATGCATTCTTTATCGTCTTCACAATAGTGTTTTCAAATTTTGACTGGAGCGGGAAAACATAAAGTCCCACCATATACAAAAAGACGAACATTGCAAACACAACATATCTGTAGAATCCACCTCTGCTTCTGAGGATAAGGAAATCAAGAATAAGCATTCCGCCCACAAAAAACTTTATAACCTGAAGAACTATTCCCTGTTTAAAGTTTTCCTTGAACGATTTAAAGAATGTCTTCGTCACATAGCTGTCTTCTTCTCTGACCATCTTCAAAAGAACGTAATGCATAGCAGTGCATGCAGGGCCACATATTGCAGACAACGGAATTCCTATTATCCACGACCACATTACCGCTGCTACAAAAACATCATAACTAAACTGTCCACCCTCTGTCATAAGCGGTGAAACAGCCGGTCCCAAGATCATTACCTGCTCGATCATAAGCGGAACAGCAAATAACAGTGTCAATATGTTGAGCCACATAACATCGGCAAGTCTTGTAAGTCCAGCCACAAAAGGGCTGTCTAAACTAAAAAATTTTCCCATTTTTCATAACCTCAATTCCATCGGTGTGAATTTTATTCCGTCGGCAACCGTCTCTTTATGCGTGTCTCTAAATCCCAGTCTGTGATAAAAATCGATCGCATACGGTGATGCATTGACTGTGAGTTTGTCTATCCCCTCTTCAGTCAAAACATAATCAGAAACAAATTTAATAAGGGCACTACCAATTCCATTGTAATGGTAGTCCCCATCAACAAACAATAGCGATATGTGTGATTTTTCCCTTATTGTGAGCATTCCCAGGCATTTATTGCCATATACCGCAACAAACAACTGATAATGCCCTGCTACAAACATCTTGTGAAGATTCTCATCCGTCACAAAGTTACGAAAATTACCTATACCCTCTACTGAATAATCAGGGGCGTCAAACTTGGCGAAAGTTTCCCACGCAAGTTTCATCGCCCCTTCCCAATCAGAATTGTATGCACATCTAACGATCACTTTTGATGTATCAATTATCACTGCTCAACACTTTCTTGATCCAATCCAGCTGATCTGCAAATACTTTTTCTCTTCCGATTTCCTGTTGAAGTTCATGGCGGAATCCGTCATAAATCTTTATATCAACATTCTTCATCTGTAATTGAAGCCTGTAAATATCGTAAAGTCTCTTGAGTGCCTCTCCGTAGCCACACACAGGATCTTCGCTTCCGCCGGTTATAAGCACGGGAAGAGTTTTCGGAATATCTTCCATCCTGTCCTCATCCTGTATTCTCTTTAACAGCTCAGCCATTGTCTTAAATCCATTAAGTGTAAAAATAAAGTTGCACGCAGGATCTGCGATATATTTTTTTATACTCTCTTCGTTATGTGATAACCAGTCAAAAGGTGTGGCAGGTTTCTCAATCTTCCTCAGATATCCCTTGAAGGCCATATCATTGATCATCTTCGAGCGATGCTTTTCACCGAAAAAGAACTGCAACAGGGATACCCAGAAATTCATCGCACCGAGTGTACCTCTTGTAGTGTACGCTGTTCCCTGGATTATCGCACCTTTTATTCCTGTTCCGTATCGTGTCATATACTCTCTGGCTATAAATGAACCAAAGCTGTGACCAAGGATAAATACCGGAACTCCCGGAAATTCTTCCTGTGTCATCTTCTTTAATCTATGCGCATCGCGCACCAAAACCGTTGCGGGATCATTCTTACAAAAATATCCGTAAATACTGCCGGGTGGATTAACCGACTTACCATGGCCCAGATTATCATTACCTATAACCATTATGCCGTTCTCTGCCATAAAACGGGCATATTCATCATAGCGGTCGGTATATTCCTGCATCCCGTGAATAACCTGGAGAATTGCAATCGGCTGTCCCTCGGGAATCCATCTTACTGCGTTAAGCATGGTCTGTCTGTCACGTGATTTGTAAGTCAGTTCCTCTTTACGTACCATAAGAAATCCCTCCCAACGTGTGTGGTTTTACATTTTATGATATGCGAATTTCCGATTATTAAACACCTATATCATATATATATGATAACACGAATCCCTATTAAATTATCAACAGATTTCTGCTCCCGAAGGCATTGTTTTTTCAGGTGTCATAAGTGCAAGATTGCCTTCCGCATCCTCCGCACAAAGGAGCATTCCTTCCGACATAACGCCTGCAAGCTTTGCGGGCTTAAGATTCACAAGTACCATTACCTTCTTGCCCACCATCTCCTCAGGAGAATAATACTTTCTGATACCTGATACAATCTGCTTTACCTGGCTTCCGATCTTAACCTGTGAGCAAAGAAGCTTTTTGGATTTTGCAACCGCCTCACACTTTATGATCTCGCCAACCTGGAACTGCATAGCTCCGAACTGTTCGTATGTAATCTCATCCTTTGCAGGGATATCGATAACTGCTTCGTCAGCATCACCTGCTGTTTTTGCAGGAGCGGGAGCAAGACCTGCTTTTGCAAGGTTCTCTGCAGCCTTTCTCTGAGCTTCTTCATACTCAGCCTTCTGCTTCTTTGTTATCTCTGCAGCTTTCTCAAGAACATCCTTGAGATCCTTGCGGGCAAAAAGCATTTCAGGATTCTCTGAAACCTTTGTTCCGTTCTTGTACAATCCGAACTTATTAAGAGTATCAAAATCTCTGTCAGCCGCATTGATCTGCTTCTTGATCTTAGCAGCAGTCTCAGGCATAAACGGATCAAGGAGAGCCGCACCGATTGAGATAGCCTCAACAAGGTTATAAAGAACAGTTGAAAGTCTGTCCTTCTTGCTCTCATCCTTTCCGAGGATCCAAGGCTCAGTCTCATCTATATATTTGTTGCATCTCTTAAAGAGTGTAAAGATCTCTGTAAGTGCATCTGCAACACGAAGCTCGTCCATCTTTGCTTCAACCTTATCGTAGCAGCCTGTAACAACTGCCTTAAGGTCATCGTCAACAGCCTCTTTCACACCCTTATCGGCCAATACTCCGCCAAGATATTTGTTACTCATTGCGATAGTACGGTTTACAAGGTTACCGAGCGTGTTTGCGAGGTCTGAATTAAATCTCTCAACGAGAAGGTCCCATGTGATAACACCGTCGTTTTCAAAAGGCATCTCATGAAGGACGAAGTATCTTACGGGATCGACTCCGAATAAGCTTACAAGGTCATCGGCGTAGATAACGTTTCCTTTTGACTTGCTCATCTTCTCGCCGCCCTGCAAGAGCCATGGATGGCCAAAAATCTGCTTAGGAAGAGGCTCTCCGAGTGCCATAAGGAAAATAGGCCAATAAATTGTATGGAAGCGAATAATATCTTTTCCGATAAGATGAAGATCAGCGGGCCACCACTTCTTGTACTCTTCTGAGCTGTTGCCCTCTGCATCGTATCCGATACCTGTTATATAGTTTGAAAGTGCATCAAGCCACACATATACAACATGCTTATCATCAAAGTCTACGGGAATTCCCCACTTAAATGATGTTCTTGATACGCACAGATCCTGAAGTCCGGGAAGAAGGAAGTTGTTCATCATCTCATTCTTTCTGGAAACAGGCTGAATGAATTCAGGATGTGTGTTGATATGCTCAATAAGTCTGTCAGCATATTTGCTCATTTTGAAGAAGTATGCTTCTTCCTCTGCAGGATGAACTTCGCCGCCACACTCGGGACACTTACCGTCAACGAGCTGTCCCTCTGTATAGAAGGCCTCACACTCTGTACAGTACATTCCCTTGTAAGATCCCTTATAGATATCTCCCTGATCGTAGAATCTCTTAAAGATCTTCTGAACCTGCTTAACGTGGTCTTCGTCTGTTGTACGGATAAATCTGTCATAAGATGTATCCATGAGGTTCCAAAGTCCTTTGATAGTATCTGAAACTCCGTCAACGAACTCTTTAGGAGAATTGCATCCTGCTTCGATAGCTCTTGTCTCTATCTTCTGACCGTGCTCATCAGATCCTGTCTGAAAATGCACGTCAAATCCGTCTCTTCTCTTATATCTTGCTATAGCATCTGCAAGAACGATCTCATAACTGTTTCCGATATGAGGCTTACCCGATGTATACGCGATTGCTGTAGTTATATAGTACTTTCCCTTATTCTGCATTCTATCCATTCCTTCCTGATATATTACCAACAGAGCAACTCATATCCCGTTTCGGTCACAAGAAGTTCCACTTCCCACTGTGCCGAAGGCTTTAAGTCTGCTGTATAAACTGTCCACTCGTTTTCTTCATCACAAAAGATCTCATCTGTTCCCATGTTCACCATAGGCTCTATCGTAAATACCATACCGGGAACCATTATCATTCCAGTCCCCGGTTTGCTGACATAACTTACAAAAGGTTCCTCGTGGAAACCATTTCCGCAACCATGTCCGCCAATCTCTTTTACGACAGTATATCCGTTATCAAGAGCATGCTGATGTACGGCGTGTCCCATATCTCCGATAGGAGTCCATGGAATTACCGCTTTGAGGCCCACTTCAAGGCACTCTTTTGTAACATCGACAAGTCTCTTCTTTTCCGGGGATACATTTCCTATGCAAAACATTCGCGAAGAATCAGAGTAATATCCGTCAAGAATTGTTGAACAATCGACATTTATTATATCTCCGTCCTGCAAGATCACATCCTCAGACGGGATTCCATGGCAAACTTCTTCATTTATTGAAGTGCATACGCTCTTAGGGAATCCCTCGTAATTAAGATCAGCCGGTATTCCTCCCATCTTAGTGGTTGTTTTATATACGATGTCGTCGATTTCCTGAGTTGTCATTCCTGCACGTATCTTATCACCGATCTCATCAAGTACAGCCATATTTATGACCGCACTCTTTTTTATTCCTTCAATATCTTTTTCAGTTTTTAACAGGTCTCTGGAAGGAATCCTGAAACCTTTATGTTCAAGTGCAATAAGCTTATCATCAAATGCGGCGTGACATGCTTTATATTTTTTGCCGCTTCCGCACCAACACGGATCGTTTCTTTCTAGTCTTTTATACATTCTATGCCTTCTTACCTCTTCTTAATTTAACAAATATAGTATGCCTTTTCGCCTCCCAAATGTCAATTAACGCCACAGACACTTATCCTTCCCGTGCCTATGGCGTCTTATAATTATTATTTTAAATTATTTACTTCTCTGGCAGCTCTTATCGGCTCATAATCTTCAGGATCCGCCGCCACATATCCTTCATGTTTGTAAAAAGACAATACTTTCTTGCCTTCCTCTGTGTTACCGATATTTATAAATGCCTGCTGAATGGCTTCCTTTAACGATTCATCCATTACAGTCGCTGTCTTGCTGACGCAAACGGTATCATTATAAATTCCGCTTGTGACGCCGATAACAGCCGTTTCATCCCAGATATTAAAAGGTCTTCCGTATTTACTGCGCCACCTGTCTTCAAAATCGCGCCTTGCATCAGCATATATGCATATAACATCAAGAACTTCAGATGCCAGTCCCTCAAATGCCGTACTGTATGTATCAACTTCAGTTACATATTTGAGGTTGGTGATCTTTTTATTATATTTCTCTTTTAACCAAAGAGACGGATACAAATATCCGGCGGGTGACGTGGAATTCATTACTCCCCATCTGAGCATATTGAGTTCTTCCCATGTAAGCGGCTCCCCGTTATTTACTTTTTCCGCCATGGCCTGTCCCTTTGCCGATGGACCTGCCAAAATAAGCGCTCTGTAATATGTTACCGTTTTATCCGTTGTAGATGTCGGTGTATTGTCATTCCACACTCTCGGTTCATCGCTTTCGATCGACAATCCTTTCCTGAGTGCCGTCAGAATAACATCGCAATACTCCTCATATAGTACGTAAGTTGCTCCGGGAACAAAGCCTATATCAACTTCCCCGATAGCGAGTTTTCTGCCTATCATTTCATATGAAGATCCTACTTCCACTTCTACATCCCTGACATAATAGCCCTGCTTTATCATTTCGCTCTTGAACATGTTCTTGAGCGCATCGCTTGAACCAAGAATTTCTTCCTCATCAACCGATTTAACAAAACCTATAGTAAGCCTTTGAACAGACTTCTCCGCTCGTTGTGACGGCGGTGCACAACTACATCCAACTAACGTAGTCAGACATAAAAAAACAGCAACAGCTAACGACGTAAATTTCCTCATAACGCCTCCACACCATGATAGAAATATGGTATTTTTTGGAAAAAAAGGCTCATGCGCTATGCACATGAGCCCACTTGCAGCTTATACTGAAATTGTATTTTATTTATGTTTTTTTGTCAATGTGCAGGTTGTTATTCCGATAATATCTTCCTGAATTTTATAATATTTTCAGAAATATTGCCCTTAAAAATACCTGAACCGGATACAATCACATTCGCACCAGCCTCCAATATTTCCTCTACATTATCGATGTATACTCCGCCGTCCACCTGAATATCAACATCAAGCTTTCTTTCATCAATGAGCTTTCTGAGCTCCCTGACTT
The DNA here is from genome assembly GCF_000424465.1 of Butyrivibrio hungatei NK4A153. Taxonomy (GTDB): domain Bacteria; phylum Bacillota; class Clostridia; order Lachnospirales; family Lachnospiraceae; genus Butyrivibrio; species Butyrivibrio hungatei_A. Next base: position 123,070 of record NZ_AUJY01000012.1, on the reverse strand, counting down.
TATCGAGACTTTCAGGTATCAGCTTTTGTCCGCCAAATCCCGGTTCAACCGTCATGACAAGAACCATCTCAACCTTCTCAAGATAAGGCAGGACTGCTTCTATGGGAGTTCCCGGTTTAATTGCTATGCCGGCTCTTTTCCCATATTTATGTATCTCGTCAATGACCGCTTCGGGATCATCGGTGGCCTCCTGATGAAAAGTTACGGAGTCTGCCCCAACGTCCACAAAGTCCTTTATGTAACGTATCGGGTCCACTATCATCAAATGCACATCAAAAAGCTTATCGGTTATCCCTCTTATGCTCTTAACTATCGGCATTCCATACGAAATAGAAGGAACAAACATTCCATCCATGACATCAATATGTATGTAGTGGGTGCCAGCCTTATCGACTTCTTCGATCTGCGATCCCAGTCGTGTAAAATCCGCTGACAGAATTGAAGAACTCAATATATTCATTATTTAAGAAATTCCTTTACTGAAGCATATACTCCATCTGCATCAAGTCCATACTTATGAACAAGTTCACCTGCTGTTCCCGACTCACCGTACTTATCCTGCATTCCGAGTTTCTTAACAGGAGTAGGTGCGCTCTCTGAAAGTGCATCACTAACCGCGCTTCCGAGTCCGCCGATAACAGAGTGCTCTTCAACAGTTACAACCTTGCCGGTCTTCTTTGCTGAAGCGATAACAAGTTCCTTATCAAGAGGTTTGATAGTACAGATATTGATAACCTCTGCGGAAATTCCGTCAGCAGCAAGCTTCTCAGCTGCACCGATTGCTGAATCAACGCAGATACCTGTTGCAATAATAGTTACATCGGTACCTTCTTTGATAACAGAACCCTTACCGATTTCAAACTTGTAATCGGGTCTGTCGTTGATGATACTGCATGCAGCACGTCCGAATCTGATGTAAACAGGTCCTTCATGCTCAAGAGCTGCGCGAACGCAAGCCTTTGCTTCAATATCATCTGCAGGACACATAACAACCATTCCGGGGATAACACTCATAAGAGCGAAATCTTCATTACACTGATGGCTGGCTCCGTCCTCACCTACTGTGATTCCGGCATGTGTTCCGCCAATTTTTACATTAAGATGGGGATATCCCACTGAGTTACGTACCTGCTCAAATGCACGTCCTGCAGCGAACATGGCAAAAGAACTAACAAAAGGAATCTTTCCTGTTGTTGCAAGTCCTGCTGCGATTCCCATCATATTACACTCTGCGATACCGCAATCTATATGTCTCTCAGGAAATTTTTTCTGAAAAACAGCAGTCTTGGTTGATGCTGCAAGATCCGCATCCAAAACTACGAGATTTGGAAACTCATCACCAAGCTCCGCAAGAGCATTACCATAACTTTCTCTTGTTGCAATCTTCTTTACTTCGCTCATAGTGCTGCACCTATCCTTTCCAATTCTTCCATAGCCTGCTTGTACTCGTCGTCGTTAGGAGCTTTTCCGTGCCATCCTGCCTGGTTCTCCATGAATGAAACGCCTTTACCCTTAACAGTGTGCGCTATGATCGCTGTGGGCATACCCTTTGTTTTCTTAGCCTCTTCAAAAGCTGCCTTGATCTCATCAAAGTTATGTCCGTCTATATTGATAACATGGAAATTGAATGCTTCAAATTTCTTATCGATAGGATAAGGTGAACATACCTTATCTACAGGTCCGTCAATCTGAAGACCGTTGTTATCCACGATAACAACAAGGTTATCTAATTTGCGGAAACCTGCAAACATAGCTGCTTCCCATACCTGACCTTCCTGAAGCTCACCGTCGCCAAGAAGTGTATATACTCTAAAATCTTTTTTATCAAGCTTTGCAGAAAGTGCCATTCCGCAAGCTGCTGAAATACCCTGTCCAAGTGATCCGCTTGACATATCAAGTCCCGGAAGATACTGCATACTGGGATGTCCCTGAAGTCTTGAACCAAGCTTACGAAGCGTTGTCAGTTCCTCTTTAGGGAAATAACCTTTCTCTGCCATTACAGAGTAAAGTCCCGGTGCACAATGTCCCTTTGAAAGGACAAAACGATCTCTGTCCGGATCTGAAACATTTTTGGGATCTACATTCATTTCCTCAAAATACAGATATGTGAAAATATCTGTTGAAGATAAAGATCCGCCCGGATGTCCTGCTCCGGCTGCATGAAGTGCTGTTATTATACTTTTTCTTACTTCATTAGCCGTCTTTTGTAGTTCCTGATTGGTCATAGCCATATTGAATTATTTCCTTTCCGTAATATTCAAAGACAAACTGCATTTTCAATGTATCACATGCCACATTGTTTCGTCTACAGCGCAGTTTGTCTAAGTTTTATCATTGTCACTTTTTCTGCCCATAATAGGCATTTGCACCATGTTTTCTAAAATAATGCTTATCTTGAAGGTCAGACGAAATTACGCTGATCTCAGGATTTAAGAATTCGCTTCTTAATGCCATCTTTGCGACTTCTTCTTCAACGGCTGCATTGTGAACCGCTTCTGCCGCATCTTTGCCCCATGTAAAGACACCATGGTTCTGGCACAGTGTACCGGGAACCGCCATAGGATCTATACTGCGACGCTCAAACTCTGCTGCGATCGCAAGTCCTGTGTTTTTCTCATATTCAGACTCTATCTCAGCTTTTGTGAGTGCTCTTACGCAGGGAATCTCTCCGTAGAAATAATCCGCATGCGTTGTTCCGTAGCAGGGAATTCCTCTTCCTGCCTGCGCCCAGCTTGTAGCATAAGGTGAATGTGTATGTACCACACCGCCGATTTCCTTAAATGCCTTATAAAGTTCAAGATGTGTCGGAGTGTCCGATGAAGGTGAAAGCTCTCCCTCAACCTTATTTCCGTCAAGGTCCATTACAACCATATCATCGGGAGTCATCTTATCGTACTCAACTCCGCTCGGCTTTATAACAAAAAGTCCTTTTTCTCTGTCAATCTCGCTGACATTTCCCCATGTAAACAGAACGAGTCCATACTTGGGAAGAAGCATATTTGCTTCATATACTTTCTTTTTAAGTTCTTCTAACATTTCTATACCCCGTAATCTTTGTTTATCTGAGTGAATCAACCGCTGCCTTCTCAACGGCAAGTCCTGCAGAATAGTTCTTGATGAACTCATCAAAGCCTTTGACATCTTTCTCGTCAGGCTCGCATGTTTCCACGCTTACATTGGTAAATACTTTATCATTCAGATACTTCTCAAGACTCTCGCCGTCCTGCTTCTGCATCATGTAACCCGCAAGGATTGCCTGTCCCCAGGGACCGCCTTCTCCTGCAGTCTCCATAAGCTTTATTGTTGTTCCCAGAGCTGCGGCCATAGTCTTGTCTCCTGCGCCTCTTACCTTGAAGAATCCGCCCTGCCCGAAGAAGAAATCGACATTAACTTTCTCTTCTTTTATGAGGATGTCATTTCCAAGCTTAAGTGCACCAAGAGCTGTATAAAGATGTGTTCTCATGAAGTTTGAAAGATTGAATACATCGTCGGGTTTTCTGACGAAAAGAGGTCTTCCTTCATTGAATCCCGTGATGCTCTCTCCTGAGAAATAGTTGTATGCAAGAAGTCCGCCGCAATCGGGATCTCCCTCCATAGCTTTTCTATAGAGCCCGCCATAGAGCTCGTCATCGCTGATATCCTGTCCGAATGTCTTTGCAAACTCTCTAAAAAGTGATACCCACGCGTTAAGATCGGAAGTACAGTTGTTACAATGTACCATGGCAACCTGCTCACCTGAAGGTGTTGTAACTATATCAAGCTCAGGATATGCCTTGGACAGATCATGCTCAAGTACAACCATTGAAAATACAGATGTTCCTGCAGAAATATTTCCTGTTCTCTTTGCAACAGAATTAGTCGCAACCATACCCGTTCCCGCATCTCCCTCGGGAGGACATACCGGCACGCCCTCTTTGAGCGTTCCTTCGGGATCGAGGAAAAGAGCTCCTTCTTTAGTAAGAACACCGGCACGCTCACCTGCACAAAGCACCTTAGGAAGGATGTCACGAATCTTGATTCCCGCACTCTTTACCTCCGAAAGATTATCAAAAGTATCGAGCATTCCTGCGTTGTAATCGCATGTCTCGGAATCTATAGGGAACATACCCGAAGCATCACCAATACCAAGAACCTTCTCACCCGTAAGCAAAAGATGTATATAACCTGCAAGAGTTGTAAAGAAAGCAATCTTTCCAACGTGCTCCTCTTTGTTAAGAATTGCCTGATACAGGTGTGCAATACTCCATCTCTGCGGAATGTGGAATCCCAAAGCATCTGTAAGTTTCTCAGAGGCCTCTTCAGTTATGGTATTTCTCCAGGTTCTGAATGGAACAAGAAGATTTCCATCCTTATCAAAAGGCATGTATCCGTGCATCATAGCGGAAACACCCATAGCACCGACTGTGGTAAGTTCCTCGCCATACTTGTTCTTCACGTCCTCTTTAAGGCCTTTATAACATGCTCTTACACCTTCTTGGATGTAGTCAAGTCCATACGTCCAGATACCGTCAACAAGCTTGTTTTCCCAGCTAAATGACCCTGATGCAAGAGAATTGTACTCTTTGTCCGTAAGAACTGCCTTGATTCTGGTAGAGCCAAACTCTATTCCCAGAAACGTACTGCCTTCGGCAATTGCCTTTTTTGCGTCACTCATAACTCCTTCTCCTTTTATCATATAATTTGTAACCCTTTATTAAATAAGTCCGCTATTTCTGGAATAATAAAACAGATACTGCTGCATTATACCGTTGTACGGAGCATATTTATCAAAACTAAATCCGTTTGGATACTTAAGCTCAAGAACCCTGTTTATCCAAACATCCTTCGGAAAGGCATCAAGTCTGTGATACCCAAATAATATCTCACAGTTTGCCACCTTAACCCCAACGCCGAACAACCCCAAAAGTCCGGTCATCAGTTCCTCATCCGAGGCATTTCCCCATTCATCAAGCGCTACCGCTCCGCTTGCCACATCAAGCGCAGCCTGCCTGACATATTTATCCCTGTAACCAAGGCTACAGGATGCGAGTTTTTCATCAGATAAACCCGCTAATTCTTCAGGTGTCGGAAAAGCATAGATCTTTTTCCCGTCACCGTCTGTGGTTATTTCCCTCGATACCGCAGCACAGAGCTTTTCGATAGAAGCTTTAATGGCCGGAATGTTTTTTCTCTGGGAAATTATAAAAGAAATAAGCATTTCCCACGGATCCTGCTTTAAGATCCTTATACCCTTGCCATACTCTGCGGCATCATACAGATACCTGTCTGTATCTTTATCTATCATTTCCCGGATCTTTCTGTAATCAAGACCGAGGTCGAAATAATCCTTCCAGAAGCTCTCATATTCATCCGGTTCGCAGTCAAGTTCATATTCATACTCGCCGCATTTTCTGATGAAAAGATGCTTGGAAGAAGCTGTAACCTCATACCCGTCGCCGTGCTCGTTAAATCTGAAGCACTGTCCGCTGTCTGCAATTTTTTTCAGATCAAAATCATCAAATATTTCTATCTTCATTATGTCTTATCCATACTGTCGAGGTATCCTCTGTCCCACAACATAATGTTAAGTTTCTGGGCAAGTTCCACTGCAGGTTGAGTAAAATACTGATTGGTCATTACAACACCGACCATCCTGCTGTAGTAATCTCTTCCCGCATATATTTCCTGAACCGCCTTAACTCCGATCGGCTTGTCGTAACACTTACACTGAACCGCGTAAGTTATACCGTCCTTCTCGGCAAGTATATCCGCTCCGAAATCTCCGCTTCCCTTTGTGACGGTTGCTTCGGCAAAACCGTTAGCTTTAAGAAGATCGGCGCAATAATACTCAAAATCATGCCCTTCCATCTCATCCATTGGAAGAGGCTTCATCCTGTATTTCTTAATATAGCTTACGATGAAAGCCGCAATCGCAATTATTGCCACTCCCACCGCTATATAAATATATATTTTCACCATAGGAATCTCCGCTTATTAAAGCTTCAAATCTCCCTCTTTTACCCATCCGAGCTTAACAACTCCGGCATGAATTACAGGAGCGATAATTGCAGGAAGTACGAATGAGATAAGTATAAGGCCGGCCCAATCAAATCCGGATATTGCTGTCTTGGCTCCGTCTGCGATATCCTGAACCCATCCGGTGTACACACCGATCTGTCCGACAAATCCGCAAGTACCCATTCCTGATGAAACAGGCGCTCCGTTCATCTTGAGCTTGAATAGACATGTAGCAAGAGGTCCCGTGATAGCCGATGTTACGATGGGTGCGATCCAGATTCTCGGATTCTTGATAATGTTACCCATCTGAAGCATTGATGTTCCGATACCCTGTGAAACAAGTCCGCCCCATTTATTTTCTTTAAAAGAGATCACTGCAAAACCTACCATCTGCGCACAGCATCCTGCTACCGCTGCACCGCCCGCAAGACCCGTAAGGCAAAGTGCCGCACAAATTGCTGCCGAAGATATAGGAAGTGTAAGTGCGATTCCTACTGTTACAGATACCAGTATTCCCATAAGGAATGGCTGAAGCTCTGTAGCCCACATGATAAGATTTCCAAACGCCATAGCTGCTTTTCCGAGAGCGGGAGCTATAAGCCATGAGAAGAAAACTCCGACACCTATTGTCACAAGAGGTGTTACCAGAATATCCACTTTTGTCTCTTTTGATACCGCTTTACCAAATTCTGCCGCGAGTATTGCAACAAACAAAACTGCAAGAGGACCGCCCGCACCACCGAGTGCATTTGCGGCAAATCCTACCGTTATCATTGAAAAAAGAACAAGTGGCGGGCAATGAAGCGCGTAGCCTATTGCCACAGACATTGCAGGACCGCTCATTGCAGAAGCAAGTCCGCCTACCGTATATTCCGTATCGGAAACTGTCGCAACAGTCTGCATAAGAAACGGAATATTAAACTGTTTGCCAAACGTATTTATGATAGTTCCTATGAGCAATGAACAAAAAAGTCCCTGCGCCATAGCCCCCAAAGCGTCAATTCCGTAACGCTTTAAAGAAATTTCAATGTCTTTCTTCTTCAGAAAATCTTTCACTTTTTCATCTCCTCCGCTATATACATAGCTTTTAAAAATCATTGCTATATATTTTACCATAATCCGCATATGGTTAAAATATCGGAAGAGTCATATATTTTTGCACAAAATACCCCCGCTGATTTAAAGCGGGGGTAATATTATTATAAACGATTTATTTATTTTTAACTACTGTTTTTGCGGATCCGTAACCTGAAAGGTCACTGTATGATATTATTGTTGCTGTTCCTGATTCTCTGTCTGCAGAGCCGAACTCAGCTTTTACTGCCTTTGCACCCTTGAATTCCTGGTTTGAAAGGTTATCTGAAACATCGTTTCCACGACTCTTATCCTTGCAAGCCTCTTCGTACGCATCAGCTTTATTCTCTGCAATAAGAAGGTTCTTCTGGAACTTATTTGAAGAATCACATGCAAACTGGACAAGGAAGCATGCACCCTTCGTGTTGTATATTGTATTGTTTGTGATTACGCAGTTCTTTGCCGCACCGGTCTTCTTAGCGTCATAACCACCGATGCTTATTCCTGCCAAACCACCATTTACTACAGTATTGTTATTCACTCTGATGTCTTCAACTACAACACCTTTATGCTCTGTTGCGATCTCGATTCCAAGATCACAATTCTCAACATAGTTATCGTAAATATCTATATCTTTTCCTCCGTCAACATATATACCGTCGGCACAAGCATCATCATATGTCACGTTTTCTTTTGAGGAAATATTATAAACCACATTATTAAAGATTTTTCCGGCTCTTGCTCTATCTCTGTCATCCTTAGTTGACTTCTCAAAGCCAATTGCATCAATACCGATGTTGTCACAGTCATGCACTTTGTTATTTGAAATCTCAAATCCTTCAACATTTCCGTTTACTACAACTGCTTCACTGTTTCCAAGGCGCAGGCCGTACACCTCACAATTTGTGATAGTAATGTTCTTTGTAGGCTCCTTTAAACTTCCGTCTACAAGAATACCATGTGCATTATAATCATCTGATTTTTTTGAATACTTACATCCCATATCATGAATCTCACAGTCCTTAATTGTAACATTCTGTGAGCCTTCATCTACGCATATACCCTTTGGAGCTACACTTCCTGAAGGTTTATTTAATGTGAAACCTCTGATTTCAAGATTTTCAATAGTTACATCCGATGCGCATACATAGATCATTGAATCATCGCTAGATGTAGGAGTGATCTTTGATCCCTCAAGCACTGCGCCATCTTCACCTACAATCGTTAACCCGTCGGTCTCTACACTGATCTGTTCCTTGTATTCCCCTTTAGGAATGATGATCGTATCCCCTTCATTCGCCTTCTCGATAGCATCTTCAATAGTTTTAGCCCCTTGCGAACCAACGCGGATAGGTTCTTTTGCATTCACGGGAACAGTCCCCATATCGCTGTAGAGCGACAGACATGCAATGAATGTACATGATGCAACTACTTTAAGAATATCTTTCATCTGCATTTCTTTTCTGTTCTCTCCTTTTCTTTTCTTTGTTGGTTGATGTATATATTATAACGGCCTCATGAGAATACTTTACCACACTTCAGTAAAAAAGTGAAGAGTTTTCTTAACATTTTTAACTTTTTCTTTGAATTGGCAGAATAGTGTGTTTTCACGCTGTTTTGCCATAGTATCTCCCGTCTTTTATCAAGTTCTGCATATTTATATTTCATAAAACGTTTACATTTGTAACTTTTTGTGTTAAAGTACTTCTGTTGTCAAAGGGAGGAAACTTACTCATGAAAAAGAGAGTATTGGCACTATGCTTAGCAATTTCTTTATCGGCGATCGGTATGGCTTGCGGAAGCAGCTCCGAGCCGGAAACGGTCGAGGTCGCAGATCCTTCGGAATATGTAACACAAAATGATACAAATAAAGATATTGCACCCGTTTCCGATGAAGCCCCTATGGACTCCACCGAAAGCGCAAATAACGATAATATTGATGAAGGTACGGACGATTCTTCAGGCAGCAAAGCATCCGACTTTGATTGCTCGGTATTTACCGCAGCAAATTATTCCGAAGTATGTGAATATGCCAAGAAGATTAAAGATCTTACAATTGCCGAAGACTGGAATGCAATCGGTGATATGATCTGCTATCCGGTAAAGAACCGTAACGGCAAAGTTATAAAGTCAAAAGAAGATTTTGTTAAATATGTTTCAGATACGGGCTTTGATAAATCTTATATCGATTCACTCAGCAAATGGTCTGTGGATGAAATATGGTTTGACAGCCATGGGGCCTGCGTTGATGACGGAAATATATGGTTCGAGGATTGCGATTCCGACGATACGGAATTTATGATTCGCTCATTCCTCGGACTATCACCACACTAAGCCAACGATATTCAAATTCATATATACATAAAAAATCAGCAACCTCAAAATCTTGGGTTGCTGATTTTATTTTACAAAGTTAATCCCCTTAAATGACTCCATCACTTTATTATCATTAGACCTACTTTTCTCATTTCTCCTCCAAAAACTCATCCTATTCCCATACATTCGTAGCACAAGCGGATCGCCTTGCTCTTTATATCATGGAACCCTTTGCTGTTTAGCCCGACAACAATAAGAATCACCGCAAGCACTATAAAAACTGCCTGCAATGGCATCTTCTTCCTGTCAATTCTTCGTATACCTATATGTATTGCATCTACGGGACAGTGCTGCATGCACTCGCCGCACTGTATACACTCTCTGTCACAGACTTTTTTTACATCCATCTTACAATTTCTTACGCACGCATCACAATGAATGCATTTTGCTTCATCAACCTGCACTCCGAAGAACGAAACCGGTTGAAAAAAAGAATATATCGCACCAAGCGGACATATAAACCTGCAAAAGCCACGATAAGCAAATATGCAGATTGTAATAATTGTTAATAATAGCACGACTTTCCAGCTAAATAAAATCCCAATAAGGGAACGCAATTTCTTTTGCATAAATGTAAGTGGAATCCCTGCCTCGAGCGTGCCTGCAGGGCATATATATTTACAAAAACCGGGCGCTGAATAAAATATGGGAATCATGACTGCAAATAGGACAAGCAAAACATATTTTATACAGGTAAGCCCTCGCGTGGTCTTACTCTTTTTAAGTTTGGGTGTAGGTATCTTGTGTAAAAATTCCTGAATCATCCCAAACGGACACAAAAAGCCGCAAATAAATCTTCCGAGAAATAATCCCATAAGTAAGAGCGTTCCAAGGATGTAGTAGGGAAATTTATATCTCGAAGAGACAAGAGCAGTCTGAAGGCTCCCAAGCGGACACGAAGCAATCGCTCCGGGGCAGGAATAACAATTCAGCCCCGGAACGCAAACTCCCTTGCTGCCACCTTTCCAGATCGTTCCGGTCGCAAAGCCTTTCACGTTACAGTTATATAAAACGGCTGTAATCAGCTGCACATAGCGTCTTGAAAACTTTTTTAAATGCTCTCCAACTTTCATGTGCCCCTCATTTCTTATCACGTCAGTTCATGCACGCATCAATTGCATCCTTGTACTCTTTGTACTGAGTATCGGCATCCTGTGCACCAAGGAATGTTTTTTCTATAACGCCGTTTTTAATAATAAGAGTGTAAGGAATGCCGTCTGTAGGATATTTTGCCCCGATAGCTCCGTCTTCATCATAAGCAATCGGGAACGTGAATCCATGATTTTCCACAAGTGCATCGACAGTTGTTTTGTCTTCCTCACAGTTTACACACAGAATCGAAAGATTTGAATACGCATCGTTCTTAAGCATCTCAAAAGCAGGCATCTCACGCATGCAAGGACCGCACCATGATGCAAAGAAATTGAGAATAACGACATCATCTTTGTGATCTGACATTTTAAACTCAGATCCGTCGACGAGCGTTGCTGTAAATTCAGGAGCCGCATCGCCCTCTTTCAATTCTCCCGCTATTTGCATATCCGAATCGTCCTGATCATCAAGACCACTTTCATCTTCTGTATTTTCAGGTACCGCATCATCAGAGGCGGCTTCAATACTTGTTTCATTCTCTGCAGACTCTTGCTCACTCGCAGCACCGCAAGCTGTTAAAGATGATAAACAAATACTAATTGCAAAAACAAAACCAAATAGCTTTTTGTATTTACTCATTATTTCGATCCTCCTTTGCTGTGTTTACTTTATCCTACATGCAGATCATTTTCAAATAAATCCTGTTCGTTTACTCCGTTACTGGAATAAAAAACTCCGTTTTCATCAGGCTCAAATGGAAGATATCCCAAGAATTCGCCACTCTTTGAATTAAATCCCATAACATTCTGCTTTATTTCACATGGATAAATTGTTTCTCCGGCCTTGGCAGTTTTAGGCGCATCTCCCGATTCATCTGTAAATGTAACATCTTTTTTCAATATCAGACCGCCGTCAGATCCCATAATAATGGGCTGAAGCTTTTCAGTCTTTTCTTCCGTTGCAAATCCGTCATCACCATATGTATAGTTCTTAGTGCCGATCCAGCTTCCAAAAATATCGTATCTCTTTGCAAGTACTATCTTATCAGCATAAATGCAATAAGTTGAAGAATCTGTTTTCTCATCGTAATTACTATCTACTCTCATATAATCATCAAGCTTATCGAGCTCTTTCATAGAACCATTGTCCCACTTATAAAGCGTTACTGTTCCGTAGTATGCATCTCCATAGTTTTCCAATATAAGATAATCCGCGCCGGTTTTATGGACAAATAACGCATCTGCGCCTCCGAACACAATATCGCCATCTGCATAAACCTCAACATCTATAACCTGCTCATTTATTTTCATCTTGCAGGTTGTATCTTTAAACTCAAAAAGAAGTGTATCCTGCTTGCCATCATTTCCAAGGTCTACTTCTTTCTTTTCATTTTCTTTTAATTGCTCATAGTAGAATTCACTGTCATTAGCAGCACTGTCTGTTGCATCTGCCGCTGAATCCGCCTCCGATGATGCACCCGTAGCATCGGATATTTCCACTTCGGATACTTCCGCTGTGCTCTCTTCTTGCTGTTCACCAATGCCAAGATTGCTCATATCGATCGGAGTACATCCGACAAAAAACATCGATACAAGCGGAATTGCCATACATACCAATTTACTCTTTTTCATTTTTTCTCCCTTTCTCCCTTAGGTGTGTTGGTTTTTTCTTACAATGCGGTGGGGAACTTTAATTCCGTTCCCTTAGGAATCACCTTATTTACCGACTTGGTAATACTAAGCGTAGCTCCATCCCATCCATAGGTAATCTTACCTTCAATACCTGATTGTGCCTTAAACTCAATTGTTGTATCGTTGATAAGCGGGTCGTACGCAAGCTGCCCTACTTCTTTTCCGTCTACAACTACTGTTATCGCAATTGAACCGCCTTCCATTCCTTCAGATATATCAAGCATACCGTTATCGCTCACATATGCATTATCCATGAAATATCTTTTTGGCAATTCGTAATTATCACCTTTTATGTCAGAAAGAGTCTTTGCCAGCATATAACAACGATTCTTCAAAAATCTTGCATCCAATTCACAATTTTGCATAGGCACCCATGAGCCTTCCTCATATTCAAGGACATCGTAGCAACGATCAAAGTCAGCTTTCCATTTTTTCTGTTCAGCCTGAATCTCTTCTTTTTTTGATGCATCGGCTTCTTCAAGAGCCCTTTTCAAAAGACTGTCAAGTTCAAGTTCCCATGTATACGGCTCAGCCCCGCTTACAGCGTTCATCTCCATCTGACTGATATCTGCGTCGAAATGATATCCGTTATAGTAATTTGCAATCTTTTCTATTCCCTCTATTTCTTCAGCAATTGATTTACTGTTCTTTATTACTTCATCAACCTTAGATTTTACAATTTCCTCATCATACTGCGATTCATCATAGTCTGCTTCGACCTCTTCTTCCTCGCCCATAATCTCTTTCCAGTTCTCTTCCCACTCATCTATAGGAACCAGGGATGCATCTTCCGTTGAAGCCTCCGGCGTTGTATATTCTGCAGAAGCATCTGCTGAAATCACTTCTTTTCCGATTGATTCAGCCGGACTTACAGCCGCGTTTGAAGCCCCTGCTCCGCAGCCCGTCACCGTCATGCATATACATGACAATATTGATGCAGATAAATATTTTTTAGTCATAATATTACTCCCATGTTGATTATGCGTATTAGTTCTGTTAGTACAGTATAATTCCAAATACTATTTTTGTCAAAATTATTTGCAAACAAAAGAGCCCTACGTGGATTTTAGGCATTTTCGCGTAGGGCTCGTCTTTTTAATTGAATTAGTTTTCTCTCTTTTCAGCTTTATATACTTTATGCACATAGGCAAAGCTTGCGACAGCTGCTACGCTTACATATCCCACCGAAATCGCCATTGCGACGGACGAGTTTTGTACTATAAATGAAGTGATAATCGTAAGAACTCCGGCAACAACAAATGCTACACCACCGAAATGATTACTCTTTCTCCAAGTAGTGTCATTATACATGCTCCAGCTTATCCTAACACCGACCGTCCCGTTGATTCGCGTTTTGGGCATGGCATTTCCCAGCCAAATAAATAGCAGCCCCATCATTATTACTGTCACTTTCCCGATATCAACCACTTGTTTCGTCGCTCCTAAGATAGCCCCTTTATATTCTCCATACAAGATAAATCCCTGCATTACCGCATACATTAAAGCCATTCCAACACCAACATAACTGATTACTTTAGCGTTAGATTTTGCTTCAGCGCATTCTTTTTCATCAGTGTTTTTTAAAGCCTTTTTCTCATAATAACCAATACATATTGCCCAGATAAGAGACATAAACAGAATCATAATCGGAAAGATGAAGTTTTCATTCTTAGAGCCCCACCGTGTAACATTTCCGGCCGCATCATAATGCATCGGAACTCTTTCAGGAATAAACTGAATCGCAACAGCTGTTCCGATTAAAGAAAAAAGAGAAATACTCCACATTAGTTTTTTCATCGCTTTCCACCTCCAAACTGTCCAATCCACAAAATCAGCTCCTCAAAAACTGTTGCGTTGATTTCGTAATAGATAAAATTTTTCTGCTTATACTCCATGATTAGGTCTGCTCCTTTAAGAAGCTTTAAATGATAAGACAACGCCGCCGGAGTTATTTCAAGTTTTTCCGCAATCTCTCCGGCATTCATCCTGCCATCCTTTAGCATCACAAGAATATCTCGACGCTGCTTATCGGCAAGCACCTTAAATATATTTGTTTCACCCATAAATATACTCACTCTCACATGCTATTTAAAATTTTTTTTAAATACTATAGCAATAGTATGACCACGCCATCTCTTCGTCAAGAGCTATTTAAAATATTTTTTAAATACCAGCAACAGATCTTCCGTCCGCTCCCAGCATCAATATAACAACGTTCTCGTTACGATAGATTGATAATCGCCATTCCGACTGATACACTTAAAGTGCAAAAGGGAGGCGGTACACATGGATAAAATGAAAAACGGTACTCTAATCAAAGAAGCAAGAATAAAAAAGAACTATACACAAAGTGAGTTAGGCGATTTACTTGGCGTCAGTAACAAAGCTGTTTCGAGATGGGAAAAAGGAGAAAGTTTTCCTGATGTTGGATTGTTGGAAAACCTGGCAACTACTCTTGATCTACGAATTCAAGAAATTGTTACCGGAATCAAAGACGAACACGATGAAGCTGCATTGATTGAGATTGTCAGAGCTGCAAAGCTTCAACAACGCGAGAATAAAATGAAAAATATCAGGCACTGTTTACAAATCGTGCCCCTTCTTTGTTGCATATTATCCGGATTTTCGGCGCTAGGAAATAACAGCTTTATCTTTGACAGTAAACCTACTTGGGAATATGTACTATTTATGGTAATTACATTTATCACGGTAGTGATCGTCTACTTCTCAAATCAACAATCACATGACAATTTAAATAAGTTTTCCACAATTTCAAAGCTACTTTCAACGCTAACTCTTTTGGGCAGCGTTTTATCAGCGTGGATTATTATGCTAAAGACCGCAAATGGCTCAATCCCTTTCGGAATAGATCCATCATCAATAGGGCCATTTATGAATAACATCTTAGTAATAACGTTCACTGTAAACCTGATATTACTGATCATCCAAATGTATAGATACGAAAAGCATGACGAAGCTGTCCATTGGGGATGGTTTATTTCCATCGCCGCAATTTATCTTACTACGTTATACGGAGATTGTATGCATAACATGAACACTTTCCAAGGTATGATAAAAGATCTTATCATTAGAACCGCAATTGTAACTATTGCTACAGGGATTTCAAAGATATTTATTTCCATAGTGAGAGCATCTAATAATCATTTTTTATAATCGAAACCCGCCTATATTTATGTAACTATTATTTTTTATGTTGACAATTAAGTCTAACTTCTTTAAGATATGAATCAAGAAATGGGTTTTTTACCGTACGTGTCGCTATCGACAGCCAAGCGGGTTGCTCGTTTCTTTTTTTATGTTTATAAGATCATAAAGATACTTCTTACCATTTTGATCGTGTCTAATAATCAGATAAATATGGAAAACATTGTATCTTTCAATTTCACCATTATCTTCATAAACAGGTAATGCAAATCGTGATTCAAAACGATACCAACCTTTAGCTGCATCAATTGCATGCTTCCGTTTCTTATTTTCTGTATAACAGCCATTAAAGGCAATTTCAATCATCTCACCAAGCCCCTGCGCTGCATTAGCTTTTGCTTTGGCATAAGCACCTTTCAAAGAATTGGAATACTCTGAGTGCGCATATTCATCTGGAAGATCTTTGCCAAAATAAACAACGTCGTTTATCTCTGCATTTTTATAAACATCTCCAACATGATCCTTTAAATACTCTTCAACATAATCCCAATCAATTGACCTTTTCCCTTTAAAAATAATGTCATTTATTACAACAATGTTGTTTCCATTTGCATCCTTTATTACAGACACGTTTCTTTCTCTACTACTTTTCCCCATAATTTTCCTTATCTCTCATAATAATTTCAGCCAAAGCTTTTATTGCTTTGTTCTGTTTTTTATCCTTATGGATTAAAACCTGTGAATATATGGGAAAATCTTCTCCCTTCCACGTAAGACGCTTGAGTTTGCCTGTTTTTATTTCATTTTCCGAAGTAATATCCGGTATAAACGCTACGCCTAATCCGTTGATTGCAAATTGTTTCAATATTTCTTTACTGCTTGTTTCCAGAACTATATTCGGAGAAATTTCATGCCTATCAAGATCAGAAATCAACATATGTCTAAAATTACAGTTATGCCCAGTCAATAAAAGCGGAACATTCTTTAGATCTTTTTCTCGAATAGTTTTATCTACAACAGGATTTGTTGGTGATGCGTAAAAGCCCAGACTTTCCCGTTTCTTATGCAGAATTTTAACCCTTTCATCCTCAATTAGCGGGTTTAGAGTATATACCATATCAAGCTCTCCCTTCTGAAGAAGCTCGGGAATATCATCATGTGTAACAAACTGTATCCTAATTTCTGTTCGTGGATTATTCTTGGTATACTCCATCAAAATTCGTGGGAATCTACTTACACAAAGAGACTCAGATACGCCCAATTTCAATACGCCTGCAGGATTTTCTTCATCTGTTACATCAAGACGAATTTCTCTCTCTAACTGAAGCATCTTCTCTGCATATGCTATTAGACGTTCCCCCGACGAAGTGATTGAAATAGTTTTCCCAAGACGCTCAAACAACACACATCCCAGTTCATCCTCCAACTGCTTAATCTGCGTTGTAACAGTAGACTGCGCATACCCCAGGCTACTTGCCGCCGCAGAAAAACTTTTCATTTCTGATATTTTCAAAAAAGTACTTAACTGTGTAATTGTCATACTCAATCTCCATATTAAATAATTTACGAGAATATATACTCCTTGACACATATGATACTTCGTTATAATGTAGCATCATAGAAATGTGGTTTTGTGCCGTACGGTTTAATACCTATGCGGGGTACTACGTTTCTTTTTTTATGTCTATTACATGATTGTTTCAATCTGAATTACTCTTTGTCCTTTTTCATTTATTACTATTAATGCTATACATTTCCAATCATTCAATATATTTGAATTATATAATTATTTATTTCAATTTTACTGATATCAAATCCAATGATATTATACGGTCATATCCAATTAAGCGCAAGGAGGTTTTCTTATGAATGAACTATGTAAAATAATTAAAGATACAGTAAAGCCAAACTTTTTAAATATTCGCACTTCCATACGTACCTATGACAGAGACGCCCTATGCTGCGGAGCTCCTTGCTGGAGATGGGCATATCACGCTCTTCACTCAGCCGACAAATGGTTTATCAATCCATTCGTTTACGAAGAGCCTATCTTCCACGAAAACGGAATGGACAATCCCGAAAATCCGACAAGCGTTATTTTATCCGATGCCCAGCTCCTGTCATATCTTGATCTGATAGAAAAGAAAACCATGAATTATCTGGATTCCCTTACGGATAATATGCTCTATGAAAAACCGGAAAACTGCATCTATACCCGTATGGAACTTGTACTTCGCCAATACAGACACCTCTCCTTCCATACCGGAATGTTAAATGGACAAACTGCTGTAGCCACCGATAAATTCCCCATATGGATCTCAGAAACAGATCAATTTGTTGACGACGGTATTTTGTTTGGACGCTACCGCAAAGGCAAGTTATCTCTATAAATTAATCTCATCCTGCTTCTTTTTAAAAAAAGTTCCACTCAAAAGAATTCTTTTTCTTCTGAGTGGAACTGACTTACATATACACGTATCGGAATATCTATGTTTTTTCACAATTTTAATATTGCAATAAGCTCTTCGCCGTCCTTATCTCCGTTTTCTTTGAAGCCACTGTATTCTCTGGCTCATACAAAAGCCAGCAATACTCTGCCTCGCCGCACGGATACGTTCTTATAAACTCTAATGCCAGCTTTACAGCTTCTTTTCCATATCCATTTCCTGTTATCGCCGTATAAGCCTCGATAATACTAACATCATTAGATGCCACAAAACTTTTCTGATCTTCCGAAACTTGTAATTTCAAAAGATCCCAAACATTTTTTCCATTCACTTTTTCAAGTCGTATCATATCATGCCTCACTCTTTACACAGCATCCTCTTTAAGAACCTCAATGATATTGTCGTTCTTAATCTTGTTTACACTAAGCGCCATGCTGATTCCAAGAATTCCAAATACCGAAGCCGTAACCGCGCCATACATGACCGGATCCGGATTAAAGATGAACAGATTCGAATTAAACGTGCTATACATAAAATAGCTCAGCAAAAGAGATATCGGAATTCCCAGTATAAGTGCCCTAATTCCGTAAAGAAGTGTTTCTAGTCTTATCATCTTCTTAAATCCGCTATTTTCAAGGCCCACCGACTTATACATGGCAAACTCTTTTCTCCTAAAGAGCATTCCGGTTGAAATCGTATTTACTATATTTGCAATCGCAATAAGCGTAAGGAGAATCGTAAAGCCATACATTGCAGTTTTCAGTATAAGCGTGACCGTATCAAATATCTGTAATGAATCCGCAATATCAGCGCAATAATAGTTGTGATATCCATAATTTTCCAAAATAGAATATATCTTGTCATGGACTTCTTTATGCTTCGAGGTTTCAACCCCCAGATCAACCGTAAGCTTATCTTCGGGAAGCACTTCTTTTGCCTTGTCATAGTACATGGATGCGGGTACAAACACCTCAATGCCATTCTTAGGTGCCAGGTTTAAAATGCGATTGTTTTCGTCATATTTGACTAATCCCGAAATCTCTATGGCCGGAGGATTCCCCATCGCATTATCGTAGTGAAGGACCTGCCCTATTATCCCGTCATTAAATACTTCACTGGACTTTCTCTCGTGAAAAAAATCATTTAACAACACTCCGCGCAATGTATCGCCATAGTAAGCACTTTTATCCAGGCCATTATCTTCAAGTATCCTGTCAAAGTCCTTATCATCCACTATGCATACAGCCATTCCAGCGAGGCTTATATCCGCAAATCCGGGTAAAAGAAATTTTGGATCTGCAATATCTGTATTGGCAAGCTCGGTGGTTGAATCCGGAGCTTTATTAAACCAAAACTGGATCATACTTGCACTGTACACATTATCTACTCCCTCTATCTTGCTAATGTCACTTCGAAGCCTGTCACTCTCCGAAAGCGAACATGATGCCACGATCTGATAAGGGATATCGATTTCAAACTTATTGGCTCTTGCTAAGGAATTGCAAAAAAAGTTTGTTGTCAGGAACAAAATTACTGAAACCGCTAAGGTTGCGGTTATAACTTTACCTTTTACACCGTTCCTTTTTAAGTTTTTGTAAGCCAGCTCGCCTTCATATCCAAAGATTTTTCCTATCAAGGGATTTACGCGAAGGCTCCTTGCTTTAACTTTCACCACATTGTTTTGGCGCAGAGCTTCAATCGGCATAACTTTTGACGCCTTGATTGCCGGAATAAATGATGAAACAAATATTGTGAGTGCCGCAAAAAATACGATGGCAGCTATTACATAGTGATTGCATACTACAGGAATGCCACCGCTCATACCTTCAGCACCGGCCAGTAAATCCGCCTCGAGTATCTTTTTTCCAAGAACCGCCAAAGTCATCTTCGTACCGATATAGCCAAGCAAAAGCCCTAAAGGGATCCCTATTCCACCTAGAACAATTCCCTCGTAGTATATTGAAAATCTCTTTTGCTTAGATGTAGCTCCGACACTTGCCAGCATTCCAAGATAGCGCATTCTCTCTGTGAGGGACATTCCTATGGAATTGAATATTAAGATAATTGATGTAGCTATGACTATTGCAAGGGCAACAGCCATCATGGCAAAAAATGCCTTGTATGAACCGCTACTGTCTTCAAACGCAAAGCAACTAATTAGATACTCTGTATTATATTCACACTTGTCGATTCCATATTCTGCTGTAATGCTGTTAAGTTGCTTAATCGCTGTATGATCGCATTTCTTAAGTAAAATCAGCACTTGAGCTTTTTCAGGAAAATAGTCATCATCCATTCCTCGCAGAATGTCCCAATTACCGGTCGGCCTGTTCCCATGAAGAATTGCTGTTACTGTACAGGTTTCTGTTGACTCAGCCTTAAACTGTTCGTCCGACCTGTAATTACCTGCCAGATAAGCAAAATCTTCAAGCCCGTTATCAATATACCTGTATCCCTGATCAAAGGTAAGAGAATCACCTATCTTAAGATCATCCAGGCCATTATCAATTAGAAACTGCTCTTCAACCGCTATTTCAGAAGAATTTTTAGGGAGCACTCCGTCATAATCCGCTACTACTCCCATGGATAAATAGCCATTATCCACATGATCGATATTTCCAATTCGGAATCTGTCTTCTTTATCATTTAAAAGTCTGACGCCGGTTATTTTTTCTTCTGCATCACAAATTCCTACCGAAGCTATCCTTTTATCTTCTTTCAAAGAAACATACTGCTCATGCGTAATCTCACTAAACCGCGCATGTACATTTCCTTCTGTCTGTATTGCCAGAAGCCCAAAGAACTTAAAGAAAGAAAAAACGCCCAGAACAATAGCACTTATAAGTGCCGTAGATGCTGCAATTCCAAGAATTGTAACGATGGATCTTTTCTTGTTTCCAAGAAGGTGTCTTAATGTCAGGGTTGATATAATATTCATGACACCATCACCCCTTCCTTCTTACTGTCGCGTGTGATCTTACCATCTTCGATCGTGATGACTCTGTCAGCAGAAAGAGCTATTCTCTCATCATGAGTTATGATGATAACAGTCTGATTATTTTCTTTATTGAACTTGCGAAGCAGTGCTATGATTTCCTTACTGTTCTCTGAATCCAGGTTACCTGTAGGCTCATCAGCAAGAAGCAGCGCAGGATGATTCATAAGCGCCCTTCCTATAGACACTCTCTGTTGCTGGCCTCCTGAGAGCTGATTCGGAAGATGAGATAATCTTTCTTTTAATCCAAGCTTTTCAACCAGATCGTTAAGAAGCTTTTTATCAGCCTTTTTTCCATCCAGTAAAATTGGAAGTGTCATATTCTCTTCTACGTTCAGGATAGGAATAAGATTATAAAACTGATAGATAAGACCTATATTTCTTCTGCGAAAGATTGCAAGCTTGGTCTCATCAAGCTTGCCGATATCTGTCCCTGCGATAGTGCAAGTACCCGATGTAGGAACATCCACTCCTCCAAGGATGTGAAGAAGTGTTGATTTTCCTGAACCGGAAGGTCCTACTATTGCCACAAACTCTCCCTGCTCTATATCAAAAGAGACATCTTTAAGAGCGTCAACTCTTGTCTCCCCTGTTCCATATACTTTACAAAGGTTTCTGATTTCCAGAATGTTCATTTTTCTTTTGTCTCCCTTCTCATGCAAAAAACATGTCGAATATCTTATTCATGAGAATAGAATATAGCTTCCATCTTACAATCAAGTGACTATACAATTACAGATTTGTCATTTTAGATAAGTGTTTTGTAAAATCTCAAACAGAACCTCGTTCCCACACCTTCCGTGCTTTCTACGACAATATCTCCGCGCTGTCCCGTAATGATTGTCTTTGCAAGAGCAAGTCCTATGCCAACACTGTCTTTTCCTGCATTTTTCCCTTTATAGAAACGTTCAAAAACATGCGGCAGATCTTCTTCCGCTATTCCGCAGCCCGTATCTTCAACGGATATCTCCTTATAGATGTTTGTGTCGGATGTTTTTATTGAAAGCATGCCGCCGCTCTCCATATGTTCGATGCAGTTTTTCACAATATTCTGAATGGCTTCTATGGTCCAGTTTTTATCGCACTTAACAGACATATTAAAAACGTCGTGTGTATAGCTTATATTCTTAAGCTCCATCTGTATCTCAAAAGGTTTTATGACTTCTCTGATAAGTTCGTCAACTTCTGTTTCTTCAGGCTTCATGATTATTGTTCCGGCATCGATCTTAGATAGCTTTAAAAGAGTCTGGATCAGCCAGTTCATCCTATCCAACTGATTTGATTGTGTCGTAAGAAATTCATCGCGCTTATTCTTATCATCCTCAATTTCGAGCAGATCGTTCATTACTATCATGGACGTAAGCGGAGTTTTTAACTGATGACTTATATCCGCAATGGCATCTGCCAGCGCCACTTTGTCTTTTGCCAAAAGATCTTTCTGGTAGCTGAGCGTAGATGTGGTTTTATAGATGTTCGTTTTAAGAAGCGACAGCTCTCCTTCTTCCTGATCGAGGATCCCCACTGTTTCATCTCCCTCAAGAACTCTTACCAAGTACGAATTGAGTTTGTCTATATCGTTATACCTGCGTTTTGTGAAAAAAATAAATCCGCTCCCCAAAGCAATTCCCAATATCACCAATAAAATAAAAGCGGCTATGCCACATAAAACATATCCGCATACAGACGCAGCAACCGTAAATACAGCTGCTGCACAGATCATATATCCGATTTCCTTATTTTTCAGCATATCAAATGCCTCCCAATCGCTGTACGACTCTCTATATTCATTCTAAGCCCGAAAAAAATTTGTTAGCTTTTTTTATTTCTACAAAAAAACTGATGTAATACACTACCGCACCGATAACATAGGATGCAAGAATTTAGTAGTGCATTTCTTATGTCCATAGAGAAGTTATAAACATTGGCGAAGCATCATCACTTTTCTCAAACCCACAGTTTTGGTAAAAATGCATTTCTTTGTCATAGGCAATTACTGCTATTCTAAGATAGCTATGATACTTCTCTTTAATCATATCGATCAGTGTTCTGCCAATCTTTTGATTATGGTATTCAGGATTCACCAACAGATAATGCACATATGCATTCATTATTCCATCATCCATAGCACATACCATCCCAACCAGTTTATCCCCGTCATAAGCAGAAAAGACGGTATTAAAGTTTTTCATTGCGATACATAATTTCTCCGGATAATGACCTGATGACCAGTTAACTGAAAGAAATAATTCTTCCAATTCATTTTTAGTAAAATCATGTTTATCTGTATATTTGATGTTCAACGTTGCCTCCTAAATCAGTTCCATTTCAGATTCCATCTTAACAAAGCCATATTTCTCATATAGAGGTCGCCCCATTTCTGTCGCCTCGCATTCTCATGATTACCTCCTATGCGACATCTGTTTATCCAGATTGTCACAACAAAGATATTGTATACAATGCTATAAGCACGCGTAAATACTAATATAATTATATTCCGGGCATCCCGGCTGTCTGCTATCTTCAGATTTGTCACATGAAATCCATAGTGTTCTTGCACCCACTCCACAATCTCTTTGTACGTCGCCTTAGCCTCTGCACTTGTGAGATCAAGCTCGTCCATATCTACCTTTACGTTGATATGATGCTTAGCCTCATGAAGTTTGGACAATAAACATACAGTTTCGACTGTCGTCCGACTGAGCAACCGAATTTCCATCACAATAGCAACTACTGATTATTACTTATCTGCCTTCGGTTCATATCAATCATTCAAATAATCAGGATCGATTCTGACCATCTCAGCAAGCGCTTTGTTTCTGTAATTCATGTCGTCACGAAGCGTAAATCCCTGTGATTCCCAAAAAGCATTGCCTTTTTCATTCTTTTTAAATGCTACAAGCAAAACTTTATTAATTCCTTCTTCTTTCAGAGCCGTGAGTGCCAGATTTACCAACTCTGTGCCTATACCCATACGTCTGCAATCAGGGGATACACAGGCATGCTGTATGATACCGCGCCTTCCGTCATGCCCACAGAGAATTACTCCAACGACCTTTTCGTCAATTATCGCGACAAAGGATGTTCCCGGATTTCTTTTTAAATATTTATCGATGCCCTCTCTGGAATCATCCTTATCATTAAGCCCGTTCCCGCATTTGATCCAAAGGGCATAAGCAGCTTCATAATCATCTATGTTCATTATCCTGTAAATCGGCATTTCTAAAACACTCCTCCCCTCTTAGTCTTTAATCACTTAGCTGTTCTAGTCCGGTTTAGTTTTGCTCCTTGAGCATTTTCTTTACCGCCTTATCAAAATCTGATTCAATAGGCTGAGTCTTGTTAAATATCTCATATTCAGCATTTGCCTTATCCATCGCCTGCTTATGAGATATTCTTCCATTATCATTAAGAATCTTGTACTGACGGAATTCAAGAAAAGCATTTACGCTCTTTTCAAACTCTTCCATCGTGAATACATTCTCACGCTCAATCAGATCCTCGATATAATCAAAATATCCTGTGACCGCACGTTCCAGCCTGCGAATCTGCTTCTCCTCCAGATAATTCTTTGCAATCGAAACATCTGATTTCAGTATTCTGCCATCCGGAGCATTCTTCCAGGTTGTAAGTCCCATATGCTCTTTCTCATGATCTGCTGATTCATATACTATCTCTGCAGCGGTATGATTTGTGATCGCATAATGAAACTTGTTCTGTATCGTTGCATAAAAATGATAAGCCACTTCGGAATCCTTTGTGTAATCAATGCTACACTCAGCAAAAATATCTGTAATCTGCTGCCAGATACGCCGTTCGCTGGCTCGGATTGAACGAACACGCTCCAATAACTCGCGGAAGTAATCTTTTCCGAAAGCAGTTTTCCCTTGCTTCAGACGGTCGTCATCCAGAACAAAACCTTTTGTCATGTATTCCTTAAGAACGGTAGTTGCCCAGATGCGAAATTTAGTTGCTTTAATTGAATTTACACGATATCCAACAGAAATAATTGCGTCCAGATTATAGAAAACCGGCGTTCTCTTTACATCCCTGTTTCCTTCTCTTTGAACTATTTCCATTTTGGAAATAGTTGCCTCCTTCACCAATTCACCTTCATCGTATATATTCGAAAGGTGCTTCGATATGTCAGGCACTTTGACACCAAAAAGCTCTGCCATCGCCTTCTGTGTTATCCAGATACTTTCATCTTTAATATATGCATCAACAGAAACATCCCCTTCATCGGAATGATAGAGAACCATTTCCATCTGCTTATCAAAATCTCTCATAAAAGTTTCTCCCCCTTTACCTTCATCAGTTCTTCATATTTCAACTGATAGGCAATAAGCCTCGGAATATACTCCGGAGGAGTTCTTCGCCCCGCCTCCCAGTCTTCCAATGTACGAACAGGGATACCCGTATGCTCTGAAAACTCTTTACGTGACATCCCTGTGCTTTCTCTCAAGTCTCTTATCGATTTGGCTATATCCATATCATCACCTCGCATTGCGTGCTTGTGATCGTAGTATATCACGTAACGCTAGTTATCGCAATGCGTGGATCCTAAAGTTTTAATCGCATATCTGTATACTTCTGAACCTTATCTTCAAACCCCAGTTTTTTATATATAGGATATCCTTCATCCGTTGCTACCAGATCAATGCGGCATATCTGATGCTCTTTGGCATATTCAATCATATTGCTCATAAGGCTCGTACAGATTCCTTTACCACGGTATTCTTCTTCTGTGTATACGCTTAGAACTTCTGAATCCAATCCATTTAGAAAAAATGGATTTGCCGGCTTCTCGATAATCAACAGATAAGCCGCAGCAACAAGCCTGCCCTCTGCTCTTGCTACAAACGCAATCAGCTTTTTCCCAAGTTCTCTCTCAAAATATCCCGGAAGCTGTTTTTCCATACCTTCTCTTTCTTCATCGGTTAATGAGCCAAAATCATCTGTCATATATAGAATTCTAAGCCTTACAAGTTCCGGAATATCGCTTATTGTTGCCGTATCGTATATAATACTTTCCTTATCCATCCACTTCACCGCCTTTCGAGTCTTTAATCCGATAGTAATCCTCCATCTTCACATTCAGTTTCACATAGAAATCTGCTTTTCGGTTGCTCACACGCTCAAGGAGCACACAGCTTTCCACATGCACAGTCCAAGGAAACATATCGCAGGGACGAATTGCTTTTATCTCATACCCGCCGTCTGCAAGAATGCGAAGATCTCTTGCGAGTGTTGCGGAGTCGCAACTTACGTACACAATCCTCTCAGGCTGCATCTTAAGCATTGTTTCAAGGCAGACCAAGTCGCAGCCTTTTCTTGGCGGATCGACTACGATCACATCGGGATGAAGGCTGGAGCCGTCGTCTCCACCGGATACAGTCTTTCTCTTTTTCTCATAAAACTCAGGAAGGACTTCTTCAGCTTTGCCGCAGTAGAACTCTGCATTAGATATTCCGTTTCGCTCGGCATTTCGCTTTGCATCCTCGATTGCTTCAGGAATAACCTCGATACCGTAGACTCTGCCTGCAGTCTTTGCCATAGACAAAGTAATGGTTCCTATTCCGCAGTATAGATCCCACACAGTTTCTTTTCCCGTAAGCGAAGCATATTCAATCGCCTGCTCATACAATTTCTTTGTCTGCACAGGATTAACCTGATAAAAAGAAAGCGGCGATATCTCAAATTTAAGTCCGCACAAAGTATCGCTTATTGTATCTTTTCCCCAGATAGTATGAACTTCAAGCCCCATGATAACGTTGGTCTTTTCTGTATTGATACTAACTGAAATACTGCTCATGCCTTTAACTTTAGAAAGCTTCTCGACAAGTGCCTTCTGTCCGTCGATATATTCTACCTGCGCACCACCTACTCCTGCTTTCTTCGCAGAGCCTGAAGCCGCGCGATAATTGATAACAAGACACACCATTATCTCGCCACTCGTAAATCCCTTTCGGATCAGAACATGGCGCACAAGGCCTTTTCCGGAAACTTCATCATACGGGCGCACGCGATTATCGACCATGTGAGATCTGATAATCTCCATGATCTCTTCATTCTCTTTAACTCCGATACAGCAGGACGTCATTGGAATGATATTGTGCGATCTTCCCGCATAAAAGCCCGTAACAACCTTGCCCTCTTTGTCACAGCCGACAGGGAACTGCGCTTTATTCCTGTACTCCCAAGGCTCATCCATTCCGATGATAGGCTTCATCACACTATCAACAATCTCCGAATCAAATCCGCCGAGTCTTACGATATTGTTTCTTACCTTGTTCTGCTTGAATTCAAGCTGTCTCTCATAAGACATGCTCTGAATCTGACATCCGCCGCACTGCCTCGCCACGGGACACTTCGGCGTTATACGATGCTCCGAAGGCTCAAGAACCTCTTCTAGATGCGCATAGGCATAGTTCTTCTTCGCCTTCATTATCTTCGCTTTAACTTTATCTCCGATAACTG
Source organism: Butyrivibrio hungatei NK4A153 (assembly GCF_000424465.1). Lineage (GTDB taxonomy): Bacteria > Bacillota > Clostridia > Lachnospirales > Lachnospiraceae > Butyrivibrio > Butyrivibrio hungatei_A. The sequence continues at coordinate 95,756 of NZ_AUJY01000012.1, read as the reverse complement.
CGTCCTTAATAAAAAGGGTATAGCCATTTATTTTGCCTATGCCCTCTCCATCATTTCCAATATCGGTTATATCGACTGTCAGGATGTCATCCTTTTTGTAGCCCGCAGTCGCAATATCTTTTTTACCACTCATATATCCCACCTGATTTTACTTCCAATGAAGCCTGTGAAGTTCGCCTTCTTTCTCAAGTCCCTTAAAATCATTCTGTCTAAGCGCCTCGTACAAAACAATCGCCACAGAATTGGACAGATTCAAAGATCTGATATCATTTCCCATAGGAATCCTGATACAGTTCTCCTCGTTCTCCACAAGAATCTCCTCAGGAATTCCGGCGCTCTCTTTCCCAAACATGATGAAATCATCCATGCCAAAAGAGACCTCGGTATAAGAGCGCTTTGCCTTTGTGGTAGCCATCCAGATCTTTGCCCCGGGGTGCTTTTCCTTGAAATCATTAAAGTCCATGTACCTTGTAACGTCGAGTCTTTCCCAGTAGTCCATTCCCGCGCGCTTTAGCTCTTTTTCATTGAGCCTGAATCCAAGCGGCTCTATAAGATGCAGCGAAGTTCCCGTAGCAACACATGTCCTTCCGATATTTCCTGTATTCTGCGGTATCTCCGGCTGATGTAAAACTATATGCATATCTTTCTATTACTCCTCGTCATCCGCATCCATGGATTTTGCCTTCGGAAGGGAAAAGATAAATTCCGTTCCGACGCCCTCTGTACTGATGACATTTATATTTTCTTCGTGTGCTTTGATTATCTCTTTTACAATGGCAAGGCCAAGGCCCGTGCCCTTCTTATCCTTACCTCTCGAAAGATCCGATTTGTAGAATCTGTCGAAAATAAGCTTCTGATCGTCCTTCGGGATTCCTATTCCGCTGTCTTTTACGGAAACAAATACCTTGCTGTGCTTCTCTGTAGTCTCGATCTTGATCGCAGAATTCTTATTGCTGAACTTGATCGCGTTATCAACAAGATTGTAAAGAACCTGCTGTATCTTGCTCATATCCGCACTTACAAGCATCTTGTCATCTGTGAGCACCAGATTGATCGCGATATTCTTGTTAAGGCATGTTCCTTCGAAAGACTCCGCAACCGTCCTGATAATGCTGTTTATGTCAAAATCGCTCTTATCAAGAAGCATCCCCGTTGTATTCAGATTGTTAAGAGTAAGCATCTCGTTTGTGAGCTTGGTAAGTCTGTCCGTTTCGTTGATAACTATTCCCAGATATCTGTCATGCATCTCAGGCGGTATCGTTCCGTCCTGCATTGCAACAAGATACCCTTTTATGGACGTAAGCGGCGATCTGAAATCATGCGAAACATTGGCGATGAATTTCCTCTGATCGTCCTCCTGCCTTGCTATCTCACCCGCCATATATGAAAGCGAAGCCGCAAGATATCCCATCTCATCCTCTGACTCAACAGAGAACTCGTAGCTCATATTTCCCACCGCGTACTGCTCGGTCGCGGTCGTGATCTTCCTAAGCGGCATATACACAAGCTCAGTGAAGAAGATAAGGATTATCAGGGACAAAAGAAATAACACAAGCAGCATCAGATACGAAATATCAAGAAACGCATTCGCCGACGCCTTTATTTCCGACAAAGGTTCATGAATAACAACATACGCCTGAACCTTCCAGTTAGCCGTTATCGGAGCAAAAACGCTTAAGTTTTCCTCGCTCAACTGTCCCCAGAAATCTCCTATCGTGTAATAAGAATTTCCGATAACCGTCGGATCAAAGTCCTTTATCGCAATTTCCTCGTTCTGCTTAAAAACCCTTGAAGAATCAAGCACAAGTCTTCCCGAAGGGTTAACTATCCAGATTACAGATTTATCCATGTACATGGACAAAGACACCAGCTGCTGATGAACCGTCTCAAGCGAAGCCATATTTGTATAAAGATCCGCCGCGTATGTATTTGCTATCTGCGTTGCGACGCGGTACATGTTGTCGGCCTTATCACGCCTCAAACGCTCAAAAGTCATGCTGTACACAAATGTCGCCACAACAATAAATCCGAAAATACCAAACAGCAAATATGCTAAAAGAAACTTTAAATAAAGTGTCCGTTTCATTTACTGTTGCACCTCAAATTTGTAACCGATTCCCCAGATCGTTGCTATTCTCCAGTTATCATGGTCATTGATCTTCTCTCTGAGTCTTTTGATATGCACGTCAACCGTTCTTGTGTCACCGACGTACTCATATCCCCAGATCTGATCAAGAAGCTGCTCTCTTGTAAAAACATGGTTCGGCGAAGCGGCAAGGAAATACAAAAGTTCCATTTCCTTCGGCGGCATATCGACTCTTTCTCCCATGTATGTCACAGAATAATTGGTCATATTGATCTCAAGGTTAGGATATCTCACAACCTTGTCGTCCGACTCTGTGGTCTCCTGCGTCTGCGGTTTGTATCTTCTAAGAACCGCCTTAACTCTTGCGACAAGTTCTTTTGAATCAAACGGCTTTTCCATATAGTCGTCCGCACCCATCTCAAGTCCCAGAACCTTATCAAAAACCTCTCCTTTTGCGGAAAGCATGATTATCGGAACCTGCGAAGTTGCCCTGAGCTCTCTGCACACCTGATATCCGTCAATTCCCGGAAGCATCAGGTCAAGAAGCACCAGATTGGGCTTGAAACTGTCAAAAGCATTTATCGCAGACTCACCGTCGTTGCATATCCTTGTTTCAAAACACTCTTTTACAAGATACAACGAAATAAGCTCCGCAATATTATTATCATCATCAACTATCAGAATTTTCTGTTTACTAACCATGTCTTATTATTTCCCTCACTTTATAAACGTAACTACGGTAACTCCTGCATCTCCCTCGCCGAATTCTCCCAATTTAAAAGATTTAACATACGGAACCGACTTAAGATGAGCATGAACTGCCTGTCTTAAAATTCCCGCACCTTTTCCGTGCACGACTCTCACATTGTTAAGATGTGACATATATGCATCGTCCAGATATTTATCAAGAGCGGCGATCGCATCATCACTGTTCTTGCCGATAAGATTCACCTCTGTTTTTATGCTTGCTGCGCGCGAAAGATCCATCTTACCGCTTCCCGAAGATCTTCCGTAAAATTTCTTCATTGCAGCCTTTCCATCATCCTCTTTTATGAGAACAAGATCTCTGATGTTTGCCTTAGTACGCATAATTCCACACTGCACATAGAGATTTCCGTCCTTATCAGGCTTTGAGCTTATTGTGCCTTTAAGCCCCATGGATACTATCTTTACGGATTCACCGAGCTTAAGTTGTGATTCTTTCAGGATAGGATGTGTCTCTTTTGCCTTCTCTTTTTTTGCAGATATCACTTTATTCTTGTCAGAAATCTTCTGACCTACACCGGTTCTGGCTCTCTCAAGATCCTGCATTGACGCTCCGGGACCGGCTTTTCTAAATACTCTTATAGTCTCATCCGCAACATTCTTGGCTTCCTGCAGAATATCCCTTGCCTGCTCGTTAGCTTCCCTGATAATGTCATCGCGCTGCTTATCAAGCTTGTCAGATTTCTCTTCAAGGCGCTTCTTGAGCTCTTCAACCTCTTTTTTGTATTCCGCGATCTCAAGCCTCTCGGACTCGATCGTCTTTCTGCTCATTTCAAGATCCGCAAGAAGATCCTCAAACTTTTTATCCTCAGTGCTTATCTGCTCTTTTGCCGCATCGATAATTTCTTCCGAAAGACCAAGCTTAGAAGAGATTGCAAAAGCGTTACTCTTTCCGGGAATACCGATAAGAAGCCTGTATGTGGGCTTAAGTGACTCCACATCAAACTCGCAGCTTGCATTCTGCACGCCCTCAGTATTGAGCGCATAAACTTTAAGCTCACTATAGTGCGTCGTTGCAAGCGTCCTGATATTTCTCTTATGAAGATCGTTAAGTATCGAAATGGCAAGAGCCGCTCCCTCAGTGGGATCCGTTCCCGCACCAAGCTCATCAAAAAGACACAGCGAATTCTCGTCTGCGTTTTTGAGGATCGAAACTGTATTTGTCATATGTGATGAGAACGTTGAAAGAGACTGCTCAATACTCTGCTCGTCTCCAATATCCGCATACACTTCATCGAACACCGAAAGCTCAGACCTGTCACCTGCCGGTATCGCAAGTCCCGCCTGTCCCATTATGGTCAAAAGACCTACTGTCTTAAGCGTTACAGTCTTACCACCGGTATTGGGGCCCGTGATTATGAGCATTCCAAAGTCTTTTCCGGCATAAACATCTATCGGAACAACCTTGTTCTTGTCGATAAGAGGATGTCTGCCCTTCCTGATATCAAAATAGTGACGGTCGTTGAACACAGGCGGAATCGCATTGATCTCAAGCGCATAAGATGCCTTGGCAAAAACAAAATCAAGATCCGTCATTATCTCAGAGTTATATCTGATATCATTTACATGCTCCGAAACTTTTACGCTAAGCTCAGCAAGAATCTTATCAATCTCAGCACTTTCATGAAGCATAAGCTCTTTTAACTTGTTGTTGAGCTCAACCACTGCCGCAGGCTCGATAAAAAGAGTCGATCCCGAAGACGACTGGTCGTGAACAAGTCCGTTTATCTGTGACTTATACTCCGCCTTAACAGGAATACAATATCTGTCTCCACGCATGGTAACGACCGCATCCTGAAGATATGTCCTCATGGATCCGTTAATCATCCTGCCGAGCTGCTCATGTATCCTGTCGTTGGTAAGCATAATATCGCGTCTGATATGCTTGAGCGCAGGGCTCGCATCGGAACTTATCTCATCTTCCGAAACAATGCACCTTCTAATTTCCTGCGCAACAAAAGTAAGAGGCTCCAAAAGTTCAAAGCTCTCTGAAAGAGAATCTCTTGATTCGCCGTCTCTCTGCGGTCTTCCGTATGACTTTACCCTGTTTACGTTATCCAAAAAAGCCGCTACCTTGAGAAGATTGGCCGCGTCCAAAGAGCTTCCGATCTTGAGTGCCTTGAGAACACCTGTAAAATCCTTGTTATCTCCAAAAGAAACCGAACCTTTTTTGAATATCCTGTCGATTCCGTCTTTTGTCTTCTGTAGATTTTTTCTGATCTCTTTTATATCAGACGACGGCTCAAGCTCCCTGCAAAGCTTCTTTCCGGGTTCTGAGCTTGCATGTTCCGTAAGTTTCTCTGTTATTTTATCGTACTCGAGTACGTGAAGTGCTTTCTGATTCATCCTATAGTCCTTAATACCACATCTTTTACACAATTATCCAAATTACAGTTTATCATTTATAAGACCCTGTGGCTAGTGTCCTTAGTGCCCTACTAGTATTCAGCCGTAAAAGCGGATATAATTGGAGAGTAAAACGGAGGAAATGATATGCCTTTTAATGATCAGGACGAAAACAAAAAAGATACCTCGTTTATAAGCGAAAAGATAAAACAGCGCCCCATAAACAGAAAGAAACTTATACAAAGAACGATAATAACTGCTTCAATGGCAGTCGTATTCGGACTTGTTTCGTGTCTTACATTTCTTCTGCTACAGCCTCTTTTGAGTGACAAACTATATCCCGAAAGCCAGCCCGAGCCGATCACGCTCCCGGAAGAATCCGCCAGTGACGAGCTGACTCCCGAAGAAATGTTTGCAGACGATAATGAAATTGCTGAAAATGAGGCTCAGATCAATGAAGAAAATCAGAAAAACCAGCTGGAAGAGGCTATTGCTTCTTACGCTTTAAACGGATCTGACTTTGCAAAAATAATGACGTCTTCTCTTAAAGGCGTAGCAGATGAAGCATCCAGAAGCATTGTAAGAGTAACCGGCGTTTCCAACAACACCGACTGGTTCAGCGACTCTTTTGAGAACAACGGTGCATCGGGAGTTATCGTTGCGGACAACGGAACGGCTCTTTTTATCCTTGTTCCGTCATCTGCAGTAAAAAATGCCAAGAACATCAGAGTAACATTTAGTGATGAATCCATGGCTGATGCTGAGATGTGCCTAACCGACAACGTAACGAAACTGTGCGTTATCAGCGTCAAACTCTCATCCATGCAAGAATCCACCAAGGAAACGATAAAAACTGCAGATTTTGCAAATACCAATTTCACCAATCTGACTGCAGTCCCTGTTATTGCGATTGGAAGCCCCACAGGTATTCAAAGATCTGTTTCTATCGGACTGATAACTTCTGATAAGTCTCCACTTTATCTGGCAGACTCAAATTATAAGATAATTACAACCGATATGCCCGGAAACAGCGACAGCACAGGCGCCATTATTGATTTAAACGGTAAGCTTCTCGGTATCATCGATATGACTCACAACAGTGAAGAGAACAAGAAAAATCGCAAAGTTTTGGAAAATCACATATCTGCGATAGCAATAACCGAGTTGAGAAACCTCATAGAGGACCTTTCCAACAAGAAACCTCGCGCTTATTTCGGAGTCTATGGCAAAAATATTCCTGCTGCAATACGTGATGAAATGAACATGCCGCAGGGAGCCTATGTTACTTCCACGGAAGAATCTTCACCTGCAAGAAAAGCTCTGATCCAGAGCGGCGACATCATAACAAAGCTCAACAACGAAGACATTATCTCTTTTGACGCTTTTGTGAAAAAGCTTGCTGATTGCGCCCCGGATGATATAATATCAGTTACTGTAATGAGACAATCAACCAAAGGTTATACAGAGATTAAAACGCAGGTTACGCTTGAAAGCGCAACTCACGATTAATTTTTAGAAAGAGGCTTTCAATGAAATTTTTAAAAGACTTAAGACCCGGCGACAGAATAGCAGATATCTACATGTGCAAACACAAGTTAAGTGCCACCACTAAGAACGGAAAAGAGTATTTCTCCGTTACTCTTCAGGACAAAACAGGCACCGTGGATGCCAAGATCTGGGAGCCCAACAGTGAAGGAATCGACGACTTCGACGACGCAGACTATCTTGATATTTTCGGCGAAGTAACAAGTTTTAACGGCGCAATTCAGATCAACGTTAAACGTGCAAGAAAATGCCACGAAGGCGAGTACGATCCCGCGCTGTACCTTCCCGTATCATCTAAAGACAACGACGTAATGTACAAAGAACTACTCGGAATAATCGGAACCATTGAAAATCCTTATCTCAAGAAGCTCCTGGAAGAATTCTTTGTACAGGACGAGGATTTTATAAACAAGTTCCGCAAATCAAGCGCAGCAAAAACTGTTCACCACGGCTTTATCGGCGGACTTTTGGAACACACTCTCAGCGTAACAAAACTTTGCGATTACTACTGCAAGTCTTATCCCGTTCTTAAAAGGGACCTGCTCCTTACTGCAGCAATGTGCCACGATATCGGTAAAACAAGAGAGCTTAGCCTTTTCCCCACAAACGATTACACGGATGAAGGTCAGTTCCTTGGACATATCGTTATCGGTGCCGAGATGATAAACGATAAGGTGAAAAACATTAATGGCTTCCCCACTCTCTTAAAGCAGGAGATCATACACTGCATTCTTGCTCACCACGGGGAATACGAGTACGGTTCACCCAAGAAGCCTTCAATTATCGAGGCTGTAGCGCTCAACCTTGCAGATAATACCGACGCCAAGATGGAGACATTCACAGAAATCCTGAACAACATAACAGAGCCCGGTTGGCAGGGATACAACAAGTTATTTGAAACAAATCTTTATGATTCGAAATTAGATATCTGATCATGATAGAGCAAAACCCCGAAGGAACCTTCCTTCGGGGTATTTTTTTATAATCTTGATATAAAGTTTTCAAGTCTCTCCATTGCAGCCTTAAGATTCTCCAGCGAATATGCATATGATATTCTGATATATCCTTCTCCGCAGTCACCAAAAGCTGTTCCGGGAACAACCGCAAGCTTCTCTTCTTTGAGTAGTCTCGTACAGAAGTCATCACTTGTCATTCCAAATTTCTTAATGCAAGGGAACACATAAAATGCTCCATATGGCTCAAAACAAGGAAGTCCAATGCGCTTAAACTCGTTAAGAAGATATCTTCTTCTGTGGTTGTACTGCTCACGCATCATCTTAACATCATCATCGCCGTTTTTGAGTGCCTCTACAGCAGCATACTGGCTGGTTGTCGGAGCACACATGATTGCGAACTGATGAATCTTGACCATCTGCGCCATGATTTCTTCAGGTCCGCAAGCGTATCCAAGTCTCCAACCGGTCATGGCATATGCCTTAGAGAAACCGTTTATCAAAATAGTTCTCTCTTTCATTCCGGGAAGTGAAACAATAGATACATGCTTTCCCTTGTATGTAAGTTCTCCGTATATTTCGTCGGAAATGATATAAAGATCTTTTTCTCTTACAACTTCTGCGATCTTTTCAAGATCCTCTTTTTCCATAACCGCACCTGTCGGGTTATTTGGGAATGGAAGCACCAGAATCTTGGTCTTATCCGTTACCTTCTCAAGAACTTCTTCCGCTGTAAGTCTGAACTCATTTTCTTCCTTAAGCTCTATTATAACAGGCTTTGCATCGGCAAGTATTGCGCAGGGCTCGTATGAAACATAGCTGGGCTGAGGAATGAGAACCTCATCTCCCGGATCTATCATTGCTCTAAGTGCAAGGTCGATTGCTTCAGATCCACCTACCGTTACAAAAATCTCTTTTATCGGATCATAGGTCACTCCCTGAGTTCTCTTGATATACTCAGAAATTTCCGTCCTAAGCTCCTTTAATCCGGAGTTGGAAGTATAGAATGTTCTTCCCTTCTCCAGTGAATAGATGCCCTCATCTCTTATATGCCAAGGTGTATCAAAATCAGGCTCTCCCACCCCCAGTGATATTGCCCCTTCTGTTTCCTGAACAATGTCAAAAAACTTTCTGATGCCCGAGGGCTTTATATCAACAATCTTCTTACCTATCGGATTTCTCATGGTGTTATCTTCTCCCTTGTGTCTTCGTACTTTCTGGTCAGTATTGTTCCGTGATCCTTGTATTTCTTGAGAATAAAGTGTGTCGCGGTACTGAGCACAGTATCAAGTGTAGCAAGCTTATTGTTTACAAAGCCCGCCACTTCCTGCAGAGTTTTGCCTTCAAGAATTACCATAAGGTCAAAACCTCCGCTCATGAGATAGACACTCTTAACTTCGGGATATTTGTATATTCTCTCAGCGATGCTATCAAAACCAAGGCCTCTCTGAGGTGTAACCTTAACTTCTATAAGGGCATTCACCTTATCAATGCTTGTTTTTGACCAGTCAACCATTGTATGATAACCGCAAATTACACCTTCGTCCTCAAGGGCTTTAAGCTCATTTGCGACTGTTATTTCTTCTGAACCGATAAGAATGCTAAGTTCCTTAACATCTATACGGCTGTTTTTCTCAATAATCGTTAAAATTTCTTCTCTGATGCTCATAACTTATCTCCATCCTCCTGTTATTCATCCCGATATATATAATACTACAAAAATCGGTTTCTGAGCATTTATCCCAGTATTTTATGTATCATATCGCATCCCGGCATATCCAGAAACCTTGATTCATCTGCATTTGTGATAATCTTGTCGTTTCCACTTTTTAAATATCCGACAACTTTCGCGGGTATTCCCTCTTTTTCCAGCTCTGCGACCAGTCTGTCACCATCTTCACACGCAAAAAGAAGTGCACCTCCCGACAAAAGCTGATATGGATTAATCTCATAAAACTCGCAGATTTCTACCGTTTCCTGTCGTATCGGAATACTTTTTAAATCCACGCAAAGTCCGGTTCCAGCACGCTCTGCGATATCCCAAAGTGAGGCGTATACTCCCCCGTTCGAAATATCGGTAACAGCAACTGCGCCGGACTTAATGGCGACTGCAGCCTCTTTCGCGACGCTAAGATAATTTTTAAAATCAATCGCATCTCTGATAAATGGATCCGGGTATTTGACGCAGAGCTCATCATGTCCCTGCTGCGCCAACATTGCTGTTCCTTCAAGCCCTATCCACTTTGTAATAACAAGTGCCAGACCATCTTTAAGATTGTCATTCTTGCCTATATCAAAACCGGCATCCTTCGTAGTTCCTACGCAGTTTGCTGTTATAACAGGTCTTGTAACTGCACTTGTCACCTCTGTGTGTCCACCCGCATAGGTAACTCCATATTCATTGCATGCCGCTATTATGTCCCTTACGATTGCTTTTAACTGTTTTTCCTCAGTCTCCTCGGGAAGAAGAATTGACACTGTCACATGTGAAGGCTCGATTCCATGAATGACAATATTACCGATTGCTTTCATAGCCGCATAATAACCTGCACATGCGACATTTTCAGTAACCGGACATACTGCGGAGTAAACCTTCTCAGACTCAGAAAAAGCGCAGTCTGTCCCTACAGCTGCGCTAGTCTCTTTTCTATGTTCTGTTTTTATCAATTTCAACACGGATCTCTTAAGAGTATTCTCTGAAATTTTGCCTATCTTCATGCCTTCTCCGAGTATTGATCAGTTTTTTAGCCTTCGCTTAATACGCTCTTTTTCTTTTTCGTTCCTTCAGCTACAGGCTTATCATTTCTTGCTTCTGCACCATCAAGCTCTGATTCTGTAGTAGCAGTCTTCTTTTTATCAGAATCTGACTCTGTACTTACGCTTGCTGTTACAGACTTCTTCTTACCAAGCTCCTGTGCAACATTACGTACAGTCTTAATTTCTTTAGACTCCATTGCTAACTTAAGCTCATCAATATCTGCCTGTGTTGCACCCTTTGTTCCAACCATGATGATTCTGGGAACCATGTTGTATGTGCTTGTATTGATTATCTTAGTTGCAGATTCAACACCATCTTCCTCAACAACCTTGCAAAGCTGAGACTTATATCCAAGGTGTGCAGACTGCATTCCAACATAGCCAAGTGCCTGTGAAGGATCTGTCATGTACTTGTCTTCTGAAGCAGGAGTCTTATCAAGAATAATGCTCTTGTATGTAACTTTTCTTCCTGCAGGTCTGTTGTCATGTCCATAAATTGTAAATGTGACATGCTTATCAGGTGTGCAGACAGCCTCAATGTAAATAGGCGAATCTGTATTGTTTCTAAACTTGAAATCCTTACCGCCTGACTGCGCAATAGCAGCATCTGCAGAAGGCTCAACGTAAGACACGATCATTGAATGATTGTGTCTCTCTGTAACGTCAAGTTCTGCCAAAAGAACTGCGTTATAAAGAGTTGATGATACCTGACAGATACCACCACCGATACTCTCAACAACAAGACCGTTCAAGTATGAACCGGCCGGATAATAACCATTTTCCTCACTGAATGGTGTGATTGTATCAAGAACTGAAAGCTCCTGTCCGGGCTCAAGTCTGATTCCATCCAAACGGGCGCACGCATTTTCAATATTCGCACTTCTTGCGGCACCTGAATCTCTGTATCCTGTAGTGTATGTTCCGAGAACATCACTCATCTTCTGCAATTCATCTAAATTTTTGAAAGCATCAACAGTCTTTACTGCAAGCTCAACCTCATTGTTTTCAGGAGTCCATGAATTGGCAATAAAGTCCTTAATGATTGCTTTGGATTCATCAGAATTTACGATGTATGCTGTCATTCCTGATGTCTGCTTATCGCCTTCACCTTCCTTACGAGCCTGTTCTCTCTTATCCTTGTTGACCTTTTTAGCTTTTTCTTCTTTCTCTTTTTCCTTCTCAAGGTCTATCTTTTCCAGATTTTCATTGAATTCCGTATTACATTTACGGATTATCGTTGTAAGGGCTTCGTCATCAATACCATAATCGATATCGAACTTAACGGCATTCTCTTCAACATCCTTGCCTTCTTTGTATCTCTCTACTACGTTGCCTTCGTGTCCAACAGCATACGCATCCTTGACAACATCAGGGTTTCCCCATGATATTCCCAAATCTGAGCCCTTAACCGGAATCTTTTTTCCGTTTCCACCTGTGAGAATCAATTCACCATCAACTACTTCTTTTACCTTGCTGGCAACAGCCTCCTTAGCTTCTTCGATCGTCATCCCAGACGCATCGATGTCCCCAATCATTACGCCCTTTGCTATCGTGTTGCTTGCAGCCGAAACCTGTTCCACCGGAATAGCTGCTAAAGTAAGTACCGAAAGAGCGAGTCCGCAAAAAAATCTCTTCATAATACTTCCACTTCCTACTTTCCTTTTGTCCTAATTTGTCCTATAAGCGTTATTTTGTGCTAAAATTGTACGTGAAAAACTATCAAATGTGTTTATGGAAGGTAATTATAGATGAAATTTCCCTTTTTAGCAAGTATTATTATTGTCGCATTTTTTTTTAATGTTAGCATGCGTCGAGTTAGCAGAAAAGAAGAGGCTCGCGAGATGAGCTTCTGGGAAAAAGAACGAAAATCCAACAATGTCAGAAGAAAAAGTCTCGAAAATCTCGATTATATCTGCATTCCCGTAGACGTTCTTCCGTTCGGAACATCCGGAAGCAACAAAGAACTTGAAAATTCTGAACAAAATGTGCTCGCATTGAAGGATGAAAAGATTGTCAATCTCACGGGAATCACCAACACCGATCTAAAGCTGGAGTACGGAACCGCCAATATTACTGAGCTTTCGCTCTACGATCAAAACTATACCGCTCTTGTTCGCGCACTTCAAAACTGGGGCAAAGCACTTTACGATGCAGGCCGCTACGAGGACTCTGCCAAAGTTCTTGAGTTTGCCGTAAAAACCAGATCGGATATCACTGCAACCTATAAACTCCTGATCGACATGTACAAGACAAAATTATTTCTTAGTGCTCCCGAGATTGAAAAGAAGATTAATTCATTAATTCCTATAGCAGATAATCTTAACTCACTTAGCAGACTAACAATTCTTAAGCTTCTCGGATGTGATGTGACAACCGATAAAAAACATGCTTCTGCTCATAAGATTAATGCCACTTAATTGATTGCAAAATAATATGTTTTTAAAACACTATATTAATAGGAAGAAACTCATTCAATTATGACTCCTTTTCATTAATATTAGCATTAGAAAAATTATTTTAATCGTCATCAGGTTAAACATTTTCAACGACTAATATAATCCTTGCGAATCAAAAAAGCATCTTTTCAGATCTGTTTGATAAAAATCTGAAAAGATGCTTTTCTATTTTTTATATTTTGCGGAATAACGTTAATCTAAATTTCGACTAATTTTTAGCTGCCTGAAGTAGTTTATCTTTTAACTGATTTTCAATTTGTGTAAGCTCAGCTTCGGCTTCTCGACGCTTTTCTTTTCCTTCTGTTTGAATTTTAAGAACCTCATCGAGTGTAGAAATAAGAGATTCGTTTGTATGTTTTAATGTATCAATATCCACGATTCCGCGTTCAGCTTCTTTCGCACTCTCAATTGTAGCAACCTTAAGTGCATCAGCATTCTTCTTTAAAAGCTTGTTCGTCATATCGTTAACTTCTCTTTCAGCCTTTGCAGCCTGTGTTGAATGCTCTATACCGATTGCGATTACCATCTGATTCTTCCAAAGAGGAATTGTATTTACGATGGTTGACTGGATTTTCTCAGCCATAACGGTATTTGAACTCTGTACCATTCTGATCTGAGGACCTGTCTGCATTGCAATTGTCCTTGTAAGTTCAAGATCGTAGATTTTTTTCTCAAATCTATCGCAAAGACTTGCAAAATCCTTCGCTTTTTCAGCATCTTCGGGAAGTCCCGATTCTGCTGCTTTTTTCTGAAGATCTACAAGTGTATTGTTTCTCTCTTCTTCAAGTTTCTTCTTTCCAGCAAGAATATACATAGAGAGCTCTTTGAAATAATTGAGATTGAGCTCATACATTCTGTCGAGAATCTCAACGTCTTTCATAAGTGTAACCTGATGCTTCTCAAGCTCGTTACTTATGGTCTGAACATTTGTCTCAACTTTGCTGTATTTAGCCTTGATTGCTTCGAACTTGTTGGCGCCTCTCTTAAACAACGCTTTAAGTCCCTTCTCATCTTCAGCTATCTCAAAGTCCTTGAGCTGTGTAACAAGGTCAGTGATCATTCCGCCAACTTCGCCCATATCCTTAGTTTTTACGTTATCAAGCGCTTTCTCGGAAAAATCTGCAAGTTTCTTCTGCGTTCCAACGCCGTAATTCATAATTCCCGATGAATTCGAAATATCTATCTGCTTGCTGAATTCTTCAACCTGCTTTAGTTCTTCGGCTGAAAGCTGCGCTTCCATAGCTACATTTCCGTTATCCTTAGCGTTTTCTTTGGGTTCTTCCTGCGTAGCCTGTGCTTCTTCCGCGCCAAAAGACAAAGTAGGTGCAGCAGGTGCTGCATCGAAATTAAATTCTTCGCTCATAAATCCTCCTTAAAATCATTACCCTAATTACTCTTTCATCTGCATGGCAACACCACTCTCAGTCAATCCGTCCTGTGCCATCATTGTTTTCATAACTGAAATATCCGAAGAAATATCCCATGCCATATCCTGGAACATACTATCAAGAAGTTTCTCAAATGCCATATTTATGGTATCCATTGCCTGGCTTATTTCTTTCTTGGTCTGAACTATATTCTCCCCGGCATCAGGCTGCTTATCAAGTTCAACATAAGCAGAAAGAAGTTTTCTGGTGGTAGGAAGATAATAATTCATCAATTTGTGAAGATCGTCCGCGCTCTGGTTGTCTTTTTTAACCTGAGCAAAAATCCTGTTCATGATTTCTTCCAAACGATACAACTTATCGGACATCTCCTCGGTATCGGGAATAACATCATTTATCTTTCTTACAAATTTAATATAGTCATCGCCTTCTTCCAGAATACTTCTGACTTCAGACGTCATGCCTTCAAGGTCTGCTTTCTTTGCCGCATCTTTTTCAAGTGCTCTCTTTTCTCTTTCGAGTTTGTCCTGTTCTGCACCGATGTAGAGATTATATGCATTATCGGTGATCATCAGATTTTTCTCTTTGGCATCAAATCTGGCTCTGGGAAGGAACCCTGCTTTTATCATCTCTTTAAGTTCCCTGACAACCTCTTTATCTGTCTTAAGCAACTTTGCAGCAAGTTTACTTATCTCAAAATACTCCACATCTCCGACGAGTTGTCCGTATTCATAAAATTTCTTGGTGAGACTAAGCTTTTTGGCCCCTTTAAAAACCTGATAAACACAAAATAATAAAAGAAAAGCCGGAAGTACAGCAACAGGATGCGCACCTGCGGCAAGTAACACGGCAAGTGACACCGGCATCAGGCATACCGTGCCGATACTTCCAAATAATATCGAACCGGTTCCGTTATATCTGGAAACTCTTTTCATTAAAAAAGGTATCTGCTTTAACGGTTTGGCCTGTGTATAAGGTACATAGCCGGTCTTTCGCTCATAGTTATACCCATATTTCTGTCCGCCGGGTCTATTCTGTCTTCCGCTCGCATAAGTTGTTTTTCTGTCTATAGATGTGACAGTAACCGCCTTTACCGTATTTGCTATGTCGGAAGCAAGCTTACTGTAGTCATTCTTTTCAATCGCTATTGAGACATCTCGCAAAATATCTTTGCCCATGTCCGCAAGCTCATCGGGTAAATTCTTTGCCATCTGTTCCTCCATACGCCCAATACTTTTTATCTGATAACTATCAAAATAAAAAACAAGCGTACATATAATTTTACAGTATTATATCACAAAAGACAATTTCTCAAAAATGCGTCAAAATGGGTTCCCGAAGAATCGGTCAACTCTCCGGAAACCCACTGTTTATAGCACTTATTCCTTTTTTACTTTACGGGAAGTTCAACTTTATCAAGCTTCCAAACTTCGTCTACATACTCCTGAATAGTTCTGTCAGATGAAAACTTTCCGCAGCATGCGGTGTTCAAAAGAGCCATCCTTGCCCAGCGCTTCTTATCGGCATATGCTTCCGATATTCTTCTCTGCGCCTCAAGGTATGCCTCGAAATCCTTCAAAATAAAGTATTGGTCGGCCTTCGAAGAATTATTTGTATTAAGAAGGCAGTTATAAAGCGGTCTAAAGAGCTCTTTATTCTTTGAGAACGTTCCGTCAACCAGCATATTAAGAACAGTCTTTACGTTAGGATTGTTATTGTAAATGTCCATGGGATTATAGCCGCCGTTTTTCTCATAGTCCATTACTTCCTGAGAAGAAAGGCCGAAAATAAAGGCATTCTCTTCACCCACTTCATTTACAATCTCGACATTGGCACCGTCCATGGTTCCAAGTGTAACGGCTCCGTTGAGCATCATCTTCATGTTTCCCGTTCCTGAAGCTTCTTTACTTGCTGTTGAGATCTGCTCGGAAACATCCGCTGCCGCAAAGATAAGTTCAGCGTTTGATACCCTGTAATCCTCGATAAATACAACCTTTATCTTGCCTCCGATAGAAGCATCTTTGTTGATGACATCCGCCACTGAATTAATTAACTTAATTGTTAGCTTAGCAGTTAAGTACCCCGCAGCGGCCTTTGCTCCGAAGATATATGTCTTGGGATAAAAGTCTTTATTCGGATGGCTCTTGATGTCATGATACTTATACATAACCTGCAGAATATTAAGGAGCTGTCTCTTATATTCATGAAGCCTTTTTACCTGAACATCAAATATGGAATTGGGATCGACTTCAATATTGTTGTGCTCAAGAATATATTTCGCCAAACGCTCTTTATTCTTGTGCTTGATCTCCATAAACTCAGCCTGAGCCTTCTTGTCATCCGCATAACTCTTTAGCTTATCCATCTGAGAAAGATCGGTTATCCAGCCATCTCCGATCTTTGCCGTAATCCAGTCTGCCAAAAGAGGATTCGCATGAAGAAGGAATCTTCTCTGAGTAATTCCGTTTGTTTTATTATTAAACTTCTCAGGCATCATCTCATAGAAATCCTTAAGCTCTCTCTTCTTAAGAATCTCGGTATGAAGCTGAGCAACGCCGTTTACAGAATGTCCTCCGACAATCGCAAGGTGCGCCATTTTTACCTGATTGTCATAGAGAATTGCCATGCTCCTTATCTTGGACTGAACATCCATTCCCGGAGAATTTGTGTACTGTCTCATTATCTGATCCACAAATCTTCTGTTTATCTCATCAACAATCTGATATATTCTGGGCAAAAGTCTCTGGAACAAATCAACCGGCCATTTTTCCAGCGCTTCTGACATTATGGTGTGGTTCGTATAGCAGCATGTCTTAACAGTTACTTCCCACGCCTCATCCCAGGTGAGATAATACTCGTCCATAAGAAGACGCATAAGTTCGGCAACCGCAACAGTCGGATGTGTATCGTTAAGCTGGAATACTGCTTTTGTGTAGAATTTCTTGATATTGTCATGATCCTTTAGGTATCTCTTAAGCGCAGTCTGCACCGATGCGGATATAAAGAAATACTGCTGTTTTAATCTGAGCTCTTTTCCCGCGATATGATTGTCGTTCGGGTAAAGAACTTCGCAAAGCTGGCTTGCAAGGTTCTCCTGCTCTACAGCTTTCTGATAATCGCCCTTATCAAAAGAATCAAGCTGGAAGCACTGTATCGGCTCCGCATCCCATATTCTCAAGGTGTTGACCATACCGTTTCCGTATCCGAGGATAGGAAGATCGTACGGAATTGCTCTTACAACCTGATATCCTTCCTGTTTAAATACTGTCCTTCCGGTATCATCGGTATAGACATTTACATATCCGCCAAACTTAACCTCTTTGGCGTATTCATTTCTTCTAAGTTCAAAAGGATTGCCGTTTTCAAGCCACGCGTCCGGCACTTCGACCTGATAACCGTCACGGATAGTCTGCTTGAACATTCCATACTTATAGCGGATTCCGCAACCGTAAGCCATATACCCAAGAGTTGCCAAAGAATCGAGGAAACATGCCGCAAGTCTTCCAAGACCACCGTTTCCAAGCGCGGGATCGGGTTCCTGGTCCTCTACGACATTAACGTCTATTCCAAGCTCATCCAAAGCCTCTTTTACCGCTTTATAAGCCTGAAGATTTATAAGATTGTTCCCAAATGCCCTACCCATGAGAAATTCCATGGACATATAGTAAACTATCTTAGGATCCTGCTCTGCCGCAGCTTTCTGAGTAGTCATCCAGTGATCTATGATTGCATCTTTTATAGCATACGCCGAAGCCTGATATATTTCCTGCGGAGTAGCCTCTTCCATTGTTTTCCTGTAAAGAGTCTTCACATTATACAACACGCTTCGCACAAACAATTCTTTGTCAAAAGGTAATGTTTTCTTCTTCATGCTGCCTCCTAAAAAAATATTGCGATGATATTTTTCCTATCGAGACTGTTACGTTAATATTTTACCGCAAAACCGACTATTATTCCACTCATATAAAGGCACAAAAATAGCCTTAGAGAAATCTTGTTTCCCTAAGGCTATACGTTTTAACAATAATATATCAGACTTTCTCTACGCCGATAGTAACTTTCTCGCCGTTGATATCCCATTCTTTTGCATTGGCAACGTCTGTACCGAATACGATCTCATTAGCAAGAACCTTGGTTGCGATGCTGTCGTTATTATCCTTGACGATTGCTGCAAGCTTATCGTTTCCGTTAAGTGATACTTTGATGTGATCCATTACTTCAAAGCCGGAATCCTTACGCATTGTCTGGATCTTACTGATAACTTCAAGTACAAATCCTTCTTTGATAAGCTCTTCTGAAAGGTTTGTATCAAGAACAACAGTAATTCCCCAGTTCTCCTGTGAAATGAAGCCTTCCTTCTGCGCGATCTCGATAAGAAGATCTTCCTTAACAAGCTCTACATCAACATCATTTACATTGAATTTGATGCTACCGTTTGTATTAAGCTCGTCCATTGTGGCATTTCCGTCAAGCTTCTCAAGATAAGCCTTGATAGCTCCGATGTTCTTGCCGTACTTAGGTCCGAGTGTCTTAAGCTGAGGCTTGAAGCTGTAGCTTGTGAAGTCTCTTACATCATCTGTGAAAGATACTTCCTTAACGTTGAGCTCTTCTCTGATGATCTCTTTGTAGAACTCTCCTACAGTCTCTTCTGCCTTAACGTACATTGTTCCGATAGGCTGACGGTTCTTGATGTTGGCTGCATTTCTTGCCGCACGTCCGAGAACTACGATATCAAGAACTTCTTCCATATCCTTCTCAAGCTTCTTGTCGATGAACGCTTCATCCGCAACAGGGAAGTCGCAGAGATGGATACTCTCGGGAGCATCAGCAAAACTCTTTCTTACAAGATTCTGATAGATTTCCTCAGTCATGAAAGGAACCATCGGTGCTGCAGCCTTGCAGATTGTTACAAGTGCAGTGTAAAGAGTCATGTAAGCAGAAATCTTATCCTGTTCCATTCCCTTTGCCCAGAAACGCTCTCTGCTGCGACGAACATACCAGTTGGACATCTCGTCAACAAAGTTATCAAGGGCTTTTCCTGCCTCAGGGATTCTGTAATTTTCAAGGTTTTCATCAACCGCTTTTACGCAGCTATTAAGTTTTGAAAGAAGCCATTTATCCATTACAGTGAGCTTATCGGG
This sequence comes from Butyrivibrio hungatei NK4A153, assembly GCF_000424465.1. Classification (GTDB taxonomy): domain Bacteria; phylum Bacillota; class Clostridia; order Lachnospirales; family Lachnospiraceae; genus Butyrivibrio; species Butyrivibrio hungatei_A. The sequence continues at coordinate 76,322 of NZ_AUJY01000012.1, read as the reverse complement.
CTCAAGCTTGTAATTAGCCGCATCAAATCCATCGATATTTGCATAAAGCACAAAGAATGCATATGTATTCCAAAGTGTTCCGAGGAACTTACGCTGTCCTTCCTGAACCGCATCACCTGAGAAACGGCTTGGAAGCCAAGGCGCGCTGTTTACATAGAAGTACCATCTGATCGCATCTGCGCCGTACTTTGCAAGTGCATCAAAAGGATCTACCGCATTTCCCTTGGACTTACTCATCTTCTGTCCGTTTTCATCCTGTACAAGTCCGAGAACTATAACGTTCTTAAACGCAGGCTTGTTGAAAAGAAGTGTTGCCTCAGCATGAAGTGAATAGAACCATCCTCTTGTCTGATCGACAGCTTCCGAAATGAACTGAGCAGGGAACTGCTTCTCAAAGAGTTCCTTGTTCTCAAATGGATAGTGGAGCTGAGCGAAAGGCATTGCTCCTGAATCGAACCAGCAGTCGATAACTTCTTTTACACGGTGCATTTTCTTGCCGCACTTAGGACAAGTAATCTCAAATTTATCAATATAAGGTCTGTGAAGTTCTGTAGTCTCAGCTGAAGGATCTCCGGAAAGCTCAGCGAGCTCTTTTCTTGAACCAACTGAAAGCTGGTGTCCGCAGTCATCACACTCCCAGATATTAAGAGGTGTTCCCCAATATCTGTCACGTGAGATACCCCAGTCCTGAATATTCTCAAGCCAGTCACCGAAACGTCCCTTACCGATTGACTCAGGAATCCAGTTGATCTCTTTGTTGTTGCGGATAAGGTCGTCCTTAACTTCTGTAACCTTGATGAACCAAGATGAACGAGCATAGTAAAGAAGGGGTGTTCCACATCTCCAGCAGTGAGGATAATCGTGCTCCATCTTAGGTGCAGCGAACAAAAGACCTCTCTTATCAAGATCTTTTAATACCTCGGGATCCGCACTTACAGCGCCCTCATCCATTTCTTTCTGAGTAGGCTTACATCTCATTCCGCCAAAAGGTGTCTCGGGTCTTAATTTACCCTCTGAATCTACCATCTGTACAAGAGGAGCGTCATACTTACGTCCGACACGAGCATCGTCTTCACCGAATGCAGGAGCGATATGTACGATACCTGTACCGTCTGACATGGTTACATATGTATCACAATAGATAAAGAATGCTTTCTTATGCTGTTTCTGAGCTTCATCAGCCGCACACTGATACAAAGGCTCATACTCTTTGTACTCAAGGTCTGTTCCTACGTATGTTTCGAGAACTTCGTACGCCTTCTGACCTTCTTCTTTTACAAGAGAGCCAAGCACCTTATCTGCAAGTGCCTCGGCAAGATAATATACATTGCCGTCAACAGCCTTAACCTTGATATATTTCTCATCAGGGTTAACGCAAAGACCGATATTTGAAGGAAGTGTCCAAGGTGTTGTTGTCCATGCAAGGAAATAAGCATCCTCATCCTTTACCTTGAAACGAACTACCGCTGTACGCTCTTTCAAAAGCTTATAGCCCTGAGCAACCTCGTGTGATGAAAGAGGTGTTCCACAACGAGGACAGTAAGGAACTACCTTGAAGCCCTTGTAAAGAAGACCTTTTTTCCAGATCTCGTTAAGAGCCCACCACTCGGACTCGATGAAATTGTCATCATATGTGATGTAGGGGTGCTCCATATCAGCCCAGAAACCTACTGTGCCGGAGAAATCCTCCCACATTCCCTTATATTTCCATACGGATTCCTTACATTTCTGGATGAAGGGCTCCATTCCGTATTCTTCAATCTGCTCTTTTCCATCAAGATTAAGGAGTTTCTCAACTTCAAGCTCAACAGGAAGACCGTGTGTGTCCCAGCCTGCCTTACGAGGAACTGTATAACCCTTCATTGTACGGTATCTGGGAATCATATCCTTGATAGCACGTGTAAGAACGTGTCCGATATGAGGCTTTCCGTTAGCTGTCGGAGGGCCGTCATAGAACATATACATTTCACCCTTGCTTCTGGTATCTACACTTTTTTTGAAAATGTCTTCTTTTTTCCAGAACTCTTCAATCTTCTTTTCTCTGCCGACAAAGTTCATGTCTGTTTCAACTTTGTTATACATTTGAAAACTCCTCTCTTTCAAATAAATAAGACCTCGTCCTTTTTTGTAAAAAGGACGAGGTCGTTAATTTACACTCGTTATACCACCTGTTTACACATACGCGCCAAGAGCTGTCATACAACATCCCGGTTGAATACGCTCCCCGTTAACGCCGGGATACACGTCAAAATCTACTGTCATTTCGATTTCGCAGCTCAGAAGTGATTTTCTGTCAGTTCCTACTCGCACCGGTTCGCACCGACCACCGGCTCTCTGAAAGCTTTCAAATACTGCGTACTGTCTTCGTCATAGCTTTTTTATCTTCTTTAATAATGCATTATATTACTACTAATCTCCTAAATACGCAAGTCTGATTTTTAGCCTGCTAAGCTAACCAGATTATCATAAATAGCTAAGAAGCCTCTCAACATCGGCTGTCTCGGTAGCCCAATCTGTTGCGAATCTGATTACGGTATGATCTTCGTCGTATTTCTCCCAGAATCCGTATCTGACATTCTTGCTAAGCTCCTCCAATTTTTCATTGGAAACCACAACAAATTGCTGGTTTGTGGGAGAATCAAGGAATATCTTGTATCCTTTGCTCTTAAGACCTTCTTTTAACAGATCTGCCGCTTCGATAGCTTTTTTGCTGATATCAAAGTAGAGATTGTCAGTAAACAATGTGTCAAACTGAAGTCCAAGAAGCCATCCCTTTGCAAGAAGTGCACCGTGCTGCTTGATCACAGGAATCGGATGCTTCGTTGTTACGCCTTTGGTGAAAACAACCGCTTCGCCAAAGAGCGCGCCGACCTTAGTACCGCCGATATAGAAAACATCCGCATATTTTGCGATATCCTCTATAGTCACATCGGTTCTTTTGCTCATAAGACCGTATCCGAGCCTTGCTCCGTCTATAAAGAGCGGAATATTATACTTCTTGCAGACACTTGAGATACTCTCAAGTTCTTTTTTCGTATAAAGAGTTCCGTATTCTGTGGGATGCGAAATATAAACCGCTCCCGGAAATACCATGTGCTCATGGTTTGCGTCATCATAGAAATTTGAAATAAGCTTATCCACTTCGGCTGCGGACAACTTACCTATATCCGATCCGTATTTCTCAGTAGCCTTCTCTTCTCCGCGTCCGGGAACCGTAAGTACCTTGTGTCCCGCATGCTCAATGGCGCCCGCCTCATGTGCCGCAATATGTCCGGTTTCAGCCGCAACGATTCCCTCATATGGCTGAAGGAGCATATCGATTATTGTCTGATTGGTCTGCGTTCCGCCTACAAGGAAAAAGACCTCTCCGTCAGGACATCCGCACACTTTCTTTATCTTCTCGGCAGCGCTCTTGCAGTACTCATCCGTGCCGTAACCGTCTATCTGCTCAAAATTTGTCTCCGTAAGGCGCTTTAAGATCTGCGGATGCGCGCCCTTTGTATAATCACTGGAAAATGAAATTCTATTATCCATACTCTTGTCCTCTTTATGCTTTTATTAATCAAAAGAAACTGTGGAAAAATCTATTACTTCTTCCAAAGTCTTTGCAAACAGTTCAAGTCCTGCCTTGTCATCTTCGTTAAATCTGTTAAGGCTGGGGCTGTCTATATCAAGCACTCCCACAACCTTGCCATCTTTGTGAAGCGGTACAACAATCTCCGAATTGGACGCACTGTCACATGCGATATGTCCTGCAAATTCGTGAACATTCGCAACAAGCTGTGTCTCATCGTTTTCTGCCGCTGTTCCGCAAACACCCTTTCCAAGCCGGATTCTGATGCATGCAACTTTTCCCTGGAATGGCCCAAGTAAAAGAGATCCTTTATCCATAAGGTAAAAACCTGCCCAGTTCAGGTCTTCCATATTGCCATATAAAAGCGCTGAGGCATTGGACAACACCGGAATGAAATTAGGTTCATCTTCTGCCATAACTTTTATCTGTGCAGCAAGCAACTTGTAATCTGTCATGTATGATACTCCTTATACAAAATCATTTCGTTGTTTAACGAAAAAAGTGGATATGAACTTTTATCCATATCCACGATTCTAACACCATTTTATCTTGTGCACAATCTATTTTCGCAATGCTATTATACCCTTGTCCAAGCCTCGAATTCTTCATCCGTACACTTCACAAAATGAGTTCCGTCAACCAGATGTTCCGTTCCTTTGTTGTAGTCAAGTCCCGATGTCTTGTAGTCGTAACTTATTGCTTCACGATTCTTCTCAAGCTCAGGATTGGGAATAGGAATTGCCGATAAAAGACTCTTTGTATATGGATGAATCGGATTATTAAAAATTTCATCCGTTGTACCTGTCTCAAGAAGATGTCCCAAGTGCAAAACACCTATCCTGTCCGAAATATACTTAACCATTGAAAGATCATGTGCAATGAAAAGATATGCTGTTCCAAGTTCCTCCTGAATGTCCTTCATAAGGTTTACGACCTGTGCCTGAATGGAAACATCAAGTGCAGAAATGCACTCATCGGCTATAACAAGCTTGGGATTCAAGATAAGAGCTCTTGCAATACCGACTCTCTGCCTCTGCCCGCCCGAAAACTGATGAGGATAGCGGTCCGCATGCTCCTTGGCAAGTCCAACCTTATTAAGGATTGCCTCTACTTTTTTATCCCTTTCCTCTTTGCTCTTGCAAACATGATGGATATCAAGGGCTTCTCCGATGATATCTTTGATCTTCTTTCTGGGATTGAGCGAAGCCATCGGATCCTGGAAGATCATCTGCATCTGAACCCTTAAATTTTCCTTGGTCTCTTTGTTCATCTTTCCGGAAATATCCATTCCGTCAAAAGTGATCTTACCGTCCGTCGGATCGTATAGTCTTATGATACTTCTGCCAATCGTAGATTTTCCCGATCCCGACTCACCGACAAGACCGTAAGTTTCGCCCGGATAAACCTTAAAGCTGACATTTTCCACAGCCTTAACCGTAAATGTCTTACTGACGGGAAAATACTGCCTAAGTCCCTCTACTTCAAGGAGAGGCGCTGCATTATAATTCGCTGCCATTTGCCTGTGCCTCCTTTTTCATTCTCTGAATTCTTGCCTTTAGTTCTGCCGGCATCTCAACCTTTGGTGCCCTCTCATCAAGAAGCCATGTTGCTGCAAAATGACTTTCTGTTATCTTGAACATAGGTGGCTCAAGCTTGTCGTCAATCTCCAGAGCATAAGCATTTCTTGGAGCAAAAGCATCACCCTCTTTTTCATGCAAAAGATTCGGTGGTGAACCCGGAATCGTATAAAGTCTGTCATCGTCAGTTCCAAGATCGGGCATAGCCGATAAAAGTCCCCAGGTATACGGATGTCTCGGATCGTAGAATATCTCATTGATCTTACCGACTTCTACAATCTTACCTGCATACATAACATTTACGTAATCCGCAACCTTAGCCACAACTCCGAGATCATGGGTAATATAGATAACCGCAATATCTCTTTCCTTCTGAACCTTTTTGATAAGTTCAAGGATCTTGGCCTGAATATTAACGTCAAGAGCTGTTGTAGGCTCGTCGCAGATAAGAAGATCCGGATTACAGGAAAGAGCTATTGCTATAACCACTCGCTGTCTCATACCACCGGATAGCTGATGCGGATACTGCTTCATTCTCTTTTCTGCATCCTCAATACCGACTTCCTTTAAAAGCTCTACCGATCTTTTATATGCATCTGCTTTATCAAGCTTGTAATGCCAGATCATGCCTTCCATGATCTGCTTGCCGATAGTCATTGTAGGATCAAGGCTTGTCATCGGATCCTGAAATACCATTGCCATCCTTCGACCGTTGATATGCTTTCTGATCCACTTTTTGTCCTGCTTTAAAATATCTGCTTCTTTCCACTGCGCAGTCTCATCACTGTCAGGGTTATAATCAATCCCGCCTTTGTTATCGCGATATCTGTAGATGATCTCTCCCGAATTAACCTCGGCGTTCTTGGCAAGGATACCCATTGCAGCACGCATCGTTACAGATTTTCCCGAACCTGACTCCCCAACTATAGCAACAGTCTCGCCCTGATAAAGCTCTAAATTTACTCCGCGGATCGCATGTACTTTTCCCGCGGTAGTCTTAAAGGTGATGTCAAGATCTTTGACATCAAGTATTTTTTCTCTTCTATTATTTTCACTCATGTCAGATCACATCTCCTTTAACTTTGGATCAAGCGCTTCTCTGAGCCCGTCTGCCACAAGGTTAAAACTAAGCATCAAAAGAGCCATAACGATGATAGGCGGAATTATCTGATAAGGATGTGTTGTAAAGCTGTTAAATCCTTCAGAAATAAGTGATCCCAGCGAGCACCTAGGTACAGGGATTCCAAGTCCTACAAACGAAAGAAACGCTTCTGTAAAAATAGCTGTAGGAATAGAGAACATAACCTGTGTGATAATAGGTCCGATAATGTTTGGAAGTACCTCACTAAATATGATATGCATATTTCCCGCACCTAAAGTTCTGGATGCAAGGACAAATTCCTGCTCTTTTAACTTAAGCATCTCTGCTCTGGCAATTCTACTCATTCCAACCCACTCGGTGAGCATAAGGGCTATGATTATAGTGATCATACCCGGCTTAAATAACAGGAGAAGAAGCGTAACTATTACAAGCCTTGGAATACCGTTGGCAATCTCTAAGATTCTCTGAAGTACCATGTCCACTTTGCCTCCAAAGTATCCGGAAATAAGACCGTAACTCATACCGATGATCATATCGATAATAGCTGCCGCAACAGCGATAATAAGCGAAACCTGTGCTCCCGACCATGTTCTGGTCCAGATATCTCTGCCAAAGTTATCGCTTCCAAACCAGTAAAATGTATCAGGCAACTTTTTTTCAAAGTAATAGTTCACTGTCTTGGTGCCTGATGTAGTCTTGATATTTTCATGTCCGTCAAAAAAGCCTGTGTACTCAATGATCGGTATTCTCGGTGCAAGATTCTTATTCTCTAAGTTCTGTCCCGAATATGTATATTCATTCATCACAGGACCTATAAAGGCAAAAAATGAAATAATAAGAACAAAGACAAGACCTATAACAGCGCTCTTCTTACGCCAAAATCTTGCTACTACTTCTTTCCAAAAATTCTGCGACGCAAAATTTGTATCAACATAATCATCCGCTGTTTTTCCTTTTAATCTGAAATCCGCTTCTACAGGGACATAGGAGTTTGCCTTATCAAAAGTTGCTTCTGCCATATCAGTCTCCCTCCTTTGCCACACGAATTCTGGGATCTATCACGCCGTAGAGAATATCTACAACAAGCATGATGCCGATGTACATAGCTGAATATATAAAGCTAAGAGCTATAACAACGTTATAGTCATTAGACTGGATTGCGTTTACTAACAATGAACCTACTCCTGGTATAGAAAAGATTTTTTCAACAACAAGCGAACCTGTCATAAGATCAACAACAAGTGGCGCCAATACTGTAATAATAGGAATAAGGGCATTTCTGAGAGCATGTGAAAACACAAGCTTATTTCCCGAAAGTCCCTTGGATTCAGCAAGAAGCATATAATCCGAGCCCAAAACTTCAATCATTTCTGCTCTCGTGAATCTTGCAATTGAAGCCATAGTAAACATGGAAAGTGATACTGAAGGTAATACACTTGAACGAACAACATCCTTTGCCGAATAGAGCATAGGGAACCAGTCCAGCTTAAATCCGAACTGATAAGAAAGTGCCAGTGCAAAAACATATGACGGAACCGATACGCCGATAACTGAGATTACTGTTGCAAACGTATCCCAAGCGGTATCTCTTTTGAACGCCGCAAGAAGTCCCAATAAAAGGCCAATTATTGCCCCTATAAATACTGCAGCAAATCCAACGCCGATAGAAATCGGAAGTCTGGATGCGATCAGCTGTGTGATAGGGGTATTCTTGGAAATCTTGTAGCTGACTCCAAGGTCTCCTTTGAACATATTGACAACATAATGAAAAAACTGAATGACAATCGGTTTATCCAGTCCATATTTGGCGTACAACGCAGCTTTTTGAGATTCATTCAGCTTCTCATCATTAAACGGTGAGCCCGGCATAAGCTGCATCAGTATAAAAAGAATCAGTGTAATTGCCAGCAATGTAAAGATTGCTGTGATCACTCGTTTTAATACATATTTTTTCATAGCTACCCCAAAAGATTAAAACGAGATGAAAAGTAGAAAAAACACTACTCTTCCTCTCGCCATAATTTTAATTTATTTAATTATTTCTTTTCTGCATTCTTGTAAACTCTGTTAAGTGCTACAGGGTGGAATTCAATACCACTTACGTTTGTTGAAATAAGCTCTGCATTGCACTGTGTATAAAGCGGGAAAATAACCGCTTCATCCATTACAAGCTTTTCTGCCCTATATAGTGCTGTCCAACGTGCTTTTGGATCCATTGCTGTCGAACCTGTTGTACAATCAGCAATGATCTCATCGTATTCAGAATTGCTCCAGAAGCCATAGTTGTTGGCATTCTTTGTTACCCACATTCCGAGGTATGTCATAGGATCTGCGTAGTCAGGTCCCCAACGTGTAAGACCAAGTTCAAAATCACCTTCCTGCATACGCTGAACCCTTTCCTTCTTGGGCATCTGCTGAAGTTCAACAGTAAGTCCCGGAAGAGTTGTCTCAAGCTGTTCCTTAACAACCTGTGCCACCTTGATTGGAGCATCGTCTGCATCGTGAATCATTGTTACAGTAATTTCTTTTTCGCCAAGTTCTTCAAGTCCATTGTTCCAATATTCTACGGCTGCATCTGCATCATATCTGCAAACATCTTTGAACTTCTCCTGATTGGCTGAGAAATCCGATCCGTCAGGGCCGGTTGCAAAGTCCATAGGGACTGCCGTATAAGTAGGAGCTGAACCATCCTTAAGAACATCTGTTGTAATTGCTTCACGGTTAAGTGCCATTGTGATGGCATAACGAATATTTTTATTCTGAAGTTCCTTTACTTCTTTCATGTTAGGGCTGATGTACCAGAGATATCCTGCACCGATTGCCTTATATGAAGGATCGTCTTTTACCTGATCAACCTGCTCACCGTTAACAAGAGTAGTATCAAGATCTCCGCTCTGGTAACTCATAAGAGCCTGCTGTGAATCCTGAATTACCTGATAGTTAAGAGCCACAAGTTTAACTTTGTCTGAATCATAGTAGTCAGGGTTCTTGATAAGACGAATCGTTGTTGCTGCCGGCTGGTACTCATCAAGGATGAATGCTCCATTTGAAAGAGTTGTCTCGGGGCTCGTTGCATATGTATCTGCACAGCTCTCAAAGAACGTCTGGTTTACCGGATAGAATGTCGGGAAATACATAAGACTGAGGAAATAGCTTACAGGTACATTAAGCTTAACTTCAAGAGTCTTTTCATCAACTGCTTTTACACCAAGCTCATGCTTATCCTTTGTTCCATCTATGATTTCCTGGGCATTTACAATCTGTCCGATATCACTGAGCATATATGAATACTCAGAAGCAACTTCGGGATCAACTGCTCTCTGCCAAGCAAATACGAAGTCTGCTGCAGTTACAGGACGTCCATTACTCCAGTTTGCATCATTGCGGATATGGAAGGTATAGGTAAGACCATCTTCCGAAATATCTACCCTATCAGCAAGAGCATTTACTGCCTTTCCGTCTGCATCCATCTGCATAAGGCCATCTGTATAGTCAGCGATAACTTCAAAAGATGTACCGTCTGTAGCCTGCTGAGGATCAAGCGATTCAACAGGTGTCTCAATCATAACATTGAGATTCCCTTCCGCACTTTTTTTTGAATCAGCCGGATCTGTTTCATTTGAAGTAGTGTCATTCTGCTCTGACACGCCGCTTACTGCAGAACTTCCGCAACCAATCATGCTAAGCGTAAGTGCTGAAGCAAGCACGATTGATAATAACTTTTTCTTCATGGATAATTCCTCCTATATACCTTATACATGTATACAATCTCATATAGTAATTATAATCGAGATTAATGGGCAAATGTCAATGAAAACTTTTTCGCAATGCCAAAATAATACTTCAGCGCGTCAAAGGCAGTAGGAAGTAGTGATATGTAAACCGGTGATGACCATTCTGATTTACAAGTATGAAAAAAACCTCAGATGATCAAATCTGAGGTTTTAAGAGCGATAGACGGGGCTCGAACCCGCGGTCTCGACCTTGGCAAGGTCGCGCGTTACCAACTACGCCACTATCGCTTATATTTAAAGTCGCTTGCGCGACAGCAATAGTAATGTTATACCAATCAGAAAAATATGTCAACAGAAAATAATTATTCTTATTACATCTCATCACAAACCTGATATATTACGAATTTAAGGTAATATGACGCAGCTCCGCCTACAAGAATCGGATGGTCTGCCGCCTGTTGCCTGAATTCAACCTGCTTGAGCCTCTTGTGCGCATCTCTTGCTGCATCCTGAATTGTTTTGAGGAAAAGTTCCTCATCCATAAAGTGTGAACAAGAGCATGTTGCGAGATATCCACCGTCTTTAACAAGCTTCATTCCGCGCATATTGATCTCTTTATATCCTGTTGTTGCTTTCTTAACTGAAGCTCTGGACTTTGTAAATGCCGGAGGATCGAGAATAACAACATCAAACTTTTCGCCTTTTTTCTCAAGGTCGGGAAGAAGTTCAAATACGTCGGCACATTGGAATTTCGCTATATTCTCAAGTCCGTTGAGCTCAGCGTTTTCTTCAGCCTGCTTGCATCCAAGATCTGATGCATCGACACCAAGAACCGACTCCGCTCCGTTTGCGGCGCAGTTAAGCGCAAATGAGCCTGTATGTGTGAAGCAGTCCAGCACCTTTTTACCCTTACAAAAAGAAGCTATGGCTTTTCTGTTATTCTTCTGATCAAGGAAAAATCCTGTCTTCTGGCCATTTTCAACATCAACGTAATACTTGACCCCATTCTCGGTAATGATAACTTTTGTATCGAAGGGATCTCCGATAAATCCCTTAACTCTCTCAAGCCCCTCGAGTTCTCTAACCTTTGCATCGCTTCGCTCGTAAACGCCACGGATCTTAACTCCGTCTTCAAGAAGAACCTTTTTACAAAGATCGATAATAAGCTCTTTCATTCTGTCCGTTCCAAGAGCAAGTGACTCAATTACAAGAACATCCGAGAACTTATCAATCGTAATTCCGGGTAAGAAATCTGCTTCTCCAAAAATAAGTCTGCAAGAGAGCTGCTCAATAGGCTCATTTGTTGCCATAACAGCCTTTCTATATTCCCAGGCATCACGAATTCTCTTTTCTATAAGCTCCTTGGTAATCGGATGATCCTTCTTTCTGGACATCATTCTGACTCTGATCTTAGATACAGTATTGATAAAACCATATCCCATGAAATAACCGTCAAAATCATGAAGTTCTATAATGTCTCCGTTATCAAAAGAGCCTTCCACTCTGTCTATTTCATTATCGTAAACCCAGAGTCCTCCTGCCTTAAGCTCTCGACCCTGTCCTTTTTTCAGAAATGCCTTGGCATCAGAAATTTTTATATCCAAATCTATGTCCTCTCTATATTTACATAATTAAAATTCTATCAACGCAAGATAATATACCACATTTTTGCAAATACATGTTGACAATGTAGTAAATTTATTCTAAAATCAATTCGTTGTCACAGTTGTGATGACCACGTAAATGCGATAGTGGCGTAGTTGGTAACGCGCGACCTTGCCAAGGTCGAGACCGCGGGTTCGAGCCCCGTCTATCGCTCTAAGAACCCCGAATAGGTTTCGGGGAATTTTTTTGCTCTTTTTTATCAAAATAGTTGTGCACGTAATTACAGTGAGGAAACTATGTTTAATTGGATCTACAAGCATCAGAAATTTGTATTGTCCCTACTCATCTCATTTTTTTTCATTTCTATTATTCCAATATGCATTATTGCAGGATATGACTGTGCATCAGGAGACGATTATAACTATGGCTCGGGTCCTCACTTGGCATATCTTTCTACCGGTTCCGTGTTGGCAGCCGTTTCTGCTGCATGTAAAACCACAGTAGACATATGGCACAATTGGCAGGGAACTTGGTTTGATGTCTTTGCCTTTTGCCTTCATCCGGAAGTCTTTTCCGACAGCGCATACGTAATTGTTCCATATATTTTTATGATCATGCAGATTGCTGCAGTATGCTATTTTTCTTATTATTTCTTAAAAGTAAAATGGAAAATTGACGGCTTTTATTGGTTAATGGTTGCTGCAATCTTCCTTCTTTTCAGTTTCCAGTTGGTTCCTTCACAGAAAGCAGCATTTTTCTGGTGGGTTGGCTGTATACATTACTGCATGCCATTCTGCTTATCGCTTGTCACGATTGCTCTTACAGATCGATTTTTAACACTTAACAAACTATCAGATCTGATATGGATCTCGCTTGGATATACCTTATTGGGAGGCGCTACATATCCTGCTTCTCTCCTGGTTTTCTTGTCAGGGATTATTCTTTTGCTCGTCAAATACATGATAGAGAATAGAAGCGATAAAAAAGATCTTTTCTTGATCATTCCTTATGTTTTGGAATTAATTGGTCTTGGAATCAGCATGATTGCTCCCGGAAATGCAAACAGGGCAGCCGCAGATTTAGCTGAAGGTGCTGAACCTGCCGGTGGTTTAATCGCAACAATAGTTAGCAGTATAGTTTTTTCAGTACAAGATGCCGCAACATACTTCTTTGCGGAAAAGAGCTTTATTCTCATTGCTCTTATTATAGTAGTGCTTATTACATGTGCGTTTTTTAAACAAAACAGATTTAATATAAACAATCATGTATTTGCACATCCGCTGTTATTCGTTATAACACTGTTCCTTCTAAATGCGAGCGTCTATGCTCCCAGAATGTATACCGGCAACACACCGTCTTCAGGCTATATGAACTTTAACTTGTGGATATGCTTTTCATGTATGATCGCTATAGTCATATATCTGTGCGGCTGGGCTTATACAGTAAAGAGTATCAAGTTCCGACTTCCGGAATATGCCGAAACAATCGGAACAATATTAAGCGTAATTGCCATCATGTTTATTATGGTTCTTGGAAGGCACGGCGTAAAAGAATATACCGATTATATCTGCCTTGACTATTATCTTTCCGGACAAGCCGATGATTTCAGGAATCAAATGAGATTGCAAAAACAACTTATGGAAGATCCCACAGTCACTGATGTCGTTGTACCCGAAATAAACTTTGAGCAGGGTCCTCTTATGCATATGCCTGTATTTTCAGACCCTGAAAACATAAATAGCTATATGACTTCAGCTTTCTACGGGAAAAACAGTTGCAGATCCATTCCCAGAGCCGAATGGTTTGAAAAATACAACATTGATAACATTGATAATGATAATCTCTTGGAACAAAAACAATAAAAATGGCGCCATCTTACATGGTGGCGCTATCTCTAATTCTTCTAAATACATTATTCAAATATCATGGAGAAAAAAATGAAATCGCAATTCTCAAAGCATAAGTCTCTCTTAATTTTCATTACAACAGTAATAATGTGTGGTTTCAGCATTATGGGCGGTTGCCTTGACTACGCCGGAAATGATGATACTTTTAGAAATCTTATCAGCGCCGGGGCATTCGGAGATATCTTCAACTTCTATATGCCATACAGCAATATACTCTATGGAGTACCTGCTTATCTTCTAAATATGATACTCCCGCAGATCAATTGGTATTATTGGATCATGGTCGGCCTCAGTGTAATTTCTATATCTGCATCTTGCAGCATATGTCTTGAAAAATTCGATCTCTTTTTAGCTGAAGCAATAACCGTCTTTATAAATATCATACTTGCGAGAGACTACTATATCGCGGTGCAGTACACCAAATCCGCTTCATTGTGGATTATATCCGGCTTTATCATCATATTTCATTCGATATGCAAAGAGAATCTGCATTGGATATGGGGCGCATTGCTCTTTGTATATGGAACCTCGGAACGCTTTAAGTGTATGTTAATGGCACTCCCTTTTTTCGCAGTATTTATAACAGTGTTCTATTTAGCGAATTACAAACAGCAGAATCTTCCAAAATTTAAAGTCATTATAAAACCGGTAATTGCGCTTGTACTTGGAATTATTATTCTATTGGTTTCCGAGCACTCCTTTAGGGCACTTCATCCCGAATGGAAAGAATACTGGGAATATGATCAGGCAAGCGTTAATCTGCGCGATTATATGTGTCTGGATTACACGCACAATCCCCCAGAATATGATTCAATCAATACTGATGAAAATGATATTGCGCTTTACGGCAATTGGTTATTTGGTGATACTGATTTTTACGATATTTCCTGGCTCAAAAAGGTATATTCTATTGAACAGCCCTTCAACAATTGCAAAATCAGACTTAGTGTCGACATTATAAAGCAGACATTCATTAACTTATTTAATATTCCCACCCGAAATCCTTTCGAAAGCTTAGGTCCCGTATTCCTTACCTGGATTTTCATTGTATTTTTTCTGCTTAGAAAAAACTATCCCGATAAATTATTCGGATTAGGTATTTTAGGCTGTGTAGTAATGATGTATTGGTACTTTGCCTGCATTAACAGATATATGTGGAGAGTTGAAATAGGAGTATTTTTATCGGCGGTATTCCTTTCCGGATTCTATCTGTCCAAAGCTCAGCAAGACATTAGCCGCGTACCGTCGAAAAAGACTCGTGCTTTGTTTATCTGTATTGCGGTGATACTTTTCGGAGCTTATTCAGTAGGTATGACATACCAATGGAGATACGTCAAGGACAAGCATATTGTTGAACATGAAGCGGATATATCCGGACGTTTGGAAACATTTGCTGAAAATCCGGAAAATTTCTATATTTTGACTGATTTTTATGTAACAAATAATCCCGCATCGCTCACTTATGCAAAATGGAATAATTTATTCAGCAATTCATGCTACGCCGGAAACTGGGTATTGCCATCACCTACAGCGTTACATTCTGCGCGTGAACATGGTTTTGATAATCCAATGACCGCACTTATCAGCCAGAAACCCGTCTTTCTTCACTGCGATTCGGAAGATAAGCGAAACATGATCATTACACATCTTAAAAAGATTTCAAAACATGATATTGAAGCTACCGAATTTCCTGACAATATCTGGAAATTAGAAGTACGATAATATTGTTAAAGGGATAATCAAGCCATCTAAACACTTGATTATCCCTTCTCTTTTTCTATAGTTTTAATTACTCTTTATCTCATACTTATCATAAAATACATATCCTGCAACAATAAATGCAATCGAAAACAAGATATACACAATCGGTGCGATCTGGTAAGACATAAAGTACTTTCCGATTCTTATCAACCTATAGTCGTACAGAATCGATGAAGATACCATCGTTCCGGGCAACATATACAGGATTTGCGATAACACTCTTAACTTTAACGGCACATGAAGCGTAGCCACTAACAAACCTATAAATGAACCAATAACTATTGTCATCGTAGCTACGCCATTTCTTGTGACATTTGATAAAAAAAGCGCAAATGATGAAATAAGTAGTATTCCGCAGAAAAGAAGCATTAATATAATTACAAGCAGTTCACCTATGGTCATATCAATTCGCGCAAGAGGACAATATGACTGTACCATGCAATCCATCCCTGTAATTCCCCACCTGCACGCGGCATACGCATAGAAAGTAATAAGCAAGACAATGATACATCCGAAAATATAACTCATTCCTGCAAGTATCTTGGCAAAATAAAGCTCTTTATTCCCGTTTATTGCCACTCTAAGCATAGGATCGGTTTTTCTCTGAGTTTCTGATGCAAAAATCATCGAAAGACTTGCACCAATAATTATTGCCATAAGTAACATATAATTTGTAGTTCCTTCAAGTATACCGCCCGATCTGATAGTCTCATGGAACAAAAACGGCTTATTAACCTCTTTTTCCTTATTTGCCCAGAAGCCGATTTCTCCCTGCGTAAGGCGCATGGCGTCATAGCCTTCTTGTATGTTCTTCTCTCTTTTCGAATATACCGTATCAATATCAAGTTCTTTTATCGGTGCTCTGTAACCGATAGTTTCCTCCATCCAAGCTGATAATTGCTCATACCCTTTTCTGTTTTCATCTTGAATATTTCCGGCATCATCGGATATTTCCTTTAACTCATTCAATAAGCTCTGATCGACAGCCCTATCATCAATCTCTTGGTACTTTTCCAAATCCTTCGGAGTAATATTGCCACTCACTTCAAATTCACCTTGAATAAATGCAAAGCAGAACGCAACAATAAATGTTACCAGCGCAACTTTATTCTTCAATATTTTTAAAAGCTCATATTTGTACAGCATCCCAAAACAATGTCTTTTTTCCATAATTATCCTCCGGTCTTATTGCTTAAATGTATTCAGGTAAAAATCCTCTAAACTTCCATCCTCTTCTTTCCATGTTCCCTGCCATACTATCTGTCCTTCATTCATCATAACTATCCTGTCAGCTATGTGCTCAATATCAGATACAATATGCGTGGACAAAAGAACTATCGCCTCATCTCCAAGCTTCTCAATAAGCTCCCTAAATCTCACTCTCTCCTTGGGATCAAGCCCTGCCGTGGGCTCATCCAAAACAAGCACTTCCGGGCGATTTATAAGCGCCTGCGCTATTCCTAAGCGTTGTTTCATTCCTCCGGAATAATTTTTGACCTTTTTGCCTGCAACATCCTCAAGCCCTACAAGCTTTAAAAGCTCTGACGTCCTTGCTTTCGCAGCTTTCTTATTGAGTCCTTTCAGCGCGCAGAAATACATCAAAAAATCTTTTCCCGAAAACTCAGGATAATATCCAAAATCCTGTGGCAAATATCCCAGTAAATTTCTGAATTCCTCTGATCTGACAGGAATACCGTCATAAGTTATTTCTCCGCTTGTCGGTGACAGCAATCCTACCATCATACGCATAAGCGTTGTCTTACCTGCGCCGTTTGCGCCAAGAAGTCCGGTTACACCTTTTTCAAGGTTTAGACTCATCCTGTCTACCGCAATTTTGTTTTCATATTGCTTTGTAAGCCTGTCTATCTTTAATTCCATATAAGCTCCTCCAACTTAACTGTCTTTTTCACTTCAATTGTCTGAAATACCAATACTACGAGCAGCAATGCCATCACTTTGGATGCATCCGTACTGTCTGTCACGTGCATATTGTATATAAGCTCTCGCACGCAAAATACCGCCAAAGCAACACCAAAGGGAATCGCGATATGAATGTTCTCATTATCTTTTCCCCAACTTCTGCAATGTCTTTCTGCCTCCATCGAAAGGATACTTGTGACAACATACGGGATAAGCAGCCTTGCCATAACTATAAGACACCCTTTCTCATGCGCTCCCGGCGTAAAGACTGCGAGTAATATTATTGTAAAAAAATGTGCCATCGCAATTACAGCCATCTTGGCAAAATATGCTCCCTTTGCGGAAAAACGAGTTGTTCCTTCAAGTTCTGACATATCATGCATCTTTGCCCTGCATACCTCGACCAGACCAAAGCAAGCAAAAAATGGCATTATCTTAGCTATCATTTCTACTTTTTCACTTTCCAGGCCGCCAATACTAAATATCGCCCATGCCAGAATAAGGATTGAGACTATCCAAACTCTTTTGCGTATATAACGGGCCTGCAGTGCAAGCATATTAATAAAACCAACTTTCTCAAATTGCTGCTTTTTTCTGATACTGCGGATAAACGCATCTTTTTTCATATTGTCGGGAGCCTCACAGTAATTCTTCAGCAAGCTTTTCATCTCTGAATCTCTCATCGTTTCCCCTTTCCAAGAGCGTTGATAACCTGCTCTTTGCCTCTTTTAACCTTCTATAGACCGCAAACCTTGATAATCCGGTAACTTTACATATCTCGGACATAGGCTCGTCATTTACATATCTGAGTATCAATAATTCCCTGTCTTCATCAGACAGTTCATCGAGCGCCTGCTTCACTGACAACTTATCCACAATCGTATTTTCAAATCCGTTCTGAATCCACAATTCTTCTGTGCAATCCTCAAAATTTGTCAGCTCTGGCCTATTTTTCCGATACTCATCTATACACAGATTTCTTGCGATTGTATATAAGTATCTGTCAGGGTATTCGCAATCTGCGCCGAGGAATCGTAAGAATGTTTCCTGCGTCAGGTCTTCTGCCAGTGCTTTGTTATGTACTTTAAAGTAGCAATATCGATATATCTTGTCATAATACTGTTCTATTTCCATGGAAATCGTCTCACATCCTCCCTTCTATAATGTTAGACGTAAGCCGCATGATAAATGTGCGCAAAAAATTTATTTTTTTTATTTTAAAGGGATAATCAAGCCATATAAAAGTTTGACTATCCCTCAATATATCTATTTTGTAGCCCCAAACTCTATCGCATTAATTTTTTTCGCATTTCAAAAGCAAGCTCATTTTCTTCAGCCGTTGGCTCTGTGCCATCCCCGTTTCCGTATACCACTCGGTAAAAGACATCAAACACTTTGCCAAGTTCCTCCCGAATATCCTCGGGTGCAGCTTCCGTAAACTCAAACAACAGTCCCTTGTCTGTGAGTGCTCCTCCCGAGCGCTTTAGAAGGCTCTTTTTTATCTGTTCAACATCGTAAAAAAGTTTTTGCCCGGGAGTTGCGTATCTGTAGCGCAAAATCTTTATCAAATATACTCCAAGAGCCAATATGATTATAATGGCCGCGGTAAAGATTACAGTCGGTAGAAAAACCTTAAATGCCAAAAGTGCGGAGACTTTCTCATCTTCTCCCTCTTCATCACCATGAGCAGGAATTTTTGACGAATCATACGGATTGATTCCGCCATGATATTCTGCAGTCCATCCATCATCCGCATTAACTCCGCTCCTATGCCAGGAAGTAGCTGATAAAGCGTAATAAGCCCCTGTCGGCTCAAACGGAATCCATCCAACATTCTCAATATAAGCCTCAGGCCAGACATGTGCGCACCTTGAACTGACTTCATATTTATCTTTCCTGTCAAAAGGAAATGCATATCTAAATCCGCTTGCTGCCCTTGCAGGAATCCCCGAAAGTCGCAGTAACATTATCATGGAAGATGTATAGTGGACACAATATCCTTTTTTCGTATCAAAAAGAAATCTCTCCGCGATATCCGCCATTCCCTCCGCCGTACTCATATTTGATTCGGAATTATATCCTCCGACTGCATCCTTGCTGTACGGATACTGTCTGAGATATTCCTCCAAAAACCTGCATTTATCATAGTCTGATTCAGCTCCTGAAGTAACCTTATCCGCAAGCTCCTTAAGTTCCGGGGTGACTCCCGTCACGTCCAGATACTCGCTTTTTGCGCCGTTCCCAATCTCAGCCAAAGCCTCCTCATACTCATCACGGCTCATCATCTCGGTAAATTGTATTCCCCATAGCCCACTAACATAGTCGCATACTTCATCATATGTGAGCTTTGGAAGTTCTGTGGGCGCATCTTTTAACATCGAGGTAAGCTCAGGACTTGCGTAGTCTATATCCAGATACTTTACACTTATTCTATATCCCTTTCTGTGAGCTTTTTCGCTGACGCCTTCCCGAACTTTTTTCTCGCCCTCGGTCACCAGTAGCGCTCTCGACGGCACTATCACATCCTTTGTGTCTATATAAGCATACTCAAGGTCAATGTTCGAAACTTCAGTAAACGTCAGCGCCCTTTCCCTGTCTGTCCCATTTGCATACAAAAAAGCTATAAATTCGGCAAACTGCGCCTTATCTGTTCCTATTCCGCCCGCAAGATACAGCGTCTTTCTAAGCTTTGTATTTTTCCCCGTCTCCTCATCCAAATATGTATAATAAGGCGCGTCTATAGACTCGATAATAAGCTGCGTTCTTTCGCCCTCTGTGATCTTTTTTCCGGTTGAGGTAAAAGAACTGTAGCCTGCCGTATAACTATCTCCAAAAGTAGACGCAAAGCGGTAAGATACATCAGAAGCAATACTTTCAATCCTGTAGACAAACCTCTGACCCAGATCAACAACTTTATTCCAGTCTATAGGCTCTTTTTTCATAGGAAATATCAACGTAACCATCGCAATGATCAGGAAATAATAAATTGGAAACGAAGCCTTGTTCTTTTCGAAGAAAAAAGTCTGAACAGCCGAAAGTGTCAGCGCTGCAAGGCATATGCACATAACTTTCTCTGCTAAATTTTCTCCCGTAAAGCTACTCTTTCCAATAAAAAGCCCAATTACAACAATATCCAACAAAATAACCGCATATAGAAGTTTCTTTTCCCTACTTGGTATAAAATGAATCGCCAGCCTCAGAACCACGCCAAAGACCATCGAAGGCAGAAGAACCGGAATGGCCGATAAATCTTTTAACAAAAAGAATAAGAAAAAAGCTGGAACAGCTGAAAGGACAGCCGAAGCAATTCCCGAAACAAAGAGGCGGAATATATAGTAAAGTCCTGTAAACAACATAAAGAAAACTATCGCCCAAAATGGGAAAGAAACGTCTCCGGCAAATGCATTATCACCCATACCCCCTCTGATGATTTCTGAAAAAACCGCAGCAAAAGAAAAGGCAAATAGTGTACATACCGCCTCAGTCGCAAATACTGATAAAATTTTCTCCCGCCCCGGGATTTTCAGTGATAACAATCCATGTTTCTCTGTCATTTTTATTACTCCTGCAAGCTTTTGCCAGATCACAGATTTTTGTATATTCCAAATCCGATGAATAGAACACGCCGTCTGAAACCGCGTTATAAAAATCCATGAAACTCTCTCTCGAATCAACAAGCTTCTCTCTTACCGTTCCTGCGGGATATACGATTGTCACGGGAATTCCCTGATTTCCAAACAGCCATGCCGCCGAAACCACAAACTCAAGGAAATAATCACGCTTTATGAGAAAATCCGTATCCTGCTCACGTTCAGGCGTATTATCGGCATTCATCAGGATAGACAACGTTCTTTTTTCCATCTTGTCAGGAACTCTGACCATCAGCTTTGAAGCCTTGGCTGAGGCTTTCCAGTTAACAGACGAAAGACTGTCGCCTTTTATATACGGACGTATGTCATTTCCCGGAATGTCTTCAAGAATCCTCTCACTCTTACGCCCGCGGCTGCTGTACAGGTTCTCAAGGTCCAGCGCCTTCCCTGCAATCTCAGTTATCCTCGGCTTTACAACAGCCCTAAATGAATACGGAATATTAAATCTAGCGGAAATAATATGAAACGGATCTGTAAAAGATACATTCTCGATTCCGACATCATAAACTCCCGCAAAAAGGCAATTAATGCCCGAAAACAACTCTTTTTTCTCATGAATATCAAGTGAAAGCTTTGTTTTATCCGGAATTTCATAGAGATTACACCGGCTTTTGAATGTGCCGATCTCCATATTGTGAATAGGAAGAACCCCCGCATTTTCGATAAGCGTGCGGTACTTGTGATCCTCACCTTTGGTGAGCTTGTGGACTTCGACCTCCTGATAGACTCTCAGAAAGGCATAATTTAAGACAATATATATTACCGAAACAGGAATGATCAAAAGAAGCGCAAAAAGTGGCGCATAAGCAACAGGACCGCCATAAAAACTTGCAAATATTATGCCGGCTACAAGTGCTGTAAGATAGATGATCAGTCCTTTTTTATTAATTGTTATCTTCATGGTACGATTACTTTTCCAAGAATGGTCTTGATCAGATCTTCGCTCGTTATATGGCTGAGCCTTGCTTCTTTCGTAAGTATCAGTCTGTGAGGAAGTGTAAGTTTAGCCGCATCTGCGATATCTTCAGGGATGCAATAATCTCTTCCCGCAAGGTATGCTTTGGCCTGAGCGCATCTTAACATGGACAAAAGAGCTCTCGGCGAAGCACCTACTGCAATCTCCGGCTTATTTCTGGTCGCATCTGTAATATTTACCGCATAGCTTCGAAGATTATCTTTTACAGCGACCGAAGCTACGTCTTTTCTCATATCCAGGATATCTTTTCCCGAAAGAACGGATTCAGTCTCTTCATGGAGCTGCCCCAAAAGAAATCTCTCCGCCATATCTTCCGATGCTTTCGTATCAGGATATCCCACCGACAATTTGATCATGAAACGGTCAAGTTGAGCTTCGGGAAGCGGATACGTTCCCGCCATATCCACGGGATTCTGCGTTCCTATTACCATAAACGGCTGCGGAACATCAATAGGTTTACCGTCTATAGTAACCCTGTGCTCTTCCATTACTTCCAAGAGAGCCGACTGCGTCTTTGGCGAGGTTCTGTTAATCTCATCCGCAAGGACAATATTGCTCACAACAGGTCCCGGCATCACAGAGAATTCTCCTTTTTTCGAATCGTAGATTGAAATACCCGTTATATCTGACGGCATCGTATCAGGAGTACACTGAATCCTTGCAAAAGAAAGCGACACGGAATCCGCAAGCGCCTTTGCAAGCGTCGTCTTACCAACTCCCGGCACATCCTCCAAAAGAACATGGCCTCCTGCCAAAAGTGCGATTATGATTTTCTCGATCACATCACCTTTTCCGACTATTCTCTTTTCTATGCTGTCCTTTAACTTCTGCGCCGATTCATTCATAGTGCACACCTCCTGCGACTCGACCTATATTACTATTATAACGATATTTAGTGCATAGAAAAAGCTAGGAGCGAAAACTCCCAGCTTTTATCATTTAGTCTCATACAAGACCCCGGTATAGTTTGCAAACTTCATACCGTAGTCAAGATCTTCGGAATGGTCATATTTAAGGTTTCCCTTAAACCATTTTCCGTCTTCATATTCCTCAAAACCTATAATGTCCTGAATTTCCTGTTCTGTTGCGTAATTGATCTTTACGCTCTTGATCTTATGTTCAGTTTTTTTATACAAAAAACTTCCTGTGAATACTGCAGCGATAATAATAAAAGTAAATATAAATGCTATTAAATTCGCTCTTCGTAGTCGCCTACATAAATTGTCTATTCTTTCTGTTCCTTCCAAATTCATCCTAGGTCCTCCCTTTCTACAAAAAAAGACACTATCATTTAGATGCATTTTTTCAAAAAAGACAGAAAAAACACCCCCTGCAGACTATATAATACTACAAGAGGGCAATTTTATCAATAAATCGTCAGTTTTTACCCGTTATTGTTCCTTAATACTGTGCCAATATTCTTTGGCTTCGTTATGCCAATATTTCTTTGCTTCCTTATACTCTTTTGTTTCTTTTGCCGGATATAATTCGGGAGTATCGGCAAATAACAGTTCAATAGTTTCTATTGCAGAAGATCCCAGATCATCAAATCCATACGGCGTAAAATCCTCTTTTGCATGCCAAAATTTCATGCCGTTATGAAATGCATTATTCGGATCTGCATCATATCTCTTTGCAAGCGCACCGGCTTCATCGATAAGCCTTTTCATAGAATCATGTTCTTTTAGAAGGCACAGAGTCATGGCTTTAATTATGAGAAGATTGATTTTTAGTTTAGTAGCATAGCAAATATTACCGTTTTCGGCAGATTCAATGTATGCAATTCCTCTGTCAAGAATGTCATATGCTTCTTTAAAATCCTTTTTCGTTCCTCGGGATGCAACTATGGAAGACATATTAAGTGCTATGTCATGTTCTCTCATGAGATTATAAAGCATTGCTTTTGTACATCTGGCCAGTGCTTCCTCAGTCTCCCCCTTTGAAAACAACAAACGCGCACTTTCTATATCCGCTATTCCCATATGATTTATCTTGTTAAACTCGATCAACGCGCCATCTGTATCATTAAAACTCTTTAATCTTGCGATATCCATTCTTATCGAAACTTCAGTGACGCTCAAATTGTCATTTTGTGAGAAGTATTTCAGTGCTCGCTCATAAAGCTGCACCGCATGTTTGGCATCGTCTTCTTTTCCGCCGTTGATAAAGAGGACATTATACAAAGTCGCACAGGCCATGATTATCTTAAAACAAGCGGGATAGCGGACTAAAGCCTTTTCTGCTTCTAAGACAGCCTCATCTAATTTTTGTTCCGTGGTCAAGTTGCATAGTCTATGATAAATATCATCAATACTTTTGGAGGAAAGATTATATCCCAAAAGAACGTCCATAGAAACATTAAAAAAGTCTGCAAGTTCCATCATCGTCATTATATCCGGAACTGTGCTTCCGCTTTCCCATTTTGATACCGCACCGACTGTAACTCCAAAAGTTTCAGCTAGTTCTTCCTGTGTAAGGCTCATTTCTTTTCGGTACTTCTTGATGTTTTGGCTTAGCTCAAGTCTCATAGGGATGCGCCTCCTTTATTGCATTATGATAAATAAATAGAAAAAGTTAGAAAAAAGTTAGAACTGAGATAAAAAAATAAGGGGTTGCAAATCTGCAAACCCTTGAAAATACTGAGTCGGAATGACAGGATTCGAACCTGCGGCCTCTGCGTCCCGAACGCAGCGCTCTACCAAACTGAGCCACATTCCGTAGTGCTGCCTGAAAAAAATCTGACAGCAAATCTGATTATATCAGTCATATTACTATTTTTCAATACCTTGTTACTCTTCAGCCTCTTTCTTCTCTAACCCGCTAAGTTCCTTAAGATCGTCAAGGCATATCGTCATCATATCTTCATTTGAAGGTGCTTCGAGAGTGGATACACGCTTTGCCTGATTGGTGATGATCTCTTCGAAAAGATTTCTTATCTCTCTGGCATTGGCGAAATTGTCTATACTTCCCATCTTTCTGGAAGTTATAAGTGCCCTGATCTGGTGCTTAACGTCCTCTTCTACCTTGTAATCATATTTATTGCAGTTCATGTAAAATATTTCTTCAAGTTCGTCCACCGAATAATCGGGGAACTCGATATATTTGTTGAATCTCGACTTTAATCCCGGATTACTTTCTATGAATTTCTTCATAGGCTCTGTGTAGCCCGCAACTATCACAACAAAGTCTTTTCTGTTATCTTCCATTGCCTTAAGTATGGTATCTATGGCTTCCTGTCCAAAAGCATCATCCTTCTGGGAAAGTGCATATGCCTCGTCGATAAAGAGGACTCCGCCCATAGCTTTTTTTATCTGCTCGGTAGTCTTGATCGCAGTCTGTCCGACATATCCCGCAACAAGTCCCGATCTGTCCACCTCAACGAGCTGTCCTTTTGAAAGAACTCCTATCTGCTTATAAATCTTTGCGATTATTCTCGCAACGGTTGTCTTTCCTGTTCCCGGATTCCCCGTAAATACCAGGTGTAGTGAAACAGGTACAGATTTAAGTCCCTGCTCCTGCCTTGCTTTCTGAACCTTAACAAAAGCGGTGAGTTCTTTTACATCATCCTTTATGGAGCCAAGGCCTATGAGTTTCTCAAGCGCCTCCATGGGATCTTCTTCAGGTTCCTCATCCTTCTTTTCTTCCGAAGAATTAAGGTTTCCGTCAGCAGCAAAAAGAGCCTTTGCTTCATCAAGCGCATTCTGCGCATTTTTCATAGCATCGACTTTATCTTCCACAATCTTATCACTAACGGCCTCTTTAGCGCTATCTTCTTTCTTAACGTTTTCTTTCCCTGCTGAAGGCATGGAAACAGGTGTAGAAAAGAAATCACCATAAAGGCTTCCCAAAAGATCTTTGCTCATAAATAATACTCCATACTTATAGTAAACGACACATCCTTACGGATGTGTCGAGTCTAATTCAGTCTATTGTTAATCTCAGTCGTTCAAAAACCAACCGTTTCTGCTCATAAATGTTCTGTTTGCCACCAAAGCATCTACATCCTGTCCGATTATCTTGGATGCTTTTGCCTTGTAAGTTCCTGCCTCTTTTGTATCCATATACTTGTAAGCATCATAAGACTGTTTCTTGCTTCCGTCAAGGTTTTTAAGTCCCTGAGCTATATGGCTCTCCATTTCATGCGCATCATCTGTCTCTCTGAACAGGATAAAGCTTGTGATATATGGATTGCTCTGAGCCATCGTATATGCATATACGATTGACGCAAGCTGTGCGTCCTCGCCAAAGCTTGAAGTATAACCAATCTCAGAAAGTGAGATCTGCCTTACATTTCCTGCAGGATTAAGCATCTCCTCACGGTTCATATAATCTGTAAGAAGATAGATATTCTCAATCGTAATATATGGTGTACCAAGAGATGTGCTTACATACTGGGACTGCTGCTTCCAAGCGTAAGGGTCAAACAAAGGTGCATTGTAAGGATGTACCGAAAGTGACCAGTCAACGTTTCCTTCACGCCTCATATAATAGTTAAATCTATCAAGATATTCTTTTGCAAGGAAACATCCCGGATTTGACTTTCTGTTCCACTCCTGATCGATAGAGTTATATACTCTTGCGTTCGCATTTACACTCTTGATACCGTTGTAGAATATTCTAAATGCCTTTACATACTCACTTACGTTGAGCTCAAGATTTGTTGAGTCCATGTAGTACCATTCTGTTCTGGCATTTATCTCGTTTCCGATTACCCAGTTATCAACAGTTCCAAACTGTCCGCCTGAATATCTCTGCGCAAGGAATGCTGCGATAGCCTTAAGGTGCTGTGTACCTTCATCCTCTTTGGTATTCATTGCATATCCGGGACATACATGCTCATCTCTTGAAAGAGGATGTATAAGATCTGCCCCTGCAGCTGTCTTATTATTCAAAATAGTAAGAGTAAGCTGGAAGTTATTGATCGAACACCATCTTACAAAGCCGTCATACTGCTGAAGTGCAGCCGTATTAAACTGATATGTCTTTCCGTCATATGCAAACTCAGTTGTAGGATAAGCTCCGTTTGTTGAAGGTCCTACTATATCACCCATGTAGAGGTTATATACCATCTGTGCTACGCCGAGATCCTTAAATGTCGCAGCGTCCGCATCATTTGGAAGAATACCCTTCATACCATGGTCGTTTCTTCCGACCGTTTTGGATGCGATTGCTTCGGGATTTGTGATATAGTGTTCATCACTCACCTGAACCATTGATCCGCCACTCTTTACAGCAACAAGGAATTTCTTGGAAAGATTTGACTCTTTTGTTCCAAGTGCAAGGTCAAACTTAAAAGTAGCACTCTTACCCTTCTCTGTTGTTGCCACAACATTACCTGTTACGCCGTCCTGATAAACCTCATCTGCATAAAGATAATATTTGCCGTCATCAGATCCCGGCAAACTGCTTGCAGAAACATTAACAACAACACTGTCTCCGGAAATAGTACATGAATCAATACTTACTACTCTTCCTGCAGCTTCTGCAACACTGCCGTTTTCCCCGTTTAAAGTATCATATGTACCAGCTGCACCAAGAACCGCTCCCGCTGTCATTATGATACCGATGATCATCTTAAAAGTATTACTTCTTTTCACAACCTTCCTCCACATCGTATTACGATATTTCTAATATTAAATTTCTTTTTTGAGTTTATACTTAAAAGCTTGAATTTGCAACAGCATCGGCAAATGCCTGAACTGCATCCGTATCACCTGCAGAAAGAGCACTCTTAATAGTCAGATTCTGTTCAAGTATTTTGACATTCTTAAGTGTTGCAAGTTTATCTGTCATGAGCTTAACCGTAACAGGTGCCCATGTTCCGTTCTGTCCGAGGGCAAATATCCTGTTCTGAACTCCAAGCGCGATCATATCGTTTATGAACGC
Organism: Butyrivibrio hungatei NK4A153; assembly: GCF_000424465.1. Taxonomy (GTDB): domain Bacteria; phylum Bacillota; class Clostridia; order Lachnospirales; family Lachnospiraceae; genus Butyrivibrio; species Butyrivibrio hungatei_A. The sequence continues at coordinate 48,630 of NZ_AUJY01000012.1, read as the reverse complement.
TTCCATCGGAGGATAGATTCCGCCGTTATATGTAGGACAGATAAGAACTATCTTACTGCATCTCCAAACTTCGCCTATAAGATATGACACATCTGTACCTGAAACGTCATATACTTTAACGTTCTTTCCTGTCTTTTCTCTTACAGAAGCTGCAACGGCCTCTGCAGCGCTCGCTGTATGTCCGTAAAGACTTCCGTAAACAACTGCGATATCATCCGTCTCTGCCGTATATGTGCTCCACTTCTGATATTTATCGAGAAGCCAGCCTATATTTTCTCTCCATACGGGACCGTGAAGTGAAAGTATCAACTTAATATCAAGTCCTGCCGCCTTCTTAAGAACTGTCTGAACCGGCATGCCATACTTACCTACAATGTTCGCGTAATATCTTCTTGCGGAATTAAGGAAATCGTTCTCATAATCATACTCATCCGCAAACAGTCCGCCATCGAGTGCTCCGAATGTACCGAATGCATCTGCAGCGAAAAGAGCTTTCGATGTAACATCATATGCCATCAATACCTCGGGCCAATGAACCATGGGAGCAGCAACAAATTTGAATGTATGCTTTCCTGTTGAGAGTTCATCCCCCTCTTTTACTTCCAATTTTTTATAGTTTTCAGACTCGGGAAAAAACTGCTTCATAAACTCAAAAGATTTGCTCGAGCTGACCACTGTAACCTCAGGAAACATCGTAACTACAGTGTTTATAAGAGAACAGTGATCGGGCTCCATATGAAGTACCACAAGATAGTCCAATTTTTTACCCGAAATAACTGTCTTAAGATTCTCAAGATATTGGTCTGAAATTGTTATATCAGCAGTGTCAAAAACTGCCGTCTTCTCATCGTCAATAAAATAGCTGTTGTATGAAACGCCTTCGGGAATCGGAAAAATATTCTCAAATCTTGCAAGTCTTCTGTCACTTCCTCCAATCCAGAAAATATCATCAATTACTTTTTTTATGCCATTCATATAAGCCTCTCCTCTCAAAAAGATAATTTGCAATGATATAAAAACAGGGACTACAGTATGCCTCTGTACTCCCTATTTTCTCATAATTTCACGCTTTTTTAAACTCCATTATTGTCTTTTCGACAACCCTTATATCTATAGGTTTTGAAATGTGTGCATTCATTCCCGAATCATAACTCTTTTGGATGTCGTCGGCATATGCGTTTGCAGTCATGGCAATTATCGGTATTTTCTGCGCCCATTCGTCCTTTAGGCCACGTATCAGGATAGTCGCTTCGTATCCGTTCATAACAGGCATCTGAATATCCATCAGGATCATGTCAAAATCGCCTTCCTTTGAACTCTTTACTTTCTCTACCGCATCCTGTCCGTTTACGCACCTTATAACCGATGCTCCTTCCATAGCCAGAAGCTCTGTCAGAATATCCGCGTTGATATCATTGTCTTCCACAGCAAGGAATTTCATTCCTTTAAGCGGATTCTCCGTCTCTTCATATTTTTCTTCCGTTATCCTCTTTTCAATGTCATTTAGCGACTGCTTGAGACTTGATATAAAGAGTGGCTTCTGCAAAAGATCATTTGCCCCTGCCTCTTTTGCCTCGTCTTCGATAGACTCAAAATCATCCGCCATAACTATGATCAAAGTTGTCGCTGATTTTGACTTATCTTTTGCCCTGATATTCTTTACAATTTCAGGTGCCGTCATATTCTGTACTTTCTGGTCCACAAGAACAAGGTCTACAGGTGTATCCTCAGCCTGGCAGACATCTATAAGATGAAGTGCTCCAAATCCCGTTGGCGCTTCCATCACATCAACACCGTCGATATTAAGTTTCTCCGCAAGCTGTTCACACTCACTGTGTTTGCTGTCGATAAAAAGAATCCTTCTTATGCCGTGACACTTCCAGAAATCAACGTCTGCTTCATCCACAGCCTGAAGCCTCAAATTGACTGTAAAAATACTTCCTTTTCCTTCCTCACTTTCTACTCTTATAGTGCCTCCCATAAGCTCTACAAGATTTCTCGTTATCGCCATTCCAAGGCCGGTTCCCTGAATCTCTTTATTTACATGACTTTCTTCTCTTGAAAAAGCCTCGAAAATCTTCTCCTTGTACTCAGCCTTCATTCCTATGCCGTTATCCTTTACGATAAAGGTCAGATCCCTAAAACCTTCCGATGCCGATTCAGACTCGATTATAGTAAACTCGATTCTTCCTCCCTCACCTGTATACTTAATGGCATTGCTGAGTATATTCATGAGGATCTCATTAATTCTCTGCTTGTCACCCAAAAATACATCGTGCTCAAGTCCTTCTGTATTAACGATATATTTCTGCCTTTTTGTCTTGGCCTGATATCCTATTACTGAGTTGATCTCTTCAAGGAGTATTCCCATCGCCATTTCCTTGATATCAAGTGTAGTCGTTCCGCTCTCGATCTTACTCATATCAAGTACTTCATTAAGTAGAGCCAACAAACTCCTTGACGCAAGGCTTATCTTTCTGGAATATTCCCTTACTTTTTCGGGCTCATCCGAGTGCTTTTCGATAAGAAGCGTAAAGCCTGTTATCGCATTCATAGGAGTCCTGAAATCATGCGACATATTTGCAAGGAAATTTGTCTTCGCTTTGTTAGCCGCTTCTGCCGCGTTAAATGCCTCTTGAAGCTGATGGTTTCTCTCCATCTCCTGTGTCCTGTCATACAGGGCTATCGCAAGTCTTCTTCCGCTGTCATCTATTGTGCAGGCTACAGCGCCTCTGTAATACAGGTCCGTATTGAGAATAAAGTTATGCAGCTTTATCTCATCCACGATCTCATCTTTACCTGTTTGGGCACACCTTTCAAATATCGTACTAAGTCTGTCATCTTTGCCGGGTTTTTGCACGATATTTATGTTTCTTATATCCTTAAAAAGTTCCTTTGAAGGAATACCCAAAATATCCGCAGCATTGGCTGTAAGAAATTCAACACCAAAACTCTTGGCATTTACAATCGCGAGAATATCGTTGTTTTTTTCAACCACGAAATCAAATAACCAGTCTCTGTAATGGATATCATTTTCCTTAAGGAACAACTCCCTCTCGTTCCTTCTCTTAATCTCATCAACCATTGCCTTAAGCTGGGCAGCCATACTTATCATCGCATCATACAGCTGTCCTATCTCGTCTTTTTCCTCATCGACAATGGCCACTTCAAAGTCGCCTCGTTTTATGTCTTCGGCAATGATATTCAGTCCTTCAATTCTTGAGCACAGACGATTTGCCATCTGCGATGCTATAACAAACCCAAGTACGAGGATTGTAATGGCTATGATAAGGTCACCCAAAAGAATCGTGATCTCATCCGCAAGCATTTCCCTGCTGTCGATATAATAATAAAGCTTCCAGCCGTTATTCATTTCTCCGGCCTTGATTATCAGGTAATCATCTGTCGACTTAAACCCGTCAAGTTCTGCATATTTACCTTCCAAAATATCTTCTATTACTTTTCTGTCCAGTTCACTGCTTCTAAGTTCCTTTTTGGTGACTATCTTATTTGATGAATCAACGATTGCAAGTCCGTTGTCCATATACCTTGTACTCGTGGTAGCTGAAAAAAATCTCTTTTTATCCACCTTTAAAGTTATCATTCCGATCATCTTGGAAGTGGTCGCCGCATCAAGGAGAGATTTTATGATATACACATCTCCCTTTCCGTTCATAACCCATATGCTTCCGTTTTCACTTTTGCACATCTCATACCACTTTTTTACTTCTTCATCTTCGGGATAACTTAAGAATTCGCCTATCCTATCCTCCTTTATCTTTTCCGAATAGATATGTATTTCTTCAATGTCGTTGTCACTTCCGATGTAATACCATATAAGCGGCTCGATTGTTTCCGTCATCTCGGCTGAAAGAGTGTATGGATCTGCATCTGCATGATCGAGGGCGCCTCTGAATGCTTCCTCATATGAAAAAAACTTGATTACATCAGTCTCTCTTTTTACCCCCGTTTCTATGCCATTAAATATTACCTCGGCACTTCCCTGCATAGATGCTTTCGTAAGCTCCGTAACATTGCTCTTGGAAACCACATATGCATAAATACCGATGATAATAATAGGCAGTACTACAAGCATGGCAAAAATAGCTTTAAGCTTATGCTTTATGCTTCTTAGTTTTAAAAGTTTAAGTAAGCCGTCCATACTTTTTCCTCTAGACATCAGTTGCCTTCAACGATCGCTTTAACCTTCTCGTCTATCCTCTTAAAAGCATCTTCAAGATTTTCCCTTCCAAGCAACACCTGCTGGAACTCATTTTCAAGCTCAACAGAAATCTCTCTGCTGTAATATCCCCATCCCGTATAGGGCAAATAAAGATTGTTCTCAAGCGCATCTTGTAAATTGTCGAACTCATGCGGCGAATCAAATTTGACATTCTTAAGATAGGTTTTGCTGCCCGGCGAATCTTTCCAGATTGCCTTCTGTCCCATAAGCGTGGTTAAAGACCTTGCAACCTCCACTACATCACTGACATTATCGCCGTCGTTTACCACCGCAAAACCATATTCGCATCCGCCCGTCAAAAGTTCCGTTCCGTCATCCTTTCCGCCGAACGCTATCGTCCCCAGATTTATTGAAGGATTTTCTTTGTATATCTGGTTATAATCCTCAGGTCCACCGGATAAAAGAACTGTCTTACCATCCGCAAACTCTTTTATCGCCGCCTTTTTATCCATAAGACACATGTCTTTGGTAAAGATCTCATCCTCGATCATCTTGTACCACATTTCCATGTGCGGATATACCTCTTCGTAAAAAGAGGCTTTTCCCTGCCCGAGTCTTTCTCCAAAGTCTTCACCTTCAGGAGTTCTGAAGTAAGACGCCTGCATTATTGCCATTGCACTGCTTGCAAGGCCTTCTTTATCCTTTAATCCGGATGACAACGGTTTCATTCCGTGCTTTCGTATTGTTGCGCACATATCATAGAAATCCATATATTCTGAAGGCGGTTTAAAACTGAACTTTTCAAAATAATCTTTGTTTATATAAAAACATTCATACGCGCTGACACCCGGAATCGCATAATATTCATCCATATATTTGAATTTATCGAGTGCTTCTTCGTCAAATCCGTTGACCATCTTTGTAAGAGGCACAAGATATCCGCCTCTTGCGTATCTTTTGGCCATATTTTCTGTTACAAAGATGATATCGGCCGCACCATCATAAGAAATCTGTGAATCGATCACAGACTCATAGTTGGTTCGCTGTACATACGTATATTCAAAATCATATTTGGGAAATCTTTCAGCCAGATAGGCTTTGAAATTTGTGATATAAGAATCCTCGTACCACGTAGCAATACGTATTTCTTTACGGGTATTCTCCTCTTTTGGCGCAAGAACAACCTGTTGTGCATTATCAGATACTTCTGCACAACTGCACAAAAAAGACATCGTAACCGTGACAGAAATGAATATGTCTAAAAAGAGCCTTAGCATTTTGACGTTCTTCATATATTCCTCATAAGATAGCCTGATCTGTTATTTCAACAATATCGTCTGTACCTCACCCACATACATAATGTACCGATCATTATCAAGATGCAGGTCGCGGATTATACTCTTATCAATAAAACTGCTCTCATCAAAGGGATGCGCATATAAAACTTTGCAGGGTATTACCTCATTGGCTTCATCAATAAAAGGTATTCCTTCATAGCTATTGACGTTAAGCCTGGATCCGGCAATCTTATCCTCATCTCTTCCCGATACCATTCCAAGGTATTTAAGAACTCCGCGATAAGCCTCCTGATCCACAAAGCTTATGGAATATTCCCCTGATTTATCAATGCACTCTCTTGTATATCTGTTTGCGCGAACAAATATGAAAGTGACTCTTTTATTCCATACGTATCCCACTCCGCCCCAAGGAGCGGAGACTGCATTTATTTTTTCGCCATTCTTACAGGTAATAATTATCTTCTGTCCAACAAAACTGTACGCACCCTCTTCGATATCTTCAGGTTTTACCGGTTGAAATGCGTGCATAATACCTCCATCTCGGAAATACCGATTAGAAATCTCTTATTTTGTCGTTATCAGTTAATCCTGTATTTTCTATTTTTGTTATCGTTACACCGTAACTATATTCTTCACTTACTTTAATAGTAACATGGTCTCCTACTTTATGTCCAAGTAATTGTTTTCCAAGCGGGGACTCGATGCTGATAAGTCCCTTAAGAGAATTCTGTCGCATTGTTGTAACTATTTTATACGTTTCTTCGCTCTTATCTTCGTCAAGAACAACCGTAACCGACTTGTTCATTCCGACCTGATCTTCTTTGCTGTCGTCATCAATTACTTTAGCGGTCTTGATCATTCTCTCAAGGAATCTGATTCTGCTCTCATTCTGGTTCTTGGCTTTCTTGGCTGCGTAATACTCGAAGTTCTCAGAAAGATCGCCCTGTGCACGAGCTTCCTTTACATGCTCAAGAAGTTCCTTTCTCACAACAACTTTGCGGTGTTCAATCTCCGCTTCCATGTCCTCTATATCTTTTTTTGTAAGTTCGTTATGCATATTTTCACCTCTGTAGTTGATAAAAAGGCGAAGCCAAACGGCTTCGCCTCGTTAATTTTATAAGTTGCCCACGGAAATAAACGATCAAGCCTTTCCAACTGATCCGAAGAGCTCCATCTTCTCCTTAACTGTAGCCTTGATAGCATCAGCACCGGGAGCAAGAAGCTTACGAGGGTCAAATCCCTTACCTTCAAGATCTTTACCTGCTTCAACATATTTACGTGTTGCTTCTGCGAATGAAAGCTGGCACTCTGTGTTAACGTTGATCTTTGATACACCAAGTGAGATAGCCTTCTTGATCATTTCTGCAGGAATTCCTGTACCACCGTGAAGAACGAGAGGCATTGCTCCTGTCTTCTGCTGGATAGCATCGAGAACGTCGAATCTAAGTCCCGGCCATCCTTCAGGATATTTACCATGAATGTTACCGATACCTGCAGCAAGCATATCTACGCCAAGATCAGCGATTCTCTTACACTCGTTGGGATCTGCACACTCACCCATTCCAACTACTCCGTCTTCCTCTCCACCGATTGAACCAACTTCTGCCTCGATAGAAAGTCCGAGATGATGAGCAACGTTTACAAGCTCTGTTGTCTTAGCAACGTTCTCCTCGATATCATAATGTGAGCCATCAAACATGATTGATGTGAATCCGGCCTCAACGCACTTATAACATCCGTCGTATGTACCATGATCTAAGTGAAGCGCAACGGGAACTGTAATTCCAAGGCACTTATCCATTGCCTTAACCATTGCTGATACTGTCTCAAATCCTGTCATGTACTTACCTGCGCCCTCAGATACACCAAGGATAACAGGAGAATTAAGCTCCTGAGCTGTTAACAGGATAGACTTTGTCCACTCAAGGTTATTGATGTTAAACTGGCCTACTGCGTAGTGACCTTCTTTTGCTTTTACAAGCATGTCTTTTGCGGATACTAACATAGTTTATCTCCCTTACATTATATTTTTGTAGGCGCTACATTATCCCCACGCCTTATTGAACGACTAAATCTATTATATACTTACCTTCCTAAAAAATAAAGTTAATCATTTCACAATCATTCAAAGCTGATGAAGTTGTCAGCCCAGAATCCTTCTGATGACGAAGGTGCGGTGCTGTCGTACCTAAGGATCAGTCCCGATTTTCTCGATACCGTAACCGTAAGAATACCGTCTTTTACCCTCATATTGCTTGGTTTATCGATAAATCCCTTTCCGTCGGTAAGCATAAGCTGTGTAAGAAGCGCTTCCTTCGGAATTCCTATGGGCATAACATCGATTTCTTTGGTAACCTCATATTCATTGTTGTTTATCACAACAATAGATGCCGCTGTCCTGTTAAATCTTCCGTATGCAAGGAAATTAAAGTCTGCGTACATTTCTCTTATCGAACCTTCCGAGAATTCCTTATGCTTCTTGTGAATTTTTATCATCTTCTTGTGATATTCAAGCATCTCAAGGTCTTCTTTGCCCCACGGATAAGTTCTCCTGTTATCGGGGTCCGTAAATCCGCAAAGGCCGACCTCATCACCGTAGTATATCGTCGGCGCACCGGGCCATGTCATCTGGATCATCACCGCTTCGCGCATTACAGGCTTACTTATTCCTGTATTTGCCGAAGACGCCATAAGCGTGCTGCTCCTTCCGACCTTTTGGCTCGTCCTTGTAAGGAATCTCGAGTGGTCGTGATTGGACAGCTCATTCATTGCCGTATACAAGGAAGGCATAGTGAAATTCTCGCCTCCTATATATAACATCGTATCAAAAAACTCCCTGGCATTTCCTATACGCGTCGGCTTAAACTCATCGCTGTGCTTGTCCATTCCCGTAAGGAACCATGTTACAGGATCCATGAAAGCATCATAGTTCATAACCGTATCCCACTCATCGCCCATAAGCCAGCTCGCAGCGGGGCCATACTGCTCAGCGAGGATTATCGCCTTAGGATTTGCTTTTTTTACCTCTTCTCTAAACCTCTTCCAGAAATAATGATTATATTCCTGCGAGTGTCCAAGATCGGCCGCAACGTCAAGTCTCCATCCGTCTGCGTTATACGGAGGTGAAACCCACTTTCTTCCAATGTTTAATATATATTCTTCAAGCTTCTTAGAGCCCTCGTAATTTAGCTTGGGAAGCGTATCATATCCCCACCAGCCGTCATAGTGCGGATTATATGGCCAGGCATCTCTCGTAAAAGCAAAGAAATCATGATAAGGACTGTCCTTAGAAACATAGGCGCCCGGCTCATATCCCTTGCTGTTCTCGTAAATCCTCTCTCTGTCCATCCACTTATTAAATGAACCGCAGTGATTGAACACACCGTCCAATATAACCTTGATACCGCGTTTATGCGCTTCGCTTACCAGCTCTGCAAATAGCTTATCACTCGCTTCAAGGTTCTTTTGATCGGTAACACGCTTGATATATTTGGTTGCTTTTGTGTTATCATGCTCATTATTTCCAAGCACGCTTCCACCATCCTCAACAATCTTGCCGAAATGAGGATCTATATGATCATAATCCTGGGTATCATACTTGTGACAGGAAGGCGATACAAACAGCGGGTTAAAATAGATCGCATCTATCCCAAGATCCTTGAGATAATCAAGCTTATCCATAACGCCCTTAAGATCGCCGCCATAGAACTCTCCGAAATCATACTGAGGATCGGGGTATCTTTCCCACTCACCTACTTTCAGCACGTTTCTTCCGTTATAAGAATATTCACCGGAAACAACGTCGTTATCCTTGTCTCCGTTACAGAATCTTTCCACGAATATCTGATATATCACCGCACCCTTGGCCCATTTGGGCGTTGACAGGCCGGGATATACCTTGAAATTCATGCTTTCCATTATATTGGTAACGGCGCCTCTCTTATCATAGTAAAAAAAGCTACCGTCCATTCCTTCGATTTCAAAAAAATAACTCGTAGGCTCTTCACCTACATTTACGGATGCATCGTAATAATCAAACTCTCCCGATGTCTCCGAACATGTCATGGGATGTCTTTCGCCTTTCCACACGAGAATAATTTCAGATGCCTCAGCCCTCCTGCATCTGAATCGTATATCTACCTTTCTGTTTTTGTCCGGTTCCGCAGGCCTTAGGTAGTCTAAGGTCATATCATGGAAAAACGCTCTCTCATTCATAAGTCATTCCCACCGGTCATATTCGCGCACATTTAGGCCGCGTAGACTCCGAAATATTCGTATATAAAGCAAAAAAGACAGCATAGCTGTCTTTTCTAAGAGAAGGTATTTCTTTCTTATGGGGTATAGCAAAAAACTATATAATGTATTGGGGGGTTACGCATATTATACTAACACCCACCCAAACCCGCGTAAAGACTAACACTTCACAAATTTATCAAAAACAGCTATGAGTTTTTGTGCAATTTTCACAATCAGATTTCTAATGCATAATCGATATCAACGTTGTGACCTTCGAATAATGCTTCAAATTCTTCTCTTCCGATCTTCTCCTTTTCTATGAGGAGTGCTGAACTGCTGTGCAGAATGTCCTCATACTTAAGAATAATCTCTTTTGCCTTTGCGTAACACTTGTCTATTATGGTCTTTACTTCTTTATCAATCTCGCCTGACATAAGCTCACTGTGCTTCTTTGAATGAGATATATCATAGCCGATAAATACGTCTTCTTCATTATCATCGTAGTTTACAACACCGATGGTCTCTGACATTCCGTACTTGGTAACCATGCTTCTGGCTTCCTGTGTAGCTTTTCTGATGTCGCTTGATGCACCTGTTGTAATATCACCGAAGATGATCTCTTCTGCGATTCTTCCACCGAGAGATACCATGATCTCCTGAAGCATCTTGTTCTTTGTAAGGAACATATCATCATTCTCGGGAAGAGGCATTGTATAGCCTGCTGCGCCAAGTCCTGTAGGAATGATAGATATTGTATGCACAGGGCCTACATCCGGAAGAAGGTGGAACAGGATCGCATGACCTGTCTCGTGATAAGCCGTTATCTTCTTTTCCTTCTCGGAAATGATCTTACTGTGCTTCTCAGTTCCGATTCCAACCTGAGTAAACGCTCTGTTTATATCAGCGGGAGTAATAAACTTCCTGCTGTCTACCGCCGCATTTATAGCTGCTTCATTAAGAAGGTTCTCAAGATCTGCGCCTGTAAATCCGGCAGTTGTCTGAGCAAGCTGCTTAAGATCCACATCGCTTCCGAGAGGCTTATTATGTGCATGAACCTTAAGGATTGCCTCTCTTTCACCAATGTCAGGTCTTGTTACCGTAATCTTTCTGTCAAATCGTCCGGGTCTTAATATGGCAGGATCGAGGATATCTACTCTGTTTGTGGCAGCCATTACGATAATACCCTCATTCACACCAAAGCCGTCCATCTCGACAAGCATCTGGTTAAGTGTCTGCTCTCTCTCGTCGTGTCCTCCGCCCATACCTGTACCGCGGCGTCTTGCAACCGCATCAATCTCATCAATAAAGATTATGCAAGGCGCATTCTTCTTAGCCTCGGTAAAAAGATCTCTTACTCTGGATGCACCTACACCAACGAACATTTCTACGAAATCGGAACCTGAAATACTAAAGAACGGAACGCCCGCTTCACCTGCAACGGCTCTTGCAAGGAGTGTCTTACCTGTTCCGGGTGCACCTTCAAGTAGAACACCCTTGGGAATTCTGGCTCCGACAGCCGTGAATTTGCCTGGATCCTTCAAGAATTCGATTATCTCAGCAAGCTGCTCTTTTTCTTCCTTAAGTCCCGCTACATCATTAAGCTTGACCTTGTTTTCATCACCTGTGGATAATTTGGCTCTGCTCTTTCCAAAGTTCATCATTCGGCTGTTTCCCGAACTGCTCGCCTGCATATTGCTAAACATCGAGAAAACGAATACCATTACGATAAGTCCCACTATAACGGGAATGATTCCATTTATAAGTACATTCTCAGACGGAATGTCTTTTACCTCTGTCTTAACACCCTTTTCTGTACAAATGCTCTCAACCTTGGTCACATCAGTTGTGTAGAATGTCACATCATCTGCCGCGTTGTTGAAGCTTACTCTTACAGAACCTGTAGGTGTCTCGGAATTGGGCATGATCATTACATATGCGACTGTATCTGCATTAAGATCGCGCTCAAATTCATTCATGGAATATGCGCCTGACTGGCTTGAAATAAAACTCTTGCCATATTCGATGAATATCACGCAAACAAGTAATACTACTACAAATAGAAAAATTGAATTAAAACTTTTATTCCGGTTCAATTGCTTATGTTCCCCTTTCGGAAGCTTTTTTATGACGCCTTTATCAATTAAATTCTACTACTCCGATATACGGAAGGTTACGATATCTCTGATCGTAGTCAAGTCCGTATCCTACAACAAACTCATCGGGAATATTAAATCCCGTATAGTCCACCTTTACATCTGTAACTCTGCGCTCAGGCTTATCAAGGAGTGTGCAAAGCTTGATGCTTGCAGGCTCTCTGTCGCCGAGCATCTTGATAAGATAAGACAACGTTCTTCCCGAATCAACAATATCCTCTACTATAATAACATGTCTGTCCTTAAGAGGTTCATCAAGATCCTTTACAATCTTAACTACACCGCTTGACTTAGTTGAACTGCCATAGCTTGATGCTGACATGAAATCCATCGTAACAGGGACTGTGATACGCTTTGCAAGCTCACACATAAAGAACACTCCGCCCTTTAAAACACATACAAGGTGCACTGTCTCACCCTGATAATCTCTGCTGATTGCTTCCCCAAGCTCCTTTATCCTCTTGTCAACTTCATCTTCTGTCAATAAAACGCGAACTGATTCAGCCACAGTAATTTCCTCCATCCAAAAAATTTATAGCCAAAATACTTTTTGTATCTTCACTCACCTTGGTATTAGCACTTATTCTGTACCCCGGAACCCACAAAACATGGTCTCCGTCAGCCATTACATAGATACTGTCTCTTCTGTCTATAGGAATTTTGACATCTGTCATGAACTTCGACAGCTTTTTCTTATGAATGCCGCTTCCCGTCTCAATAAATATATAATCATCGGGTCTTCTGCATCTAAAAACGGCTGCTTGTATTCTATCACAATCGAACCATTTAGTATACGTACCGCGCGGAATACTTGAGCCTTTTACAAACTCTCTGACGCTTGCCTCCATCCTTCCAAGTCCCGGAATGTCATAACCTGCCTCACCGTCTTTTTTTACCCGGTCAAAAAAATCTATAACAAGCGAATTATCAAGGCTTTCCACCACTTTCTTCGAAAGAGTAAGTATGTCGTACTCTCTCTTTGCGACAAGCCCGTACGGAAGGTCGACATACGCCGTCCCGCTTTCCGATACCATGATATCCGTCACCGCATCAACGTGACTTGCCGTTATGTCTTTCCTGTTTGGTGTAAGCATCTCGAAACACCTTAAGATCACGTTCTTTTGGATAAAAAGATCTACGCTCTTAAGAACCTTCAACTCTATTCTGACACTTTTTCCGTCAAAGGTACAAGCCTTGTCAAAAAGCTCTCCCGTGACCTTACATATAAAGTCATCCGCGAGGGCAAAATCAGACGCTGCTCTGCACAGATGCTTTACCGCCTCTGCATTTATATTATCGGTCATATAAGGAATAAGCTCGTTTCTGACCTTGTTCCTCGTATGGATACTCTCGTCGTTGGTAGCATCGTGGCAAAAAGATATTCCTTCTCCCGCAAGATACTCCTCAATTTCCTGTCTCGTAACGCACAATAAGGGCCTTATCACATTATCCCTAACGGCACGTATGGCACCCGCACCATGAAGCCCCGTTCCTCGAAGGAGATTTAAAAGAAGTGTCTCTGCCACGTCGTTTCTGTGATGTGCAACCGCAATCTTAACGGCGCCCTCTTTCTCAGCTATCTTGCGAAAAGCCTCGTATCTTACATTCCGTCCCGCTTCTTCTTCGGTCAGCTTATTTTCTCTTGCAATTCCGGGGACATCCTCTTCCACCAGATAATAACGTATTCCCCGTTCTTCACAGAAGCTACGGGTAAACTCTGCGTCTTTTCCCGCTTCTTCCCTGATCCCGTGATTCACATGGACCGCAACAAGCCCGATGCCAAGGAGCTCTCTTAACTTATACAAAACCAGCAAAAGTGCGACAGAATCCGCTCCTCCCGAAAATCCCACAAGGATCTTTTCTCCGGAAACTGCCATTTTATTGGCTCTTATATAGTTTAGTACGGTGTTTTCGAATCTGTTCATATTGAAAAATTAAAGCGCAGACCTATACGTACCCGTATCATTGTCTGCGCTGTGCTCCGCAAAATAATAACAAATTACCTGTCCTCAATTTTAAAAACAATCTCACCGGGATAAACCAGTCCAAGTTTATCCTTAGCGGTTTCTTCTATATATTTTCGTGTCTGGGTATATCTTTCAAATTCGGCTATTTCCTTGCCCCTTGCAACCTCGGCATCGATCTGGGCATTGAGGTAAGCTTCCTTCTCCTCATACTCATTAACCTTCTCAAAAAGACTGATGCTCTTTATGGACACAACAGTCGCAAGAATTATAACCACACACGACGCGAGCGCGATGCCCGCTTTATTTTGAAAACTACGCCTTTTGTAGCGTGCTTTTGTCGCCATATCGCACCTCTTCAAATGCTTTTATATATTTTTATTTTAATACATGCTATAAAAGCCTGTCAAATGTAGCGATATAGCTCTGTTACGTCTTCTTTGTGTATTGTTTCCCGCACATCAAGCACTTCGACATTCACATCTTTATTACCAAATCCGATGGTTATCTTATCTCCGACTTTTACATCGGCAGAAGCCTTTGCAGGTCTTCCGTTTATCTGAACTCTTCCCGCATCGCAGGCTTCATTCGCTACTGTGCGTCTTTTTATCAATCTTGTTACTTTTAAATACTTATCTAATCTCATTTATTCCTCTCCTGATGCGGTATTTGCCGCATCACTGTTGTTATTTTTATCTTTCCCTGTCTTATCTTTGTTGTCACCGGCTTTTTTACCGTCTTTATTATCAGAGTCTTTCTTATTTACAGACGTTGTCTCATCTTCTTTTGTCGAACTCTTATTAGCTGCGTCTGCTGTTGACTTTTTTGACGGACTTTCATCTTCCTCGGAAGAAGCCGTGCTTGCATAGTGCGCGGTTGCAGTCGTTTTCTCTGTGGCTGCGGATGTATCGGACTTTTCCGATGAAGAAGGAGTCTCCTTCTTACCTAAGTCATGCGTTGTAGATTCGGATGCTGCCTTAGACGGATTCTCTGCCTGTTTTTCAGTCGAAGCGGCTGTGGGGCTCTCTTCAGACTTAGGCTTAGTCTCAGTATCCTCCTTCACTTTTGCCATCTCACCCAGGTTATATGACACATCCGACTCATCCGCGTCTATGTTTACACGAAGGCTCTTCGTATTATAACCATTTTTCCTAAGTATTATCTCATGATTTCCTGAAACCTTTTTAAGGCTGGTCGGCACTACACCAATATAATTTCCGTCAAAAAACAGCTCCGCTCCCTCAGGCGAATCCACATAAACCTTATAACCTTCGATAACCTTGTTCTTCTGGTTCTTCGTCTTGTCCTTGTCGGTTATGCTTGAAGCCGATGTTGCGGCAGAGCTCTTTCCCGGAAGTGACGCAACAGAAACAGCGCTCGTTGACTTATTTGTCTTATCATATGATGAAGAAAAAGACGAACTGTCCGATGATGAGCTGTTTGATGAATCCGCATTATCAGAATCAGGCTCAAGTTCTATCTTTACCACAGATTTAGGCGTACCCACCTTAAGATACTTGTTCTGTGTGATATATCCTTCGGCCATTACCTTGAGATTGTGGTAACCGTAGCTTACTGACTTTGAAGTATCGGCAAAAACCTGCTCCCCGTCGATGTAAATCTCGGCATCTGCGGGAGTTACCTCAAATGACACAAGTCCCTCTTTTGGCTTGGTTATCTTGACATTTCTCGTATCAATGACGGTTTCCCGGTTCCTGTTTATTGTAACATTTGTTTTATACTCTGCTCCGTTTCCGATGATCTGCAGATTATAATCGCCCTCGGGCGCACTTAAGAGCATATTGGGAGAAATCTTGTAAATAACGTCATTATCAAGCTCAAGCCATGCTCCGACAAGACTGTGTTCATCAACAGTGTCGGATGACAGGCTGACATAACCGTGTCCGCTTGTAACAACAACGCTGTATACCTCTTTTCCAATTCCGTATGCCTTGATATTGTCGGTCGTAAGTACATTTTCTGCTATGGCAGGCGCTCCGTCCGCAAGTATCAGCGTTCTTGAATCAAGCTTGTAAGTTTCTCCCAGTATTCTTGCGGTTCCGTCTCCCCTTACAAGTTCGTGACTACGCGTATCATCAATAGTCCACGCTTCATCCGATACCTTAAGCGAAGTGATATGCTTGCTGCTCTTAAGGAAATTGACATCAACAATCTGACCTTCTTCTAAGAGTCTCGCCGACATGGGCGTTCCCCTTAAGTCGTACATCATGCTTGTATTGTCATATTTAAGGGTATACGTCTTTCCCGTAGAATGATTTCTGAATCTGATTTCCTTATTTTCCGAATCTATGGAGCGAATCGAAGCAGTGTCGGAAGAATCGTATTTTCCGATAAGCGATACGCTCTTCTTTTCATTTTTTACGGCGGCACTTACATCTGCGCTGTATACGCAGGTAAAAACGGCCGCAAGAAACACTGCCGTAAATGCTCTTACAGATCTCATGATTATTCTCATGTTCATCCCCTCATACATGATCTTTTAAAAGAATTTTTTTAACTGCTCAGAATCCAGCAGATATTCTTTAGTATTGTGCGAAGGCTCGTCAATGACGTCTTCAAGCATAGCTCCGAGCACTTCTCCTATCTGCTTTCCGGGAGTCACTCCCAGAGCGATAAGGTCTTTGCCGTTAACCGCAAGCTTCTTAAGGCTCACGCACTCGCCTTCCTTTTTTATATTCTCATAAAGAGCTCTTGAATCCTCAATATTCTTGAGCTTTTCTTCGCGGTAATACTCGCTCTGAGCCATTGTATCCGCATATTTCACATCAAGAAGAAAAGGAAACTCATCCTCTCCCACTCTGTTCATGGTTCTTCGCACATTCTTTGCGGTAGCGGGGAACCTGTCATCGTGGTACTTAATAAGGTTGCACACCCTGTCCATGGTGTTTCTGTCAAACTTAAGGCGTCTGAAAATGTCATGTGCCATCTTCTCGCCAAGCTGTGCATGGCCATGGAAATGGTTAACGCCTTCTTCATCCGTTGTTATCGTCAAAGGCTTCGCTATATCATGCAAAAACATTGTCAGCCTTAAAACTTTATCGTTTCTCACATATCCGAGCGACTTGATAATGTGCTCTCCGACGTTGTACATATGATGGGGATTATCCTGAGAAGTCTCCATGCACGCATCAAATTCGGGAAGTATCACCTTAGTGATTCCAAGTTCGTACATAACCTGCGCTTTTTCCGGATGGTCGGAAACAAGAAGCTTTACAAGCTCAGTCTGGATTCTCTCTGCGCTTATCTTGGAAAGCGTAGACGCAAGCTCTTTTATTGCCTCTTTTGTCTTCTCTTCTATATCATAATCAAGCTGGGCCGAAAACCTGACGGCTCTCATTATGCGAAGTGCATCTTCGGAAAACCTCTCTGCAGGCTCTCCAACGCATCTTATCAGCTTATTCTCAAGATCTTCGATTCCTCCGAACCTGTCTATAAGCCCTTCTTCCTCGTTATAAGCCATGGCATTTATGGTAAAGTCACGGCGTCTCATATCTTCGGTGAGACTCTTTGTAAATGTCACTTCACTTGGATGTCTGTTATCTTCGTACTTTCCGTCTATTCTGTACGTTGTGACTTCATATCCCTCTTTATCCATCAAAACGGTGACCGTTCCGTGTTCAATTCCCGTATCGACCGTTCGTTTAAAAAGCTTTTTTATATCTTCAGGCAAAGCATTTGTTGTTATGTCCCAGTCACCCGGTTCTCTTGAAAGAAGCGCATCTCTTACACATCCTCCGACAACATATGCTTCAAAACCAGCTTTATGCATGGTATCCAATATCTTTTTTGCATTTTCCGGTAGTTTAATAATCATACCTTCATAATAGCCCAAAGAATATCAAATGTGAATAATACTCTAGGAATTTTCTCAATCTCGATATATACTTAATATATGAAATTATGAGGGAATCAGAATGAAATTTAGAATTAACAACAATTTGATAGCAGTAGGCTTCTTACTGCTTATCTTGGTGGGCATATTTTCATTTGTGAAAATTATTGATTCTTCCTACCAATATACCTCAGAGTTAATACCGATAGATGATGGTTGGACCGTTACTTATAACGGCAAAGAAATAGCTACAAACAAGAATCTTAACGACGTACAAGTACCTGTTATCAATGAAGGCGATACGTTTTCTTTGACCAGAGTACTTCCTCCGATTCGTGATGATTCGTTATGCCTCTACTTTTATTCGATGCACAGCATCGTTGATGTTAATATTCGTCATTATGCCGAGCGTTCCAAGAAAGCCGATAAGCTTGAAAACTGGCAAATATACACTTACGGTAGAGATTTGTACAGCCAGACCACAGAAGTTCCAAACAGATACAATCACGTTCCTATTGTAAAAGGCTATTCTGAAGAGGAAATCACGATCACCTTCATCGGCACAAGAGAAGCATCATTTTCTTCGCTGTCTCCTTTTGTTATAGGTTCAAGTGTTGATATATTATCCTATCATCTTTTAAGTAATACAATTAATTTGTTTGCCGGAGTATTCCTTGTAGTGCTCGGGCTTGTTCTTATAGTCATTTCTCCTTATATGTTCTTGTATCACAATAAGGAATCCCGACTATTTTTCAGCGGGCTTACTTCACTCCTATTCGGAACATACATTGTTGCCAGATTTGATTTCATCGATATGCTTATAAATAACCCGATGACTAACTCGTTTTGCGAATATTCATCGTTTATTTGTATGCCTATCTCTATTTTGGGCTATTTCATTTCAATATTCAGGGGCAAACTCAAGAGATTCTTGAAACTCCTTGTAATATTTGATTTCCTTCTTTTCGCCGGAATGACAATTCTGCACTTGTCTACGATCAAGCGTTTTTCTGCTATGACAGCCTTTATTCAGGGTTACATTGTCAGCGAGACCATTATGGTTCTGGTAATTCTGGTAAAAAACAGAAAGCATTTCCGAAACTCACAGAACAGAAATCTCAATTCAGATATGTTCTTCCTCATAGGTGTTGTGACATTCATTATATCTTCCTCCATAGATATAGCTATGTTCAACATCCATAAGTATTCAAGCAACCGCGGATATTCCCAGAACTACGGTAACGGATTTACTTTTGGCGCCGTTATCTTCGTCTCCTGCCTGCTTATCAGTTACATGTTCTACAGTATCTACAGTAGCAAGATTTCTTCACTGCAGGAGAGATTGTCTGATTTCGCTTACACCGATCCTCTGACGGGTCTTTCAAACAGAGCCCGTTGCGAACAGGTAATGAATGTTATCTCTCAGGATCGCAGTATATATGTAATCATCAGTATCGACCTGAACAAGCTGAAAATGGTCAACGATACATACGGTCACCACGAAGGCGACCGCTTGCTTACCGGCTTTGCAACAATTTTGACAGATTGCTTCTGGGATGCAAACCTCATCGGTCGTATGGGTGGAGACGAATTTGTCGTTATAATGCTTGGCGAACATGCATCAAGCTGTACCAAGAGAATACACGAATTCCACTCTCTTATGTCCGACTGGAACCTTAAGGAGCAGGTCTTCCAGTATAGTGCTTCTTACGGCTACGCATACAGCTACGAGGTTCCGAACGCATCTTCAAACGAAGTATATATGCTCGCAGATTCAAGAATGTATGAAATGAAAAAAGAACATCACGGACGTAAAGAAATGGAACACGAGATGGAGGAGGTGAATGCCAATGCGTAAACATATCACCTTCGCCCTTTCATCAATCTTTTTTATTGCGCTTATATCATTTGTATTTACCACATTCCTCAAGGTCGTACCCTGGTATCCGCAGTTCAAACTTCAAAAAGGATGGGTAATTACTTATAAGAACCAGCAGTACTTAAACACAGATATATCAAACTTAAGTGACCAGCTTGGTCTTACCTTCTCACGAGGAGACAAGATAACACTGACAAGGCCGAGTCCTCTTACTAAGAACAATGCGCCGTTCCCTTATCTTGTATTTAAGACCCAGCACTGCGCTTACGAAGTATTTCTTGACGGTTATACCATTGCAAAAGAGAACCTGGATGCCCGTACAGACGGCTCCTTCATTGGAACAGGCTACAACATTATTCCTCTGAAAAGAGATTTTGAAGGAAAAAAACTGTCAATCGATCTATACGTAGTTGAAAATGATACGAAGATCAATATCATTACCCCGCTTCTGGGTAACTACGACGATATATACAGATTCCTTTTGTATACTGCGGCATATCCGCTCCTAACGGGAATGTTCCTTATCGTTTTCGGACACATTTTCCTATTGATCTCACTTGTCCTGTACATGAGATCTTCGGGCGTATTTACACAGATTATATGCTCGCTTATCGTAATACTTTTGGGCCTCTGGCTCTTAACAACATTTGACTGCACAACGTTCCTTATTACCAAGGAAATGACCACGTTCCTAAGTTATATATCGCTATACCTGCTTGTCCCGTGCATATATCTGCTTATATACAACCTGCACAAGCAAAATGTTTATTCGGTCATCGCAGTACTTGGCTTTGCGACACTGGCATTCAGCATACTTTTTATTGTTCTTCACTTATTGAACAAAGTGCACATACATCATTTCCTGATGCCTTACTACATATTGTCAACGCTGTCGTTCCTTGCGCTGATCATGTACAACATAAAGGACCTTAGGAGCAAAACACGGAATCCTTCAACGCAGATCATCATGTTTGGTATCACATTCGTAAGTTTGAGCTTTATGCTGCTTGTCTTTTTCGACATGTTGAACAAGAATGTCGACTGCAGAGACAGCTTTATAATGAGATTCCTGATTCCTTCGGCCGCACTGTTCTTCGTAGTAACGCAGCTGCTTAACCACTTTGTATTCATGACAAAGTTCTATGCTCAGCGAAAAGAATATGCATCTCTTACACAACTTGCCTACGAGGATGCGCTTACACGACTTCCCAACAGAGCAAGCTGTGATATGAAGCTCAACGACCTTGAACGCTCCGATCTTGACTACTGTATCGTCAGCCTTGACCTTAACGGTCTGAAACAGGTTAACGATAACGACGGTCACCCCGCCGGAGATAAGCTTATCAAGAGCTTTGCGGATGCGCTTTCCAAGGTATTTAGCAGAAAAGGCGACTGCTTCAGAACAGGTGGTGACGAATTCCTCGCCATATTCGACAGTATACGCCGCGAAGAACTTGATGCCCTTCTTAAAAAGTTAGACGATCTTCTCCTGGAACTTGACGAAGAAGATCCTGACGTAAACCACAGCGTATCTTACGGATATGCTTTCCGTTCCGAAACAGAGGAACAGGATGTCCATTCGGTATTCATGCTTGCCGACAAGAAGATGTACGATGCAAAGCGCAAGCACTACGCAGAGATTGGAAAAACAAGGTAATATAGCTTTTATCGATAAAGACTCGCGGTTTTCCGCGGGTCTTTTGTAATATTATGAAAATTTCATAAATTTTTTATCACTTCTACATCTATTTATTGGATAATAATATTATGAAATATCGTAAACATTAATATCTGTCATCAAGAAAAGAGGTCTGTATGAAAAAACTTTTTATCGCCTTTTTAATCTCGTTGTTGGCAATAAACAATGTTTTAACCGGATGCGGTAAAAAAACTTCGACTGAATCTGAAGTTTCAGAAGCCACTCCCGTCGAAAAAATCACCCTCCTAAATACAAAGAGTGAAGTCGCAACACAGATGGAAACTCTTGCTTCCAAATACACTCAGGAAACAGGAATAACTGTGGAAGTTATGGGAGTTGATGCAGGCGCAGATGTTCAGGCAATGATAAAGGGTTACTATCTGTCTGATCAGATGCCGGATATTATCTCTTGCGAAGCCTCCGGTTTTTCAAACTGGGAGGGACTTCTTGTCGATCTGAGCGATCAGAACTGGGTCAGCCGTACTGATGCTGAATTCGTAGATTCCAAGTACGGCACACTTGGCTTTCCCTTCACAACAGAAGCAATCGGGCTTGCATATAACGCAGATATCCTCTCTAAATGCGGAGTCGATCCTTCTTCCATAACAGGCCCCGCGTCGATGAGATCTGCTTTTGAAACAATAGATGCCAAAAAAGATGAACTTGGACTGAGAGCTGTTATAGGCTATTTTACCGAAGCTGAAAACCTCGGCTGGTCAGCGGGTAACCACATCTTTGGCGCATACATCGACTCAGGCCTCGACAGATCCGATACAACATACATCGACCTTCTTAACGACGGCGGCAAACTCGATGAGTCCAGATTCATGGACTATGCCGCGATGATAGGTCTTTTTAATGAATACTCCGATCCCGATTTGAAAACTACAGGAGAATATGCCGATCAGGTAAAAAACTTTGCTTCAGGCAAATATGCATTTATCACTCAGGGCTCATGGATCGGCGCAGCAATGACCGGCGACAACGCAAGCGAATATGCTTCTGCGGGAAACTTCAAAGTCGGAATGATCCCATATGCATTTCAGGATGGCATGGACACAATACTTACAAGCGCACCGTCTTGGTGGGCTATACCCAAAGAAGGTCAGGTGGAAGCTGCCAAAGCATTCCTTGAATGGTGCTCAGAGTCATCCGCACAGAAGATTCTCGTTGAAGAAGCCGGATTCGTAAGCCCGTTCACCGATTGTACCTTCGTAGCCTCAGATCCTTTTGCTTCTGTGATCTCTGAATATATCTCTTCCGGCAAAACTTCGAACTGGCACTGGATGGACATGCCTTCAGGACTTGGACAGAGAGGTCTTTCTTTTGCCTTCCAAAAATATGCATCCGGCGAGCTTGACGCCAAGGGGTTCATGGAAGAGATCAAATCTATTGCAACCAAATGGTATGAGACACTTTAAGGAGGAGGTAGAAACATGAAGGACAATACTAAGGTAGTTATCAAAAAGAAAGATTCCATTGTGTTCCAGTTATCTGCCTTGAACTTGCTGATGCTCATATCATTCTTTATTGTAATGTACATGGTCATGTCTGCCATGAAAACATCTACAACAAGCAGTATCAACATGTTTGACTCGATGATGGATCTTTCAACGCATGAAGCCAAGTTAAAATCCGATGTCATGAACCTCTATGACCAGACAACAGGTTACATATCTGCAAATGCCGTTGAAACACAGACGGCTCTTTTACCCCAGATAAACGTAGCCAAACAGGACATCACGGCTGACATAGAAACACTAAAAAGTAATTTTTCCCAGTATAATGACGAGGAAGCAACCGCACAACTTGAAGAGATCACAGCCCAGTATCAGAGGCTTACAACACTTATAGACTCGGCTATTGAAAAAAGTGATGCCGGAGACAAGGAATCCGCTTACAATATCCTTTTTGACAAAGCCGAGATCCAGAAGATTGCCATCTTCCATTCGTCAAAAGCCCTTGATAATGCCATTGCAAAATCCTCAAAAGAGACCACCGATACAATGAACTTCTTGTTCAAAAAAGGTAGTTATTTCGGCATTGCAGGCATACTTGCGATGCTGCTGCTTATCACATTCAACTTCCTTATAAGTTATAAGAACATTGTCAAAAAGATTGAGCGCATCAGCGGCGAAGTCAACACAATGATCACCAACATTGAAGGCGGAAACGGCGACCTCACGGCAAGAATAAAGACAAAAACAAAATCCGAGCTTCTTTACATCACAGTAGGTATCAACCACTTCATTGAAACACTTCAGGGAATTATGAAGGATGTAAAAAACGGATCGCTCGTCCTTACAAGTTCGTCCGAAAAGGTTGTTTCACAGCTTCGCATGGCGGATGACAACGTGACCAACACTTCTGCAGCCCTTGAAGAACTCTCGGCAAATATGGAGACGGTTGCAGGAACAGTCTCATCCATCAATGACCGCGTTGAAGATGTTAAGGCAGCCGCTCAGGAAATCACAGAACAGGCCCTTTCGGGATCCGAGACCGCCGTTACCATTAAGCAGGAAGCCAATGAAGTTAAAGACCGCGTAAATCAGAAAAAGATTGCCGCAGGCGACCACGTATCACAGCTATCCGAAGTACTCAGTAAATCCGTACAGGATTCTGAGAAGGTTAGTCAGATCAATGAACTTACAAATGTCATCTTGGATATAGCAAAACACACTAATCTCCTCGCACTCAATGCTTCGATTGAGGCCGCACGTGCAGGCGAAGCGGGTAAAGGATTCTCCGTAGTAGCAACAGAGATAAGCACCCTCGCCGAAAACAGTAGACGAACTGCTGCAAATATCCAGGATATAAGTGCAGAAGTTACAGAAGCGGTTCGAAGACTTGCAGACAACGCCCAGTCCACGCTTGATTACATCAACGGAACAGTACTCGGTGATTATGATGACTTCGTAGAAACAGGTGAAAAATATGAGCACACCGCGGATATCATGAGCGATTCCTTCGCCGCATTTGATGATAAAGCTTCTCACCTCAACCAGATCATGCAGGAGATGGTCGAATCAGTAAGAATGATAACCGAATCCATAAAAGAAAGCTCTATTGCCATCACATCTTCTGCCGAAAGCTCATCTGAAATCGTCGGAGGAATTAAAAAGATTTCTGAAGCTATCAATGAAAATAATGAGATCACCGAGCAACTAAACGATACAACGCAGAAATTCAAATCATTATAAGTATTACAATATAGCCTTACTCTAAGACGGGCCTTCCTCATGAAGTCCCGTCTTTTCTATATTCTTGATGTTTTTTATCTAAAAAATAATTATTTTGCTCCTGCGGTTGACAGCAATTACCCCCATGTTATAAGTGTATTAATTCAATTAACACAGATGACATTATGACATTGTCATTGCACTAATAAAAAGGAGAGACCTATGAAAAAGAAAACAACAACAGCAATTTTACTCGCGGCTACAATGATGCTCGCTCTTATGGGATGTGGCGCAGCTTCTACAGATACTTCATCTTCAGATGCTGCTTCTGTTGCAGAAGTTAATACAGATTCAGAATCAAATACATCCGGCGATACCAACAACGAAGCAACCGCAGATACAAGCTCAGACAGCGCTTCTGCAGACTCTTCAGAAGCAGCTGACACTGCTACTGCTTCAACTGATGATTCATTTACATATAAAGACGAAACATTTTCTATCCTTGATGATCTTCCGACTACACTGGATAAGATAAACGCTGTAGGAACCATTGTTCCGGATACTCCTGTAGAAATAGATACCGGTTCAAAGCTATATGACTATGATGTGAACGGCAGCGATTCTGATTTTACTATAGTTACATTTACTGATAACGGCAAAGAATCTGTAGGACAGATTAGTCTTATGGGACCAAACGCTAAAACATCAAAAGGAATCTGCGTTGGTAATTCATTAAAAGAACTTACTTCTGCTTACGGCGAACCTACCTCTAAAACCGGTAACGGCTATTTTTATGATTATAAATTTGATAACTATGTTCTCAGCTTCGACACCATGGACGACAAAGTATATGTAATCTATTACTATAACTTAGATTATTACAATTCCAGAAGAAGATGATGTTCTTTTTTACTCTCCCTTCAAGCTTCGCAAATTTGGAGAACCACAACATGATTAAAAAAATACCTCTACTAAATAAAACTATATGCTCCATTCTCTCTTTTACCCTTCTTGCCACCGCAGTAACAGGCTGTGGCAAGAAAGATACCGAGAGGAAGATAACTGATCCGCTAAATCCCGAAGTGTCTACTATGTTAAGTGACTCTCAGACTATGCCTAAAGACTATATTTTTAAGCAAACCGATTATGAAGGCATCCTCAATAAAGACGATTATGTTGAGTATCTTGACTACATCGAAGGCAAGGTAAGAGCCGTTACTTTGGGTAAAGACGCCAAATTCAAGTATCTCTTTGTCAACAAGGATGGTTCTGACGCGCAATCTTTTGACCTTCCACTAGATGGAAAAGAGATCTCTGATATCATTTGCACTTCGGATAAAGACGGAAATCTCTATACTTATTACTATACGAATGAATCTTGTCTTAAGAAGTTTGATAATACCGGAAATGAAGTCCTAAGTAAAACACTTGATTTTGAAATCTATGATATGTACTGTAGCGATAAATACGGACTTGTTCTTAATACTTCACGCGGCATCGAAACATTTAGCGATCAGGCTGACTCTACAATTTTAATAAAGTTAGAGGATGCTCAGAAAAACTTTGATTCAGATGCTTTTTTCCTATATAAAGGCTCAAAGGATCAGTTCTTTATCGAAGGAGCATCTTCTGAAGATGTCCCTATATTAGCTAAGGTTGATCTTGATAATAAAACTTTTGGCGAAACGAGTAAGGCCTGCGCTGAAAGACACTACTCATATCAGAGCGGTGAAGGATATGATCTTTATGCACAAGATTATAACGGAATATACGGCTACGACTATGAATCCGATAAAATGACCAAACTGCTTGATCTTGATGATTCGTGCATAGACAGACTGAACTTTTTAGGCTGGATTGCAATAAATGATAAGGAATTATTTGCTGAAACACTTGATTTCAATTCAAATATCCATTTTTCTACTTTAACTAAAGTTGATCCCGCAGATGTACCGGATAAAACAATGCTCACTTTGGGTGGCGCCTGCTTCACAGCTGATGTAACCATGGCAGTAAACGTATTCAACAAATCCAGTGATAAATATAAGGTAAAAGTCATTGATTATTCTGACTCCTACCCTGAAGATGAGCTTGATGATATTCTGCAGGCATTTAATCAGGATATTCTCGCAGGAAAAGCTCCCGATATCTTCTGCTTTTCATATTATTTTGCTCCGAACATTGACAGTTATGCAAATAAAGGCGTACTGATGGATCTTTCATCTGCTTTTGATAAAGGCGGAGCGCTGGGCGATGTAGAAATTCTCCCTAATATATATGAGATGATGAAAACAGGCGACAAGGTGTATTCTGTTTATCCTTCGTTCGTATACAATACTCTTCTAATGAAGGAAAGTGCCGCAGGTGGTAAGACATCTCTTTCGTTAAAAGAGTATGACGACTTGAATCTCAAAGATTCAATGGATGGAAATAAGTTCATTAATACAAGTATTCAGACAGCAGGTGATAAGTTCATCGATTGGAATAACAAGAAATGTAATCTTAAATGCCCTGAATTTATAGAGATTCTTGAATATGCCAAAAAGTTAAACAGCGGCAAGAAAAAACCTGCTACGTCAGATAATGAAGAAGTTGAGGTCGCTGATGAGCTTCCGTCCGTCAACAGTAACGGCATACTTTGTAATCAGGATGTATATGGATTTAACTCTTTTACAGACATAGAGCAGTATGAATTAAAGGATAAGGTCTCATTAGTAGGTTTCCCTAACAATAGCGGCGAAACCACAACAATGATAACTCCTTACAACCAGTTATGTGTTAGCGCATCTTCAAAATGCCCGGAGGGTGCACTGGAATTTATAAAAAGTTATTGTACTAATCCCTCTATTAATGACGGTTCTACTTTTCCTTCAGATAAGGCTCTTTTTGAATCTTATTTGAAAAAAGCTACAGAACCTGCCGAATCTGAAGAAGACGCTACAGTGTATGTCAATTTTCACGAGGTAAAATTGGATCCACTTCCCGCAGATGAAGCTCAAAAGCTCTACGACAGCATTCTTTCATGCAAGGCAATACACAGGCTTGATTCAAAGATTGATTCCTTCGTTACTGAAGAAACTGCCGCATTCTTCGAGGGACAGAAATCAGCCGAAGAAGTTGCGGATGTTATCAATAACCGAATTCAGACATATTTAAATGAGCAGTAATTAGCTTTTGCGTTAATAATAACGGGCGCGAGAAATTAATTAGATTTCTCGCGCCCGCTCTATTATCATTTTTTACTTGATAAAAAGATTTATCAATATGCTCTTCCCCAGTAAACCATCTTCTTAGCAGGCTTACCGCAGATAGGACATACATCTGAGATGTTTTCCTGCTCGAAAGGTATACAACGGCTTGTTACGTTGAATTCTTCCTTTATCTTGTCTTCGCACTCGCGGTCTCCGCACCACATAGCCTTTACGAAGCCCTTTGTCTCCTTGAAGTTCTCAGCGAACTCTTCTTTGTTGTGAGCAACAAATGTATGCTCTTCAAGGTGCTTCTTTGCCCTTGCGAACATATCTTTCTGGATCTGATCGAGGAGCTCACCGACTTTTGCAGATACTTCAGAGATAGCGCACTCAATCTTTTCTCTTGTATCTCTTCTTACAAGTACGCACTTTCCTGCCTCGAGGTCCTTAGGTCCAATCTCTACACGTACAGGGATTCCTCTCATCTCCTGCTCTGCGAACTTGAATCCGGGTGTTCTGTCTGTATCGTCTGTCTTTACTCTGTAATCTGAAAGGCTCTTAGCGATATCGTAAGCTACGTCAAGAACGCCTTCTTTCTTCTGCTGGATAGGAATTACAACAACCTGGATAGGAGCAATCTTAGGAGGAACAACAAGTCCTGAGTTGTCGCCGTGTACCATGATCATAGCTCCGATAGTACGTGTTGTAAGTCCCCATGAAGTCTGATTTACATAGTGGAGTTTGTTATCTTTGCCCGCATACTGGATTTCGAATGCCTTGGCAAATCCATCACCAAAGTTGTGGCTGGTTGCGCTCTGAAGAGCTCTTCCGTCATGCATAAGTGCCTCAACTGTGTATGTAGCCTCTGCTCCGGCAAATTTTTCTTTATCTGTCTTCTGTCCTTTAATAACAGGAATAGCCATGTCGTTCTCAAGGAAGTCAGCGTATACGTTAAGCATCTGCTGTGTACGCTCTTCTGCCTCTTCAAATGTAGCGTGTGCTGTGTGGCCTTCCTGCCAGAGGAATTCCCTGCTTCTAAGGAAAGGTCTTGTTTCTTTTTCCCAACGAACAACGCTGCACCACTGGTTGAGCACCTGGGGGAGGTCTTTGTATGAGTGGATCTCTCCTCTGTAATAATCACAGAAAAGTGTCTCTGATGTAGGACGTACGCAGTATCTCTCTGTAAGAGGCTCGAGTCCGCCGTGTGTTACCCACGCAACTTCAGGTGCGAAGCCTTCTACGTGGTCCTTCTCCTTCTGAAGAAGTGACTCAGGGATAAACATGGGAAGGTATGCGTTCTGTACTCCTGTTGCCTTGAATCTTGCATCAAGGTGTTTCTGAATGAGCTCCCAGATTGCATATCCCGCAGGTTTGATTACCATACATCCCTTAATATTGGAATAACTTACGAGATCGGCTTTGATACACACATCGGTATACCATTGTGTGAAATCTTCATCCATAGATGTGATCTCTGATACGAGTTTCTTGTTGTCAGCCATTTCTTTTCTCCTTTTTTGCAATTAAGTGTTTCCGGGAACTTTGAGAGACGCTTTTTTATCAGAAAGGATTTTTCTATGATATAAAAAAGAACCCTCAAATCCCCTAACAGGGACCGAAGATTCTCGGCGGTACCACCCTATTTAAACCCAGCATACTCTGCTGTGGTCTCACTCAATTTAACCCTTAACGCGGGAAACGCTGTATTTTCATACAGGACTCCAAGGTAGGTTCGCTGTTTATACGTAAAAACCTCACACCAACGGTTCTCTCTCTGAAACGCTTACGCAGTTACTATTCCTCTTCAACGTCGTATTATTTAAAGATGATTTTATTAACATTTCGCGGGATTGTCAAGGGTACGTATGTTTTAGGGAACTTTTCATAGTGTTTTCCCTATAAAAGTTCCCTAAAGCAAAAAGACCGGTGGGTCCGGTCTTTTCCGCAGGATTGCTCCTGCTGTAGAGGTTTTATAAAGGAAATACGTTATGGCGAACGTAAATCGGCAAATTCATTTGTCCTCAGCGATTAAGCTCGCTTGTAGGACCTCCGGCATTATGATTTCTGATGATGCCGTCAATCTCTTTGAGATCGCTTGCGGGAAGGTCTCCCGGAATAGTATTCTTGACACTTGAGGTTGCATTACCGTATTCAAGCGCCTTCTGAACATCATCGTACTTAAGCATTCCGTATAATACACCGGATACATAAGCATCGCCGGAACCAATCCTGTCTATTACATCTATATCCGCATATGGCGCCTCGGTATAAAACCGGTCGTTCTTGGCGTCATATATGGTAGACGTAAAGTTGTGCTTTCTGGGGCTTATAACCTGTCGTTGAGTTGTGCAAACTACTTCGACAGGATATTCCTCAGTATAGCTCTTCATTATATCGAAGAGCTCGCCATCTTTCTGCATCATGCGTCGGGATGTTTCCTCCGACACAAAAAGAATATTTACATAAGGGAGGATCTTCTTTATTGCAGTTCTGGCGTCTTCTTCGCTCCAAAGGTTGGCACGGTAGTTACAATCAAATGATACCTTGGCGCCACCTTCCTTGAATCTCTTTATCATCTCAGTTGCAACTTCACAAGTGTTCTTATTAAGTGCAAGTGAAATTCCGCTTGTATGAAACATTCTTGTAGATGTATACACACTCTCAGGAATCTCTGACAAAGAAATTCTTGTTATTGAAGAATTCATTCTGTCGTAGACTATGGATGGTTTGCGTGGTGCAGCACCGTTTTCGTAGTAATATATTCCAAGTCTTGCCTCAGGTGACTCATCATAGATAAGATAATCATCCGATACACCCTCGAAACGGATTCGGTTCTTAATAAAAGTTCCGAGTGCGTTCTGTGGAAGTCTTGAAATGACTCCTGTACGGAGTCCCAAAAGCGCTACGCCTGATGCTACATTGAGTTCAGAGCCGCCGGCTCTTTTGTCAAAAACATCTCCGCGTGTCATACGCTCATAATTTGGCGGCGAAAGACGAAGCATAATCTCTCCAAAAGTTAGAAGATCAAATCTCTCGTCTCTCATAGCTGCCTCCTCATAGCCGTAACGGCTTTCGCGTTCAATAAGTACTGCTCACGTTAATTATAATATATCAAAAATTTTTGTATTGTAAGTGCTTACATTGTGGCGAACATTGCAAAAGTTGCACTGGTTTTTTCGATTTTTTGTACATCTAGATCCTTGAGCAGTCTCTGTCATTATACTTGGAAAGCACTATTTTTCCCGCTTTCAGCGTTTCCTTCATATCGATAACTCTCTGATTGGACGATCCTCTGAACCTGAGCATCAGATCTTTTTTATCAAGTTCAAACTCTCCATCAACGAGTATATCTGTCATGGAAAGAATGGCATCGGTGTCATCCCCGTGACATCTCTTGTTTTCAGTGTCTGTAAGCTCTTCCAAAGTGTATCCGGAATAGATCCAGATAGTCGCCTTGGGAACTTCTTTTTTTATCCGCTCAAGGAGCGGTCTTATCTCTTTCTGGTTGGCTATTTCCATAGGCTCTCCTCCGAGAATTGTGAGGCCGTCGATATAGCTTGGCTTGAGAGATTCAACAATCTCATATTCCACTTCTTTTGTATATTTCTGTCCGTAATTAAAGTCCCATGTCATTTCATTGAAACAACCTTTGCAATGATGTGTGCATCCACTCACAAAAAATGAGGTTCTGCATCCTATTCCGTTTGCTACATCACTGTAATATATCTGTCCGTAATTCATTTCTCGCCTTTCTTAAAAAATCTCCCAGACTGTAATAAAAGCCGGGATAATTCTCCCGGCTTTTACATAGTAGGTCTAAATCAGTAACCAATCAAAGCTTAGGTGTCGCCATATGGAGCACTCTTTCTTTGATCTCCTGTGTACGTCCCTGGTTCCAGAACTGTGTTCCGATATAACCGCAGGTACGTCTTGCTACATTCATCTTGTTCTGGTCTCTGTTACCGCAATTAGGGCACTCCCAAATAAGCTTTCCGTCTGTATCTGTAACAATCTTGATCTCCCCATCATAACCGCAGCATTGACAGAAATCTGATTTGGTATTGAGCTCAGCATACATGATGTTTTCATATATATATTTCATTACTGAAATAACCGCTTCAATATTGCTATTCATATCAGGTACTTCTACATAGCTTATTGCTCCGCCGGGCGAAAGTGCCTGGAACTCGGACTCAAACTTAAGCTTTGTAAATGCATCGATCTGCTCAGTAACATGAACATGATAGCTGTTTGTAATGTAGTTTTTGTCTGTAACGTCAGGAATAATTCCAAAACGCTTCTGCAGACATTTTGCAAATTTATATGTTGTTGACTCAAGAGGTGTTCCGTAAAGGCTGAATGAAATATTTGTCTCAGCTCTCCACTTAGCACACTTGTCGTTGAGGAACTGCATTACTTTTAATGCGAAGTCTTTTCCCTTAGCATCTGTATGGGAAACGCCCTTCATATATCTTGTACATTCGCAAAGACCTGCATATCCGAGTGATATTGTCGAATAGTTTCCAAAGAGAAGATTATCGATTGTCTCACCCTTCTGAAGTCTTGCAAGTGCACCGTTCTGCCAAAGAATAGGAGCTACATCGGAAGGTGTTCCGAGAAGTCTCTCATGTCTGCACATGAGTGCTCTCTTACAGAGTTCTGTTCTCTCTTCCATTATCTCCCAGAACTTTTTCTCATCCTTATTTGATGTACATGCTACGTCTACAAGGTTGATTGTAACAACGCCTTGATTGAATCTTCCGTAGTATTTGTGATCGCCCTCTTTGTAGTTCTGCGCATGAGCCTTGTTGCCCTTGTTGCACAATCCTTCGGGAACATTCTCGTTGTCGGGAGTAAGGAAACTTCTGCATCCCATGCAAGGATAAACGTCTCCGCCCTTAAGTTCCTTCATCTTCTTAGCTGAGATGTAGTCGGGAACGAGTCTCTTTGCTGTACACTTGGCAGCAAGCTCTGTGAGATACCAGTACTTGGAATCCTCATGGATGTTGTCCTCGTCAAGAACGTAGATAAGCTTAGGGAATGCAGGTGTGATAAGCTGTCCCTTTTCGTTCTTAACTCCGGTGATACGCTGCTTGAGCATTTCCTCGATGACCATGGCAAGGTCTTCTCTTGTCTGTCCTTCGGGAACTTCATCAAGATACATATAAACTGTTATGAAAGGTGCCTGTCCGTTTGTGGTCATAAGTGTGATGACCTGATACTGGATTACCTGACATCCTCTCTCTACTTCTTTTTTTACACGCATCTCTGCGATGTCATTTACCTGCTTCTTGTTGATCTTCATTCCGGCTGTCTCGAACTCGAGAGCAACTTCCTTACGGAATTTCTGTCTGCTGACATCAACAAAAGGAACAAGGTGTGAAAGTGTGATACTCTGTCCGCCGTACTGTGAGCTTGCAATCTGCGCGATCGCCTGTGTTGCGATGTTGCATGCTGTAGAGAAGCTCTTGGGACGTTCTATCATTGTCTCTGAAATAACTGTTCCGTTCTGAAGCATATCCTCCAGATTTACAAGGCAACAGTTATGCATATGCTGTGCGAAATAATCAGAATCATGGAAATGGATAAGTCCTGCCTCATGCGCTCTTACCACGTCTTCGGGCAAAAGAAATCTTCTGGTAATGTCCTTACTAACCTCACCGGCCATGTAATCTCTCTGTACGCTATTTACTGTAGGATTCTTATTGGAGTTTTCCTGCTTAACTTCCTCGTTATTGCACTCAATAAGAGACATAATCTGCTCATCAGTCGTGTTAGACTTTCTGACAAGAGCATGTTTATAGCGGTATGTAATGTATTTTCTGGCAACCTCGTACTTGCCTGATTTCATGAGTCCATCCTCAACCATATCCTGGATTTCCTCAACGCTTGCTGCACGAGTAAGAGATGCGCACTGATTCTCCACGCTTCTTTCGATGTCGCTGATCTGGCCTGCGGTTAATTTCTTCTCGTCGGTAACTTCGTTATTTGCCTTCTCAATAGCC
This sequence comes from Butyrivibrio hungatei NK4A153, assembly GCF_000424465.1. GTDB lineage: Bacteria > Bacillota > Clostridia > Lachnospirales > Lachnospiraceae > Butyrivibrio > Butyrivibrio hungatei_A. Next base: position 14,990 of record NZ_AUJY01000012.1, on the reverse strand, counting down.
GCAAGAATCTTATTGCCATCAAATGCAACTTCTTTACCGCTTCTCTTAATGATCTTCATAAGAACCCCCTTCTTTTATTTTACAAAAAAACTGTTTTCGCAATCACGATGTTTTCTAATCGAATAACAATATATTGTGGTCGCATAACTATGATAATACTTTATCTAGTAAAAAACAAGAAGGAGAATTATTATTTTTTTCTTACATTTTCTAACCGATTATGTAGTATTTTCAAATGTTCAAGCTCTGTCTCACTCGTTATCGGTTTTCCGGAATAAAAATATTCTGTTTTCGATTGTTCCAACATCTTGTGTACATCATCAAAAATAACTACATTATCTGGTGCCTTAGATAATTCTATTCCGAGAACCTCAGCTAAATGCTTTACTGTACCGTGATTTCCATCAATAAGAAGGGTCTCATCACCAAAAATCTGTCTGTACGCAGGTTTAAAGTAGTTAAAGTGCGTACATCCAAGTACAAGTGCACAATATTCTTCCATATTATATGGTTCAAACTGTTTCTTTATATAATCAAGGACCTCTTCCGAATCAAACTCAGCTCTTTCCGCAAACTCAACGAGCCTTGGCATCGGCAGAAGGTCTACTCTGTGATGTTCATCTACTCTGTGCAGAAGGTCTTTTAACTTATCTTCTCTAATGGTCACGGGGGTCGCGATTACCATAATACGCTTCTTATCCGTTCCCTCAACAGCGGGCTTTACAGCCGGTTCCATTCCCAAGATAGGAATGCTGTATCTTTTCCTAAGTTCCTTAATTGCTACGCTGGTTGCGGTATTACAAGCTACTACTATCGCTTCCGCTCCCCTTTCAAGCAAAAACTCCGTGATGCCGATCGAATAACTAAGGATCTGCTCCGGGGTTTTTAATCCATACGGTACATGCTCTGTATCAGCGTAAAATATGTAATTTTGCTCCGGAAGGTAATGATAGGCTTCATGAAGCACAGAAAGCCCACCTATCCCGGAATCAAAAATACCGATCTTCATTTTTGATTTCCTCTGTATATGCTATACTTTAATTATGAATGATAAAAAAATTGACGAACTTCAGAAATTGTACGACAACTCAAAAGTCGGTGCCTTGGTTCAGGAGATTTGCGAATATTACGCAACAAGAGATGACTATGAAGACAACTCCTATCAGGAAGAAATTGAACCTCATGAAGTAGTTGAGTCTGTTTATATTCTCTTTTGTCTACAGAGCAGAGAACAGATACTTGATGAATTCTCTCTTATACAGAAAAAATATCCTTCTCTGTATACCTGTGTCAGTGCCCTGCACAACAATCTTCTGGTAAATATGGATTATCGTCTGCTGGAGGCAAGTTCTGCCCAAAAAATCGCAGACTATGCCAAGGATACCACTTCCGATGAAATTCTCACCCACGCTGATACTTTTTCACGTTCGGAAAGTTCTCTATCGGAAGCAATGGATAAATTCTACTCTTGGCTTCACTCAAGGATTCTCGCTTAGATAATCCATAGATGCGTACACTGCCTTACCTTTATAATTAATAAGTGCCCATGATCCGTCATTGCTTACTGCAATTCTCTTAAGTTCATCTCCGTCTTTTGCCTTAGTAACGATATCACTGCTCGTGCTTGGCGAAGATCTGAGATTCAGGAACTCATAATTTACAACAACTTTATCATTTGTCTCCGTATATCCTTCGGGGATATCAATATCACCTTTTCCACCCCCGTTATCATCCTCACTATCGTCATCGCCATCTTTATCTTTCTGCGATTCCGTAGCTGTTTTTTCAGAATCAGGAGAAGCTACCTTATTAATAAGCTTCGCCTTTACAATAAACACAAGACACATGAGAATAATTATTCCGGTAACAACAGAAGCGATTCTTACCATCAAGAGCTTTGTCTGCTCATCGATTCCGTTATCATCATAATAATCTTCATCATATTCATCTTCGTAATAATCTCTTCCACGACGGCGATAGCGATCATCATCACGATAATCATCTCTCTCGTCACGGCGTCTCGGACGATCGTCTCTTCTCGGCATATATTCGTCATCACGACGTCTCGAACGATCATCTCTTCTTGGTGCATATTCATCATCGCGATATCTTAGACGGCCATCATCTCTTCTTGGCGGGTATCCATCATCACGACGCATAGGGCGATCATCACCTCTTCTTGGCGGGTATCCATCATCTCGGCGCATAGAACGTTCCTCATCTCTTCTCGGCGGGTATCCATCATCACGACGCATGGGGCGATCATCATCTCTTCTCGGCGGATATCCATCATCACGACGCATGGGACGCTCGTCATCTCTTCTCGGCGGGTATCCGTCATCACGGCGCATTGCGCGATCATCATCTCTTCTCGGCGGATATCCATCATCTCGGCGCATAGGACGATCGTCGTCTCTTCTTGGGATTCGACTGTCATCACGATTATCTGCGCGCTCTCTTCTTTGCATATCAGGGTCTTCAGGTTGTCCGTCAGTTTGCTCTCTTTGGCGGAAATATGCCTCGCGCTCTTCCGCATTGAAAAAATTATAGGGATCGGCAATCTCGATATCACCCGCATCCTCATGCTGATTATTCTCAGATACGGTGTTTACCTGTGGTATATCCTGAGTCTGACCGACATTGTCCTGATTATTGGCATGATCGTTATGGTCATCATAATCACGCTGATCATCATGGTTACTCTGTCCGTAATTCTGACCTTCGTAATCCTGCTGATCATCCTCATGCCCGTCATAGTCCTGTTCATCATAAGCCTGACCATCATAATCACGGCTATCGTAGTCATGCTTGTCATAATCCTGCATGTCTTCATACATATCGCCCGTATAATATCTCTCGTCCGGATCGTATGTATCGTAGTCATCTCTCTTCCTATAATTTTCAAAGTTTGTAATCTTTGGCAAAACCTTAATCTCCTCTTTAAAAAGGTGCTGACTGTTAAGCCAGCACTTTATCGATTATAGACTGTAATTTTGTCTTGTTCTGAGCTCCTATTGCTGTCTCAGTAAGCTCTCCATTCTTGAATAAAGCGAACATCGGAATGGACATTACATTGTACTTCTGAGCTATGTCGGGTGCCTGGTCAACATTTATCTTTCCGACCTTGAGCTCTCCTTCGTATTCCTCTGCAAGTTCGTCTATAACAGGTGACATCATCTTACATGGTCCGCACCAGTCTGCTGCAAAATCAACAAGCACCGGCAAGTTACTTTTCAAAACTTCTTCTTCGAAGTTCTGACTGTTTAGCGTGTAGTCCATAGGTTAGTCCCCCTTTCTACTGATCACGTACTTAAAAATCGGATTTCCAAGTGACGAAAACTTTTCCTCATATTCAGTCATCACATTTCCTTCGTTCATGACTTCATCATTATGAAGGTCGTATGTAATGGCATCAATATTCCATCCTGCAGGCTCTACCTCATCGCGTGCGAATGTGAAAAGGCCTTCATTATCAGTCTTAAATTCCACAACGCCGTCCTCTTTTAATATTTTATCATATCGCTTCAGAAACTCGCGGGAAGGAAGTCGCCTTTTGGCATGTCTGTCCTTTGGCCAAGGATCTGAAAAGTTCAAATAAATTCTACCAACTTCTGATTCATCAAATACTTCCGTAATATCTTCCGCATCCATTCTTATAAAGATAACATTTGGAAGTTGCAACTCTTCCTGCTTCTGTATCGCACGAAGAAGTACGCTCGAATATTTTTCTATTCCTACATAATTAATATTAGGATGAAGCGCCGCCATATCCATGATGAAACGACCCTTGCCCATTCCTATCTCGATATGAATCTCATTATCGTTTCCAAATATTTCTTTTTTCCAAAGTCCTTTTTTCTGCTCAGGGTCCTTAACAGTGTACTTACTCTCAGCAATAACTTCTCTCGAACCCGCTATATTACGTAATCGCATTTTTTAAATTCCACCTATCCTTTATAAAGAATTTTACAACATTTGCCCTTGAATGGGAAGTATTGTATTATTTACATACTATGAACTTTTTTAATGACTTCCATAATAAAAACAGAATAAGATGTATCGCTGCTTCATTCTCAATGTTTTTTGCAGCTTTTTTTATGTTGCAAACAGCAGTCCACGCAGAAACAGGCGATCCCACCGAAGAGGCACTTAAGCAAAAAGAAGCTCCGATTCAAAGTAATTCCATACAAGGATGGCCCGAAGGACCTGTCATACCGGCAGAAGCTGCCATTTTGATGGATGCGAATACGAAGACTATTCTCTATTCGAAAAATATCGATGAGAAACTCTATCCCGCAAGTACGACAAAAATTATGACTTGTCTTCTTGCTGTGGAGAATGCCAAATTGGATGAGCAGGTTGTTTTCTCTCACGATGCTGTCTTTAGTGTTCCAAGAGACGGATCTAATCTCGGAATAGATGAAGGTGAATCAATTTCTCTTGAAGAAGCTCTTTTCGGAATTATGGTTGGAAGTGCAAACGAAGTTGCCAATGCGGTCGCTGAACATGTAGGCGGAAGCATAGACAAATTTGTTGATATGATGAATTCCCGGGCAAAAGAACTTGGATGTAAGAATACTCACTTTTCAAACACCAACGGTATTCAAGCTGACGATCACTATACCAGCGCCTATGACCTTGCACTTATCGCCAGAGAATTCTTTAGTAACGATCTGTTATGTAAAGTCGGAAATACTCCAAACTACCATTTTACCGCAACAGAAACACAGCCTGATGAATTCCCTGTCCACAACAAGCATAAGCTTATAAACGGTGAGATTAAATATGACGGCATCGTTGGAGGTAAAACAGGTTATACAGATCTTGCCCGTGAAACTCTTGTTACATGCGCGGAAAGAGACGGTATGAGACTTATCTGTGTTGTACTTAAAGATGAGTCACCGGAACAGTTCAATGATACAGTTACACTTTTCAATTACGGCTTCAATAATTTCCGTGCTGAGAAAGTTGCTGATGTGGACAAAAGATATATGCCGGATGATTCTCTTTTCTTTGAGTCAGATAATGATGTGTTTGGTAAATCGGGAACAATCCTTAATCTTAATCCAAAAGATTATGTTATTCTTCCCGTCAATGCATCTGTTGAAGATACCGACTTTGAGATCTCATATGATTTTACTCCTGAAGAACAGGCTAAGGCAGGCAATGCTCTTGCAAAGGTTATATACAGCTACAAAGGTATCCCTATAGGAAACGCCCATGTATGCTACTTTGAACAGAACGGAACACCCTCACAATTAGCCAATGCGTATCATTCGATTTTTATCAATGTAAAGATACTTATTATGTGTGCCGGAGTCTTTGTTGTTCTAATGACCTTAGTCGCGTCTGTTGCAACAAGGATTGCAGCTAACAGAACATTCCATAGCAGAAGCGACCGAATTAGATACAACAGGAGAAAGCGAGAATTTAATAAAGGACATATCCGGTATAAAAAAATATATATTATTGTAGCTGTTATAGTTATCGCAATTATCTGCTTCGGTTTGTTTATCTTTTTTAATTCCAAATCACAAAAAGATACTCATACAAAAAATACGGATGAGATTAAACCGGAAACACCTGTTATAGAAGAATCAGCTGATAACATGGATGTGTGGAAAGAAAATCATTTAAAGGTAAAAGGCATATATGTCACAGGTCCAACAGCCGGAACAGATAAGCTTGACGATATCATTAGTCTTATAAACGAAACAGAACTAAATACAATTGTTCTTGATGTTAAAGATGACAATGGAAACATTACCTTTAAAATGGATAATGAAAATGTCATAGAAATGAACTCCGGCATTGCCTACATAAAAGACATTAGTGCACTTTTAAAAAAGTTAAAAGAAAATGATATATATGTAATTGCAAGAATAGCTTGTTTCAAAGATCCTATATTGGCAAAAGCTCATCCTGAGCTTGCTCTTACATCTTCTGACAATACACCTATAACTGATGCCAATGGGAATGCTTGGGTGAACCCATGTAAAGAAGAAGTGTGGAATTATATTATTAGCCTTGTGAACAGTTGTTGTGCTCTCGGTTTTGATGAAGTGCAACTTGATTATGTTAGATTTCCGGTTGGACAAAAAGCTGATGATGCCTTATATGATCTCGTTTCAGATGATGATGATGCCCGTAGAAATTATATCACTGAGTTCTTAGCCAAAGTAACTGAAGAGGGGCATAAACATAACATTCCTGTATCAGCTGATGTTTTTGGAACAATAATCAATAGTAACAAAGACTCAAAACACGTCGGCCAGGATTATGTAAATCTTGTCTCCAATTTAGATATCATCTGTCCAATGATCTATCCATCTCATTATGCAGACGGAGAATTTAAATTAGATGTTCCCGATGCCCATCCTTACGATACGGTTAATAAAGCACTTGAAAAATCTAATGAAATCTTAAAGCCAATTTCAAATAATAATCATGCTGTTATTCGGCCATGGCTTCAAGCGTTCACCGCAACCTGGGTAAAAGGACATATAAAATATGAGGGAAAAGAAATACGAGCGCAAATCCAAGCCGTATATGACGCCGGTTATGACGAATGGATACTATGGAATTCTAATAGCAATTACAATATTGATGCATTAACAAAAAGCTGAAAAAAGCAGAACCCATTATATTATGGGGTCTGCCTTTTTTTTACCTTCCTCTGTCTTTGTTTCATGGTCTCAACTTCTTCAGGTGAAATGAACCTGCAAGTTTTGACAACATATAGTCTTCCGTTCTCAGCTTTTTTTATCCTGACTTTTGCCTTCATAAAACCATGCTTGTCACAACATGCAACTGCATAGTAATGTTTGCCGTTTGGAGAAAACCATTTTATCTTACGTCTTATGTTCTTATGACATATATAGCACTTGGTGCTCATTATCTCCATATTTTCAAGGATATCTTCTTTGGTATCAAATTCCCTTGAAATATATTTTTCATAGTTGTCAAAAACAATCTTGATTTCCTGCTTCTTGGTCTTAGGTGTTACATAGGTGTCAAAAGATATCCTCTCAAGAACTCTTTCTTTAAACCTCTGAAAAATCCTTGCCGTGTACTCCGCATCCCCCAGTGCTCTGTGGAACGGATTATCCGTATTAAGTCCCAGCTCTTCTACAGCCGATGAAAGTGCCTTTCTGGTACGTCCGTCATCAAACGCAAGACTATAGAGTTTTTGTACATCATAAAATGCAAGTGGTCTGTCCGATAAAAGCGGCATTCCAAAGAAGTCTAAATTCCTCTGAAATTCTGTAAGATCAAGAGGTCCCCAACTGCAGAATTTTGGATCCTCTCCGCACCATTCCAAAAACTCTTTTGCCGCATCACAAAAATCTTCTCCGTTTTCAAGGTCTTCCATAGACAGATGAATAAGCTTTCCCGTTATCTTGTGCATCTGCTTGTGAACCTTAGGTTTTATCAGTTTTGAAAACTCGCCTATCTTAACCCTTTTCTCATTTAATTTCACAGCGCCTATTTCAACTATTTCGAATGAAAGAGTTTTACCGTCTATTGTAACAGGCGCTTCACCCTGATTCCACTCAAGGTCAAATACAATGTAATTACCCATAAAAAATCGCCTTCCTGTCAGGCTCCATTATACAAAAATTTTTACTTTTATAAACAGTCTGCCTTTTCTGGTCGTATTCTCTGTTCCGAGATAAATAAATTTGCCGTGTCCTCTTACCGAAACTCTGGCTCCTTCTTTGAGGTCATATCCGCCGCTATATGCAGTGCGTCCGTCTATGTATACAGACTCCACTTCAATAAGCCTCTGCGCTTCCGATCTAGAAAGGTGATAAACAAAAGAAAGAATTGCATCTATTCTCTCCGATGCAACCGTGCCTCCGATTTCTTCGAATTTGGGTTCGATGTTGCACTCGGAAGATTTTACTGTTTCGCACTTCACGGAAGTATGCTTAATTCTAATAAGTTCTTTGCATATCATTTCTGCGATGTCACAAGTGGCATAAAGATACGCTTCATTTTCTCCTGCAAAGATATCTCCGATCTGATCTCTTTCTATTCCAAGATTCATGACCGCTCCGAGATAGTCTCTGTGACTGAGATTATCGGCGAATTTTGCATTCACCGGTTTTATTCTCACACAGGCAAGAACAGAAGGCTCTTCCTGCTCCGCCATTATAAAGCTCGCTTCATCCATGTAATCTGGGAGGAAACATACCATCGCTCTTTCAGCGTCTTTATTACCTCCGTACATAACGAAATGCGCACCATGATATTCGTGTACATTTGCAGGTATTTTTTCACTCGCAAGTATGTTGTAAAAAAGCGCCTGCTCGGATACGGACAAGAAGTCCGTGTGAGTGACAAAATTATTCATGTAAGCTCTTGTAGCAAGATCCTTTGCTCTTCCCGCAAGATAATCGCGTGATTTTTCTTCGTTCATTTTATATTTCTCAGATATTCCTTATGATCCATTTTCTTTCCGTCAAGAACAGCCTCTGTCAGGTTGTCTTTTCCGTCGTAAACAAGCTTCAGTGAAAAGAAGTCTTTTCTCTCTTCCAAGAGTTTAAAAAATATCTTGTCTCCTTCCCATAGATTGAGTCCGTAAACTTCACTCTTTTTTATCCATTCAAGTTTTCCTTCATCACAGTCACTCGGCTCTTCGTTTGGAGCAGGTGCGGTAAAGAGGGACATAAGCTCGTAGTCTCCTTTGCCGGAAACAAAGGTCACAAGTCCTCTGAAATTAAGCTCCTCTTTTGGTATGTCATAACCTGTCTCTTCAAGTATCTCTCTGTGCATACATTCTTCGGGACTTTCATCCTCTTCAAAGTGCCCTCCGACTCCGAGCCATTTGTCTTTGCTGATGTCGTTCTTTTTGGAGACTCTGTGGAGCATAAGATATCTGTCACCGCATTCGATGTAACACAAAGTTGTAAGTATGTCGTGCATTTATAACTCCCGTTGTAATGTGTTTATGGTTTTGAGTTTATTCTCTGAATAATCTTTTGCTTTTTATCTGTGTAATTTGTTATCGGATAACAGGGTAAAAAAAGGCTTAAAACGCACCTGCTTTTTATCCCCGGTTTTTGTGGTGAATTTCTTATCGTCAAAAATGCTGAAGCCCACTAACGGTGCAGTTTTTCGCGATTTTTACAAATCTAAAAATCACCCCGAAATTTATCCCGATTTTTACTCTGTTTTTTATCCGTATTTTTTCTCGAAAACAACTCTTAAATCAACCTTCAAATTTACTCTGTATCGTTCATTTTTAAGAGCGTATTATTACATCAATGTTTAAGTGATTCTGTCCAATATTTTTGTCCGTAAATATCTGTGAAACAATATGTCTCAAGAACCGCTCCGTCACCTACGGGAACATTGCTTATTTTCATATCGGACATTGCCCCTTTTACTGTGTATTTTTCTCCCAGTAAATAAGCCTTCTTGAAAGCCCTGTCATATCCGTAGAAATCACAGGTAAAATCAATCTCATCTCCCGCCTGCAATTCTGTGAGGTTCTTTGCTATGGTCTCTGTCTCGCCTTCAACGTAGTCATAGCAAACACCAGCAACATACCCGTCTTCATTGTCCGAATCAAACACGAGAATGAGATTCGCTTTTTGTCCATTTAAAAGACACGGAACTCTGCCTGTTATTGCATAGCTTTCTTCAGTTACCTGAACGTCTACCACATAGTAGGCTACAACATTGCCGTCAATTGCAAGCCAGGTCTTGTCGTTCTGCGACCTCAAATTTCCACTCTCATCAAAGTCGAAAACATTATCCATTCCAAGGTCTATGTATCCCTCACCGTCATCATAGAACATATTCAGGTCGAGTTCATGTACCATTTTCCACTGGTCTTCTGACAGGCTTATAACGTCTTCTCCGGCAGTATTTTTTGTCCACATAAGAGCGGACTCATCAAACCTGTTAGAAGCAATGTATTTTGCTGCCTTTTCCACATCAAGACTTTTACCGAGGAATGCTGTGTTGGAAGAATTAAGTCCCGACACGCTGCTAAAGTCACTTGAAAGGAAGGTCGTAAGAAGCTGTGTTATCATCTCCGCAGAAGCATCCGAATTTCCGCTTCCGGAAAGCTCTCCAAAAATGGATGGTAAAGGTGTCTGTGAACCACCCGCTGCAACCTGTCCCGCAACCTCCATAGAAGCAAAGTTCTGAATGCACTTTGCATACTCTTTATCCATGCCGATATCTTCATAGGTATTTACCATCGAATCTACCTTATGTGTTTTCTTATAAGGGAAGTAGATGGAAAGCCCGTACGAGTTGGTCATATTTGAGCTTGTTTTGTTGTATTTTATTGCGCTTTTTAAGGTCGCCACAAGTTCTTTTGCATCATCTGTTCCAACCCTGTTTGCAAAGTCCACAAGATCGACCTGATCTATCTTTGAAGAAGCCGCAAATTCTCTTGTATTTCCTCTCGCATTTGAAACCGTTTTATAGTTGTCACTATTTATCATTTCAGAGGTGCTTTTTGAGAAGTCGGCAAGCTCTGTCGGAACTGTCTGCGAAATCTCCGCAAGATCTGTTATTGAAAGTGTTGTTTTTTGACCCGGACAAGTCTGCGCACATGTGCTTGTAAAAGAGTCGATAATATTCTTTCCGATATTTATCGTCTCCATCGATGTATTTTTTCCAAGTTCTGTAAGCCAGTCTGTGTAGTACCAACCGACTCCCGGTTCTGTCTCTTCGGATGCCACGAGATAATCCGCGTAATTAGACACTACAAGGGCGTTCTCAACAGTCGCCATAAGACATGTGTCAAAGCCGACAAAATCGAACGTCACTCCGCCGTCTTTAAGTGCCTTATTAATTCCTGCCAAAGACATGGCTCCTGCGGTCTGGAATTTTTCATCGTATCCGTATCCACCTGTAGACCCACCGCCGTGGTCCCAAAAAATAAGCTCATATCTGTCCGCAGGAAAGTTCTTTGCAGACCACTTGATATAGTCCGACAAAGTCTCTGCTTTTGTCATAGGTAAGTTACCTACGTTATTCACAAGAGGATTAAGCTTACCATCCTTTATCTGATATATCTGATTTGTGGCATTGGAAATTACATTGTTCTGCCACTGCTTACAGCCGCCTGTATAAACAAGGAGATTTATCTTATCACCAATGTCTGCTTTCATCATCTCCTGAATGTCCCTTGAAGCCATTCCGTTTCGGGACTCAAGATCTGCTCCGCACATGTAGACCATAATCGTGATATTATCCTGTCCGTTCCCCTTAATTACAGTCCTTTTTTCACGTGCTCTGCTGTCCACACTTGTGTTAAGATTTCCTGTGTTTGGAGTGTCACTCCAGGTTGCCGAATTTGCTCCCGATCCTGTGTATGAACCGTAGCCACCAAAAAGCTGGCCAAGAATCGATCCGGCTGCCCCTGAATTTCCGCCCTGTGAAGTCTGTGAATTCTGTGCGGTATTTGCAGGTGTTTGAGTTGCGGGCGATATATCAGTCTGTCCGCCTCCCAACATAGTCGAAAGTCCACCGCCTCCGGCCAGGAACAAAAGCACTATTATCATAAAGAGTGGATTTACCCCTCTCCCTGAGCGCTTCATTCCACCGCCGTTTTCCGACGGTCCGGATCCCGATGAATACCCACTGCTATTACCTACAGGACCGGTTCCGAGTCCCTCGCCTCTTTTGTGTACTCCGGAACCTCCTTCAGTGACATTCTTTTTTCTTCCAACAGGTCTGTTCTCCATTGCTTCCCTCCAGACTTATTTTTCATACAGATTTTTTGTAGAAAAAATGATATGACAATATCAGAAATTACTTCCATTCCATCCCCACTGATCTGCGGGTGTATATTTTATATAGATATGGTCCGGTTTAATATCGAGCACATCACCAAAGATTTCTGTTATCTTTTCTGTGAGCTTTTCAAACGCATCCGGATTTGCTTTTCCAAATATCATTACTTCAACGAATGCTGTAGGCAGAGAATTGTCTCCTCTAAAGTACAAATGATACCCGTCTTCGAACCCTGTCATAAGCCAGTTCTCACTCTTTCCCGGAATGAGCTCTATTGCTTTTCCAAGTTCTGTCTTTAACTTTGTCTCCTGTTCCTTTGAAATTGTTATGCTTATTTTTGAATTTATAAAAGGCATATTTTGTCTCCCTTCGTCTACTTTCTTTCCCAATTTATTATACATTATATTGCAGATTGGTTTCATATTAGTTTGTCTTTATCAACGCTTCTGCATTATCTTTGTCGTATTTTCAATTATTTTCATTCTGTTTCTTCTATATATTATTTACTGTAATAAAGTGCATTTTCCTCTTTGCAACACCGCGTCAAAGTGATAAAGTATATATGGTCTTTATTATCAATAAGAAATTTTTACTTGTAAGGTGACTTCAATGGTATCATCCGACGCATATTTGCAAGAACTTCTACGCCGGTATCAGGCAAATTTCGATGTCACAGAAAACTATAAATTTGGTGAAATCCTTTTCCCTGCCTATGCCTTTTTTCATTCGATGAGTGAGAAATATGTTCTTAGAAAAGAAGCTCAGCTTTGGGCTGTCAAAACTTTTGAACATGTTTTTTTTATAAAAGAGAATTCTTTTTCACCGGAAAAAATTGATGAGATAAAAGAGCTGATCATTCAAAAGATAGAACCTGAATTTGTCCGCAAGAATGATAAGTATCCCGAAAAGGATCACATGATCTCTTACATTACTTTTGTTGTGTTATGCGATTCTGCTCCCGATCCTCAGACAAAAAAACTGATTAAGAAATTTCATTTTGATAAGGGATATCTTCTTAACTTCAGAGGTCACAGCGAAGCAAGACTCGCCGTTGCGACCATGGACACCAAGGAGGTCTTTACCAATTACGTCGGCAAAGAGCTAAAATCTCTGCTCTTTGATATATACAAAAAAATGGAGGAATTGTTATGAATGCAGCAGTAATACTTTTAGTAAGCATTGCGCTTCTTGCTGCCGGATATGTATTTTACGGCAGCTGGCTCGCAAAGCAATGGGGAATTGACCCTTCACAGAAAACACCTGCGCATGAGCTCGAAGATGGTATCGACTATGTTCCTGCCAAAGCACCTGTTCTCATGGGTCACCACTTTTCATCAATCGCCGGAGCAGGCCCTATCAACGGACCTATTCAGGCAGCCGTTTTCGGATGGATTCCCGTTTTATTATGGGTAATCATCGGAGGCATTTTCTTTGGAGGAGTACATGATTTTGGTGCTCTCTTCGCTTCACTTCGTCACAAGGGTCAGTCAATCGGTGAGATCATCGATGATTCAATGGGCAAAAAAGCTAAGAGACTCTTTATCACATTTGGCTACCTTACTCTTCTTTTGGTCGTTGCTGCTTTCAGCTCAATTGTTGCAAGCACATTCGGTGTTACAACATCAACAGGCGCAGCAGTTGAAGGACCTACACTTGCAGCTAATCAGTCAACCGCTATGATCTCAATCCTTTTCATCCTTCTTGCGATGGTATTTGGATTCTTCGTTTACAGAAAGAATGCTCCCATCGGAGTTGCTTCTGTTTTCGGATGTCTTGGAATCGTTGCAGTTGTTGCCATCGGTCTTAACTTCCATCCTATCGCACTTTCTTACAATGCATGGATGTGGGTTATCGGTGTATATATTTTGATCGCATCCGTTACTCCTGTTTGGATCTTGTTACAGCCAAGAGATTACCTCAGCTCTTTCCTTCTTTACTTCATGATTGGAGCAGGTGTCATCGCAGTTCTTGGAGCTGTTGTTACAGGTAACGGTTCATTCCAGATTCCGGCTATGGGCGATGCAGCTCTTAAGGGAACAGGCGTATTTACAACAGGTACTGCTTTTCCTGCCCTCTTTGTTACAATCGCTTGCGGTGCTATTTCAGGTTTCCACTCACTTGTTTCATCAGGAACAACAGCTAAGCAGCTTGATAATGAAAAAGACGCTAAGCCTGTAGCTTACGGTTCAATGCTTATCGAGTGTGTAGTTGCAGTTATCTCTCTTCTTGCAGTTGGCTTTGTTTGGGCAGCTGCTTCAGACGGAACATACGCAAGCCCTACTCAGGTATTTGCCGGCGGACTTTCAGCAATGATCGGATCATTCGCTCCCGGTGCAAAAGACATTATGTACCAGATGCTCATCCTTGCGGTTTCAGTTTTCTGTCTCACATCTCTTGATACCGCTACTCGTCTTGCAAGATACATGTTCCAGGAATTCTTCCTTGAGCAGGGACAGACAGCAAAAGATGCAACAGGTTACAAGAAGGTTCTTGCAAATCCTTATGTTGCTACAGCAATCACAGTTGTACTCGGTGTTGCACTTGGTATGACAGGTTACACCAAGATTTGGCCATTGTTCGGTGCAGCTAACCAGCTTCTTGCAGCTATCGGTCTTCTTGCAGTTTGCACATGGCTCGGTGCTGTAGGTAAGAACAATAAGATGTTCTACATTCCTATGGTATTCATGCTTGCTGTTACAATCTGCTCACTCATTCAGACAATCACTGCTAAGCTTACAGCTTACACATCAGGATCTGCAGATGTTTGGGCACTTATTCAGGCACTTATCGCTGTGCTTCTCGTAGTACTCTCAGTTGTACTTGCAGTTATTTCTGCAAAGACTCTTCTCAAGCAGAAGTCTGAGAAAAAAAGCAATGAAAGCAAAGTAGCTTAATCATTTCTATATCCATAAAAAAGTGCCTATGGCACTTCAACTCCCCTGCCCCTCAATCATGAGGGGTGGGGTTGTTTTTTGCCATAAATCTTTCATAATAGTTTTATGAAGCGTAATACTCTACAAGAATTATTCATCGACCATTACGAAGAAGTTCAATATACTCTTCATCCACGATCATCTGTCATGGAAAACATAGACAAGATGATCAACTGTGGTGACCCTTCATTTGGCGGGGCCATGTATGGTTGCCCCAAATGCGGGAATTTTAAGTTTGTTCCTTTTCGATGTCATTCTCGTTTCTGTCCCTCTTGCGGTGCCAAGTACTCTATTGAG